>NZ_LVVY01000070.1 GCF_001650025.1 Devosia elaeis | reverse complement strand
CGCCTAACCATCCACGGTTGCTCGACCCGAGGGTGTTTGTGATGCACCAAAACAAAGAACCCTCGGGTCAGGCCCGAGGGTGACGATCCGGACTGGGTTAGGTGCCTTTGGCAGCCCACATCCAGCTAAAATCACAGCTATTTCGCTCCCTCGCCCGTGCGGGGATGGCCGGGGAGGGGGATGGTCACTCGATCATATCGGCTCATTTATCCGCGAGACATACGAAATTATCCGGGGGGCGGGCCGGTGCTCGGCTTGACCCCTCTTTTCGCCCCGCCAATATTGGGCGGAGAAAAGAAAGCCTCGATTTTGCGCAACCTGTTCATGCCAGCCATGCTTCTGGCCGCCCTTCTGTTCGGAACGGCGGGGCAGCCGGCAATGGCGCAGACCTTGGATGCGGTGCGCGATCGCGGCTTTCTCGTCTGCGGGTCGAGCAATCCGCTCTCCGGCTTCTCGCAACTGGATACGGACAGCCGCTGGTCCGGCTTCGATGTCGATCTGTGCCGGGCGCTGGCGGCCGCCATTTTCGGCAATCCCGATCTTATCGAATTCCGCTCCTATCGCGGCGAGGCGCGCTTTGCGCCGCTCCAGACCGGCAGCGTCGATGTGCTGATGCGCAATGGCGCCTGGACGGCGGGGCGCGACACCCGCTACGGCGCCCGCTATGTGGCGCCCAGCTTCTTCGATGGCCAGGCCTTCCTCGTGCCGCAATCGCTCGGGGTCGTGTCGGCCTATGAACTGGACAATGTCAGCATCTGCGTCGTCGATGGTTTCGGGGAATTGCAGGCGCTGGACGATTTCTTCTTCTCCAACCAGACCACGTTCCAGGAAGTGGTCTATGAGGAAGCGGCCGACCTCCTGGTCGCCTATCGCGCCGGGCTCTGCCAGGTGATTTCGGCGTCCGGCCGGCAATTGCAGGCCTTTCGCCGCGAGCTTCAGGATCCGGCCCTGCATCGCATCCTGCCGGAGCGGATTTCCAAGGAAGTGCTGGGCCCGGTGGTGCGGCAGGACGACGATGAATGGTTCGAGATCGTCCGCTGGACCATGTTCGCCCTGATCACCGCCGAGGAAGTGGGCGTGACCAGCCTCAATATCGATTCCCTTTCGGCCGCGCGCACGCCGGCCGTCCGCCGCATTCTGGGGCTGGAAGGCGATTATGGCAGCGCGCTTCGCCTGCGCCCCACCTTCATGAGCGACGCCATTCGCGCCGTGGGCAATTATGCCGAGCTTTACGACCGCAATTTCGGTCCGCAGACCGGCGCCGCCATGCTGCGCGGGCAGAATGCGCTGTGGAGCAATGGCGGGCTGCTCTATGCCCCGCCGATAATGTAACCATTCCGATCAGGCGAAGAGCAGGCTGACGCGGCGGTTCTGCTTGCCCTTCTTTTCGATCTTGCCCAGCGCCAGCCGGCCGATTTCGCCCGTCCGCGCCACATGGGTACCGCCGCAGGGCTGCAGGTCCACATCGCCGATCCGCACCAGCCGCACCCGGCCCTGGCCCATGGGCGGCTTCACCTTCATGGTCTTGATCAGGTCCGGCTTGGCCGCCATTTCGGCATCGGTGATCCATTCGGTGCTCACCGCATGATCGGCCGCCACCATGTCGTTGAGCCGCCGCTCGAGCCCATCGAGGTCCTCAGGAACGTCCGGCATGTCGAAATCGAGCCGGCCCTTGTCCTCGCCGATCTGCCCGCCGGTGACGGGGAAGGGGAAGACCACCGAGAGCAGATGGAGGGCCGTATGCATCCGCATCAATCGGTAGCGACGCGCCCAATCGATCTCGACCCGCACCGTTTCTCCCACCGCGGGCAGGGCCTGACCGTCGGCCGGCACATGAACGATCGCCGTTTTGTCGCCGTCGGGATGAATGGCGGTGCTCAGCGTCAACAGTCTGTTAGCGCTATCGGTCAATGTGCCGCTGTCGCCGGGCTGTCCGCCGGAGGTCGCGTAGAACGGGGTCCGGTCCAGTACGACGCCGCCTTCGGGCGTGATGGCGACGATCCTGGCTTCGGCCGAGCGGAGATAGGCATCGTCGCGGAACAGGAATTCGGTCATCGGAAAAACCTAGAGAACAGGGGACAATAGACGCGCTGCTTGCGTCAGAACATAAAGCGGCCAGGGCCGGCTTTCCACCTCGGCCACGCCGACCTGGCGGCAGGCCTCGAAGTCCTTGAGCAGCATGGCCTCCACTTCCGCGATCATCTGCGGATCGGTGAACCACAAGGTGATCTCGAAATTGATCGCAAACGAGCGATTATCGAAATTGACGCTGCCGACCGTGGCGATCTGGTCGTCCATCAGAACGACCTTTTGATGAAGAAAACCATCGGTGTAGCGATAGACGCCGATATCGTGCTGCACCATGGCGTCGGCATGGGCGAGGCTGGCGAGCCAGACCAGTTTGTGGTCCGGATTGTCCGGCAGCATGATCCGCACATCTACCCCGCGCAACCGCGCCGCATAGAGGGCGGTACGGATATCGGTATCCGGCACGAAATAGGGGCTGACGATCCATAACCGCTCCCGCGCCCGCCCGATCAGGTCGGTATAGGCAATGGCGCATTCTTCCAGCTTGTCCGCCGGTCCGCTGCCCATGACCAGCACGGATTGTTCGCCGAAAGTCTCCAATTCCCTGGGCGGCCGATTGGGCAGGCGTTCGCCGGTCGCCCATTCCCAATCCTCACGGAACAGCAGCGCACAGCCGAGCGCCGCCGGGCCGGAGACGCGCACATGGGTATCGCGCCAATGGCCGAAACGCGGATCCTCGCCGAGATATTCCACCCCCACATTGTGCCCGCCTACCCAGGCATGCTTGCCGTCGGCGACGACGATCTTGCGGTGATTGCGGTAATTGATGCGGGTCGGGCCATAGAGGCGCAGCAGCTTGTGCCGGTGGTTGAAGCCGGCCACCTTGACGCCGGCCTCGCGCATTTCGCGCCTATACCGCTTAGGCATGCCGGAGCTGCCGATATCGTCATAGAGCAGGAAGACCGCGACGCCCGCCTTGGCCTTGGCGATGAGCCGTTCGGCCAGTTCCTGTCCCAGCCGGTCGTCGCGCACGATATAGAATTGAACCAGCAGATATTCCTCAGCCGCCTCGATGCCGGCGAAGATCGAATCGAAGGTGGCCTTGCCGTCGATCAGCAGCTCGACATCATTGCCCTTGAGGAAGGGCAGTTCGGACACGTGAACCTGGACCGGCCAGAGCGCATCGGTCTCGCGGTCGATCAGGGCCAGGTCCTTGGCGCGCAGGGGGCGATCGGCGCGGCCGTTCTGCACCCGGTCCGTAGCGTAATCGTCGAACAGCTTCCAGCCGAAGATCAGATAGAGCAGAACCGACGGAATCGGCAGCAAAATCAATGATAAAAGCCAGGCGATCGAGCCTTGGGAGGTGCGGGAATTGAGGATTTCCCGCACCGCGCAGATGAAGGCGAGGACATAAATGGCGCCCATGATGAGCGCCACGATATGCATGTCCGCGAAAATAGCGCCGAGAATGTCGTCTATACCGAACACGTTGCCCCTTCAGCGCAAATGCAGGAGCACTCTAGCAGGCGGCGCGAAGGCCGCAATCCCAACTAGGCCGGTTCGGGCTCCATGATGCTGGCGATGTCGATCGGTGTGCGGCCGTCCATCCAGGGCGGCACGGGCAGGTTCTTGCCGCGCAGGAATTCGGGGTTGAAGATCTTGCTGGCATAGCGGTTGCCGTAGTCGCAGAGCACCGTAACGATGGTCTTGCCCGGCCCCAAATCGCGCGCCATGCGCACCGCGCCGGCGATATTGATGGCGCTGGAGCCACCCAGGCACAGGCCTTCGTGCTGCAGCAGGTCGTAGATATAGGGCAGGGCCTCGGCGTCGGAAATCTGGTAGGGCATATCCACCTTGAGCCCTTCCAGATTGGCCGTGATGCGGCCCTGGCCGATGCCTTCGGTGATCGAATTGCCCGAGGATTTCAGCGCGCCATGAGCGTAATATTCATAAAGCGCGGCGCCCTCGGGATCGGCGAGGCCGATCTTGACGTCCGGATTGCGCGACCGCAGCGCCTCGGCCACGCCGGCCAGGGTGCCGCCGGAGCCCACGGCGCAGATGAAGCCGTCGATGCGGCCACCGGTCTGCTGCCAGATTTCGGGCCCGGTGGTCTCGACATGCGCCCGGCGGTTCGAGACATTGTCGAACTGGTTGGCCCAGATCGCCCCATTGGGCAGCTCGGCATTGAGCTTTTCAGCCAGGCGTCCGGAAACCTTGATGTAATTGTTGGGATTCTTGTAGGGCTTGGCTGGAACCTCAATCAGCTCGGCGCCGTAAAGGCGCAAGGCGTCCTTCTTTTCCTGGCTCTGCGTTTCGGGGATGACGATCACCGATTTGAAGCCCAGCGAATTGGCCACCAGGGTCAACCCGATGCCGGTATTGCCCGCCGTGCCTTCCACGATGGTGCCGCCGGGCTTCAGCTTGCCCGATTTCACCGCGTCATGAATGATGAAGAGCGCGGCACGGTCCTTCACCGACTGGCCGGGGTTGAGGAATTCCGCCTTTCCCCAGATGTCGCAACCGGTCAGGGTCGAAACGCGATTGAGGCGGATCAGCGGCGTATTGCCGATGGCGGAAATGAGGTCTTCGTGCTTGGCCATGGGTCTTCTGCTGGAGGATCAAGCGCCAATGGTAGGTGCCGTCGCAGCGAGCCGCAAGGCGTAAATGGCCGTCCGGGCAGGGGTTTTCTCCGCCGGGGCTCGCGGCGCAAGGCGCGGTCGCGCCTTCCGGCGGCAGGGGAATAGAATTCCCCGGAGGCTGCTGTCCGCGTCCGCCTATTCCATCAATTCAGCCAATTGCTCCAGGGCGGCGCTCCAGGCTTCCATGGAGAAAATCCGCGTCTGTGCATCGGCATGGGGCAGACCGCGCTCGGTGAGGGTGATGCTGGTGGCATCCTCGCCCACGGCCTTGAACATCAGATCGAGCACGAAGATCAGTTCATCGTCCTCGTCCTTGTGCACCCAGGACAAGACCAGCCGCTGGTCCTCGACGAATTGCAGGACTTCCCCCGAAACCTCGTGGTCGGCCTCGTCTTCGTCCTCGGCATAGGTGATGAAGTGATATTGCCCGCCCTCAAAGGCGTCGAATTCGGCCTCGTCGGCTTGCCATTGCTCGATCAGCGCCGGATCGGTCCAGGCGGAGAACACGTCGCTGACATTGGCGGCGATGGTCCGCGTCAGGGTGATCTGGCTCTCGCCGTCGATTTCCGATCCATCGCTCATGCGGCGCTCCTTTCGGGGTGGAGTTCGGCCGTTTTCGGCAGAAAGATCGTCAGGATACCAAGAGCGGGCAGGAAGGCGCAAATCTGGAACACGGCGATCATGCCGATCCAGTCGGCCAGGGCCCCCATGGCGGCGGCGCCCAGCGCGCCGATGCCGAAGGCGAAGCCGAAGATGAAGCCGGCGATCATGCCGACCTTTCCGGGCACCAGTTCCTGGGCATAGACAACCATGGCCGAAAAGGCCGAGGAGAGGATGAGGCCCACCATGATGCTCATCACTGCCGTCCAGAACAGGTCGAGATAGGGCAGGGCGAGGGTGAAGGGGAGCGCGCCCAGGATCGACACCCAGATCACCGCCAGGCGGCCGTAGCGGTCGCCCACCGGCCCGCCGATAAAGGTGCCGGCGGCCACCGCGCCGAGGAAGGCGAAGAGGTAGAACTGGGCTTCCTGTGCCGTCAGCGCGAATTTTTCGATCAGGAAGAAGGCGTAATAGCTCTTCAGCCCTTCGATATAGATGAACTTGCTGAGCAGCAGCGCGCCGATGACCGCGAAGGCGACGATGAGGCGCTGGCGCGACAAGGCCGGCTTCTGCACCGCGACCTTGGGGCGGCTGGCCGCCTGGCGCTGATGTTCGACGAACCAGCGGCCGACATAAGCGAGCAGGGCCAGCCCGACAATGGCGACGACCAGGAAGTAGAAGACGCTGGACTGGCCGAGCGGCAGAAGAATCAGCGCGGCGGCGAGCGGGCCCAGAGCCGTGCCGGCATTGCCGCCGACCTGGAACAGGGATTGGGCGAAGCCCAGCCGGCCGCCCGAGGCCATGCGCGCTACGCGCGATGCTTCCGGATGGAACAGCGCCGAGCCGGTGCCCATGATCACCGCCGCGATGAACAGCAGCCAGAAGCCGTTGGCGGCCGCCAGCAGCGCGACGCCGGTGGCGATGATGGTCATGGAGAGAACCAGCCAATAGGGCTTGGGCTTGAGATCGCCGGAGAGCCCGAAGATCGGCTGCAGGAGACAGGCGGTGATCTGCTGTCCCAGCGTCAGCAGGCCGATCTGCAGATAGGATAGCCCGTAGTTTTCCTTCAGCATCGGATAGAGCGCCGGCAGCAGGAATTGCAGCAGGTCGTTGAGCAGATGCGCGCCGCTGATCGCCAGAATGATGCTCAGGGCTGTGCGCTGCGCGTCGGGCGCAGATGCGGAGGAAACACTGGTCATGGGAAAAAAACTTCAGGACAATTTGGCTTGTCCTACCCCGCCGGGCGCGCAAGTGCAATCAGGGTTGCACAATATATGGGCAAGGGGGAGGAAAGAGAGATGGCTCCGCGAGCTGGACTCGAACCAGCGACCATTCGATTAACAGTCGAACGCTCTACCAACTGAGCTATCGCGGAACACTTCTTGCTGCGCCGTTTGGCGAAGCGAGGTCCGTGTACCCAAACTGATCCGCTTTGCCAAGCCCCCAATGCAACGCGATGTGAATAAGTTGTCATTGGCCCGTCTGGCGGGCACGCCGGCCAAGGGCGACGAGGTCGGCCAGAATATTGAGATTGGCGAAGGGATTGTCCCCGCATGCCGCGCTCCAGTCGACCGGCGCTGCGCCCAGATTCTGCAATAGCCGCTTTGGACTGTCCGGCAGATTTGCCGGGGCAAGGGCATGCAGCGCCGATAGGCGGTAGATGGCATTGGTGGGATAGATGTCCGAACCCCAGGCCGCATAGGCCGCCGGCGCGCCCGCATCGAGCGCGGCAATCATGCGCGCGCGGTAATCGGCGGGCAGGAAGGGCGTATCCACCGCCACGGTGAGCAGGAGATCGTCTTCGTGCGCACGGCCCCGGAGATGGCGGAGCGCCGCTTCGATCCCGGCCATGGGGCCGTTATGGGCGGTATCCTGATCGGCCAGCGCGATCCCCTCGGTGGGGGCTTCCGCCGGCCCCGGTCCTGTGGAAATCAGCAGGGGCATGCCGGACATCCTCTCCGCCACCCGCGCCAGCAAGGTGCGGCCGCCAATGCGAATTCCGGCCTTGCGCACGTCGCCCAGGCGGCTGCCGCGCCCTCCGGCCAGGATGAGCGCGTGCACAATCATGCGGGCCTGGCCTTGCGCAGCAATATCAGCAGCACGATGCCGCCGACCAATCCCCAGAAAGGCGCGCCGACGCCGATAATGGTGATTCCGGAGGCTGTTGCCACGAAAGTCAGAATCGCCGGCAGGCGCGAATCTTCGTCTGCCAACGCCCCGGCCAGCGACGAGGCCAGGCTGGAAAAGAGCGCGAGCCCGGCCACGGCCTGGATCAGCAGCGGCGGAGAGGCCGCAATGAAGGCAGCCGCGAGGCTGGCGAGCGATCCCAGGGCCAGATAGGTGAATCCGGCCGAAACCGGGGCCGGCCAACGCCGCGCGGGATCGGGATGAGCTTCGGGGCCGGCGCAGATGGCGGCGGTGATCGCCGCCAGATTGCTGGTGATGCCGCCGAAAAACGCCGTGGCGGCGCTGGCGAAGCCGGTGAGCACGAAGATCGGCGCCGGCTGCAACTGGTAGCCATTAGCCTTCATGACCGCCACGCCCGGCAGGTTCTGGGACGCCATGGTGACGACATAGAGCGGCAGGGCGATGCGGATCAGTGCGTCCAGGGTGAATTCGGGCATGACGAATGCCAGGCTCGGCCAGGCGCCGTCGAACGTGCCGGCGGGCAGGTTCGTGGTCGTCGCGAGCACGATGCCGGTCACCGCAACGGCGATGGGCACGGCATAACGGCGCGCAAAGCGCAGGCCCAGTGCCCAGGCCGCCAGAATCGGCAGGGCGAGGAAAGGCATTTCGGCCACTGCCTCGACCGGCGCCAGGCACAGCGCCAGCAGCATGCCGGCCAACATGGCATTGGCAAGGGCCGAGGGAATCGCCGCCACCAACCGGGCGAGGGGGCGGATGAACCCGGTCAGGGCGATCAGCGCGGCGCAGGCAAGAAAGGCGCCCGCCACGGCCGGATAGCCGCCCATCGGTTCGCCCACGGTGAGCAGGAAGGCCGCCCCGGGCGTGGTCCAGGCGAAGCTGATCGGCGTTCGCACCCGCCAGGCCACTACGATATTAAGAATGCCGATGGCGATGCATACGGAAAACAGGCCCGATCCCGCTTGTTGCGGGCTGGCCCCCGCTGCGCTCAGCGCCGCCAGCATCAGGGTAAAGGTGCTGGCATAACCGACAATGGCGGCCAGGATGCCGGCCAGGATCGGCTGGGCGTAGTCGGAGCGGGCGGCGGAAGCAGTCATGGCGATTCCCGGCAATGGACGCCGGGGACGCTAATCTGTTGCCGTGATCAACGCTAGTTCCGGCGTCGGGAGCCGCCGCTGTTGGCGAATATTCACGTCTTGGCAATCAGCCTATTGCATAAGCGATTTGGCTCCAATAGGTACTGGCGCCCAGAGGCCGCGTGGCGGAATGGTTACGCAGCGGATTGCAAATCCGTGTATTCCGGTTCGATTCCGGACGCGGCCTCCATCTTCCTTCGATATTCTCCCTGCATGCACCGCTCCCGATGGAACGTCGCGACGGCCCGAAAGTTGGTTCGTGAGACCTTTTCAGGAGAGCACGATGTCCAGCCGCAAGCAGGAATCCACCCCGGCGCCGCTCGAAACCGAGCCCGGCACGCAAAAGGACGACAATATCGACGATCTGGGCCATCGCCCCGACGGTACCGAACAGGATCAGCCGGTCGATGGCGACGAGGGCAAGAACAAGGACGACAAGCCCAAGCGTCGATAATCGCAGCAAAATTGTCGCGGATGCGCGTCCCCGGTTGCCAAAACGGCGGGGCGGGCATATTCACGTCGAGCATATGGTCAGGGTCTGGCGATGCGCGCCTGACGCTGCTGTCCGCATCGCGCCGCAATGGTTCGACTGTGGACAAAGCAGGGTTTGGGCGCGTTTCTGTTGCCATCGGGTGACGGTCGGACATGAAGAGATCATTAAAGTTCTGTAGGGATTGTCTGGATTGGTTGTGCACCCCATCTGCCGGGCGTTAGTGTGATGGGGTCTGGAGGCGGTGAATGAAGTATCGCGGGTTCTTGGGGGCAAGCCTGCTTGCCTTGGCTATGGCGTGTGGTTCGGTTGGAGCGGCCCAGGCGCAATCCATTTCGCAGGCGCTCGCCGCCGCCTATGATCATGCGCCCGATTTGCAGGCCGCCCTGCTCAGCGCCAAGGCATCCGCGGAAGGCATCGTCCAGGCCAAATCGGGCATGATGCCGACCCTCGGCGCCTCCGTGAGCGGCTCGCAGAATGCCTCGCTCGTGGGTGGCAATTGGCAATCGGGCTCCTCCCTCACCACCGGGCTTTCCTACAGCCAGACCATTTTCGACAATTTCCGCACCGAAGCCCAGGTCGAGGCGGCCCGCGCCAGCGCCGAAGTGGCCGAACACCAAATCCGCAATGCCGAGCAGAACGTGCTTCTGGAAGTCGTTCAGGCCTATATGTCGGTGCTGAGCGGGCGGGAATTGCTGGCCCTGCGCCAGGAAAATATCAGCTTCTTCCAGGCCCAGGTCCAGGCCGCCCAGGACCGTCTCGATGTGGGCGAGGGCACGCGTATCGACGTTGCCCAGGCTCAGGCGCGTCTGGCGCAGGGCCAGGCGGCCTATCAGGCCTCGCTGGGTAGCCTGCAGACGGCCGAGGCGACGTTCCAGCGGCTCGTGGGTGTCCGGCCGCAGGGCCTTTCCACCAGCCATCAGTACAGTAACCTCATTCCGCGTTCGCTGGATTCGGCCATTTCCGAGGCTGAAATCGGCCATCCGGGTATTCTGCTGGCCAAGGCCGGTATTCGCGCCGCCCAGGCCGGCAGCGATGCCGCGCAGGCCGGTTTCGGGCCTACGGCCAGCATTTCGGGATCGGTCGGCACCAGCTGGACCGGCCCATCCGGCGGTCCGCAGGACGGTATCCGCGGCTCCCTGGGCTTTGAGGTGCGCATCCCGATCTATGCGGGCGGCGCCATCGGCTCCGCCGTGCGCCAGGCCAATCTCAACCAGATCAAGTCCGAGGTGGACGCCATGTCCGCCTATGATCAGGTGCGCGAGGCGGTGATTTCCGCCTGGACGGGCATCCAGAGCGCCGATGCGCAGATCAGTGCGGCCCAGGCCGGCGTTTCGTCCAGCAATACGGTGCTGGACGGCGTCATCCAGGAGCGCGATCTCGGCACCCGCACCACGCTGGACGTACTCAATGCCCAGGCCGACCTGACCACGGCTCGCGAAAGCCTCATCAATGCCTCCAACAGCAAGGTCGTGGCCACGTTCGCCCTGCTGAGCGCCATGGGCCGCTTGACCGCCACCGATCTCGGCCTGCCGGTTCAGGTCAAGACCGCCGTGCCCTATACGCAGGCGGTCGAGGACGTGTGGCAGGAATTGCGCACCATCGCCGAATAAGGCGCCCCTTGCGGGATGAGAGAATGCATGGCCGGGCTTGTCCCGGCCATAACTTTTCGTGGAAGACGCAATTGTTCCTCCTTGGGGCGATTCCTAATCGGGCCCCTTGCCGCTAAGCTATTGTTTACGAATCAGGGGGAGGCGGCTGCGGGCGCCTTTGCCTATCGGGCGCATGAGTAAGAGGCACCAATGAACAAGCCGGCACCCAAAGAACCGTCCATGGACGAAATCCTGTCGTCCATCCGGCAGATCATCGCCGATGACGACGCGGCGGCCACGCCGCGCCGGCCCGCGTTCCAGGCCGCTCCGCCGCCCATGCAGGCAGCGCCGGCCAAGCCGTTGAGCGACCAGGCCGACCGGGACCTTTCCGATATGCTCGAGGATATCGAGCCGCTGGCCCTGTCGCCTTCGCAGATCGTGGAAGAGGGCAGGGAGCCCGAAAGCGTCAGCTTCGATTCCATCCTGGCCGATACCGAGGCCGACGACGAAGGTCCGAGCCTGGTGGAAGCCGAGGACGTGGCCTTCGATATCGACGACGACCTGCCGAGCTTCGATCCGCTGCCGGCGCGCCAGCCCGAACCTGAGCCGGAGGCCGAGCCTGAAATGGCCGCGCTCGCCGAGGTCGAGGTGGCGCCCGAGCCCCAGCCGTCGGCCGCCCCGTTCCAGCCGAGCGTGGCTCAGGCTGCGCCGCTTCCCGATCCGACGCTGACCACGCAGATGACCGAGGAATTGCTCGAGCCGGCCACCAAGGCCGCGGTGCGCAATTCCATCGGCAAGCTCAATGCCCTGGGCATCGGCAATCCGGGCCTGACCATCGAAGCCATGATGCGCGACATGCTGCGCCCCATGCTCAAGGAATGGCTGGATGAAAATCTGCCCGCCGTGGTCGAGCGCATGGTGGAAAAGGAAATCGCCCGCGTATCGCGCGGCGAGTGACCTAGAGAGTCATCGGCGGCGGCACCACGATCACCGGCGGCTTCGGCAGGTTGTCGAACCGCCGCTGCAGCTCTAGATCGCGCAAGCGGTTGTTGAGCGCATCGATTTCCATCTGTTGGCGGCGGCGCTCGGTGTCGGCCGAAATTTCTCTCTGCAGGCAAACCAGCCGTTCGGCATTGGCCTTGATTTCCGCGGGCGTGTCGCCCGGCGTCGGCGGCGGGCAGGCCGCAAAGGCCGGTGCGGCAAGCAATCCCGCTATGGTCATGCCGATAATGGCGGCGTTTCTCATGGCTGCACCCGGATGTGTCGTCTGCAAGACCTAGATATAGGCATTGCAATTCAAACGTCATCCCGTCACCACGGGTTGCTGTTGACCCCGAACCCCGCATTTGCTTGAAGTCTGCCAACCATTTTCCGACCCGCCACGGTCTCGCCGGGCGGGTCGCTGTTGTTGCGAGTGACGTGATGCTTGAAAAGACCTATGAACCCGCCGCCGTGGAAGGCCGCATCTATGATGGCTGGCTCGAGGCCGATGCGTTTGCGGCCGGGGCAGGGGCCAAGCCCGGTGCGGAGCCGTTCACCATCGTCATTCCGCCGCCCAACGTCACCGGTTCGCTCCATATCGGGCATGCGCTCAACAATACGGTTCAGGACATTCTGATCCGCTTCAACCGCATGCTGAAAAAGGACGTGCTCTGGCAGCCGGGCACCGACCATGCCGGCATCGCCACCCAGATGATCGTCGAGCGCCAGCTTGCCGCCCAGCAGGTCGATCGTCGTACGCTCGGCCGCGAAAAGTTCATCGTGCGCGTCTGGGAATGGAAGGCCGAAAGCGGCGGCACCATCATGAACCAGCTCAAGCGTCTCGGCGCCTCCGCCGATTTTTCGCGCGAGCGCTTCACCATGGGCGCGGCAGGCCAGCCGGACGACCAGATGGTGCGCGCCGTCACCAAGGTCTTCGTGGAGCTGCACAAGAAGGGCCTGATCTACCGCGCCAAGCGGCTGGTGAACTGGCATCCGGGCCTGGAAACGGCCATCTCGGACCTTGAGGTCGAGAACCTCGAAATCAAGGGCCATATGTGGCATCTGCGCTATCCGCTCGCCGATGGGGTAACCTATGCGTTCCCGATCACCGACGAAGAGGGCAATGTCACCGGCACCGAAACGCGCGATTATATAATCGTCGCCACCACCCGCCCCGAAACCATGCTGGGCGACGTGGCCGTGGCCGTGCATCCCGACGATGAGCGCTATCAAGGCCTGATCGGCAAGTTCGTCGAATTGCCGCTGGTCGGCCGGCGCATTCCGGTGATCGCCGACGAATATGCCGATCCGGCCCTAGGCACTGGCGCAGTGAAGATCACGCCGGCGCATGATTTCAACGACTTCGAAGTGGGGGCCCGGGCCGGCCTCGAGCCGATCAACGTCTTCACCACACGTGGCGCCATCGTCGAGGACGATTTCATTCCGGCGAAATATCGTGGTCTCGACCGCTTCGAGGCCCGCAAGGCCATCATCGCCGACCTGACCTCCATGGCCGAGGAAAACGAAACACGCGGCCTCGACCATATCGAAGACAAGAAGATCATGGTTCCGCATGACGAGAAGTCCAAACTCGTCGTCATCGAGCCGTTTCTCACCGACCAGTGGTGGGTCAAGGCCGATGTGCTGGCGCAGCCGGCTTTGGCTTCAGTGCGCGAGGGCCGCACCAAATTCGTGCCGCAGCAATACGAAAACACCTATTTCGCCTGGCTGGAGAACATCAAGCCCTGGTGCATTTCGCGCCAGCTCTGGTGGGGCCACCAGATTCCGGCCTGGTATGGTCCGGACAACGAGGCCTTTGTCGCCCATAGCGAGGCCGAAGCCCAGGCGGCGGCGGACAAGCATTATGGCAAGCCGGTCACGTTGACCCGCGATCCGGACGTGCTCGATACCTGGTTCTCTTCCGCCCTCTGGCCCTTCTCGACCCTGGGCTGGCCCGACGAAACGCCCGAGCTCAAGCGCTATTATCCGACCAGCGTGCTGGTCACCGGTTTCGACATCATCTTCTTCTGGGTCGCCCGCATGATGATGATGGGGCTCGAATTCCTCGACAAGGAACCGTTCCACACCGTCTACATGCATGCCCTGGTCCGGGACGAAAAAGGCCAGAAGATGAGCAAGACCAAGGGGAACGTCATCGATCCCCTCAAGCTCGTGGATGAATACGGGGCCGATGCGACCCGCTTCACCCTGGCCGCCATGGCTGCGCAGGGGCGCGATCTCAAGCTCGCCATCAGCCGCGTGGAAGGCTACCGCAACTTCGTCACCAAGCTCTGGAATGCCGCGCGTTTCCTCGAAATGAACGAGGCGCGCCGCGTCGAAGGCTACGATCCGCGCGCCAACAAACTGCCGCTCAATCGCTGGATCGTCGGCGCCACCGCCCGGGCCATGGCCGCCGTGCGGAGCGGCATCGAGGACTACAAGTTCAACGAAGCGGCCAACAGCGCCTATGATTTCGTCTGGGGCACGTTCTGCGACTGGTACGTGGAATTCGCCAAGCCGGTGTTCAACGGCGAGGATGAGGGTGCCAAGGCGGAGACCCGCGCCACGGCCGCCTGGGCGCTCGACCAGATCCTGATCATGCTGCATCCGATCATGCCCTTCGTCACCGAGGAATTGTGGGCGAAGACCGGCGAATTCGGTCCCAAGCGCGAAAATTTGCTCATCCTGACCGAATGGCCGGACCTTTCAGGCCTTGAGGATGCCGAAGCCGATGCCGAACTGGCCTGGCTGGTCGACGTCATTTCCAATGTTCGTTCGGTTCGCGCCGAAATGAACGTGCCGGCAGGCGCCAAGCTGCAATTGGTGGTCAGCGGGGCAGGGGAACAGACGCTGGCGCGGCTCGTGGCCGGAACTTCGCTCATCACCCGCCTGGCCAGGCTGGAAGAAATCTCCCCGCGCAACGAGGTGCCCGGTGAATCGGCGCAATTCGTCGTCGGCGACGCCACCTATGCCCTGCCGCTGGCCGGCGTCATCGATCTCGGTGCCGAAAAGGCCCGCCTCGAGAAGGAAGTGGCCAAGCTCGACGCCGAAATCGCCCAGATCGACAAGAAGCTCGGCAATGAGCAATTTGTCTCCAAGGCCCCCGAAGAGGTGATCGAGGAGCAGAAGGCCCGGCGCGAAACGGCGATCGACCGCCGCTCGAAAATCCTCGAAGCGCTCAAGCATGTGAGCTGAGTTCCTCTCCCGCAGGCCGTCATCCTCGGCCAGAGATCGTCACCCTCGGGCTTGACCCGAGGGTGTTTGTGATGGGTCCTGAACTCAGATCCGCCCCTGCGTGCTGTGCAGGCCCGCATAGACGCCGCCGGCCGCCATCAGCGCGTCGTGGGTGCCTTGCTCCACCATCCCCTCGCGCGTCAGCACCAGGATGCGGTCAGCGTGGCGGACTGTGGAGAGGCGGTGGGCGATGACGATCGTGGTCCGCCCGCGCGCCAGGCCGAGCAGCGCCTGCTGCACCGCCCGTTCGCTGTCATTGTCGAGGGCGCTGGTCGCCTCGTCGAAGATCAGCACCGGCGGGTTCTTGAGAAAGGCGCGGGCGATGGTCAGCCGCTGCTTCTGCCCGCCCGAGAGCTTGACGCCCCGCTGACCGATATCGGTGTCATAGCCCTGCGGCAGCGCCGTGATGAAGTCATGGGCATTGGCGGCACGGGCCGCCGCGATCACCTCATCATCGCTGGCGCCGGGCCGGCCATAGAGCAGGTTTTCCCAGACGGTGCCGCTGAACAGGTAGACGTCCTGCTGCACCATGCCGACATTGCGGCGCAGGGAGGCCAGCGTAACCGAGCGCACATCGTGGCCATCGATGCTGACGCTGCCGCCATCGACATCGTAGAAGCGCGGAATGAGCGCGCAGAGCGTGCTCTTGCCCACGCCGGATGGCCCCACCAGCGCCACGAATTCTCCGGGCCGGATATCGAGCGAAATGCCGTCCAGCACCAGCGGCACATCGGCCTCGTAGCGGAAGCGGACATCGCGGAAGGCAATGGCGCCTTTCACATCGCCGAGCGGCCGGGCGTCCGGATTGTCGGCGATGTCGGGCTCTTCCTCCAGCAATTCCATGGCCCGGGTAAAGCCGGTATAGCCCTCCTGCCAGAGCCGGATGAAATTGTCGAAACGCTTGATCGGATCGAGCAACACGCCGACGCAGAGCAGCAGGGTCAGCAGCTCGGCGGCCGACAGGTCGGCGTGCAGGATGCGGAAGGCGCCGATGACGATCACCGCCACGGTGACCAATTGGGCAAACCCATCCATACCGCTCCACAGCAGCGCCTCGCTGCGATAGCCGTCCTTGCGGCTTT
Organism: Devosia elaeis; assembly: GCF_001650025.1. Classification (GTDB taxonomy): domain Bacteria; phylum Pseudomonadota; class Alphaproteobacteria; order Rhizobiales; family Devosiaceae; genus Devosia; species Devosia elaeis. The sequence continues at coordinate 37,701 of NZ_LVVY01000070.1, read as the reverse complement.
GCAGGAAATGCTGGTTTTGCACCTCGAAGCGGCGCAGTTCGTCGGCCTCATTGGCGAAGGATTGCACCACGCGGATACCGCCCAGCGCGTCCTCGACTCTTTCGTTCACGCCGGCAATGCGTTCCTTGCTCGTGCGTAGGGCAACATTCATGCGACGGTTGAAGATCATTGCGTAACCGATTGCGAACGGGACCATCAGGGCGATCGTGCCCGCCACCATCGGATCGATCCAGGTCAGGACAGCCATGGCGCCACCGAATTTCAGCAGGCTGATGGCCACGTCCTCCGGGCCGTGGTGGAACAATTCGCCCAGCCACAGCGAGTCATTGCTGATCCGGCTCATCAATTGCCCGGTCCGCTGTCGGTCATAGAAGGTGAAGGAGAGCTTCTGGCAATGCTCGAACAATTCCCGGCGCACCTGCGCTTCGATGCGGGCGCCCATCACGTGGCCCTGATAGTCGACGAAATAGGTCGCCAGGGCCTGGAGTACGAAGATGACCAGCATGACGCCGCCGATGAACAGCAATTGCCGCGTCGCATCGGGGCTGTCGGCAAGTTCGGGCAGCCGGGCCACGATGTGATTGGCCAGCAGCGGCATTGCTATGGCGGTGGCGGCGACCAGCACGGCGCTGGCCAGGATGGTTGTCAACAGCGGCAGGTGCGGCCGGTAATAGCCGAGAAAGCGTGCAAAGCGCGCACGCCCTTTGCGCCGGGCCTCCGGATCGTCAGAGCGGGCGGGGAAGAAGCGGAAAAGGCGATTGTTACGGGGTTTTCGCGCGCGGCCGGCCCCGTTGAGAACCTGAGAAGTCATGAATGATCATGTCCTGTTGCAGACTGGAAGGTGTTTTGCTGGACAGGACATTTTTCATTTCAGGTCTCCCAAACGGTGAGGCGCAAAATATGGTCGGGGTCTGAACGCTCCGCAACCGGCTTCGGTCACAAAGTTGTCTCTGTGACGATTTCGCAACAAAGGCACGGATTCACGCGCCGCGGGGCGGACGGCAAGGGTTTGGCGATGTTTCCCGCCACAATCTGACCCTAAACAAGACGGCCAGAGCGGTCTGAAACGGGTTTGCGCGTGGCGCGTACCGAACGGATCGTCTCAAGGATTGGGCATTCGGGGGCGGATGCCGGCCATGTGCATCCCGCGCGTCTTCGCGGGTGGATAGGTGCCGACTCCCCCGGATTTTCTGGACGAATGGCGGATGATCGTCCGCCTGAAGTGGTGGATATGAACGCAAGAATGCGGCTATCGGGCAGGGCGATGTGTGGCGAAACGGCCACTGCGCGGGCTCGCGCGCCGGGTTGTGATGACTTTGGCCGAATGCGGCCACAAAGCATGTTTACCTATTGTTCAGACTTAGCTTTGCCCATCGCCAGTGTCCGGGCAGGATTATCGATGAACATCAGCGGTCTGTCGGCAGGTGCCGGCGCCGCAGCGGGTCCGGAGAAACGGAAGCCGCACTTTGTGCCCGCCCATGGCCCCATGGGCGAAAGGAGTATCATGCGGACTTTGTCCCATGTCGCCATTGCTGTGCTTACCGTCTGCGCCGCTGCTCCGGCCCAGGCGCAGACCGCTATCGACGCCGCGTCCGATTTTGCCCGTTCCATGGATGGCATCACCTCCATGGACAGCATCGGCGTGCCCAACGACACCTTCATCTCGGCGCTGGAAAGCGACGCGGAGGCGGGCCGCCCGCTGGCTCTGTGGCAGCTCGGCACCATGTATGAAAACGGCGAGGGCGTGGACAAGGACCCGGTCAAGGCCTTCGGCTATTATTCGCAGATCGCCATCCAGCATGCCGATACGGCCCCCAAGGGACTCGAAGCCGATATCGTGGCGCGCTCCTTCGTCAAGCTGGGCGATTATTTCCGCGAGGGCGCCCCGGAAGTGGGCCTCAAGCAGGATCCGGTGGAATCCCACCGCATGCTGATGCACGCCGCTAGCTATTTTGGCGATGCGGAAGCCCAATATCGCGTCGGCCTGCTCTATCAGCAGGAAGACGGACTGGGCGTCAGTCCCACGCTCAGCGCCCGCTGGTTGCAGGCCGCCGCCAGCAAGGGCCATTGCCTGGCCCAGGCGGGCCTCGGCAATCTGCTGTTCAACGGCATGGATTCCTATCCGCCGCGCCCTGCAGAAGGCCTGATGTGGCTCAATGTGGCGCATAATACCTGCCTGGGCACCGTCGATCAGGCCGTTGCCGACGACATGCTCAACCGCGCGCTCTCCAGCGCCAGCCCCGAAGACCGCGCCGCCGCCCAGGCCATGGCCAGCGCGAGCACCAGCAACAGCGTCGAACTCGGCATCGAGTTCAACTGACTTCGCCGCAACCGCATACTGAGACAAGCTCTTCAGAGACCTCATGGTGAGCCTGTCGAACCACGAGGTCGGGCACGCCGAAAGCTGGTTGCCACGACCTCGTCCTTCGACAGGCTCAGGATGAGGTCTACTGGGCCGAGATTTCTCCGTGGGTGAGGCGCTACCCAACCCTCAGAAACTGAACACGCCTTCCACTGGCACGTGATCGCTGGGCTTGTCCCAGCCGCGCACGTCCTTGTGCACGGTGACGTCGTCCAGCCGGTCTGCCGCCTGGGGCGAGAGCATCAGGTGGTCGATGCGGATACCGGCATTGCGCCGCCAGGCCCCGGCCTGGAAGTCCCAGAAGGTGAAAGTCTGTTCGGCACTGATGGCCCGCAGCGCGTCCGTCATGCCCAGATTGCTGAGAATGCGGAATCTTTCGAGGCTTTCCGGCCGATAAAGCGCGTCGCCCCACCAGGCATTGGGGTCATGGGCATCGATGGGAGCGGGGATGAGATTGAAATCGCCCATGAGGATGAAGGGCTCTTCCAGCTCCAGCCGCCCTTCCACGAAGCGGTTGAGCCGATCCATCCAGCGCAGCTTGTAGGGAAATTTTTCGGTATCCACCGGGTTACCATTGGGCAGGTAGATATTGCAGACGCGCACCACCCCGCCTTCCACCGAGAACACGCCCTCAATCAACCTTGCCTGCTCGTCTTCGGCCTCTCCCGGCAGGCCGCGATGCACCTCGTCGAAAGGTATCTTGGAGAGCAGCGCCACTCCGTTCCAGCTTTTCTGCCCATGGGTTTCGATATTGTAGCCCAGCGCTTCGATCTCGGCGCGTGGAAAGCCCTCGTCCACCGTCTTGATTTCCTGCAATCCGACGATGTCCGGCTTTTCCTCCTCCAGCCAGCGCAGCAGCAATTCGATCCGGGCCTTGATGCCGTTGATGTTCCAGGTGGCGATGCGCAGGGCCATGATCGTCTCCAGCTCGGTCAGAATCCGGGCATACTAGCCTAAGTCGTCGGTTTGGGCACGACCTTCACAGGCCAAGGGCGGAATAGACCGCCTTGCAGATATCGTCGCGATAGCGGCCATCCGAGCCTTCGAGCCCGGTATTGGTCATGGAGACGATGCTGAGCTCACTGGCGGGATCCAGGACCCAGCTATGGCCATAAATGCCGCCCCAGCGGTTGGTTCCGCGCTTGCCGGGATGATTGGCCAGGTTCGGGTCGTCCAGCCAGGCGCCGAAATAGCTGAAGCCCCAGCCCGGGCCGGCCGCCTGGGCGAGCTGTGTCGTGTTATTGGCCAGCCCGATTGCGGCGGTTTCCGGGGTCAGGATGGGTTCGCCGCCGGCGCGCAGCGCTTCCAGCAGGCGCATGAAATCCTGCGCTGTGCCCGCCATGCCGCCGCCGCCCGACTGGAACGTGGCGGCATCGAAAATGCGCAACGTGTCATAAGTTGCCTCACCGCCCCAGGGCGCGGTGACGACATGCACGTCCCCCATGCGCTCTGGCCCTTCCGGCGCATCGCCATAGGGCACGGCCAGGCGCAATTGGTCGGTCACGGCGAACCTGGTGTCGATCATGCCCAGCGGATCGAGCACATATTTCAGGATGGCGTCCTGCGGCTGGCCATCGATCAGCTTGCCGGCAATGGCGCCGAGCACATCGATGGAGGGACCATAGGCCCAGCCGGCGCCGGGCGGGAAAAGCAATGGTCGCTCGGCAATTCGCGCCAGCACGGCTTCCGTTCCCCGGTGCCAGGGCGAGGTGCCGGCGCGCAATTCGTCCGGCGTCGCCATGGGCGCGTTGTTGAGGCCGGAACTATGCGTCAGCAATTGGCCGATATTGATTTCAGGTGCGGAGCCATCCGGCAGCTTCGGCCGGAAATCGGGCAGGAAATGCGTCACCGGGTCGTCGAACCGCAGGAGCCCGTGGTCCTTCATGGCCAGGATCGTGGCGGCGACGATCGGCTTGGTGAGCGAGGAAAGTCGGAAAATGGCATGCGGGACCATGGGCAGGCGGGATTCGCGATCCAGCCAGCCATGCGCCTTCTCATAGAGCAATTCGCCCTTGTGCCGGACCAGCAGCACCGCGCCGACGATGCGCTTTTCGTCCATGGCCGTCTTTACGGCCGCATCGAGTGCGCTTTCCAACGCCATGACGAATCCTCCCTGCCGGGCTTCAGCCTAGTGGCTGCGCGCGGGGAGGGAAAGGCGATCAGACGGCGAAGCTGGTCCCGCAGCCGCAGGAGGCGACCGCATTGGGGTTCTTGATCTGGAAGCTCTGCCCGACCAGGTCATCGACGAAGTCGATCTCGGCGCCGCCCATGAATTCCAGGCTCAGCGAATCGATCAATACCGTCGCCTCGCCCTTTTGCAGCACGAGATCGTCGTCGTTCGCGGTTTCCTGCACCAGGTTATATTCGTATTGAAACCCCGAGCAGCCGCCGCCCGCCACCGAAATGCGCAATACGGTGCCGGGCGCTTCCTTGGAAATGATGCGCGCGACCCGCTTGGCGGCGCGGTCCGAAAGAGTTACGGCGGGAGAAACGGCGAGTGCAGCGTCTGTCATGGAGAAATCCGGACGGTCGTAATGTCATAACACTGAAGCTAAGATAGGCGCTCCTGGCGTCCTTGCAAAGGCCCGCGACCACACATGAGCGAGACCGCCCCCTATGCCAGCCGGCCCGACCTGTCCCTGGGCCGCCTCTACGGCACCGGCCCCAGCCCGACGCGTTCCGAATTCCAGCGCGACCGCGACCGCATCATCCATTCCACCGCCTTCCGCCGGCTTCAGCACAAGACGCAGGTTTTCCTGCATCACGAGGGACGGCATTTCCGCAATCGCCTGACCCATACGCTCGAGGTCAGCCAGATCGCCCGTTCGATTGCCCGCGCCCTGCGGCTCAATGAGGACTTGGCCGAGGCCCTGGCGCTCAGCCACGATTTGGGCCACACGCCCTTCGGCCATGCCGGGGAACGGGCGCTGCACCGGGCCATGCTTCCCTATGGCGGCTTCGATCACAATGTGCAGGCGCTGCGCGTCGTGACCCGGCTGGAAAACCGCTATGCCGAGCATGACGGTCTCAACCTCACCTGGGAAACGCTCGAAGGCATTCTCAAGCATAATGGCCCACTGCTGCATGCCGATGGTTCGCCTTATGGGCGCTATGCCGAGGAGGGCCTGCCGAGCGGCCTCGACGCCATCGCCAGTCCGGCCGATCTGCGTCTGGACACCCATGCCAGCCTCGAGGCGCAGGTGGCGGCCGTGGCGGACGACATTGCCTATAATGCCCACGACATCGACGACGCCCTGCGCGCCGGCCTCGTGGCGCTGGAGGATTTTCTCGACGTCCCCATGGCCGGCCCCATCGTGGCCGAAGTGCTCGGGCTCTATCCCGATATCGCCGTCAAGCGCCAGACCCACGAGGTGCAGCGCCGCATGATCACCCGCGCCGTGGAAAATGTCATTTCCACGAGCGCCGCCAATATCGCCGCCTCCGGCGTGGCATCCCCCGAGGATGTCCGCCTGGCCGGTAGAACGCTGGTTACCTTTTCGCCCGCCACGGCCGAGGCGGAAAGGGGCCTCAAGCGCTTCCTCTTCACCCGCGTCTATCGGCACGAGGCGGTGATGGTGCCGGTGCGCGAGAGTGAGGCCGTGGTGGAGCGGCTCTTTGCCCGCTATATGGACGATCCGGACATGCCCGGCCGCTGGGGCCAGGCGGGCAGGGCGGTAGATGGCCCCCCGCGCGCCCGCATCGTCGCCGATTTCATCGCCGGCATGACCGACCCCTATGCCCTGGACGAACACCAGCGCCTGTTTGACGCTCGACCGGAATTCCGTTAACCCGGCCCGATTAATTTCCGTAGGTTTGCCATGGATATCTTCGCCCTTTTCACCACCCGGGTCATCGAGGCCCTGCGTGCAGACTATCCCGAGCTCGACGAGGCTCTGCTGGCGCGCGTGGTGATGGAGCCTCCGCGCGATCCCGCCCATGGCGACCTCTCCACCAATGCGGCCATGGTGGTGGCCAAGCCGCTCGGCAAGAATCCGCGCGAGCTGGCCATGGGCCTGGCCGGGCGTTTCGCCCATGCGCCGGACGTGGAATCGGTCGAAGTCGCCGGCCCCGGCTTCATCAACTTCCGCCTGTCCAACGCCATCTGGCACCAGGTCTTGAAAGCCATCGGCGCCCAGGGCGACAATTACGGCCGCTCCGATATCGGGCAGGGCGAGCGGGTCAATGTCGAGTTCGTCTCGGCCAATCCCACCGGGCCCATGCATGTCGGCCACACCCGTGGCGCCGTGTTCGGCGACGCGCTGGCTTCGTTGATGGCCTGGTCAGGCTATGACGTGACGCGCGAATTCTACATCAACGATACCGGCGGGCAGACCATCATTCTTGGCCGCTCGGCCATGCTGCGCTACCGCGAGGCGCTGGGCGAAAAGATCGATATTCCTCCCGGCTTCTATCCGGGCGATTACCTCATCCCCGTGGGCGAGGCGCTGAAGGCCGAATGGGGCACTGCGCTGCTCGACAAGCCCGAGGAAGAGGCGGTGCTGATCGCGCGTGAAGCCGCCTTGGGCGCCATGATGGTGCTGATCAAGGCCGACCTGGCCCAGCTCAACATCCATCACGACGTCTTCTTCTCCGAGCGGCAATTGCATGGGCCCGGTGGCGATATCGAGAAGACGCTGGCCTGGCTGCGCGAGGAGGGCATGATCTATGAGGGCCGCCTCGAAGCGCCCAAGGGCAAGACGCCCGAGGATTGGGAAGACCGCGAGCAGACCCTGTTCCGCGCCAAGGATTACGGCGACGACACCGATCGCGCCCTGATCAAGTCCGACGGTTCCTATACCTATTTCGCCGCCGACATCGCCTATCACCGCAACAAATACCTGCGCGGCTTCAAGCATATGGTCAATGTGCTCGGCGCTGACCATTCGGGCTATGTGAAGCGCCTCCAGGCCGCCGTGAAGGCGGTATCGCAAGGCGAGGCCGATATCGACGTGCGCATCTGCCAGCTCGTGCGCCTCCTCAAGAACGGCGAGCCGTTCAAGATGAGCAAGCGCTCCGGGGATCTGGTGACGCTGTCCGACGTGGTCGAGGAAGTGGGGCCGGACGCCACCCGCTTCATGCTGCTGTTCCGGCGCAACGACGCGGCGATGGATTTCGACTTCGCGCTGGTCAAGGAACAGACGCGCGACAATCCGGTCTTCTATGTCCAATATGCGCATGCGCGGGCCTGCTCGATTTTCCGCACCGCCCAGCGCGACATGCCCGAGCTCGATATTTCCCCCGCCGCTCTGGCCGGGGCGCCGATCGAGCGGCTGGACAGCGCCGCCGATATCGAGCTCATCCGCCTGCTTGGCGCCTGGCCGCGCCTGGTTGCGGCAGCGGCTCTTGCGCATGAACCGCACCGGGTTGCCTTCTATGTCCACGAGCTGGCAGCGGCCTTCCATGGCTTCTGGGCCAAGGGCAAGGATGAGCATGATTTGCGATTTGTTAACCTTTCGGACGCGAATTTGACTTTGGCTCGACTCGCGCTCGTGGACGCTGTACGCCAAGTGATCCGCAATGGCTTGGGTATTCTGGGTGTCACCGCGCCCGAGGAGCTTTCATAATTCGGGCGTATTGGTGTGAACACTCGCGGGCCGGCTCTTGACAGGGCCGATCCATACTAAAGGGGCGCTGCCAGATGACGTCAGCGAAACCGCAATCGATGGCCGCACAGACTGATGCACCGGACGACCTTATTGCCGAGCTTGCCCGGCTGATGGCCGACGATGCCCGTTCTTCTGATCAGAATACCCGCACGCCGCCGGCCCCCGCCGCCGAAAATGCCGCACCGGTCCGCATTCCTGGCGGCGAGGTTCGTGTCGAGGCGGAAAAGCCGGCTCCAGTGCGAATTCCGGGCGCCGCGCCCGCGCCCGAGGAAAAGCGCGAACCGTTCAATTTCGATTTCGTTCTCAACGATCCTCCGCGTCATGCCGGGCCCGCCACGCCTGTGTCGCCCGTTGAGGCAAAGCCGGCCGCTCCGGCCCCGGTGCAGCGCGAAAGCGAAGAGCTTGATCATGATGGGCTGGCGGACCTGATCGCGGCCGAGCTGGCCAATGACCTGGCCCCGGCCGAGCCGGCCCCGGTGGCCGAAGGCCCGGCGCGCGGGACGGACAATTTCGGGGTGCCGCCGGTCTTCGGGCTGGGCGCGCCCACCACGGCCCAGGCCGTGCCCGTTCCGATGCCGGAACAGACGCCCGCTCCGGTCATCGTGGCCGTCGAGCCGGTTGCCGACGAACCTCTCCTGCCGGCCGAGCCGGTTCCGGAGGCGCCGGTGCGCCCGGCCGAGCCCGCCGCAACCGATCCGCTGACCGATATCGAGCGCCTTCTGGCGCCGGTGGTGCAGAAGGCCCAGCAGGACGCCGCGCGTTCGCCGAGCCCGGCCTTGCGCAGCCTTGCCACGCCCACTTTGCCGGCCGCCGAACCGCGCGTCGAAACGCCGGCCTCGCGTCAGTCCGAGCCCGGCTCGGTGGACGATGCCATCCTGGCTGCCGCCGCCGCGACCGGCGCGCAGGTGGAATGGGTCAATTCCGAGATCGACCGCGACGATGCTGGCGTGGACGAACTGGCGGCCATGGCGCCGCCGCCCCGGCGCGGTTTCACCATGTCGCGCGCCGTTGCCGGCCCGCTGTTGGCCGTGGGTCTGCTCGCCGTCGCCGGTGTGGGCCTCTATTGGGTCCTGGGGCAGGGCGGCGCGCCGTCCGGCCCGGCGCCCCTGGTTTTGGCCGACAATGCCGCGGTCAAGGACGTGCCGGAGCCCGTGGAGCAATCCGGCCAGCAATCGGTGGTCTTCAACGAGATTTCCGGCGGCACCAACCCTGCGGACGAACAGCTTGTGCCGCGTGACCAGGCCGATGAAGCCGCCCTCACCGAGGCTGCTGCCGGCACGGGTGGGCCCGGCGTTCTGGCCGGCGATGACGGCACGGCCATCGACCCCAATCAGGAAGGCCTGGTGAACCGCAAGGTGCGCACGGTCACCGTCCGGCCCGACGGCACCATCATCAGCGGCACGGACAGCATGGCCGGCGCCTCGATCCTGCCGGTCGAGCGCCCGAACGTGCCCGACGTGCCCGGCGCCGATTTCTCGACGCCCGATCTCATTGCCAGCACTATCGCCGCCGAAAGCGCGACTCCTGCCGCACCGAGCGCTGAAACCACCCCGGTTCCGGCCGTCACGCCGGTAACCTCGGGCGCTGTCGTGCCCGTCGTCGATGCGTCCGGCGCCACGATTCCCGGCCGCAATGTCACCGTGCCGGTGGATCGCCCGGCCGATTTCGCCCAGCTTGCCTCCGCTGCCCTCGCCGCGGCGGCAGTGCCCCCGGCAGCGGCCAATACGAGCGCCAATAATGCGCTTGCCGCTCCGCCGGCACAGGCCGCGACCACGCAGCAGCCCGTCGCCGCCAGCGGCGGCAGCGCGGCGGCCTATGTGCAATTGGCCTCCCAGCGCAGCGAAGATGCGGCGCGCCAGTCAGCACAGGCCATGGCCACGCGCTATGGCGTGCTGTTCAGCGGCGTGAGCCCGGAAATCCAGCGCGTCGATCTGGGCGAGCGCGGCATCTATTACCGCGTGCTGGTGCCGGCGCCGTCGCGGGAAGCCGCCGCCAATATCTGCACCAACGTCAGGGCCGCGGGCGGCGATTGCCTGCTCCTCTGACCCTGTGATCGGCTTGCGCGCCTCGCTTGACGCTGGGCGCGCCAGCGGCCAAGGATGGGTCATGACATTCATCGGCCCGGCCTTTCCATGACGAGCCCGCAAACCGACTGGTTCGACACGCCGTCGCCTCCGCCGGCGGATGAAATCCTGCATGTCGATGTGGGGGGCTATGAGGGGCCTTTGGACCTGCTGCTCGACCTGGCCCGGCGGCAGAAGGTCGATCTCGCCAGCATTTCCGTCCTCGCGCTCGCCGAGCAATATCTCGCCTTCATCGACAAGGTGCGCGAGCGCCGCATCGAGGTTGCCGCCGATTACCTGGTCATGGCGGCCTGGCTCGCCTATCTCAAGAGCCGGCTCATGGTGCCGCAGGCGCCCGGCGACGAGGAGCCGAGCGGCGAAATGCTCGCTGCCATGCTGCAATTCCGCCTCAAGCGGCTCGAGGCGATGCGCGAAGCGGCCAGCCGGCTGATGAACCGCCCGCGCCTGGGTTTCCAGATCTATGCGCGCGGCGCGCCTGAGCCGCTGGAGATCGCCCGCCGCTCTATCTGGGAAGCCAGTTTCTACGACCTGCTCAAGGCCTATTCCGCCCAGCGCGAGCGCAATATATCGACCGATTATTCGCCCGTGCTGCGCACCGTCTGGTCGCTGCAGGATGCGCGGGACATCCTGATGCGGCTGATCGGCGAGAGTCAGGAATGGGTGTCGCTGGACGCCTATCTGGTCGATTATCTCGCCCGACCGGACGAGCGGGCCACCGTGCGCGCCTCCACCTTCGCCTCCAGTCTCGAACTGGTGCGCCAGGGGGAGATCGAGCTGCGCCAGGGCGAGACGTTCGGGCCGCTTTTCCTGCGCCGCCGCCGGAGCCAGACGTGACCGAAATCGAGCGCGATTCCGAAACAGGCGAGGTGCTGCGCCGCCACCTGCGCATCGTCGAGGCCCTGCTGTTTGCCTCGGCCGAGCCGCTGCGGGCCGTCGATATCGCGCCCTATCTGGGCGAAGGCGTCGATGTCAAAGGCCTGCTCGCAGCCTTGCAGGCCGAATATGCGGGCAGGGGGGTGAACCTGGTCCGGCGCGGCGAGGGCTGGGCCTTCCGCACCGCCGAGGATTTGGGCTTCCTGCTGCGGCGGGAGGAGCACGAAACGCGGCCGCTGTCCCGGGCGGCGCTCGAAACGCTCTCCATCATCGCCTATCACCAGCCGGCCACGCGCGCCGAAATCGAGGAAGTGCGCGGCGTCGCCACCGGCAAGGGCACGCTGGACCTCCTGATGGAAGCTGGCTGGGTGCGCATGCGCGGTCGCCGTCGTACGCCGGGGCGGCCGGTGACCTATGGCACCACGGAAGCTTTTCTCGATCATTTTGGGCTGGAGGGCCTGTCCGACCTGCCCGGTCTCGATGAATTGAAGGGATCGGGCCTGCTTTCGGGGCGCCTGCCGCCGGACATGCAGATACCATTGCCCTTCGATGGCGCCTTGCGCGACGACGAAGACCCGCTGGACCCATCGGATCCGGGCGAAAACGAGAACGAGGAAGAGTGATGGCCGAAGCGGCGCAGGCGGTCGAGCCGCAGAATTGGGGCCCGCGCGGCACGGCGGGGGTGTCCTTCGCGGCATCGCTGGAATTCGACGATATCTGCGTCGAGCTCGGCGGCCGGCCGGTCCTCGATAATTTCCGCCTGTCGCTGCGCCCCGGAGAGATCGTCTGCCTGCTCGGCGAATCGGGGTCGGGCAAATCGACTGCCCTGCGGGTCGCGGCCGGCATCCAGCCGGTCAGCGCCGGGGCCCTGCGCATCAATGGCGAACTCATGTCCGCGCCCGGCCGCACCGTCACGCCCGACCGGCGCGGAATCGGCCTCATGTTCCAGGATTACGCGCTCTTTCCGCATCTTTCCGTGCTCCAGAACGTGCTCTATGGGCTGAAGCGTCTCGGGCGCACGGCGGCTCTGGAACAGGCTCGCGTGTCCCTGCGTCGCGTCGGCCTTGCCGGGCGCGAGAACGATTATCCCCATCAGCTTTCGGGCGGGCAGCAGCAGCGGCTGGCCCTGGCGCGCAGCGTTGCGCCGCGTCCCGGCCTGCTGCTGCTGGACGAGCCCTTTTCCAGCCTCGACGCGCGCCTGCGCGAGACCGTGCGCGACGAGACGCTGGCGGTGCTGCGCGAAACCAATGCCACCAGCCTCGTGGTGACGCACGATCCCGAGGAAGCCATGATCATGGGCGATCGCGTCGCCCTGTTGCGGCAGGGGCGCATCGCTCAGATCGGCACCGCCGCGGAGATTTATTCGCGGCCCGTCGACCTGGCGGCCGCCCGCTTCCTTTCGCCGCTGGGCGAGATCGAAACAGCGGTTCGCGCCGGCATGGCGGAGACGCCGCTGGGGCCGGTTCCGGCGCCCGATTTTGCCGATGGCGCGCGCGTCACCGTGGCGATCCGGCCGGTTGGCGGCGCCCGGATCGCGGCGCAAGGCCCCGGTATTCCGGGCCGCATCGTCTCGCGCCGCGATGCCATCGGCATCGACCTGTTCGAGGTCAAGCTCGACGGTCTCGATGTGCCGCTGGGCATCCGCCAGCCGGCCGATGGCGCGCTCCGGCTCGGGCAGGACGTCTCCGTCGTGCTCAATCTGGAACACGTTCTTGTGTTTGGGCGCGATTAAACCTATTTCTCGGTCTATCTATAGCGCGTAAAGCGTATCTGGAGTTCTAGGGAGACTATCATGCACGCGCCGTCTATTTGGGGCATTCTCGTTGTCGCCGTCGTCGTTATCCTGCTGTTCGGCCGCGGGAAGATTTCCGGCATGATGGGCGAGGTCGCCTCCGGCATCAAAGCCTTCCAGAAGGGCATGCGGGACGATGACAAGCCCGCCGAGCGCATCCAGACCACCGCCGAGGTCGATGCGCGCGAAGTGGACAAGAGCAAGGACGCCTGATCCGCGCCCGGCCGTCTTCACACCGACAGATTTAGGGGCGGGCCTGCCGCCCCGCGGAGACTATTGCGATGCTCGGCATAGGCTGGACAGAGATGCTGGTGATCGGCGTCGTGGCGCTGATCGTCATCGGTCCCAAGGACCTGCCGATCGTCATGGGACGCATCGGCAAGGTGGTCGGCCAGATTCAGCGCATGGGGCGCGAGTTCCAGCGCGAGATCAACAAGTCGACGGGGCTGGATGAAGTGCGCAATCTGCGCAACAGCATCGCCGATCCGCTGAAGAAGACCGCCGATGAAATCCGCAAGGAATTCAATGCTATCGGCAAGGATGGGCAGCAGACGCCGACCGGCGCCCTGAAGCCCACCGATCCCAAGGTGGAAAGCGTCGCCGACGCGATCAAGGAAAAGGCCGGCATGGCTCCGGCCAAATCCGGCACCGAGCTGGCCGGCGAATACGGCTTCAAGCCGACTGCCGCCAAGCCGGTTGCGGGCAAGAAGACCACCCCGCCTGCATTCAGCGACACCGCCACGGCAAAGGCCGCCGCAAAGCCGGCCACGGCAAAGGCGGCCAAGGTTGCAAAGCCCAAGGCCGCCGCTGCCGATGCGCCTGCCGAGCCGGTCAAGGCCGTCCGCCCGCGCGCTGCCGCCAAGACGGCTGCGCCCGCAGCCGATAGCGCGGCCAAGCCCGCGCCCAAGCCGCGGGCCAAGCGCGCCGCCATTGCCGAGCCCGGCGTGGACGCGCCTGTGGTGAAAAAGCCGCGCGCGCCGCGCAAGAAACCTGCCGAAACGGCCGAGAAGAGCTAGACGATGGCCGATACCAAGCAGATCGAGGACAAGACCAAGGCTGGCGCGCCCGGGGACGAGCTCGCGGGCAGCGAAGCGCCGCTGATGGAGCACCTCATCGAGCTGCGCAAGCGGCTCATTCACAGCGCCATCGCCATCGTGCTGCTGATGATCTTCTGCTTCCTCTTCGCCGGGCAGATTTTCGACGTGCTGCTCAATCCCTATCGCTCCATCTATCCCAATCCGGGCGATATGGAGCTGATCTATACTGCGCCGCAGGAATTCTTCTTCACCCAGCTCAATCTGGCCTTTTTCGGCGCGATCTTCTTGGGCTTTCCCTATCTCGCCACCCAGATCTACCGCTTCATGGCGCCGGGGCTCTACAAGCATGAACGCAAGGCGCTGATCCCCTATCTGGTGGCCACGCCTGTGTTTTTCCTCCTGGGTGCGGCGATGGTCTATTTCGTGGTCCTGCCGCTGGCGCTCGGCTTCTTCACCAATATGCAGACCGAAGAGATCAAGCTGCTGCCGCGCGTGTCCGAATATCTCGGCCTCGCCACCACGCTCATTCTCGCCTTCGGCATCTGCTTCCAGCTCCCGGTGATTCTGACGCTTCTGGCGCAGATCGACCTGGTCAATGTCGACATGCTCAGGAAAGGCCGCCGCTACGCCATTGTCGGCATTCTGGCGGTCGCGGCCTTCGTTTCGCCGCCCGATCCGATCTCGCAGATCGGTCTTGCCATGCCGATGTATGCTCTCTACGAACTCGCTATCATTTCGGTGCGGATGGTGCAGAAGCGGCGTGAAGCGGCCTTGGCCGCCCAGGACGCGGAACTGTCCGGTTCATCCTCCGAATAGCTGCGCTCCCCGGGGCGCGCTTCGCTGTGCCCCTGGCCGATGCAGGCATGCCAAGGGGCCCTTTCCCAGCCTGCATGACCGCAGAGGCGGGCACGGCCCGTAGCAACGATGTTCGATATCAAGTGGATCAGAGACAATCCTGACGCCTTCGACAAGGCCATGTCGCAGCGCAAGAACCTGTCCGTCCGTTCCGCCGATCTCATCGCCATCGACGAGCGTCGCCGCCAGGTCATCGTCCGCCTCAATGAGGCGCAGGAAAAGCGCAATACGCTGTCCAAGCAGATCGGCCAGGCCAAGGCGCAGAAGGACGAGGCCAAGGCCGCCGAGCTGATGGCGGAAGTCGCGCGCCTCAAGGATTTCATCCCCAGCGGCGAGGCCGAGGAGCGCGCGGTCGAAAAGGAATTGCGCGATGCGCTTTCGGCCATCCCCAATATGGCGCTCGACGATGTGCCCGTGGGCGACGACGAGAGCGGCAATGTCGAATATTTCGGCCTCAATGGTTCGCCTGCGACGGCGGCCGGCATGCGCCCGGCCAAGCCGAGCTTCGCCTTCGCGCCAAAGGAGCATTTCGATATCGGCGTTGCCGACAAGAACATGGATTTCGAGATCGCCGCCAAGCTCTCGGGCAGCCGCTTCGTGGTGCTCAAGGGCCAGGTCGCCCGCCTCGAACGGGCCCTGGGCCAGTTCATGCTCGACCTGCACACCAATGAGCACGGCTATTTGGAGGTGCAGCCGCCCTTCCTGGTGCGCGACGAGGCCATGTATGGCACCGGCCAATTGCCCAAGTTCGACGGCGACTTCTTCTTCACCGCCCATGGCGAAAGCCGCCTGGCGCTGATCCCCACGGCCGAAGTGCCGCTGACCAATCTCGTCCGCGAATCCATCCTCGCCGAGGAGGAGCTGCCGCTGCGCTTCACCGCGCTGACCCCGAGCTTCCGGTCCGAGGCCGGTTCGGCCGGCCGCGACACGCGTGGCATGCTGCGCCAGCATCAGTTCAACAAGGTGGAGCTCGTCTCTGTCACCACGCCCGAAGAATCGGTCAACGAGCACGAGCGCATGCTGGCCTGCGCCGAAACCGTCATGCAGCGGCTGGGCCTGCATTACCGGGTGATGAACCTGTGCACGGGCGACATGGGCTTCAGCGCCCGCAAGACCTATGACATCGAGGTCTGGCTGCCGGGCCAGGATACCTATCGCGAGATTTCCTCGGTCTCGGTCTGCGGGGATTTCCAGGCCCGCCGGATGGAAGCGCGCTATCGGCCCGCCGGCGAGAAGCAGGCGCCGCGTTATGTGCATACCCTCAACGGTTCGGGCACCGCCGTGGGTCGCTGCCTCATCGCCGTGCTGGAAAATTACCAGCAGGAAGACGGCTCGGTCCTCATTCCCGAGGCCTTGCAGCCCTACATGAATGGCCTCACCGCCATCGGCGGCCGCTGACATGGCGCTGCGCATCCTCCTCACCAATGACGATGGCGTGGATGCGCCGGGCCTTGCCGTGATGGCCGAGATCGCCCATGCGCTTTCGGACGATGTCTGGATCGTCGCCCCGGATGGCAATCAATCCGGGGCAGGGCACCGCTTCAGCTTCGGCCGCGAATTGTCCTTCGTCGAACACGGCCCCCGCCGCTTTGCGGTCAAGGGCGGCTCCCCGGCCGATTGCGTCGTCGCCGGCATGACCCATATCCTGGGCGACAAGCCCGCCGACCTGGTTCTCTCCGGCGTCAATGCGGGCCAGAATCTGGGTGACATCGTTAATTGCTCGGGCACCGCCGCCGGCGCCCGCGAAGGGGTTTTGCAAGGCGCCATCGGCATCGCCATGAGCCAGTCCATGGATTATGAAATCACCCGCAAGCCGGATTGGTCCAATGCGGCCCGTTTCGGCGCCGAAGTGGTCGAGGCCATTCTGGCGGCGCATGGCGATGACGACGTCTTCTACAACGTCAATTTCCCCTATTGCGGCACCACGGAAGTGACCGGCCTCGCCGCCGTCGCCCATCAGCGATTCTCCCGCTCGCCGATTCGCTATTATCCCAGCGATAACGATGGCGAATTCTTCATGGCGATTCCCGAAACCCCGCTGCCGCTGGACCCGAAGGCCGATTACGAAGTGCTCCGCCGCGGCAATGCCATCACCGTCACCCCCTTCGCCCTGCAACAAACCCATCGCGGCGCGCTGGAACGGCTGGGGACGATCGGGCTGAAGGGGCGGTAGTTTCGTCTCGACCTGGATGCTCCCGCGCCCGTTGCGGGGCAGGGCTATCGCCTATGGGCCGATAAGATCGAGGGCCTCTCCCTCCCACGTCTCACTGCAAGGGAGAGGGTTTCGGGCCGGCGTATGAGGCGCAAATACTGCCCCACACTGGATGCGGCACCTCCCCCTTGATGGGGGAGGATGGGAGGGGGTGGCGGCACGCGCGAGATATTGGCCATGTCCCCGTAGACCTCATCCTGAGCCTGTCGAAGGACGAGGTCGGGAACGCGGTGGCTGCGACCTCCTGGTTCGACAAGCTCACCATGAGGTCTGGGAGAGGGCAGCGGGTAATCGCTTCCCGATCTTAACCTTACCCATCCCTGAATCTCTCCCGCGCGATTTCACTCAAATCGCATCGGCTTTAAACTCGTCTTTACCTTACCGGCCTAGTCTCACAATCAGTTGTTGAGTACCTGCGTAAGAGTAAGCCGATGAGTATTCGCGTCTCTCCGCGGCCAGGAAAAGCGGTCGCCATTGCCGGAATTATCGTGGCCGCTGTCGGCCTCTCCGGTTGCAATAGCCTTGGCAGCCGCACGATCGGCGACTCCACGGTGACTGGTTCTGTCAACCAGTCTGCTCCCCCGACATTCAATCAGCAGATGCCGCCAAGTCTTGGTGCTCCGCAATCGGTACAGGTTGCCGCTTCCCAATATCTGCCGCCCGCTCCGGTCGGCGGTGGTGGATGGAGCGGCGGCAATACGCTGCCGCCGGCTCCGGTCGGCAACGGTTTCGTGCAGCCGGCCGGCGCCACTTCGCCGATCGGCATGGGGGCGCCCGCTCCCACCGTCCAGACTCAGGCCCTTCCTCCTCTGAACTCGTCGCCTTCAATGGGAGCAACCCAAGCCATGCCCGCTCAGCAGAATTTCGCCCCGCTGCCGGCCACGCCTCCGGCCGTCGCCATGGGCACCCCCGCCGGCTCCACCCTGCCGCCCAGCGCTGCCTTGCCGCCTAGCACCGCCTTGCCGGTCAATTCCAGCGTGCCGGTGCAGGCCGCAGCCAATGGTAACGGCTATGCCCACACCATCGCCGCCGGGGAATCGCTCTATACCATCGCCCGCAAATACGATGTGACCACTCAGGCCATCGTGCAGGCCAATGGTCTGGCCTCGCCCGACAAGATCGTGGTGGGCCAGAAGATCACCATTCCGGGTCGCGGCGACCTCAATACCAGCGCGCCGGTCACCCAGGTGGCCAGCACCGCGCCGGTGAGCGCCACAACTACGCTGCCCGATGCCCGCCCGAGCAATCTCACGGCCCCGGCTCCGGCCCCGACCAATCTGGCGGCCACGACGCCCACCACGACCACGCCGGCACCCGCTGCCACCGCGCCGGCGCAGGCCGCGCCCACCCAGGTTGCCGCCGTGCAGCCGGCTGCTGAGCCGGCCCTGTCGGGTAATGACAAGTTCCGCTGGCCGGTTTCGGGCCGCGTCATCACCGATTTCGCAGCCTCGCGCGGCACCGGCATCAATATCGACGTGCCCGAGGGCTCCAGCGTCAAGGCGGCCGAGAACGGCACCGTCATCTATGTCGGCTCCGGCGTCGAGGGCTATGGCAATCTCGTCCTGGTCCGTCACCCGAACGGCTATGTGTCGGCCTATGCCCACCTCAAGGACATGAGCGTGGCCAAGGGTGCCGTCGTCAATCGCGGCGACTCCATCGGCACGGTCGGCCAGACCGGCTCGGTCTCCCGTCCGCAGCTCCACTTCGAACTGCGCAAGGGCGCCACCCCGGTCGACCCGATGCCGCTGCTCGCCAGCTAAGGCGCATAGACCTCCAGAATCGAAAAGGCCGGGGCGTGGTGCACCCGGCCTTTTTTGCTTTTGAGACCTCGATCGTCATCCCGCCCACAGATCGTCACCCTCGGGCTCGCCCCGAGGGCTCTTCACTTACCGATCCCTCAATGAAAACAGAACCCTCGGGTCAAGCCCGAGGGTGACGAGCGGTGGGGCAGGGCGTGCTGCCAAAGCACGAGGCTCAGACCGCCTTGCCCTCTTCGCCCGCCAGCGTCCGCACCAATTGGATCGCCACCCGGCCCGAGCGGGCGCCGCGCGTTGCCGCCCATTCGATGGCCCGGGCGCGCAGCGTGTCGCGGTCGATGCTGAGGCCGTAATAATCGGCATAGCCGGAGACCATGGCCAGGTAATTGTCCTGGTCGGAATTGTGGAAGCCCAGCCACAGACCGAACCGGTCGGACAGCGACACTTTTTCCTCCACCGCCTCGCTGGGATTGATCGCGGTCGAGCGTTCGTTCTCGATCATGTCGCGCGGCATCAGGTGGCGCCGGTTGGAGGTGGCGTAGAACAGCACATTGTCCGGGCGCCCTTCGAGCCCGCCATCCAGGATGGTCTTGAGCGATTTGTAGCTGGTTTCCCCGCTGTCGAAGCTGAGATCGTCGCAGAAGACGATGAAGCGGGCGGTCTGGCCGGCAATGGCGCGCATCAGGCGGGGCAGGGTTTCGAGGTCTTCGCGCGCGATTTCGACCAGCACCAGCCGCTCGAATCCGTCGCGCGATTCGATATCGGCATGGATCGCCTTGACCAGCGAGGACTTGCCCATGCCCCGCGCGCCCCAGAGCAGGGCATTGTTGGCGCCGTGGCCGCGCGCGAATTGCTCGCTATTGGCCAGCAGCAGGTCGCGCACATGGTCGATGCCCTTGAGCATGGCGAGCGGCACGCGGCTGACCTTGGGCACCGGCAGCAGGGTGCCGGTTTCGCCCTGCCAGTGATAGGCGTTTTCCGGGCCGAGCGTGAAGGCCGCGGCCTCGGTGTCCCGGTTCAGCGCCCCGGCGATACGCTCCAGCGCGTCAGCGATCCTGCCCATATAGTCCTTGGTCTTCACCGGTCTCGTCCTTGTGTATTCGGTCGCGATTGCCGCACCCGGATTGGCTTTGCAATCATGGATACCCAAATGTATAGTCCGCGCGATTTTGGCCGGGGCGCAAGTGCAGGCATGCCCATTAGCGTCCACCGCCTGAGATGTCAGCGCCGGGCCGCCCCATTCCACCAGAAACGAAAAAGAAAAACACTTAGGAGACCGCTTGATGTTTGTAACGCCCGCCTATGCCCAGGATGCGGTTGGGGCCCCCGGTGGCATGGCTGACATTTTCATTCAGCTCATGCCGATCGCCCTGCTGGTCGTCATTTTCTGGCTGCTGATCTTCCGTCCGCAGCAGAAGCGCCTCAAGGCGCAGCAGGCCATGCTGAGCGCCATCCGCCGCGGCGACACCGTCGTCACCACCGGCGGCGTGATCGGCAAGGTCACCAAGGCCGTCGAGGGCGAGGATCTCGAGGTCGAGATCGCCCAGGGCGTCAAGGTCAAGGTGGTGCGCCACATGATCGCCGACGTGCGCTCCAAGTCGGAGCCGGTCAACGACAACAAGCCCGCCTAAGCGGCTCGATCCAATGGCCGGAGCCTCAGGGCTCCGGCCTTCCGCCTTTCCAGGACGTCCTACATGAACCAGTCGCCGTTCCGCGTTTTCGTCATTCTCTTCGTCGCGATCGCGGGTATCCTGCTTGCAGCCCCCAATTTCCTGCCCAAATCCGTTCAGGAAGCGCTTCCCGGATGGCTGCCGCAACCGGGTCTGGTTCTCGGTCTCGATCTGCAGGGCGGCTCGCATCTGCTGCTCGGGGTCAATCAGGAGAGCATTGTCAGCCAGCGCCTGAGCGACCTGCGCCGCGACGCGCGCAATGTCCTGGCCACGCAGAACGGCATCGGCAACATCATCACCACCGATGTCGCCCGCAACACGCTCAATATCGAGCTGACCGATCCCAGCCAGAAGGCGCAGGCCGAAACCGCCATTCGGGGCCTGCAGAACACGCTTTCCGATTTCATGTTCTCCGGCGTCGGCGTGGATGAGCTGAGCTTTGGGGAAACCGGCGACGGCAGGCTCACCATCACCCTGACCCCCGACGGCATCAACCAGCGCATGAGCTCGCTGGTGGCCCAGTCCATGGAAGTCATCCGTTCGCGTATCGACGAATTGGGCACCACCGAGCCCACCATCCAGCGCCAGGGCGATACCCGCGTCATGGTGCAGGTGCCCGGCTTCGGCGACAGCGAGCGCCTCAAGAACATCATTTCCCAGACCGCGCGCCTCACCTTCCACATGGTCTATCCGGGCATGACCGCCGACCAGGCCGAGGCCCAGGGCCTGCCGGCCGGCACCATGATCCTGCCCAGCCAGGACGGCGGCCGCGAACTGCTCTACGAGGATGTCGCCATTGGCGGCGAATCCCTGGTCGATGCCCAGCCTGCCTATGACCAGCAGCGCGGCATCCCCGTGGTCAGCTTCAAGTTCGACACGCGCGGCGCCATCACCTTTGGCGAACTCACCTCGCGCAATGTCAACCAGCGCTTCGCCATCGTTCTCGACAACACCGTCATCACCGCCCCGGTCATCCAGCAGCCGATCACCGGCGGTTCGGGCCAGATCAGCGGCTCCTTCACCACCGCCTCGGCCAATGACCTGGCCGTACTGCTGCGCGCCGGCGCGCTGCCCGCCAGCCTCGATGTCATCGAGGAGCGCACCGTGGACGCGAGCCTGGGCGCGGATTCCATCCAGGCCGGCTTCACCGCCGGCGTCGTCGCCTCCATCCTGGTCCTGGCCTTCATGGTCGTGGCCTATGGGCTCTGGGGCGTCTTCGCCAATATCTCGCTGATCCTCAACATCATCCTGATCTTCGCGGCCCTGTCGACGCTCGGCGCCACGCTGACATTGCCCGGCATTGCCGGCATCGTGCTCACCATCGGCATGGCCGTGGACGCCAACGTGCTGATCTATGAACGAATGCGCGAAGAGCAGGCCTCGGGCAAATCGCCCTTGCAGGCGATCAATGCCGGCTTCCAGCGCGCCTGGGGCACCATCATCGACTCCCACCTGACCCAGCTCGTCGCGGCCGTGGTGCTCTATTTCATGGGTTCCGGCCCGATCCAGGGCTTCGCCGTCACCCTTGGCCTGGGCATCCTGACCTCGCTGTTCACCGCCTATACGGTCACCTCCTTCCAGGTGAACCTCTGGTACAAGCGCGTTCGTCCCAAGAAGCTGAACATCCAGAAGTTCCGCTTCATCCCGGATGGCACCAAGATCCCGTTCATGAAGATTTCGCGCGTCGTCATCGCGCTCTCCATCGTCATGACCTTGGTGTCCATCGGCTCGGCCTTCACCAAGGGCTTCAATCTCGGCATCGACTTCGTCGGCGGCACCGCCATCGAGGTGCAGCATGTCGGCGGCCCGGCCGATGTGGGGCAGGTGCGCGAGCTGCTGGGCGGCCTTGATCTCGGCGAAATCCAGGTCCAGGGCTTTGGCACCCCGCAGGACGTGCTCGTGCGCGTCCAGGCGCAGGAAGGCGGCCAGTCGGCCGACCAGGTCGCGGTGCAACAGGTGCAGGAGGCCCTGGCCGGCGAAAACTACGAAGTGCGCCGCGTCGAGGCCGTCAGCGGCACCGTGTCCGGCGAACTGGCCTGGACCGGCACCATCGCCGTCATCATCGCGCTGGTCTGTATCCTCATCTATATCTGGTTCCGCTTCGAGTGGCAGTTCGCCTTGGCGGCGGTCACCACCACCTCGCACGACCTGATCATGACCATCGGTCTGTTCTCGCTGACCGGCATGGAATTCAATCTCAGTTCCATTGCGGCGGTGCTGACCCTGGTGGGTATCTCGCTCAACGAAACGGTGGTGGTCTCCGACCGTATCCGCGAAAATCTGCGAAAACACCGCAAGATGCCGCTGCCCGAGCTGATCGATCTTTCGATCAACCAGACCATCGTGCGCACGTCCTTGACGCAGTTCACCCTGCTCCTGGCGCTCTTGCCGCTGGTTTTCTTCGGCGGCGAGGCGCTGCGCAGCTTCACCATCGCCATGACCTTCGGCTCGATTGTCGGCATGTATTCCTCGGTCATCATCAACGGCCCCATCCTCATCAATTTCGGCCTCAAGCAGAAGACCGACGACGATGAGAAGGCCGACGCCGAAAAGAAGAAGCGTTCGCCGGACGGGGCTTCGGTTTAGGGCAGGAGATGCAACATTCACCGGGCCATTCCCGCGCAAGCGGGAACCCCTGTTTGCAATTGACGATCCCGAAACGGAGGTTCCCGCTTGCGCGGGAATGACGCCGTGGCCGAACCCCAGAACGATTTGAGCTCTTCCTTCCGCCATTTCCCCCAACAGGTGGGCATCGACGCCTATGGCAATGGCGGGTTCCGTTTCGCGGACCTCTCGCACAAGGGCTCGTTGCTCTGCCTGCCCGGCCGCATGCAGGCCTGGGAGGTGACGGATAGCGCCGGCCTCACCCTGGCCAGCCTGCAGCCGGTTCTCGACCTGGCCGAGCCTGTCGATGTGCTGCTGATCGGTCTCGGCGCCGATATCGTCGCCATCGACCCAAATATCCGCGCCGCCTTCCGTGAGCGCGGCATCATCGTCGAAGCCACCCAGACCGGTGGCGCCATTCGCACCTATAATGTCCTGCTCGCCGAAGACCGCGCCGTGGCCGCCGCGCTTATCGCGGTCGAAAAGGCGCGCTGATGCCCGGGAGCTACGACTTCGCCGCCCAGGCTCTGCGCGAGCAGGATCGCGACCGCTATCTCGCAACGCTCGTCCTGCCCGCCGAATCCCGGCCCCACATCACGGCCTTGCTGGCCTTCAACGCCGACGTCGCCGCCATCCGCGCGCGCGTTTCCGGCCCGCAGCCCGGCGAAATCCGTCTGCAATGGTGGAACGACGCGCTGACGGGCTCCGGCCATGGCGAGGTCCGGCAGAACCCCCTGGCCGATGCGCTGTTGCAGACCATCGCCCAATACGGCCTGCCGGTCGGGACGCTGCAAAGGTTGATCGGCGCCCGCCGCTTCGATCTCTACGACGATCCCATGCCGGACCTCGAAACCTTCGAGGGCTATGCGGGGGAAACCGCCTCGACCCTGTTCCAGCTTGCCGCCATGATCCTCAATCAGGGTGAGCCGGTAGAGCAGGGGGATGCCGCCGGCCATCTCGGCGTGGCCCAGGCCATGATCGGTCATCTGCGCGCCCTCGGCCATGTCTCGTCCCAGGGGCGCATCATGCTGCCCTGGAGCATCCTCGAGGCCAATGGCGTGCGCGAAACCGAATTGTTCCGCGCCCGGGACAGCGAGGGCCTGCATGCGGCCCTGAGCCAGATTGCCGAACTGGCCGAAGCCCATCTGCAAAAGGCCCGTCCCGCCATCGCCGCGCTGCCCGCCCGCCTGCGCCCCGCCTTCGCCGCCATTGCCGTGCTCGAGCAACAGCTCCAGGCCTGGAACCAGCGCGCCACCGCCCCCTTCGCCCCGCCACAGGACGAAGCCGACTGGCGCAAGATCGCCCGCCTGACCTGGTGGACCTGGCGAAACCGATAGGCGGCCAACCGCTCTACATCGCGGACCTAACCCACCTCTTCTTACCCTCGGGCCGGGCCTGAGGGGCGGCTCGGTGTGGGAGGAGTTCGACAAGGAAGAACCCTCGGGTCAAGCCCGAGGGTGACGACTGGTGGTGAGGCGGGATCGCTCTGCAAAACAGGATACAGCATAAGATGCCCACGATCTTTCCCGCACCCACCGCCATTCCCTCACCCACCGCTCGTCACCCTCGGGCTTGACCCGAGGGCGTTCACCGGGTTGAGGCCGATGCCGTGAAGCGTGTCGCGACCCCGGCCCGGCACAGGCGAACGCCTTCCACCCACCGGGTCATTCCCGCGAAAGCGGGAACCTCTGTTTGCTAACGGAGGTCCCCGCTTTCGCGGGGGAGGGTGCCCGGCCGGTGTATGAGACACAAATACTGCCACACTGGATGCGGCACCTCCCCCTTGACGGGGATGGGAGGGGGTGCCGGCAGGCACGAGACATTTGCCCATATGCGATAGTCCCGCCCCTTGGGGGGATGACATCGCGCAGACGGGCAAATGCGCTTAGCGCTCCACCAACGCCACGAATTCGCCCTTCAGCCGCGCCGCCACCGCGCCCTCGAACAGCAATTCGGCCATTACGCTCAGCCGGGCCTTGCCGCGCCGCTCCAGCATATGGCGAAAACTCTCCCAATCGGCCCCATCGAGACCCGCGACCGCGCGCACACGGCCTTTGACCGGCAGCAGATAATCCACCTCGGTCTTATGGATCACCAATTGGTTGGCGATCCCCTCCGCCTCCAGCCGCAGATGCAGCACCGACCAGGCCGCCAGCAATCCGAGCGTCGAAACGCTGCCGCCGAACATGGTGCCATGCACATTGATATTGGGCGGCAGCGGGGCTTCCAGCACCACCTGTTCGGCACTGGCGCGCATTACCGACACGTCCATGGCCCGTGAGAGCGGGATATGGTCATGCAGGAAGGCCGCCAGCGCCGCTTCGTTCATGCCCAGGCCTTGAGGTCGTTCAGCGCCCGGCTGGTGATGGCCCGCCGCTTGGCGATGGTCTTTTCCGGGCCGCGCCAGCGGGTCACCCCTTCCGGCTTGGTGATCGTCACTTCGGGGAACAGGCCGAAATTGACGTTCATCGGCTGGAAGCTGCGGGCGCCGCTATAGCTTTCGGCTTCGATATGGCCGCCGGTAATATGTCCGATCAGCGCGCCGAGCGCCGTGGTCGCCGGCGGAATGGCCAGGCTGCCGCCCTTGGCTTCGGCCGCGCTCATGCGGCCGGTGATCAGGCCCACGGCGGCGCTTTCGACATAGCCTTCCACGCCCGTCACCTGGCCGGCGAAGCGGATGCGCGGGTCAGCTTTCAGCTTAAGATCGGGCGACAAAACCTTGGGCGAATTGATGAATGTGTTTCGGTGCAATCCACCCAGCCGGGCGAATTGGGCATTTTCCAGTCCCGGGATCATGCGGAAGATATCGGTCTGGATGCCGTAACGCATCTTGGTCTGGAAGCCGACCATGTTCCACAGCGTGCCCAGGGCATTGTCCTGGCGCAATTGCACGATGGCATAGGGTTTTACGGTCGGGTTGCGCGGATTGGTCAGGCCGACCGGCTTCATCGGCCCGTGGCGCAGCGTTTCCGGTCCGCGCTCGGCCATGACCTCGATGGGCAGGCAGCCGTCGAAATAGGGTACCTTTTCCCAGTCCTTGAATTCGTGCAGCGGCGCGGTCTTCAAGGCCTCGACAAAGGCGTAATATTGATCGCGGTCCATCGGCAGGTTGAGGTAATCGGCGCCGGTGCCGCCGGGGCCGGCCTTGTCATAGCGCGACTGCTTCCAGGCGATGTCGTGGTCGATGCTGTCGTAATGGATGATCGGCGCGATGGCGTCGAAAAAGGCCAGCGAGTCCTCGCCGGTCTTTTCCAGCACGGCATCGGCCAGAGCAGGGGAGGTCAGTGGCCCGGTGGCGATGATGACATGCTGCCAGTCCGCCGGCGGCCAGACCGCCACTTCCTCGCGCCGGATGGTGATCCTGGGATGGTTGGAGATCGCCTCGGTCACCGCGGCCGAAAAACCGTGCCGGTCCACCGCCAGCGCGCCGCCCGCCGGCAGCTTGTGCTGGTCGGCCGCCCGCATGATCAGCGAATTGCAGCGCCGCATTTCCTCGTGCAGCAGGCCCACTGCGTTCTGCTCGTGGTCGTCCGAGCGGAAGGAATTGGAGCAGACCAGTTCGGCGAAGGCATCGGTCTGGTGGGCATCGGTGCCTTTGACGCCGCGCATCTCGTGCAGGACGACATCGACCCCGGCTTCGGCGGCTTGCCATGCGGCTTCGGAGCCGGCGAGGCCGCCCCCGATAATGTGAATGAGAGAGTTTGACATGGCCAGCGAGATACCAAGCGGCGCTGTTGCGCGCAATCACTCTCGGCGTCAGTGTCGGCGGCAACAGTCTGCTGACGATATGGTGGGAAATGCGACGATATGCGAAAGGCGGCATCGGCCGCCGCGAGGCAAGTAGAAAAAAGAAAACGCCCGCGTCTTAGAAAGAGGCGGGCGTTCGGATCGTAATATTGGTGCCGACGAGCTTAGAGCGAGTTGGCATGGTCGCGAGCAACGCGGCTGATATCAGTACGCGCAATGCCCAGGTCGTTGAGCTGACGATTGTCGAGAGCGGCGAGCTCACGGACGGTCTGTTGGTAGGCAGCCCACTTCTTGAAAGTCTTACGGATGTCCATCGGAAAATCTCCTTTCGCTTACGAGCTGGAAGATAGGAGCATCGATCTCGATTGAGCAGATGGAGATTAGGCAAAGAAGCTATGCATTTTGTGCAAGATGCTCGCCATGCCTGTTCATTGTGCATTCAGGCTTGGGGCGGAGAAATGGCCGCCGGAGGGCGAGCCGGCGGCCATTGCTCGTGGTTAGGAAATGGTAAAGATGTCAGCGGTCGAATAGCGACCGGGTCATCTTGGAAAAGTCGGGGCCGGAAATCCCCAGAAAGTCGGCATCTCGCGTCGCGGGGACGTCCATTTCCCGCAAGGTCTGCCGGATGTCGACCAGGCGCCTGAGGCGCCAGACGGCACGCACGAACATGGGCCTGTCTCCCTTGTTGCCATTGCAGCACACTTGTCAGTATGAACGCCTTGGCCCCGGCGCTCCATGCCCGATTGGTCACGCGCAACATGCGCCGCGCGCATGGCAAATTCACCAAAGCGTCGCAATCCCTCTCCCGGCAGGGCAACCACCCAGATTTCCCTTGTGCCAGAGCACCCGAACCAACAAACTCCGCCCAACTGATTTGGGGAATCGACGTTGCGGCAAGGCGCGCATGTCATCGTTGTTGGCAATGAGAAGGGTGGCTCGGGCAAGTCGACCACGGCCTTCCATCTGGCCATTTTCCTTTTATATCAAGGCCATAAGGTCGCTTCGATCGACGCGGATAGCCGCCAGCAGACGCTCACTCATTATATGCGCAACCGCCGCGACTGGGCGCGGTCGCACGGGGTCAGCGTGCCGCATACCACCCATTTCCACCTGCCGCTGGCGCGCGGAGATTCGGTCAAGGAAAACCATCGCATCGAGTTCGACCTGTTCCGCCAGGCCATTGGCGAGGTCGAGGCCCAGGCCGATTTCATCGTCATCGACACTCCGGGTTTCGATACCAATCTCAGTCGCTTAGCCCATTCGCTCGCCGATACGCTGGTCACGCCGGTCAATGACAGCCTCATCGATCTCAGCGTCATGGCGCAGGTCGATCCGGTGACCGGAGAGCCCCGCGATCTCAGCCATTATGCCCGCCTGGTGCAGCGCGCCCGCTCCGAGCGGCTGGCCGTGGACGGCCGGAATATCGACTGGATCCTGGTGCGCAACCGCATCTCCATGCTGTCCTCGCGCAATATGCGTCAGGTGCAGACCATGCTGGAGCGCATTGCCACGCGCCTGGGTTGCCGGGTGGCCGACGGTATTGCCGAGCGCGTCATTTTCCGCTCGCTCTTCGCCTCCGGCATGACCATCTTCGATCCGTTGGACGAAGATTTGCTGGGTGGCATGCCCTCCATGTCGCATATGAGCGCGCGGCAGGAATATAGGTCCCTGGTCAATGCCTTGAACCTGCCCGATAACCAGCGCACCGAGGCGCGCCGCGCGGTCCTCGCCAGCCAGCCCGGTGAAGCCAGTCGTTTCGCCCATATGGCGCGCGGCGAAAGCTAAGCCGGCAATCCCGAGGCGTCAGCCCCGCGCATAGGCGATCTTGCGGCCCTCGTCGGCGGCGACGGCATTTTCGCGGGAATCGTAGACGGCGCGGGCCTCGATGATGGCGTGGTGGTTCTCGGCCGACCAGTCCCACAGCGCCGCGATCGGGCCCTGCAGGGTCTTGCCCAAGGCCGTCAGGCTATATTCCACGCGCGGCGGCACTTCCGGATAGATGGTGCGCGTCACCAGGCCATCGCGCTCGAGATTGCGCAGGGTCAGCGTCAGCATGCGCTGCGAAACGCCGTTGATCATGCGCTTGAGCTCGTTGAAGCGCAGTGTGCCGTTGCGGCCCAGCATGCCCACGACCATCACGCTCCACTTGTCGCCGATGCGGTTCAGCACATCGGACATGGCGGAGCAGTTTTCCTGCTGCGATGTATCGGTCAGCGACATTTGCGCCTCCTTGCGTCGGTTACTCAGGCACAAATATAGACACAGTTACTACTTGTTACCAGTCCCGTCGCGCAGAAGCCGATTTGAGCGGCGGCGACGCTCAGCCGGCCTGATGCTCGGCCGCGTAGAGACCGAGGTAGAAATCCAGGTCACCATTGCGCAGTCCGAGAGATTCCAGCACTGCGCCCATGAAGCTGACGGGAGCGGTTCCGGGGGCTGTGACGATGCGCCGGTCGAGCACGGCGCGGGGAGAGCCGATATAGTAATTCCCGCCGGAATAGCCCGTATCGGGGAGGCTTTCCGGCCCATTGGCCGTGTGGCGCACATTGTCGAGCAGGCCGGCTCGCGCCAGCGCCAACACACCGTCGCAGATCCCGCCCACCGTCTTGCCGGCAGCCTGGGCGGAACGGAGCAGGGGGCCGAGATCGGGCGCGCCGGGCGTCTGCCAGACCGTGCCGCCATTGACCAGCAGCGCGTCGAAATCATCGACCGAGATATCGCCCACCGACATATGCGGCACGACCTGCAGGCCGCCCGCCGAGGTCACCATTTCGCCATCGGGGGAGGCAAAGCGCGTTTCGACGCGATAATATTCCCGCGCGCCGGCATTGAGCAAAGCGGTTTCCCAGTCGGCGAAGCCGGGAGTGAGGATGGTGACGATCCTGGTCATGGCGGAACTCCATTGTTTCCAGGACTCTGTTCCCGGGCCATGACAGTCCGTGTCAGCACCTTCACATGCGTGTCAGTGCGGACCGGCTTCCTTGAGCTTGCCTTAACCCGCTGTTAAGAGGGGCGCCGTCCACGTTCCACCACGGAGTCCTCCGGTTTGATCATCGCGCGCCGCCTCGTCCTGGCCATGCTGTTGAGCCTTGCCAGCCTGATGCCCGCCTGGGCCCAGCCATTGTTGCTTGTCGACCGCGCGAACCTGCAGGTGCTCTATGCGCAGGAGGCCGGCAATCCTTGGCATCCGGCATCGCTGACCAAGCTGATGACGGCCTATGTGGTGTTCGAGGAACTGGCCAAGGGCAGCGTGACGCTGGATACGCCGGTGACCATTTCCCGCAAGGCATTCAGCCAGCCGCCGAGCCGGTCCGGCCTTGCCGTGGACAGCTCGGTCTCGCTCAAGGACGCGCTCTATATCCTCATCGTCAAGTCGGCCAATGATATCGCCGTTGCCATCGCCGAGACCATCGGTGGCAGCGAGGATCGCTTCGTGGTCATGATGAACGATGTGGCGCGGCGCATGGGCCTCACGGGAACGCATTTCGTCAATGCGCATGGCCTGCACGATCCCGCGCAGGTGACCACGGCGCGCGATCTGGCGGTCCTCTCGCTCTATATCGAGCAGACCTTTCCGCAATACATGCCCATGTTCTCGACCGGCGTGGTGACGATCGGTAAGACGCGCATGGAATCCAATAATGGCCTGTTGGAAGGTTTCGCCGGCACCACCGGCATGAAGACCGGTTATGTCTGTGCGTCCGGGCTCAACCTGGTGGCCACGGTGGATCGGGGCGGGCGCCAATTGCTGGCTGTGGTTCTGGGCGGCTCCTCGGGCCGGGAACGGAACGAGCGCGCCGCCGAGCTTTTCGTCAACGCGCTCAATGGCCGGGTCAGCCCGACGGGCCAGACCGTGCTGACCCTGGCCAATAATGGCGGCGCGCCGACCGATATGCGCCCCAATATCTGCGGCAAGGATGCCCAGACCTATGTGAAGGCGCAGGAAGCCGCGTTCCCGATGGGGCTCAAGGACCAGCCGACCTATCTGACCGACACGGTTGCGCTGCGCGAATACACCGCCGTCGATCTGGGCCGCGTCCGCAACAATATTGCCCTGCCGCGGCCGCGCCCGGCCCATGTGCCGATGTTCCCGGCGCCGGCTTCCGTCGAAAGCGCCGATATAGAGGACGTCTTGCGCCCGGGCGTGACGGCGCTCGGCGGCATGAATATCACCCTGCCGCGGCCGAGGCCCGCCGACCTCTAAGCCTCACTGCTTCTGGTAATGGTGAACCGGAACACGCCGTCGGCCTCTTCCAGGGCATAGTCATGCCCGTTCTGCCGGCAGTGGAGGGGGATATCGATCCTGGCCATGGGATCGGTGGCCAGAACGGTCAATATCGTTCCGGGCTGCGCGGTCGCGAGCCGCTTTTCCAGCTTCAGGACGGGCAGGGGGCATTTGAGCCCCCTGGCGTCGATGATGTCGGGCTCAATTGCCAATCACGAGAACCCAATAGGTGCCGAAGCTGGACGACGGGTTATAGGCGACGGCCACGCCGGCCTTGGTCGCCTGCGCGGTGAGCGCCACGGCGTCGGCGGCATTGTTGCGCCAGCCGGAGAAGGTTTCGGCGAAGGTGGAATAACCGGCCGAAAGCTTCATCTGCACCAGGGCCTGCGGCTTGGTCGGCGCGTTATTAGTCTGGGCATATTGGTTGGCGAGGGCCTGGGCGGTGCCGTTGAGTCCGGCATCGGCGGTCAGGGGCGGCATATTGTTCGTCGCGCGATAGGCGTTGATGAGGTTGATGGCCTGCACGCTGTCGAGCGTGGCATTGGGCTGGTCCATCCGCGCCGAGAGGGCGGGGGCCAGGGCGCCCGGGGAGGCATTGCCACCGCCGAAGGAGGAGCAGCCGGCTAGGACCAGCACCGAGGCGAGGGCGGTGCTCAGGAGGATCGGGCGTATCGTCATGTCATTCCTTCTGGGAGGAGAGATCAATTGTCCGCTCCATAACAGCGGACATCTTCATTGGCGTTAATGGGCTGGCGCCCTGTCATCTTCGTGATCAAGGGGAGCCATTTGGCGTCATGTGACGTTAAGGTGTCGGTGTAGACCGAGGCGGGCGGCACGAAACCGCGCAAAAGGGGCAGCATTGTGGGGAGGCCGATCTGGCTGGGGGCACATTGAAGGCGGGACGCGAAGTGCGGGCCATGAGCGTGGCCATCGCCTTTCTTCTGCTCAGCATCGCCGTTTTCATAGGCATATTCGCCTATTTCGTCGCCGAAGGCGTCAATCAGGCTCGCGCGAGACTGGAAGAGCGCTCGCTGGCCGCCGCCCAGATCGTTGCCACCAATGCGGGCTGGCTCGCCGAGGTGGCGCAGCAGACCTTGCGCCGGGTCGATGCCGCGCTCGGTCCATCTCTGACCAGCGACGTGGCGGTGCTGCAGGCGGCTGTCGAGGGGCTGCCCGCCAATATCGATGTCTATATTATCGATGCCGAAGCGCGGACGATCTTTTCGACGGTTCCCGGTGCCGATCGGGTCGGCGTTTCCGACCGGGACTATTTCTCCGCCCTGCGGGATGGACGGCTTTTTTATACATCGGGGCTGCTGACGAGCCGCATTACCGGCGACGACATCTTCGTCTTCTCCAAGCGCGTGCAGCGCAATGGCGCCTTCGCCGGGGCCATCATGGTCTCCTTCACCGATGACGTGGTGCAGCCGTTCTGGGGCTCGCTCGAATTGGGGGCGGGCTCTACCGTCAGCCTGATCCGGCGCGACGGCGTCCTGATGGCGCGCTACCCGGCGCCGGGCGGCTCGGTCGATCTCTCCGATCACCCGCTGATTACCGAATATCTGCCTAAGGCCGAGTTCGGCACCTATTTCTCCGATGCCTCGCCCGTCGACGGCATTGCGCGGGTGGTGAGTTATCGGGCGGTGCCGGGCACCGAAATATTGGCGGTCGCCTCCATTGCCACCGATGGCGCCTGGCGATCGCTGAACGAGGCCATCCGTACGGTGATGATCATCGTTGCGCCTATCGTGCTCGGGCTGATCGGCATCGGGTCCTGGGCGCTGCTGTTGCTGCGTCGCGATGCCCGCCGCCGCGCCGAGCTGGAGGCCGCACAGGAAACCAATGTGCTGTTGTTCCGCGAAATCCATCATCGGGTGAAGAACAATCTGCAATCGGTACAATCGCTCGTGCGGATGCAGGACATGCCGGCCAATGCCCGGATCGACCTGCAAAGCCGGCTGAGTGCCATGGCGGCAATGCATGAGCACATCTATCGCCACGATCGCTATGAAGACATCGACGCGCATGACCTGATACCGGTCGTTGCCGGCGAGGTCGTCCAGGCCTATGGCGCCGATATCGACCTGCGCTATGATATCGACCACGCCGCGGTGGACCGCGACCACGCCACGCCGCTCTCCTTGCTCCTGAGCGAATTGATCACCAATGCGCTCAAATATGCCTTTGTTGATGGTCGGCGCGGTGAAATCGCCGTCACGCTCCGCGACTTGGGCAATGGCCGCTGCTCCCTGGTTGTCGCGGATAATGGCAAGGGGATCGGCGCGGTGCCGGATGTTCCGACCAGCATGGGGTTGCGCCTGATCCGCGGGGTAGTCTCGCAGATGGGCGGCACCTATCGCTTCATCACCCAGGACGGCACCCGGTTCGAGGCGGAACTGGCCTTGTCCAGCGCGGGCCACAATGTCGAGAGCTGAGCCCGAAGGCAGCGATTGGCCGCTTTTGAGATTTGGGGGCTTGTGGTGGCGGGGCCATTGGGGCATTGGGTAAAGCGGACACACTTAGTCAGCTTATCATGCTCAAGCGATTTTTTTCTTATTACGCGCCCTATAAAGGCCTCTTCGCTCTCGATTTCGGCAGCGCCGTCATTGCGGGCCTGTTGGAATTGGCCTTCCCGCTGGCGGTAGCCTATTTTATCGACACGCTCCTGCCGCAGAACGATTTCGGGCTTATCGTCCTTACCGGCATCGCGCTGCTGGTAATCTATTGCCTCACGGCGGTGCTGCGGGGCGTGGTCAATTACTTCGGTCACATGCTGGGCATCCATATCGAAACCGATATGCGCCAGCAGGTCTTCACCCATCTGCAGAAACTCAGCTTCCGGTTTTTCGACAACCAGAAGACGGGGCACCTGATCACCCATGTCACCAAGGGCCTCGAGGATATCGGCGAGGTGGCCCATCATGGTCCCGAGGACCTGTTCCTTGCGATCATGACGTTTCTCGGCGCTTTCGTGCTGATGTTCGCCACCAATTGGCAGCTTGCCTCCATCACTGTCGTGCTCGTCCCGATCATGACCTGGCTGGTCAGTACCTATGGCGCGCGCATGAACCGCAATTGGCGCGAGCTCTATGGCCGGGTAGGGGATTTCAATACCCGCGTGGAGGATTCCATCGGCGGCGTGCGCGTCGTGAAGGCTTTCGCCAATGAACGGCACGAAGAGACCCTGTTTGCCGGCAATAACGAAGCCTACCGGGTAACCAAGCTCAAGGCCTATGCGCTGATGACGGCGAGCAATGTTGTCACGTTCCTCAGCACCCGGCTGGTACAACTGGCCGTCATGCTGTTCGGCGCCTGGCTGGTCACCTCGGGCGAGCTGTCCTATGGCGGCTTTGTCAGCTTCCTGCTCCTGGTCAATGTCTTCATGAAGCCGATCGACCAGATCACCACGGTGCTGGAAATGTACCCTAAGGGCATTGCCGGCTTCACCCGCTTTACCCAGTTGATCGACTCCGCGCCGGACATCGCCGACAAGCCGGACGCAAAGGTGGTCACACATCTGCGCGGCGATATCGCCTTCAAGGATGTGAGCTTCGCCTACGAGCGTGGCGGCCGGAAAGTCATCGACGGCCTCAATCTGGCGGTGTCGCCCGGCGAAACGATTGCCATTGTCGGCCCGTCCGGCGCCGGCAAGACCACGCTCTGCGCCCTGCTGCCGCGCTTTTACGAGATCGACGCGGGCGCGATATCCATCGACGGCATCGATATCCGCGACATGACGCAGGCCAGCCTGCGCAGCCAGATCGGCATCGTGCAGCAGGATGTATTCCTCTTCGGCGGCACTCTGCGGGACAATATCGCCTACGGACGGCTCGGTGCCACCGAGGCGGAAATCCTCGATGCGGTGCGGCGGGCTCGCCTGGAAAACGTCATTGACCGGTTACCGAACGGCCTCGATACGATGGTGGGCGAACGCGGGGTGAAATTATCCGGCGGGCAGAAGCAGCGCGTCGCCATTGCCCGGATTTTCCTGAAGAACCCACCGATATTGGTGCTCGACGAGGCCACCTCGGCGCTCGATACCGCCACCGAGCTTGCCATCCAGCAATCACTGGCCGAGCTGTCGCGCGGGCGCACCACCCTGGTCATCGCGCATCGCCTGGCGACCATCCAGCATGCCGATCGCATCGTCGTCGTCGATGAAACCGGCATCGTCGAACAGGGGCCGCATGACGAATTGCTGGCGCGGAATGGCGCTTATGCCCATCTGCACGCCGCCCAGTTCGGCGGGTTGGCGACGCCCAGGGAAATCGCATGAGTCAGATGTTTTTCGAAGCCAGGGTGTTGGCGCGCCATGTGCTGACGCCCGGCATGGTTCGGCTGACCTTTGGCGGCGAGGGACTGGCCGGTTTCCTCGGCACCGGCATTCCGGATGAATATCTGCGCCTGTTCTTCCCCAACGAGCAGACTGGCAAGCTGCATCTGCCGATCATCACCGAGGATGGCCGCTGGACCTATCCCGACGGCCAGGATGCCATCCGCTATTCGACCTATACGGTGCGCCAGCATCGGCCCCACGAGGGCGAAATCGACATCGACTTCGTGGTGCATGAAGGCGGCCTGGCCAGTGAATGGGCGCAGAATGCCCGGCCTGGCGATGCCATCACCATCAACCGCCCGCGCGGCCTCTATGCGCCGCCCGCCGATATTACCTGGCAATTGCTTGTCTCCGACGCCACCGGCCTGCCGGCCCTGGCGCGCATTCTCGAACAGACGCCCAGGCACGTACAGTCGCGGGTCTTCATCGAAATCGCGGCCGCCGAGCACGAGCAACCGCTGCCGCATCATGAATTCGCGACAGTGACCTGGTTGCACCGCAGCGGCAATGGCGTGGCGCCCAGCCGCATGGTCGATGTCGTCAAGGCCATGCCGCTTTCGCCCACGCCCGGCTATATCTGGGTGGCCGGCGAGCAGAGAGTGGTGCGCGCCATCCGGAAATATGTGCGGCAGGACTTGAGATGGCCGCCCGAGCGCTATGAGCTCGTCGGCTACTGGACTCAGGATGGCGAAGCTTGGGAAGCCCGCTGGAAAGCCATGCCCGAAGCGGTGAAGGCGGCCATCGATGCCTCCTGGTCGTCCGGCCGCGACATGGAAGAATTGCGCGACGAATATTACGCGACGCTGGAGAAATACGGACTCTAGAAATCCTTGCCGGGATTGAGCCCAGACCCGCTTGTCGCCGTCCTCGGCCCCCGCTACCACTCGGTCATGAAAAGACTTGCCTTTCTCGGCGCCATGAACCGCGACCTGGTCGTCGATATCGCTGGCGGCACGCTGCTGAAACAGCTTGGTATCGATGCTCCTGCGCTGATCGAGACGCCTATCTCCGATGAGCAGGCGGCCGCTGGCGCCGCCATCCTGTCTGGCCTGGGCGCTGCCGATTATCTGGGCGGCTCGGCCTTCAATGCCGCACGCATCGCGGCGTTGCTGAATGCCCGGGGGCGCGAGCTCGACCTGGCCTTTTTCGGCATTGCCGGACAAGTGGACGGACGGGCGCCGCATATGGAGGCATTGTCGGAATGGGGCGTTGCGGGTGGCTGCGTGCGGCGAAGCCCGGCTCCCCCGGCCACCTGCCTCGCCATGGTCGAGCCTGCGGGGCGAACCCTGCTGACGGCCGCCGGAGCGAATGCCGGGATAGCCTCCTATCTGCGCGATGGGAGCGGCGAACTCGCCCGCAATCTGGCGGCCTGCGATCTGGTGCATGTCACCTCGTTTCTCGATCCGGAATCGCCGGGCTTGGCCGCCGACCTGCTCGCCGCCGCCCGGCGGATCAATCCGCGCCTCCTGGTCTCGCTGGATCCTGGCGCCGCCTGGATCGTTCCCGGTGGCGAGGGTTTTGAACGCCTGCTCGGGCAGGCCGACATTCTTCAGCTCAACAATGAGGAACTGGCCCATTTCGGCTCCGATCCCACCGCCATAGCCGCCTTGGGCGGGCGGCTCCATGGGGAAAGCTGGCTCATCGTCGCCCGCACCCATAACGACGTCGCACTGCATCAGGGCAGGGCAGGTCTGCCCGTGGAAACCCGGCGTCTGCCGGAAAGCCCATTGCCCGAAATGATCCGTGATTCCACTGGGGCCGGCGACACCTTCTGCGGGGCCTTTCTCTGGCATTTCTGCACGCGGCCCGACGCCGTCCTCGATGCCGCCCGTCGGGGTTTCGCCCTGGCCCGCGCCAAAGTCGGCATCAAGGGCCCGTTGCGTGCGGAGGATGTTGTCGGGACCAATGAATCTTGGGGCGATTAAGCCGTTGAGATTCCTCAACCCGCCAAATTTTCTTGGGTCGATGCTCCAAAGGATCATGGGTCGATTTCGCTAATTTCCAAGATTCCTTGGGTCGATCCTAAACGCCGATCATTTCTCCATCCGGACGCAGCACAAAGCGGCTGATATCATCGGCGGGGAAATGAGGTGCTACGTCGAGCTCCTCGCTGGTTGAATGTGTGGGGGGCATCATGACGACGGAAGAATTGTCGATCCATCAGAGGGGTCTGCGATCTAGGGTAAAGCGGTTGCTGGAGGGGCGTGCAGAGGCTGCCGACGTCGGCCATATTTTCGCAGGCCTGCGCTCCAATGCGGGGGACCATGAAAGCTTCAGGGAGATTGGTGATTTCGCCGCACATCCCGACCTTAGGAACAGGGGCCCATCCACAAATCGACTGAAAGACTTCGTGACTGTCTTTGCGCCCCTTCTGGCTCGGGCAAGCGGCAAAGAACTTCCGATCGAGCGCGTTCTGGACCGTGCATTGGCCAATTTGCGTATGCTGGAAGACCATCAAGTGAGATCGCGCTTTCCTTTCAAAAGCAGATCTGACCTTGAGAAATGGAGCGCACCCCATTTTGACCGGACAGCCGGCATAGC
>NZ_LVVY01000069.1 GCF_001650025.1 Devosia elaeis | reverse complement strand
CGATCCCTCCAGGCTCGATTGGGAGGTGTTCTCGGACACCCTGATCGAACAATGCGAGCAGGGTGTCGACTACTTCACGATCCATGCCGGGGTGCGCCTCGCCCATGTACCGCTGACCGCCAAACGCGTCACTGGTATCGTCTCGCGCGGCGGCTCCATCATGGCCGGCTGGTGCCTCGCCCATCACAGGGAAAGCTTCCTCTACGAACGCTTCGGCGACATCTGTGACATCATGGCCAAATACGACGTGTCGTTTTCACTCGGCGACGGCCTGCGCCCCGGCTCGATTGCCGATGCCAATGACGCAGCGCAGTTCGCCGAGCTCGAAACGCTGGGCGAGCTGACCAAGGTCGCCTGGGACAAGGGCTGCCAGGTGATGATCGAAGGTCCCGGGCACGTCCCGATGCACAAGATCAAGGAGAACATGGACAAGCAGCTGCGCGAATGCGGCGAGGCTCCGTTCTATACGCTGGGCCCGCTGACCACCGATATTGCGCCGGGCTATGACCACATCACC
>NZ_LVVY01000068.1 GCF_001650025.1 Devosia elaeis | reverse complement strand
GGCGGGGGCGAGCCGTTAAAGGGGGACAGAGCCAAGGCGCCACCCATGGCGAGAGCGACAAGGGCGACGGTTGAAAATACCAGCGTTCGCAACGACATGGCCAAACCTTCGGAATCAATTTCTCGGCCGGAAATCCCATTTCCGGCACAGGGACGAAAGCGCCCGGATTCTGTCACCAAAATGACGTTTCCGCATTGTTGGTATTGGACCCAAATAAACGTTTGCGCGAGGGGTCACACGGCCCTATATGCAGCGCTCACTTCAATGCGCTTTCCAACCGGAACCCCCGAAACGCATAGGAGTTTCCCGCGTTCCCCCCAGCCCCTGAAAGGCCTGTTGTCCAATGACCGACGAGCCGAGAATTGTCCACGCCAACACTTCCGCGCTGATCGCCGCCGAAGCGCCGGACTATCCCTCCTTCCTGTTTTCGGAAAAGGAGTTCAGGAGGGCGATCAAGGTCTTCAAAAAGGGCTTTGACGGGCTGCTGACCTATGCGGTGAAGTGCAATCCCTCCCCCCATATCATCTCCCAATTGCATGCCGAGGGGCTGAAGGCCTTCGACGTGGCATCGAACGTGGAGATGGAACTGGTGCGCGACTACGCGCCCGGCGCGGTGATGCACTACAACAACCCCATCAAGAACAAGCGCGAGATCGAGCGCGCCTATGAGGAATTCGGGGTCCGCAGCTTCACCATCGACCATCCCCAGCAGCTCGACCAGCTGGCCGCGGTGGTGTCGCCCAGCCGCGATGTCGAGGTGACGACCCGCTTCAAGGCCGGCAAGGCGCTCAAGAGCTACGATTTCGGCATCAAGTTCGGCGTGATGGAGCAATCCGCCGCCGAAATCGTCACCGCCGTCGAGAAAATGGGCTATACGCCCAGCCTCTGCTTCCATGTCGGCAGCCAGTGCGAAGACGCCTATGCCTATGAGCGCCATATCGCGGCGGCGGCGCGCATCGTCGAGGAAGCCGGGATCGAGCTCAAGCGCCTCAATATCGGCGGCGGCTATCCGGCCCCCTACCCGACCAGCGTTGCCCCGCCGATGGATTATTATTTCGAGACCATCGCCAAGGCCGTCGAGGACCATTTCGGCAAGAACAAGCCCGAGCTGATCATCGAGCCCGGCCGGGCGCTGGTGACCTCCTCCACCTCGCTGCTGCTGCGCGTAAAGCATCAGCGCGGCGGCCAGTCGGTCTATGTCAATGACGGGGCCTATGGCGCGCTGATGGAAGTGAAGTTCATGCACTTCACCCCGCCCGTGCGGGTGTGGCGCGGTCCGCGCCTCCATGACAACAATGGCGAATTCAGCGAATTCACCCTCTGGGGCCCGACCTGCGACAGCTATGACGTGCTGCCCCAGGTCTTCACCCTGCCCGCCGATATCGACGAGGACGACTGGATCGAGTTCGGCCTGATGGGCGCCTATACGCAGGCCTCGCTGACCCCGTTCAACGGCTTCGTCCGCCGCGACCAATATTGGGTGGACGAGGTCTACACGGGCAAGGACATGGCGCCGGCGGAGTGAGGTTGGGCTGCTCCCTCGCGGGTAGGCATACTGGACCACCGGGACAAGCCCGGTGGTGACGTCTATTGGAACAGCGAGCCGATCATTGGCTTGATCGTTTCGCCCAGATATCAGAACCTTCGTCATTGCCGGGCTTGTCCCGGCAATCCATTTTTCTGAGCCCCGACAACTCCATGTCCGATTTCCCGCCCCTCGCCGATCTCGGCCGCCGCATCATGATCATGGGGCCGACCAATGCCGGGAAATCGACGCTGGCCGTGGCGCTGGCGCAGCGGCTGGGCGTTCCGGCTTTTCACGTCGACCGGTTCCGCCACCTGCCCGGCACCGATTGGCAGCAACGGCCGACAGCCGAATTCCACGCCCTGCATGACGCCGCCATCCTCGAGCCCGAATGGGTGATGGACGGCAATTATTCCGAAGTGCTGCCGCAACGCATCGCGCGCGCCACCGGCATCATCGTGGTCGATGACAACCTGCTGCGACGCTATTGGCGCTATTTCCGCCGCACGACCAATGGCGCCCGGGCCGGCGCGCTCGACGGCAACAGGGATTCCATCAAATGGGAAATGATCCACTGGCTCTGGCACACGCGGCACGCCTCTGAGCGCTCCCGGCAGAAGGCCCGGGAGACCGGGCTGCCGCTCGTGTTCACGCATGACCAGCGGGAGCTCGACGCGCTCTATGCAGCCTGGGGACTCTCGCGCCCCGGCAGCAGGTCACGCCTTTAGCCGGACCGCGCTGCCACGTCCGGTTTTCATCACGGTAACGAACGGCCATTGGCCCTGTCGAAACATAAGAGAACGAACCAATGGCCGTTCGTCACGAAACCGGATTTTCCCACGGGTCCGGATTCAGGCGGTACCGTTATTGCAGGTCCGGCTGCCGAGCTTCTACCCGCGTGAAGAGGCGCCCCCCTTCCCGGCCTCCCCGCCCGGCCCTGCGTCGGGGCCGCGTGTGTGACGGGGATGGGAGGAGAATAAGGGCGGCGTTGCGGGCGGGGATAAGTTCTAATCTTCTCTTCCGCGCTGCGAAGGCGGAACGCGCTCCAGGGCGTTTTTGCTATCGAGCTGAAATGGCAACGCATCTCACCATCGTCACCACCGGGCTTGTCCCGGTGGTCCATGCGGTCCCGAGATGGATTGCCGGGACAAGCCCGGCAATGACGGCCAGTTTGAGTTCAGTCGATAGTCGAATGCTTTGGCGCACAAAAAAACGGCCCCGGAAAACCGGGGCCGCTTCATGTTCAAAACCGGAAGCCTGGGCTTATGCCGCTTCGGCTTCGTCGTCCTGGGTGAAGGTCGGGCCGGAATCCTGGCCCTTGGCATCGACGTCGCGATCGACGAATTCGATCACGGCCAGCGGGGCATTGTCGCCATAGCGGAAGCCGGCCTTGAGGATGCGCAGGTAGCCGCCATTGCGCTCCTTGTAGCGCGGGCCGAGAACGGCGAAGAGCTTGGCCACCTGGGCCTCGTCGCGGATCTGCGCGATGGCCTGGCGACGGGCATGCAGGTCGCCGCGCTTGCCCAGGGTGATGAGCTTCTCGACGATCGGACGCAGGTCCTTGGCCTTGGGAAGCGTGGTGACGATCTGTTCGTGCTTGATCAGCGCGGCGGACATGTTGGCAAACATGGCCTTGCGGTGGGATGCGGTCCGGCTGAACTTGCGGCCTCGATTAGCGTGGCGCATGGGTTTCTCCTAAAATCTTGGCAGCGCCGGATCAGTAATGATCTTCGTAGCGCTTGGCGAGGTCATCGATATTCTCGGGCGGCCAGTTGTTGACGTCCATTCCGAGATGAAGCCCCATCTGTGCCAGGACTTCCTTGATTTCATTGAGCGACTTGCGGCCGAAGTTCGGCGTCCGCAGCATCTCGGCTTCCGTCTTCTGGATGAGGTCGCCGATATAGACGATGTTGTCATTCTTGAGGCAGTTCGCCGAACGCACCGAAAGCTCGAGCTCGTCGACCTTCTTGAGCAGCGCCGGGTTGAAGGCCAGCTCGGGAACCGAATCCTGGGCCTTTTCCTTGGTGGGCTCTTCGAAATTGACGAAGACGGAGAGCTGGTCCTGGAGAATGCGCGCGGCAAAGGCCACGGCATCTTCGGGCGACAGCGCGCCATTGGTCTCGACGCTGAGGGTCAGCTTGTCCTTGTCGAGGCTTTCGCCCGCACGGGTCGCATCGACCTTGTAGCTCACGCGGCGCACCGGCGAGAACAGCGCATCGACCGGGATGTAACCGATCGGGGCGTCCTCGGGACGGTTCTTCTCGGCCGGAACATAGCCCTTGCCGGAATTGACAGTGAACTCGATATTGATCTCGGC
Organism: Devosia elaeis; assembly: GCF_001650025.1. Lineage (GTDB taxonomy): Bacteria > Pseudomonadota > Alphaproteobacteria > Rhizobiales > Devosiaceae > Devosia > Devosia elaeis. The sequence goes on along the minus strand of NZ_LVVY01000068.1, from coordinate 109,248 downwards.
GCCATCGTCGAGATGGCAAATGACCAGTTCGGGGTTCAGCACTTCGATATCGCCGGAGACCTTGATGTCACCGGCGGTAACGGCACCCGGGCCCTGCTTGGAGAGGGTCAGGCGCTTCGGGCCTTCGCCACCCATCTTCAGGGCGATTTCCTTGACGTTCAGCACCAGGTCGGTGATGTCCTCGCGCACGCCGGGAAGCGAGGAGAATTCGTGCAGAATGCCGTCGATCTGGATTGCGGTCACTGCCGCGCCCTGAAGCGACGACAGCAGCACGCGACGCAGGGCATTGCCCAGGGTAAGCCCGTAACCGCGCTCAAGCGGCTCGGCAACAACCGAGGCCACGCGCGCGTTGTCGCTGCCCGAAACAATGTCCAGTTTGGTCGGCTTGATCAGTTCCTGCCAGTTCCTCTGGATCGTCACGGTATTGTCCTTTCAAAATCGCGGCCATGAAGGCCGCACCGCCGCAAACACAATAGGACTCCCGGCCCATCCAATCGGCCGGGAGCATATTAATGGTCTTGTTAGACGCGGCGCCGCTTGCGCGGACGGCAGCCATTATGCGGGATCGAGGTCACGTCACGGATAGAGGTAACGTTGAAGCCGGCGGCCTGGAGGGCGCGCAGGGCAGATTCACGGCCCGAACCGGGACCGCGCACTTCGACCTCGAGGGTCTTCATGCCGTGCTCCTGCGCCTTCTTGGCGGCATCTTCGGCCGCGACCTGCGCGGCATAAGGGGTCGACTTACGCGAGCCCTTGAAACCCATCACGCCCGAGGACGACCACGAAATCGTGTTGCCCTGCATGTCCGCGATGGTGATCATGGTGTTGTTGAAGGAGGCGTTCACATGTGCGACGCCGGAAGTGATATTCTTGCGCTCCTTGCGGCGGACGCGCGCGACTTCAGTCTTAGCCATTATTATCCTCTGGGATATCGGCGCTGCCGTAATGCCAGCAGCTCCACCTGGAAGTGAGTAGTGAATGAGCGAGTAGCGAATAGAAACAAAACCCTATTCGCTACCCGCCAATCGCTATTCGCTTCAAACTTACTTCTTCTTGCCGGCGATCGGCTTGGCCGGACCCTTGCGGGTGCGGGCATTGGTGTGGGTGCGCTGACCGCGGACCGGCAGGCCACGGCGGTGACGCAGGCCACGATAATTGCCAAGGTCCATCAGGCGCTTGATATTCATCGCCACGTTGCGGCGCAGATCGCCCTCCACGACATAGTCGCGGTCGATGGCCTCACGGATCTGGATGACTTCGGCGTCGGTCAGTTCATTGACGCGACGCTCGGCCGGAATACCGACCTTGGTCGTGATATCGGTGGCGAACTTTTCGCCGATCCCGTGAATATATTGCAGCGCGATCACCACGCGCTTATTCGTCGGGATATTGACGCCAGCAATACGAGCCACGTCTGCTCTCCTTCATTCAACACGCGCCATCCCGGCGGGTGCCTTTAAACAACAAGGGACCGGATTTCGACCCCCAACTAAGGGAAAACCGAATCCAGCCCAATAATCCATGAGACTGGTGCGGTTCTTTAAGGACAAGACCGGCCAGAGTCAACAGCCCCTGCCCGGCCCCGAATTATCTGCCGAGCGCCGATTTGATCGCGGCAGTAACCTCTTCGACCGGCGCCATGCCGTCCACGGCCTTCAACAGGCCCCGTTCGGTGTAATAGGCGACCAGCGGCGCGGTCTGTTCGGAATAGACACCGAGGCGCTTGCGCAGCACTTCCTCGTTGTCGTCCGCACGGGCCCCACCCGATTCCTTGGCGCGATTGATAACACGCTTTACCAGTTCGTCAGCCTCGGCCTTGATCTCGATGACGGCATCGAGGGCAATGCCCTTGTCTGCCAGCATCTGGTCCAGGGCCTCCGCCTGGGCAATGGTGCGCGGGAAACCATCGAGGATGAAGCCCGGCTTGCAATCTTCGGCGTCGAGCCGCTCGGAGACGATGCCGTTGACGATGGCGTCGGACACGAGGTCGCCGCGATCGACAATAGCCTTGGCCTCAAGGCCGAGCGGCGTCTGGGCCGCAATGGCGGAGCGCAGGATATCGCCGGTGGAGAGCTGGGGAATGCCATAGGCCTCCACCAGAATCTTCGCCTGTGTACCCTTGCCCGCCCCCGGCGGTCCCAACAGGATCAACCTCATCGACGCTTGCCTCCTCCAAGACGGGACTTCTTCAACAGCCCTTCATATTGCTGGGCCACCAGATGGCTCTGGATCTGCGTGATCGTATCCAGCGTCACGGTCACCATGATCAGCAGCGAGGTACCGCCGATGAACTGGCTCACCGCCAACTGGCTGAACATGACTTCCGGGATCAGCGCCACCACCGTGAGGTAGACGGCACCGACCACGGTGATGCGGGTCAGCACGTAATCGATATGCTGCGCCGTCCGCTCGCCCGGACGAATGCCCGGAATGAAGCCGCCGGAGCGCTTGAGATTGTCCGCCGTCTCGGTCGGGTTGAACACGATGGCCGTATAGAAGAAGGCGAAGAAGATGATGAAGAAGGCAAACAGCGCCAGATAAAGCGGCTGCCCACGCCCCAGCAGGGCGGTCACCGTCGTCAGCCAGGCCGGAGCGTCGCCCTGGGCCGCGAACGAAGCGATCGTGGCCGGCAGCAGCAGCAGCGAGGAGCCGAAGATCACCGGGATCACGCCCGAGGTGTTGAGCTTCAGCGGCAGGTGCGAGGTGTCGCCCTGGAACATCTTGTTGCCCACCTGGCGCTTCGGATACTGGATCAGCAGCCGGCGCTGGGCGCGTTCGAAGAAGACGATGACGGCGATCACCACCAGGGCCAGGACCAGCATGCCGAGGCCGGCAAAGCCCGGGATGGCGCCGGTACGGGCCAGTTCCAGGGTCTGCGCCACGGTCGAGGGCAGGTTCGCCACGATACCGGCGAAGATGATGAGCGAGATGCCGTTACCCACGCCGCGCGCGGTGATCTGCTCGCCCAGCCACATCAGGAACATGGTGCCGCCGACCAGGGTGATGACGGTCGAGATACGGAAGAACCAGCCCGGATTGAGCACGACGCCCTGGCTGCCCTCGAGACCCACGGCAATGCCATAGGCCTGGATGGCGCAGAACAGCACCGCCAGGTAGCGGGTATATTGGTTCATCTTGCGACGGCCGGCCTCACCCTCCTTCTTGAGGGCCTCCAGGCGCGGCGACGCGGTGGACACCACCTGCACTACGATGGACGCGGTGATGTAGGGAATGAGGTTGAGGGCAAAGATCGCCATGCGCTCGACGGCACCGCCGGCGAACATGTTGAACATGCCGATAATGCCCTGCTGGCTCTGTTCGAACGTGGCGCGGAACGCATCCGGATCGATGCCCGGCAGCGGGATATAGGTGCCCAGACGATAAACAAGCAGCGCGCCCAGTGTGAACCAGATGCGCTGCTGCAGGGCTTTCGCCTTCGAGAAGGTCGAGAAAGAAAGATTACGTGCGAGCTGTTCGGCTGCGGACGCCATATAAATCGCTCCTATGGCCCAGAGCGGCGATCGTTCTGACGAACACAGATGCCGCCCTGGTCATTTGTTTCCGCATCGCCTGACGCGGAAAACCGGTTCCCACTTTTCCGCGCGATGCTCTAAATGCCAGGTGCGCTCGGAGCGCATGGAGAGGCATATATGGGATATGTCCCCGCCAGACGCAACAAACCACAAGAGCGCACCCGGCATCGATCGCCGCGTGCGCCCTGCCGAGTGATTACTCGGCGCGCGGGGCCTTCTTCCAGGTCTCCTTGACCGGGATGAGGTCGAGCTTGCCGCCGGCCGCCTCGATGGCAGCAGCAGCGCCCTTGGTGGCGTAATCGACCTTGAAGGTGACCTTCTTGGCCGAGAAGCCTTCGGAGCCGATCAGGCGCACGCCGTCCTTGGGACGACGGATGACGCCGGCAGCCACGAGAGCCGCGGAATCAACGACGCCCTTGGCATCGAGCTTGCCGCTGTCGATATAGGCCTGGATGCGGTCGATGCGGACTTCGTTGAAATCCTTCGGATTCCAGGCATTGAAGCCGCGCTTCGGCATACGCATGTGAAGGGGCATCTGGCCGCCTTCGAAGCCGTTGATGGCGACACCGGCGCGGGCCGTCTGGCCCTTGCCGCCGCGGCCACCGGTCTTGCCGACACCCGAGCCGATACCACGGCCGATGCGGACGCGGACCTTGTTGGCGCCGGGATTGTCGCGAAGTTCGTTCAAACGGGTCATGTTCGTAACTTCCTTACTCGCCGACGACGCGGACGAGATGCGGGATCTTGTTGATCATGCCGCGCACTTCGGGCGTATCAACCAGCTCACGCTGCTTGTTCATCTTGTTGAGCCCGAGCCCGATCAGGGTCGCGCGCTGGCTCTTCTCACGGCGGATCGGCGAACCGACCTGCTGGACGACGATGGTCTTGGCTTTAGCCATTGTACTTCTCCGCGCCTCTCAATCAGGCTTCGACAGCAGCCTCGCCGCGGCGAGCCTGAAGTTCGGAAACCTTGAGCCCGCGACGGGAAGCCACCGAACGGGGGCTGTCAACGCGCTTGAGCGCATCGAACGTGGCGCGAACCATGTTGTAGGGATTGGCAGTGCCCTGCGACTTGGCAACGATGTCGTTGATGCCAAGCGTTTCGAACACAGCGCGCATCGGACCACCGGCGATGATACCGGTACCCGGAACGGCGGCACGCAGGATGACCTTGCCGGCGCCGTGGCGGCCGGTAACGTCGTGGTGCAGCGTACGGGCATCCCGCAGCGGAACGCGGATCATCTGGCGCTTGGCCTGCTCGGTGGCCTTGCGGATAGCCTCGGGAACTTCACGGGCCTTGCCGTGACCGAAACCGACGCGACCCTTCTGGTCACCGACGACGACGAGCGCCGCAAAACCGAAGCGACGGCCGCCCTTCACAACCTTGGCCACACGATTGATGTGGACCAGGCGATCGACGAACTCGCTTTCGCGCTCTTGAACGTCTCTGCTCATTTTATCTCTTCCTCGCCGGTTAGAACTGCAGACCGCCCTCACGGGCAGCGTCTGCAAGGGCCTTAACACGGCCGTGATAGATGTAGGCGCCGCGATCGAAAATGACTTCGCCAACCCCGGCCTTCACGCCGCGTTCGGCGATCAGCTTGCCAATCGTGGCAGCGGCCTCGGAGGTCGCGCCATTCTTGAGCGAGGACTTGATGTCCTTTTCCAGGGTCGAGGCAGCGGCCAGCGTACGGCCGGTGCTGTCGTCGATGATCTGGGCGTAGATATTCTTGTCCGAACGGAAAACCGACAGACGCGGACGACCAAAGGCACGAGCCTTGAGCGCCTTGCGGACACGGGCCTTGCGGCGATCCGCACCTTTTGCAGAAATTGCCATTTCCGGCGCTCCTTACTTCTTCTTGCCTTCTTTGCGGAAGACCTGCTCGTTGGCGTAACGCACGCCCTTGCCCTTATAGGGCTCAGGGGGACGCCAACCGCGGATCTCGGCCGCAACCTGGCCAACCTGCTGCTTGTCGATGCCGGTGACGACGATTTCCGTCGGTGCCGGAACGGCCAGGGTGATCCCCTGGGGAGCCGCATAGATCACTTCGTGGCTGAAACCCAGCGAGAGCTTCACATCCTTGCCCTGCATGGCGGCGCGATAACCGACGCCCTGGATGGCGAGCTTCTTCTCGAAGCCGGCGCTCACCCCGGTGACCATGTTCTGGATCAGCGCGCGGGTGGTGCCCCAGGCAGCGCGAGCCTCACGGGTGTCGTTGGCGGGGGTGATGACGATGCCATCCGAACCCTGCTCCACATTGACGATATCCATGAGCTGCAGGCTCAGTTCGCCCTTCGGGCCCTTGGCGGACACGGTACGACCGTTGATCGTGACCGTAACGCCGTTTACCGGGGCCACCGGTTTCTTGCCAGTACGTGACATAATGCTTCCTTGAGTAATCGTCTTGCCACGCCTTCCTTAGAAGACGCGGCAGAGTACCTCGCCACCCACATTGGCGGCCTTGGCTTCGTGGTCGGCCATCACACCCTTGGGGGTGGACAGAATCGACACGCCGAGGCCGTTGGCAACCTGGGGGATGTTCTTTACCGACGCGTAAACGCGGCGGCCGGGACGGGACACGCGCTCGATGGTGCGGATCACGCCTTCATTGTCCGAATACTTCAGTTCGATTTCGTATTCGGCGGCACCGTTCTCGAACTTCGTCTCCGAATAGCCGCGGATGAAACCCTCGGACTGGAGCACGTCCAGCACGCGACCGCGCAGGGTCGAGGCCGGAGTCGAAACGGAAGTCTTGCGACGCTGCTGCGCGTTGCGGATGCGGGTCAGCATATCGCCGATGGGATCGGAAAAGCTCATTTGATGTTCTCCTTACCAGCTCGACTTCACCAGACCCGGGATCTGACCCAGGTTGCCCAGCTGACGCAGGGCGATACGGCTCATCTTGAGCTTGCGATAGTAACCACGCGGACGACCCGACACTTCGCAGCGATTGCGAATGCGGACCTTGGCCGAGTTGCGCGGCAGTTCAGCCAGCTTGAGGCTGGCCTTGAAACGCTCCTCGATGGGAGTGTCCTGGTTCTTCACGGTCGCCTTCAGCGCAGCGCGCTTGTCGGCGTACTGCTTGGCCAGAGCGGCGCGCTTCTTGTTCTTTTCGATGGAGCTGGTCTTTGCCATGTCCTGATCCTTTATCCCTTCCCTGCCCGCTTACTGGCGGAACGGGAAGTTGAATGCCTTGAGAAGCGCGCGGGCCTCGTCATCATTCTTGGCCGTCGTGGCAACCACGATGTCCATGCCCCAGACCTGATCGATCTGATCGTAGTTGATCTCGGGGAAAATGATGTGTTCCTTGATGCCGAAGGCGTAGTTGCCACGGCCGTCAAAGGCGTTCGGGTTGAGGCCGCGGAAGTCGCGGACGCGCGGCAGGGCGATGTTCACCAGGCGGTCCAGGAATTCGTACATGCGCGTCTTGCGCAGCGTGACCTTCACGCCGAGCGGCATGCCTTCACGGACCTTGAAGCCGGCGATCGACTTGCGGGCATGGGTGATGACCGGCTTCTGACCGGCAATCAGCTCCAGCTGATCGGCAGCCGACTTCACCTTCTTGGTGTCGTTGACGGCTTCGCCGACGCCCATGTTCAGGACGATCTTGTCAAGGCGCGGCAGCTCCATGACGTTCTTGTAGGCGAACTGCTCGCGCAGGGCGGCCTTGATGTTGTTTTCGTACTCGGTCCGGAGACGCGGAACGTAAGCGGTCTCAGCCATCGATCTGATCTCCGGTGGTCTTGGCGACGCGGGTCTTCACGCCGTCCTTGATCTGGAAACCGACGCGCGTGGGCTTGCCCTTGGCATCGGCGACCGCCAGGTTCGACAGGTGGATCGGCGCTTCCTTGGTGAAGATGCCGGAATCGGTCGAGGCAGTCTGCTTCTGGTGACGACGGACCAGGTTGATGCCCTGGACGATCGCGCGGGTTTCGGACGGAATGACAGACAGGACCTGACCGGTCTTGCCCTTGTCCTTGCCGGCCAGGACGACCACTTTGTCGCCCTTCTTAATCTTGGCGGCCATTACAGCACCTCAGGAGCGAGCGAAATGATCTTCATGTGGTTCTTGGCGCGGAGCTCGCGCGGAACCGGTCCGAAGATACGGGTGCCGATCGGTTCCTTCTGATTGTTCAGAAGAACGGCGGCGTTCTTGTCGAAACGGATGACGGTGCCGTCGGGACGGCGGATGTCGGTTGCGGTGCGAACCACCACGGCCTTCATCACCTGGCCCTTCTTGACGCGGCCGCGCGGAATAGCGTCCTTGACCGAAACGACGATAACGTCGCCGACCGAGGCGTATTTGCGGTGCGAACCGCCCAGCACCTTGATGCACATGACTCGCTTGGCGCCGGAATTATCGGCGACGTCGAGATTGGACTGCATCTGGATCATGACTGGATGCCTTCTAAGTTATCGGCAGCACCGTCACCCGGCGCGCCGACCTGAATTGTTTCTCTTACGCGGACGGAACAAGCGCCCAGCGCTTATTCTTGCTGATCGGCGCAGTTTCCTCGATCCACACGGTCTCTCCGACCTTGGCCACGTTGTTTTCGTCGTGGGCGTGGTACTTCTTGGAACGACGCACGGTCTTCTTCAGAAGCGGATGGGTGAAACGGCGCTCGACACGAACCACGATGGTCTTGTCATTGGCGTCGGAGACGACAGTCCCCTGCAAAACGCGCTTTGGCATGGATCTATTCCTTACTTAGCTGCGTTCTTTTCGGTCAGGATCGTCTTGATCCGCGCGATATCGCGGCGGACTTCCTTGACCCGGGCCGGCTTTTCCAGCTGCTGGGTAGCACGCTGGAAACGCAGGTTGAACTGTTCTTTCTTCAGGTCGACGAGCTGATCTTTCAGTTCGTCTGCGGTCTTGGCCCGCACATCACTGGCTTTCATGCTCGTGTTCCTTAGTCGGCAATACGCGTGACAATACGCGTGGTGATCGGCAACTTCATCGCACCGAGGCGAAGCGCCTCCTTTGCAATGTCTTCGGGCACACCGTCAATCTCAAAAACGATGCGACCCGGCTTTACGCGCGCGGCCCAGTATTCCACGGAGCCCTTACCCTTACCCATACGGACTTCGGTCGGCTTCTTGGAGACCGGCACATCCGGGAAAATCCGGATCCAGACGCGGCCCTGGCGCTTCATCTCGCGAGTGATCGCGCGACGGGCAGCTTCGATCTGGCGGGCAGTGACGCGTTCCGGCTCGGTGGCCTTAAGAGCGTACTGGCCGAATGCCAGGTCGGTACCACCCTTGGCCAGGCCATGGATGCGGCCCTTGTGAGCCTTGCGGAACTTAGTTCTCTTCGGTTGCAGCATAATGAACTAACCTTCTTATGCGCGTTCGCGGTCGCGGTCGCCGCGCTCACGGCGCGGTTCGCGTTCGCTACGCTGACCGCCTTCGCCACCTTCGGTAGCGCGACGCTCATGAGCCGACGGATCATGCTCAAGGACTTCGCCCTTGAAGATCCACACCTTGATACCGATGATGCCGTAAGTGGTTTCGGCTTCGGCGGTACCATAGTCGATATCGGCACGCAGGGTGTGCAGCGGGACGCGACCTTCGCGGTACCATTCGGTACGGGCGATATCGGCACCACCGAGACGACCACCAACATTCACGCGGATGCCGCCGGCGCCCATACGGATCGCGGTCTGCACGGCGCGCTTCATGGCACGGCGGAAGGCAACGCGGCGTTCCAGCTGCTGGGCGATGCCCTGGGCAACCAGCGTCGCGTCGGTCTCGGGCTTGCGCACTTCAACGATGTTGATGTGCACTTCGCTGTCGGTGAACTTCTTCACCTTGGCGCGGATCTTGTCGATGTCGGCGCCCTTCTTGCCGATCACGATGCCCGGACGAGCAGTGTGGATCGACACGCGGCACTTGCGGTGCGGACGCTCGATGACGATCTTGGACACCGCGGCGGCCTTGAGATCTTCCAGAAGAGCCGTACGGATCTTCAGGTCTTCCTGCAGCAGGGTACCGTATTCGCCCTTGTTGGCGAACCAGCGGCTGTCCCAGGTGCGGTTGATGCCGAGGCGGAAGCCGATCGGATTGATTTTCTGGCCCATTATGCGGCCTCCTCAACTTGCCGGACGACGATCGTCAGATGCGAGAACGGCTTCTCGATGCGCGACGAACGGCCGCGACCGCGAGCGGTGAAACGCTTCATGACGAGCGAATTGCCCACATAGGCTTCGGCAACGACGAGGGCGTCGGTGTCCAGGCCATGGTTGTTTTCGGCATTGGCGATGGCGCTCTCGAGCACCTTCTTCACCTGGCCGGAGATGCGCTTGTGGCTGAACTCGAGATCGGCCAGGGCCCGCTCGACCTTCTTGCCACGGATCAACTGCGCGACGAGGTTCAGCTTCTGAGGGCTGATGCGCAGCATGCGCAGCACAGCCTTTGCCTCGTTATCCTTGAGAGCGCGCTCAGTCTTTGGCTTGCTCATCTCTTACTTCCTCTTGGCCTTCTTGTCGGCCGCGTGCCCGTAATAGGTACGGGTCGGAGCGAACTCACCGAACTTGTGGCCGATCATTTCCTCGGTGACGGACACCGGGATATGCTTCTGGCCGTTATGCACGCCGAACGTGATGCCGACGAACTGCGGCAGGATGGTCGAGCGACGGGACCAGATCTTGACCACGTCGTTGCGGCCAGAGGACTGGGCCTTCTCGGCCTTCTTGAGCAGATAGCCGTCGACGAACGGCCCCTTCCAAATCGAACGGGTCATGTCTTACCTGCCCTTCTTCACGTGACGGCTGCGAACGATAAACTGGTCCGTAGCCTTGTTGCTGCGCGTACGCTTGCCCTTGGTGGGCTTGCCCCACGGGGTCACCGGATGACGGCCACCCGACGTACGGCCTTCACCACCACCATGCGGGTGATCGACCGGGTTCATGGTCACGCCGCGGTTGACCGGCTTGCGGCCGAGCCAGCGATTGCGACCGGCCTTGCCGAGCGAGGTGTTGGAGTGGTCCTGGTTGGACACGGCACCAACAGTGGCCAGGCACGAGCCGTGCACGCGGCGCTGCTCACCCGAATTGAGGCGCAGAATGGCCCAACCCTGGTCGCGGCCCACATATTGAGCATAGGCACCGGCCGAACGGGCGACCTGGCCGCCCTTGCGGGGCTTCAGCTCGATATTGTGCACGATGGTGCCGACGGGCATGCGCTCCAGCGGCATGGCATTGCCCGGCTTCACGTCGGCGCCGTTCATCGAGGAGATGACCTTGTCGCCGGCTGCCAGACGCTGCGGAGCCACGATATAGGCAAGCTCGCCGTCTTCGTACTTGATCAGAGCGATCCAGGCGGTGCGGTTCGGATCGTATTCGAGACGCTCAACGGTCCCGACCACGTCGAACTTCACGCGCTTGAAGTCGATCATGCGGTAGCTGCGCTTGTGACCACCACCGCGATGGAACGCGGTGATGCGGCCACGATTGTTACGGCCACCGGATTTGCTGAGGCCTTCGGTCAAAGCCTTGACCGGGGCGCCCTTCCACAGTTCCGAACGATCGGTCGTGATCAGGGTACGACGGCCTTCGGAGGTGGGATTGTAAGTCTTTAGAGCCATTTGTCTGTCTCTCGTCCCTTAGAGGCCGGTCGAAATATCGATCGACTGGCCGTCAACCAGGGTTACAACGGCCTTCTTGATGTCGTTGCGGACACCGACACGACCACGGAAGCGCTTCACCTTGCCCTTGCGGACCAGGGTGTTCACTGCCTTGACCTTGACCGAGAAGAGCTGCTCGACGGCGGCCTTGATCTCGGTCTTGTTGGCGTCGATGGCGACGTCGAAGACAACCTGGTTGGCTTCCGAAGCCATGGTCGACTTTTCCGTCACGACGGGGTTACGGATGATGTCGTAAGCGGCAAGCTTGTTCATGCGAACCTCGCTTCGAGCGCTTCGAGCGCTGCCTTGGTGAGGACGAGCTTGTCACGCTTCAGGATCGACACAACGTTGATCCCCTGCACCGGCAGCACGTCGATATTCGGGATGTTGCGGGCGGCCAGAGCGAAGTTCTGGTCGACAGTCGCGCCATCGATGATCAGGGCATTCGCCCATTCCAGCTTGCCGAAGGTCGTGCGCAGGGCTGCCGTCTTGGCTTCCTTCTGAGCAACGCTGTCGATGACGACGAGCGAGCCAGCCTTGGCCTTGGACGAGAGCGCATGCTTGAGCGCCAGGGCGCGGACCTTCTTGGGCAGGTCGATCGCATGGCTGCGCGGGGTCGGACCGAATGCACGGCCACCACCACGGAACTGCGGAGCCTTGCGGTCGCCGTGACGAGCGCCGCCAGAACCCTTCTGCTTCACGAACTTCTTGCCCGTGCGCGCGCCTTCCGACCGGTTCTTCACGTCATGCGTGCCGGCCATGGCCTTGAGCTGCTGGTAGCGAACCATGCGATGCAGGATATCGGGACGGACCTCGAGACCGAACAGATCGTCCTTGAGATCGACCGTGCCGGCGGCCTTGCCGTCGAGAGTGGTTACCTTGAGTTCCATTTACTTCGCTTCTCCCGCAGCAGCGGCCTCGAACGAGCCCGGGAAGGCTGCGTTCGCGGGAGCCGGCTTCTTGACGGCGTCCTTGATCATGATCCAGGCACCCTTGGAGCCCGGAACCGAACCCTGGATCATGATCAGACCACGCTCCACGTCGGTCTTGACGACCTTGACGTTCTGCGTGGTGATACGACGATCACCCATATGGCCCGGCATCTTCTTGTTCTTGAAGGTCTTGCCCGGATCCTGGCGGCCACCGGTGGAACCGATGGAGCGGTGCGACACGGACACACCGTGCGAAGCACGCAGACCACCGAAGTTCCAGCGCTTCATACCGCCGGCAAAACCCTTACCGATGGAGGTTCCGGTCACGTCGACCAGCTGGCCTTCCGCGAAATGGTCGGCCTTGAGCGTAGCGCCAACCTCGATGAGGTTGTCGGCATCCACGCGGAACTCGGCCACGTGACGCTTGGGCTCGACCTTGGCGACGGCATACTGGCCGCGCTCGGCCTTGGAGATGTTCTTGGCCTTGGCCTGGCCGGCACCGAGCTGGAGGGCGACATAGCCATCCTTCTCGACAGTGCGCTGGCCCACCACCTGGCAGTTCTGCAGGCCCAGCACCGTCACGGGGACGTGGTTGCCGTCCTCGGTGAAGATGCGGGTCATCCCCAGCTTCTGTGCGATCAATCCAGAACGCATCGGTTTTTACCTTCTCATTTGGCGCTCTGCCGGGTCATGTCTTCAGAGGACCCCTTTAGCGGCAGGCGCGGAAACTCGTTATTAGAGCTTGATTTCGACGTCGACACCGGCGGCGAGATCGAGCTTCATCAGTGCATCGACCGTCTGGGGAGTCGGGTCCACAATGTCCAGCAGACGCTTGTGGGTCCGGATCTCGAACTGCTCGCGGGCCTTCTTGTCGATATGCGGCGAGCGGTTGACGGTGAACTTGTCGATACGGGTCGGCAGCGGGATCGGCCCGCGCACCTGCGCACCCGTACGCTTGGCAGTGTTGACGATCTCGCGGGTCGAGGTGTCGAGCACGCGATGGTCAAACGCCTTGAGGCGGATGCGAATATTCTGACCGTTCATCTTCTCAAATCCTGACAAAATGGATCGCGGCGCGCAGACACGCGCGCCGCGAAAGTCTCTAGGACGATTACTTCAGGATCTTCGCGACGACGCCGGCGCCGACGGTGCGGCCACCTTCACGGATAGCGAAGCGGAGCTTCTCTTCCATGGCGATCGGAACGATGAGCTGAACGTTCATGTTGATGTTGTCGCCCGGCATCACCATTTCCGTGCCTTCCGGCAGGGTGACGATACCCGTCACGTCGGTGGTGCGGAAGTAGAACTGCGGACGGTAGTTGCCGAAGAACGGAGTGTGACGGCCGCCTTCTTCCTTGGTGAGGATATAGGCCTCAGCAACGAAGTCGGTGTGCGGGGTCACGGAACCGGGCTTGCAGAGCACCTGGCCGCGTTCCACCTGGGTGCGGTCGATACCACGGATCAGCGCGCCGATATTGTCGCCGGCTTCACCCGAATCGAGCAGCTTGCGGAACATTTCAACGCCGGTCACGGTCGTCTTCTGGGTGGCCTTGATGCCGACGATTTCGACTTCTTCACCAACCTTGACGATACCGCGCTCGACACGGCCGGTCACCACGGTGCCGCGACCCGAGATCGAGAACACGTCTTCGATCGGCATCAGGAAGGGCTGGTCGACCGGACGCTCCGGCTGCGGGATGTAGGCGTCAACGGCTTCCATCAGCTTCAGCACGGCGTCATGGCCGAGGGCCTTGTCGCTGTCTTCCAGGGCAGCCAGAGCCGAACCACGGATCACCGGAATGTCGTCGCCCGGGAATTCGTAGGACGAGAGCAGCTCGCGCACTTCGAGCTCGACGAGCTCGAGCAGTTCCGGATCGTCGACCATGTCGCACTTGTTCAGGAACACGACCAGGGCCGGCACGCCAACCTGACGGGCAAGCAGGATGTGCTCACGGGTCTGGGGCATCGGGCCGTCGGCAGCGGACACGACCAGGATCGCGCCGTCCATCTGTGCGGCACCGGTGATCATGTTCTTCACGTAGTCGGCGTGGCCCGGGCAATCGACGTGAGCGTAGTGACGGTTGGCCGTCTCGTACTCGACGTGCGAGGTGTTGATGGTGATGCCACGAGCCTTTTCTTCCGGCGCATTGTCGATCTGCGAGTAATCGCGGAACGCAGCGCCGCCGGTTTCGGCCAGGACCTTGGTGATCGCTGCGGTCAGCGAGGTCTTGCCATGGTCAACGTGACCGATGGTGCCGATGTTACAGTGCGGCTTGTTACGGGCAAATTTTTCCTTCGCCATCACTTTTCTCCAAATTCGTCAGCGCAATCGCCGACATTCAGTTGAGTTTTTAGCTTGCGCTGTTGTTAGGCGTACTTGGCCTGGACTTCGTCAGCCACCGCCTGCGGAACCTGTTCGTAATGGTCGAACGTCATCGTGTACTGAGCACGACCCTGGCTCATCGAGCGCAGCGAGTTGACGTAACCGAACATGTTTGCAAGCGGCACGAACGCATTCACGACCTGGACAACACCACGGCTTTCAGTGCCCTGGATCTGCCCACGACGCGAGTTGAGGTCGCCGATGACGTCGCCCATGTAATCGTCTGGCGTGACAACTTCAACCTTCATGATCGGTTCGAGGATCTTCGGACCGGCTTCACGCAGGGCTTCGCGGAAGCCCGCACGGCCGGCGATTTCGAACGCGAGCACCGAGGAGTCGACGTCGTGGTAGGCGCCATCGACGAGCGTCACCTTCACGTCAACGACGGGGAAGCCGATCAGCGGGCCAGCGCCCATGACCGATTCGATACCCTTGCTGACGCCCGGCACGTATTCCTTGGGAACAGCGCCGCCGACGATGGCATTGACGAATTCGAGGCCCTTGCCGACTTCACCCGGCTCGACGACGATCTTGATGCGGGCGAACTGGCCCGAACCGCCGGACTGCTTCTTGTGGGTGTAGTCCTTCTCGGTCTTGCGGGTGATCGTTTCACGATACGCCACCTGCGGCTGACCAATATTGGCTTCCACCTTGAACTCGCGCTTCATGCGGTCGACGATGATGTCGAGGTGCAATTCGCCCATGCCCGAGATGATGGTCTGGCCCGATTCCTCGTCGGTCTTGACGCGGAACGACGGATCTTCGGCAGCCAGGCGGTTGAGCGCGAGGCCCATCTTTTCCTGGTCGGCCTTGGACTTCGGCTCGACGGAGATGTCGATAACCGGATCCGGGAAGATCATGCGCTCGAGGATAACCTGCGAGTTGGTCGGAGCCAGGGTATCACCCGTGGTGGTGTCCTTGAGGCCGACGATGGCCACGATGTCACCGGCATAAGCTTCGGTGATCTGCTCGCGGCTGTTCGAGTGCATCTGGAACATGCGGCCAACGCGCTCGCGCTTGCCCTTCACGGTGTTTTCCAGCTGCACGCCGGCTTCGAGGTGACCCGAATAGATGCGGCAGAAGGTCAACGTGCCCATATGCGGGTCGTTGGCGATCTTGAAGGCCAGCATCGAGAGCGGCTCGTTGTCGTCGGCATGACGCTCGATCGGCTCTTCGGTCTTGGCGTCGATGCCCTTGATCGCCGGAATGTCGATCGGCGAGGGCAGGAAGTCGATCACGCCATCGAGCAGGGGCTGCACGCCCTTGTTCTTGAAGGCCGAGCCGGCATAGACGAGGAAGAACTTGGTGTCGATGACGCCCTTGCGGAGCAGACGACGGATGGTGTCGTTGTTCGGCACTTCGCCTTCGAGATAGGCTTCCATCGCAGCGTCGTCCATTTCGACGGCCGCTTCGATCATGGCCTCACGGTACTTCTCGGCCTTCTCCTTGAGGTCGGCCGGGATCTCGACGATGTCCCACTGGGCACCGAGCTCTTCGTTGCGCCAGACAACGCCCTTCATCTCGATCAGGTCGACGACGCCCTTGAACTCGGTCTCGGCGCCGATCGGCAGCTGGACCGGAATGCCCTTGGCACCCAGACGCGAACCGATCATCTCGACGCAGCGATAGAAATCGGCACCGATCTTGTCCATCTTGTTGACGAAGATCAGACGCGGAACGTGGTACTTGTCGGCCTGGCGCCAGACGGTTTCCGTCTGCGGCTCGACACCGGCATTGGCATCCAGCAGGGCGACGGCACCGTCGAGCACGCGCAGCGAACGCTCGACTTCGATGGTGAAGTCCACGTGGCCGGGGGTGTCGATGATGTTGAAGCGGTGCTGCACGCCATCGCGCGACTTCCACGACGTGGTGGTCGCAGCCGAGGTGATGGTGATGCCGCGTTCCTGCTCCTGCTCCATCCAGTCCATGGTGGAAGCACCATCATGGGTCTCGCCCATCTTATGGTTCTTGCCGGTATAGTACAGGATGCGCTCGGTCGTGGTCGTCTTGCCGGCATCGATGTGGGCCATGATGCCGAAGTTACGATAGAGATTGATGGCGGTTTCGCGTGCCATGAGATGCTCCTACTACCAGCGGTAGTGCGAGAAGGCACGGTTGGCATCAGCCATACGGTGCGTATCTTCGCGCTTCTTGACGGCCTGACCACGGCCATTCATCGCATCCATGAGCTCGCCGGAAAGGCGCTCGCGCATGGTGTTCTCGCCGCGCTTGCGGGCGGAATCGATGAGCCAGCGGATGGCCAGGGCCTGCTGACGGTCGGCACGGACTTCAACCGGAACCTGGTACGTGGCACCACCAACGCGGCGCGAGCGCACTTCGACGGCCGGACGGATATTGTCCAGGGCGCCATGGAACACGGTGATCGGATCCTGCTTGGTCTTGGCTTCGACGATGTCGAAAGCGCCATAGACGATGGATTCGGCAGCCGACTTCTTGCCGTCCTTCATCAGGGAGTTCATGAACTTGGTGACGACCAGATCGCCGAACTTGGGATCGGGAATAACGTCACGCTTCTCTGCACGGTGGCGACGGGACATGACTCAAATTCTCCTTACTTCGGACGCTTCGCGCCGTACTTCGAACGGCGTTGCTTGCGGTCCTTCACGCTCTGGGTGTCAAGAACACCGCGGAGCACGTGATAACGAACACCCGGCAGGTCGCGCACGCGGCCGCCGCGGATGAGCACGACAGAGTGCTCCTGAAGGTTGTGACCTTCGCCCGGGATGTACGAAATCACTTCGCGCTGGTTGGTCAGGCGAACCTTGGCCACCTTGCGCAGAGCCGAGTTCGGCTTCTTCGGGGTCGTCGTGTACACACGGGAGCAAACGCCGCGCTTTTGCGGATTGGCTTCCATGGCCGGAACTTTGTTCCGCTTTGGCTTGCTGGCGCGTGGCTTGCGGATCAGCTGATTAATGGTGGGCATTGCGCTCTTTCCATTGGTCCAAAATCATACGGTCAACACAAGCAAACCAAAGCGGCGCTCGCCCGAACCGTTCATGGATTCGGCGGCGCCTCAGTTGCAGCGGACCACCCGCCTTTCGGCAGCAGTCATGCGCACAAGGATTTGCTTCGTCTAGTTACCCGACAGTGTGTTTGACTGCCCTGGATTCCCGCACGAGATGGCAGGGACCCGGTGTGACAATCACGACCGACCGCTTAGGTAGGCGCTGTTTAGAACCGAAGACTCGCCCCGTCAAGGATTCTTTCGTGAAAAATCCGAGGGAGAGCCATGCATTTCCGGGGGTTTGATCGGATCGGGCCCGATTTGCCCGACTGGACGGTTTTGTCCCATATCGTTCGGACGCGCGTTTGAGCCATGCGCGGCGGACCTGCAATGGCTTTCCCATTGCTTGTGCGGCATCGGCATGCACCCTAAGTGTGACGTCCCTGCTGGAGCTTGCCGAATTGACCACCCCTGCCCTGCGCACCGCCCTGAAACTCGACATCGTGGTGATCGGCGCGGGACAGGCCGGCCTGAGTTCGGCCTATCATCTGAAGAAGCTGGGACTTGTCCCCCAACGCGACTTCCTGGTGCTCGACCACGCCCCCTCGCCCGGCGGCGCCTGGCAGCATCGCTGGCCCTCGCTCACCCTCAGCACGGTCAACCGTGTCCATGACCTTCCGGGGCTGGGCTTTGCCGAGTTTTCCGGCACCGACCAATCCGTCCGGGCCTCGGTGGCCGTGCCGCACTATTTCGCCGCCTATGAGAGCCATTTCGATCTCCGCGTCTTGCGTCCCGCCGACGTCAAGGTCGTGTGCCCGCGCGGTGACCACCTGAGGGTGGAAAGCGACAGGGGATTGTTTTCGGTGCGTGGCATCATCAATGCCACCGGCACCTGGGAACAGCCCTATGTGCCGGACTATCCCGGCCGCGATCTCTTCACGGGCAGGCAGTTGCACACAAAGGATTACCGAACCGCGGACGAGTTCAGGGGCAAGCATGTCCTGATCGTGGGCGGCGGAATTTCGGCCATACAGCTTCTCGATGAAATCTCCCAGGTGACGCGGACCACCTGGGTAACGAGGACGCCGCCGCGCTGGCGCACGGGCCCATTCGACGAAGAGGCCGGGCGCATGGCCGTGGCCATGGTGGAGGAACGGGTGCGGGCGGGCCTGCCGCCGCGCGCCGTCGTTTCGGTGACGGGCCTGCCGGTCACGCCGGCGATCGAAGCGATGCAGGCGCGCGGCGCGCTGGATCGCCTGCCGATGTTTTCCGAAATCTCCGAAAGCGGGGTTCGCTGGGAGGATGGCACATCCCGCGATGTCGATGTCATCCTGTGGTGCACCGGCTTTCGCAGCGCCCTCGACCACCTCGCGCCGCTGCAGCTTCGGGAGGAGAATGGCGGCATTGTCATGACCGGCAGGCTCGCCACCCAGGCCGCCAAGGATCCCCGGATACACCTCGTCGGATACGGTCCGTCCGCATCGACCATCGGCGCCAATCGCGCGGGGGCCGCTGCCGCGCGGGAATTGACCCGATATCTGGCCGGCATGGAAGATGGCGCGGCCTGATACGGGTAGGCCATCGCGTTCACCTCTGCACTATAGCGCCAGTAGACCTCATCCTGAGCCAGTCGAAGGGCGGGGTCGTGGCACACAGCTCGTAGCGTGCCCGACCTCGTGGTTCGACAGGCTCACCATGAGGTCTTCTAGCCGGCTGGTTCAGGCCAATATGAGCAGTTTAGCTGTTTAAACTGACCCAGGCCTGCTCCGCATGGCTGCGCGCCATGGCATGAACGCTGCGCTCGATCGTCAGCCCCGCGGCAAAGTCGATCACCCGCGCGGGTTCCCCGGCAATGGCCCGCAGCAATTCGTGGCACTCGATGACCTTGAGGTCGTTGAAGCCCAGGCCGTGGCCGGGCGCGGGAATGAAACGGTCATAGGGCTTGTGGGCGGGGCCGGCCAGCATGGTGGTAAAGCCCTGCCCTGACGCCGGGCCGTTTGCCCGATAGAGCTGCAATTCGTTCATGCGCTCCTGGTCATAGACGATGCTGCCGGCAGAGCCGAAGATTTGCAGAACGATGCGGCCCTTCCGCCCCCAGGCCGAGCGGTTGACGGCGAGAATACCGCCGATGGCGCCGATCTCGAACAGCACGCTGGCGATATCGAAAGTTTCGACAGCGCGGCGCCCTCCTGCCCCAAGCGGCCGATCCGCATAGGGTTTGGCCTGGTGGGCAAAGACCCGGGTGGGATTGCCGAACAGGGTTTGAAGGAGACTGAGCGGATGCACGGCGAAATCGTCGAGCGCGCCATAGCCCGAACTGGCCTCGCTCTTCCAATAGAAGAGCGCCTCCGGATCGGCCATGAAATCCTCGTCCATTTCGACGCGGACATGGTTGACCGTGCCGATGCTGCCGGCGGCGATCAACTCGCCGATCTGCCGGATCATCGGGTTCTGGATGTAGTTGTAGCCGAGTATGGCGACCCGACCGCTGGCCCGTGCCGCCGCTTCCATCCGTTCGGCCTCGGCGTAGCCCACGGCCATCGGCTTTTCGCACCAGACATGCTTGCCGGCCTCGAGAGCGGCAATCGCCATTTCGGCATGGAAGGCATTGGGCGTGGTGACGGAGACCACATCCACATCGGGATCGGCGATCAGCTCGCGCCAGTCACCTGTCGACTTTTCGAAGCCGAATTCTTCGGCGCGCTGGCGCGCCAGCTCGGCATTGGCCTCGGCGAGATGGACGAGGCGCGGACGCGGCCCGTCCCCGAACACGGCCTTGACTGAATTCCAGGCCAGGGCGTGGCACTTGCCCATATAACCGGTGCCGATGAGCCCGACGCCAATTCTATCCGACATGATTGTTCCGATCTGCTCAAAGCCTGTCGTCTTAGCCAGAATCCACTTCCTCAAGGGGTTTCGGCCACCTCCTCCATCGTCACCACCCGGTTTATCCGGGTGGTCCATGCAATATTGCAGCAAATGGATTGCCGGGACGAGCCCAGCAATGACGCAGGATGGGAAGGATCGGCGAAGAGGTTTCCATCACAAGCCCGGCTCAAACATCTAAACCGTGCCGCCCAGCGACGCGCTCAATTCCGCCAGTTCCGCGCCGCCCGCCATCATGTCCTGCAATTGCTCGGGTGTAAGCTCCCCTTTCTTCGCCGTCCCCAGGGTCTTGCCGCGATTGAGGACGGTGAAGCGGTCGCCGACGGCCAAGGCGTGGCGGACATTGTGGGTGATGAAGACGATGCCGACGCCAGTCTTGCGGACCCGGTCGATCGTGGCCAGAACATTGGCCGTCTGCCGGACACCGAGGGCGGAGGTGGGTTCGTCGAGAATGAGCACCTTGGCGCCGAAATAGACCGCCCGGGCGATAGCCACCGTCTGCCGCTCACCGCCCGACAAGGTGCCAACGGCCTGGTCCGGCTCGCGCAGGCTGATGCCCATGCGGCGCATTTCTTCGAGCGTGATCTGGTTGGCCCGATCCATGTCGAGAAACTGGAACGGCCCCCAGCCTTTGCGCGGCTCCCGGCCCATCCAGAAATTACGCGTCACCGACATGAGCGGGATCATCGCCAGGTCCTGATAGACCGTGGCCACGCCCGCAGCCATGGCATCGCGCGGATTGGCGAAGTCGATTTTCTGCCCGTTCATGCGGATTTCGCCGGAGGTCGGCTTGTGGACGCCAGCCATGGTCTTGATGAAGGTGGACTTGCCCGCGCCATTGTCGCCCAGGAGGCAATGACATTCGCCGGGCATGACGGAAACCGAAACGCCATTGAGCGCAATGACCGGCCCGAACTGCTTCTTGATATCGATCAGCTCGATGAGCGGATTATCGGCCATGGCTCAACGCTCCCCGGTAATGAGGCGGCGGATATAGGTATTGAGGATCACGGCGAGCAGCAGGATGACACCGAGGAAGACGCGGAAGAGCGAGCTTTCGACGCCGGCAAAGAACAGGCCCTGCTGCACGACGCCGAAGATCAGCGCGCCCAGCGCCGCACCAATGACGGAACCATAGCCGCCGGTGAGCAGCGCGCCGCCGATGACCACGGCGATAATGGCCTCGAACTCCTTGAGCAGCCCGCGATCGGCCGCGGCCGAACCGAATTCCATCACCTGGCAGGTGGCGAAAATGGTGGCGCAGAAGGCCGAGAACACGAACATGGCGATCTTGACGCGATCAACCGGCACACCGACATAGCGCGCCGCCCTGGCATCGCCGCCCGACGCATAAATCCAGTTGCCGAACCGGGTCCGCGTCAGCAAGACATGGGCGAAGATAATGAGGGCGACGGCCCAGATCATCAGCATGGGGATGCCGTCCACCACCGGCTGCCCTGCCCTGTTGCCGGCCTGGAAGGTGGCGATCCAGCCCATGTCGGCCAGCCAGGAGAAGACGAAACCGAGCACCTTGCCGCCGAACAAGGCCGCCAGCCAATCGCCCTGCGCCGCCTCGCGCACGCCCCCGATAATGGTCTGCCGCGTGGTGGAGATGGACAGATAGATGGTGAGACCGCGCAGGATATAGAGCGAGGCCAGCGTGACGATGAAGGATGGCAGGCCGGTCTTGATGACGAGATAGCCATTGGCGGCGCCGATCAGCATGGCGACGATGAAGGCGGCGATGATGGAGGCCCACATGGGCCAGCCCATATGCACGCTGAGAAGGGCGATGACGATACCCGCGAAGCCGATCATCGAGCCGACGGACAGGTCGAACTCGCCGGCGATCATCAGGAGGCACGCGCCCACGGCGATGATGGCGAACTGGGCCGAGACCACGCCCCAGTTCATGATGCCGTCGGCGGCAAACATGCCGGTGCCACCCGCGACGATGGCGAAATAGACAAATACCAGGACGGCACCCGCCATGGCGCCCAATTCGGGGCGAACGAAAGCACGGCGCAGACCCGATTGGCGCTGGATGCGTTCATCGGCGACCGGGGCGCCCGAGGGCTGGTCAACCATAATCATATCTCCGGGATGCCGCCGGCGCAGGCGCCGGTTTCAGAACGCCCGGGGCCGAAACCCCGGGCGGCAGGCCTGTCAGCGATATTGACCGGCATATTGCTCGACCAGAGCAATATTGTCCTTGGTGATGAAGCCGGGACCGGAATTGATGGAATTGCCCGGCACCACGCCATAGCGCGCCAGATTGGTCAGCACGACCACCGGCAGATAGCCCTGCAGGAAGGGCTGCTGGTCGATGGCGAAATTGATCGTGCCGTCCTCGATCGCCGTGGCGATCTCGTCCGACAGGTCGAAGGTGCCGAAGAAGATGGCGCCGGCCTGGCCATTGGCGTTGAGCGCGGCAATGGTCGGATGGGCCGAAGTGGGGCCGAGGGTCAGGATGCCATTGGTGTCGGCATTGGTCTGGAGATAGGCGGCGACCTTGGACTGGATTTCACCCGGATCCTGGCCGGCATCGATCATCTGGTTGCCCAGCTCGACGCCGAGCGCATCGGCAAAGCCCTGGCAGCGCTCCACCGAGGCCGGATTGGTGATGTAGTGATTGACGCAGAGGAAGCTGGTGACGCCAGCCGCCTTGGCGCGCTCGCCGGCACCGAAGCCGGCATCGTATTCCGGCTGGCCCACATGCAGCAGCGCGCCGATTTCCTTGGATTGCTCGACCGTGCCCGAATTGATGGTGATGACCGGAATGCCGCGATCGACGGCATCGGAGAGCGGGCCGGACAGCACGTCGAAATCGGCGATGGTGGAGATGATCCCGTTCGGGTTCGACGCCGCGGCCTGCTCGATGATGCGCGCCATGTCGGCCAGGTCGCCCGTCGGCGGATTGCGATATTCCACCGTCACGCCCATCTGCTCGCCGGCCAGGGCGATGGCGTTCTTGATGGTGTTCCACCAGCTGTCGGAATCCGGCGCATGCGAGACCAGCACGAACCGTTCGCCTTCGGCAGCGGCCGGCAGAACGCTTGCTGGCAGCGCGATAGCCGCCAGGGCAAGGGCCGCGAAGCTCTTCGTCAGAATGTTCATCGATTTCCTCCCTCGTGAACCAGTATCAAAATGGCCTCTATGTTCCATTTTTGACATTTCACGAAATAAACATTCCATTTCTGCGCCGCAGCGTCAAGCTCCCGCGCATCAAGCCGCTGGAAACAGAAAAGGGGCCCGAAGGCCCCTTTCCCAATTCGTAAATGTCGTTCGCCTTACTCGGCGGCCGGAGCCGCGATCTTGACGGTCTCGGCCTGGCGGCGGCGCTCGTCCAGGATCAGGTCGTCGCGCTTGGCGGCGATCTGCTTGGCCTTGGCCTGGCCCGCACCGGTACCGGCAGGGATCAGACGGCCGACGATCACGTTCTCCTTGAGGCCCTCGAGAAGGTCGGCCTTGCCCGAGACGGCGGCCTCGGTGAGCACGCGGGTGGTTTCCTGGAAGGAAGCCGCCGAGATGAACGAGCGGGTCTGCAGCGATGCCTTGGTGATGCCGAGCAGCACCGGATTGGCGGTTGCCGGCTTCTTGCCTTCGGCCACGAGCTGATCGTTGAGCTCGTCGAAGTCCAGCTTGTCGAGCTGCTCGTCCTTGAGCAGGCCGGAATCGCCGGGTTCCACGATCTCCACCTTCTGCAGCATCTGGCGAACGATCACCTCGATGTGCTTGTCGTTAATCAGCACGCCCTGCAGGCGATAGACTTCCTGGATCTCGTTGACGAGGTAGCGCGCCAGCTCCTCGACACCCTTGATGGCAAGGATGTCGTGCGGAGCGGGATTGCCGTCCAGGATGTATTCGCCCTTTTCGATGGCATCGCCTTCCTGGAGATGGAACGGCTTGCCCTTCGGGATCAGGTATTCGACCGGATCGGCACCCTCTTCGGTCGGCTCGATGATGACACGGCGCTTGTTCTTGTAGTCGCGGCCGAAGCGGATGGTACCATCGATCTCGGCGATGATGGCGTGGTCCTTCGGACGACGGGCTTCGAACAGCTCGGCCACACGCGGCAGACCGCCGGTGATGTCCTTGGTCTTGGCCGATTCCAGCGGAATACGGGCCAGGACGTCACCCGGAGCCACCTTCTCGCCCGGCTCGACGGCGATGACCGCGTCGACGGAGAGCAGGTAACGGGCGTCGCCGCCGCGATCCACCTTGGCAATGGCACCGCCACGGGAAATCGCGAGGGCAGGCTTGAGGCCTTCACCACGCTGATTGCCGCGCCAGTCGATGACCACGCGCTTGGTGAAGCCGGTGGCCTCGTCGGTGTTTTCCGCAACGGAAGCACCATCGACCAGGTCCTCGAACACCACCTCGCCCTCGACTTCGGCGAGGATCGGACGGGTGTAGGGATCCCATTCGGCCAGGCGCTGGCCACGGCGGACATTGTCGCCTTCCTTTACCAGCAGCTTGGAACCATAGGTCACCTTGTGGGTCGCACGTTCCTTGCCTTCGGCATCGACGATGACCAGCGAGACGTTACGGGCCATGACGACCTGCTTGCCGCCTTCGACGGTGGCCAGGCTCGGGTTGCGAATCTCGATCTTGCCTTCGGCGCCCGATTCCAGGAACGAGGAGTCCACCACCTGTGCCGTGCCACCGATGTGGAACGTGCGCATGGTGAGCTGCGTGCCGGGTTCACCGATGGACTGTGCGGCGATAACGCCGACAGCCTCGCCGATATTGACCGGAGTACCGCGCGCCAGGTCACGACCATAGCAGGCGGCGCAGCAGCCCTGGCGGAGATCGCAGGTCAGCGGCGAGCGAA
Organism: Devosia elaeis; assembly: GCF_001650025.1. Classification (GTDB taxonomy): domain Bacteria; phylum Pseudomonadota; class Alphaproteobacteria; order Rhizobiales; family Devosiaceae; genus Devosia; species Devosia elaeis. Next base: position 84,093 of record NZ_LVVY01000068.1, on the reverse strand, counting down.
TGCGGATCGACTGGATGCGAGCCTCTTCGATCACGTCGACATGCTTTTCCTCGAGCAGGGTGCCCTTGGGAGCGATCAGATCGCCGGTCAGCGGATGGAACACGTCATCAGCCGTGGTCCGGCCCAGAACGCGCTGCCCGATGGAGGCCACGACCTGGCCGGCATCGACGATCGGCTCCATGGTCAGGCCGCGCTCGGTGCCGCAATCCTCGGTGACGATGATCGCGTCCTGAGCGACGTCGACGAGACGACGGGTCAGGTAACCGGAGTTGGCGGTCTTCAGGGCGGTATCGGCCAGACCCTTACGGGCACCGTGGGTGGAGTTGAAGTACTCCAGCACGTTGAGGCCTTCCTTGAAGTTGGCGGTGATCGGCGTCTCGATGATCGAGCCGTCCGGCTTGGCCATCAGGCCGCGCATGCCGGCAAGCTGCTTCATCTGGGCCGGCGAACCACGGGCACCCGAGTGAGACATCATGTAGACGGAGTTGATCGGCTTCTGACGGCCGGTCTCCTTGTCGACCTGCACGGTGCGGATCGCGTCCATCATCTCTTCGGCGACCTTGTCACCGCACTTGGCCCAGGCGTCGACGACCTTGTTGTACTTTTCGCCCTGGGTGATCAGGCCGTCATTGTACTGCTGCTCGAATTCCTCGACCAGCTTCCGGGTCTCTTCCACGATCGTGTACTTGGACGCAGGGATAACCATGTCGTCCTTGCCGAACGAGATGCCGGCGTCACAGGCGTTCTTGAAGCCGAGCTGCATGACGCGGTCACAGAAGATGACCGTCTCCTTCTGACCGCAACCGCGATAGACGGTGTCGATCATCTTGGAGATCATCTTCTTGGTCATGAGCTGGTTCGCAGTCGCGAACGGCACAGCCGGATTCTGCGGCAGGATCTGGCCGATCAACATGCGACCCGGGGTCGTTTCCACGATCTCGGACGTCTTGTTGCCATCCGCATCCCAAGCCGGCACGCGGGCCTTGATCTTGGTGTGCAGGGTGACGACCTTGTTGTCGAGTGCGTGTTCGAGTTCCGCATAGGAACCGAAGGCCATGCCTTCACCCGGCTCGCCATCGTTCATCAGCGAGAGATAGTAGAGGCCCAGCACGATATCCTGCGACGGCACGATGATCGGCTGACCATTGGCCGGGTGCAGGATGTTGTTGGTCGACATCATCAGCACGCGCGCTTCCAACTGCGCTTCGAGCGACAGCGGGACGTGCACGGCCATCTGGTCACCGTCGAAGTCGGCATTGAAGGCCGAGCAGACGAGCGGGTGCAGACGGATGGCCTTGCCTTCGATCAGGATCGGCTCGAAGGCCTGGATGCCCAGACGGTGAAGGGTCGGCGCGCGGTTCAGCAGAACCGGGTGCTCGCGGATCACTTCGTCCAGGATGTCCCAAACCTCGGGCTTTTCCTTCTCGACCAGCTTCTTGGCCTGCTTGACGGTCGAAGAGAAACCCTTCGCTTCAAGGCGCGAGTAGATGAACGGCTTGAACAGCTCGAGCGCCATCTTCTTGGGAAGACCGCACTGGTGGAGCTTGAGGTTCGGACCCACAGTGATGACCGAACGACCCGAATAGTCCACGCGCTTGCCGAGCAGGTTCTGACGGAACCGGCCCTGCTTGCCCTTGAGCATGTCGGAGAGCGACTTCAGCGGACGCTTGTTCGCACCGGTAATGGTGCGGCCACGGCGGCCGTTGTCGAACAGCGCATCGACGGCTTCCTGCAGCATGCGCTTTTCGTTGCGGATGATGATGTCCGGCGCACGCAGCTCGATCAGGCGCTTCAAGCGGTTGTTACGGTTGATGACGCGGCGATAGAGATCGTTGAGGTCGGACGTGGCGAAGCGACCGCCATCCAGCGGCACCAGCGGGCGCAGCTCGGGCGGAATGACCGGAATGACGGTCATGATCATCCATTCGGGCTTGTTGCCCGACACGATGAACTGCTCGACGATCTTGAGGCGCTTGGCCAGCTTCTTCGGCTTCAGCTCGGTGGTGGCTTCGGCGATTTCGACACGCAGGTCCGCCGCGATCTTTTCGAGATCGAGGCTCATCAGCAGGTCACGAATGGCTTCCGCGCCGATCTTGGCGGTGAAAGTGTCCGCGCCGTATTCGTCCTGGGCGTCGAGATATTGCTCTTCGGTCAGGAGCTCGTTCTGGGTGAACGGCGTCAGGCCCGGATCGAGAACGACATAGTTCTCGAAATAGAGGATGCGCTCGATATCCTTCAGCGTCATGTCGAGCAGCAGGGCGATGCGGCTCGGCAGCGACTTGAGGAACCAGATATGGGCGACGGGCGCGGCCAGCTCGATATGGCCCATGCGCTCGCGGCGCACGCGGCTCAGCGTGACTTCCACACCGCACTTTTCGCAGATGACGCCCTTGAACTTCATGCGCTTGTACTTGCCGCACAGGCACTCATAGTCCTTCACGGGGCCGAAGATGCGCGCGCAGAACAAGCCGTCACGCTCGGGCTTGAACGTGCGGTAATTGATGGTCTCGGGCTTCTTGATCTCGCCGTAGGACCAGGAAAGGATCTTTTCCGGCGACGCGATCGAGATTTTCATCTGATCGAAGGTCTGCACCGGAATGGCCGGGTTGAACGGGTCCATGACGTGGGAATGGTGGTTCATCTATTCTCTCCTCTATCCGCCCGGGACCCCGTTGATGAACGGGTCCCGAACGGAAGGTGAATGGGGTGGGAAGTGCCGGATTATTCCGCCGCTTCCTGAGGAGGCGCGAGTTCGCCTTCAGCTTCATTGGCCGGGGCGTCCAGCTCGCGGTTCTCAAGTTCGACATTGAGACCGAGCGAACGGATTTCCTTGACCAGGACGTTGAAGCTTTCCGGAATACCCGCTTCGAAGGTGTCGTCGCCGCGCACGATGGCCTCGTAGACCTTCGTACGGCCCGCCACGTCGTCCGACTTGATGGTGAGCATTTCCTGCAGCGTATAGGCGGCGCCATACGCTTCGAGAGCCCACACTTCCATCTCGCCGAAGCGCTGACCGCCGAACTGGGCCTTGCCGCCCAGCGGCTGCTGGGTGACCAGCGAGTACGGCCCGATGGAGCGCGCGTGGATCTTGTTGTCCACCAGGTGGTCGAGCTTGAGCATGTAGATATAGCCCACGGTCACCTGACGGTCGAACTGCTCGCCCGTGCGGCCGTCATAGACGGTCGACTGACCCGAGGACTTCAGCCCTGCCCGCTCGAGCATGTCCACGATATCGGCTTCCTTGGCGCCGTCGAAGACCGGCGTTGCGATCGGCACGCCCTTCGAGAGGTGTTCGCCCAGGCGCACCAGGCCGTCATCATCGAGATCGGTGATGGTCTCGTCATTGGCGAAGAGTTCGCCGATTTCGAGACGCAGCGGCTTGAGATCGCCCTTGGCATGATAGGCGCGGACCATCTCGTCGATCTTCTTGCCCATGCCGGCGCAAGCCCAGCCCAGGTGCGTTTCGAGGATCTGGCCCACATTCATGCGCGAAGGCACGCCGAGCGGGTTCAGCACGATATCCACCGAGGTGCCGTCTTCGAGATAGGGCATGTCCTCGACGGGAACGATGCGGGACACCACGCCCTTGTTGCCGTGACGGCCGGCCATCTTGTCGCCCGGCTGGATCTTGCGCTTGGTGGCGATGAAGACCTTGACCATCTTCATCACGCCCGGCGGAAGTTCGTCACCGCGCTGGAGCTTGTCGACCTTGTCGATGAAGCGCTGTTCGAGCAGACGACGGCTCTCTTCATACTGGGCATGAAGAGCTTCCATCTCGGTCATGACCTTGTCGTCTTCGACCGCGAACTGCCACCACTTCGAGCGCGGCTGCGCCTCGAAGATGGAATCGTTGAGCTTGGTGCCCACGACATAGCCCTTCGGACCGGCCGTGGCGGCCTTGCCGAACAGCATTTCCTTGAGACGGGCATAGACGTTGCGGTCCAGGATCGACTGTTCGTCGTCACGGTCCTTGGCCAGGCGCTCGATTTCCTCGCGCTCGATGGCCATGGCGCGCTCGTCCTTGTCGATGCCGTGGCGGTTGAACACGCGCACTTCAACGACAGTACCAGCATCGCCCGGCGGCACGCGGAGCGAGGTGTCGCGAACGTCGGAGGCCTTTTCACCGAAGATGGCGCGGAGGAGCTTTTCTTCCGGCGTCATCGGGCTTTCGCCCTTCGGCGTGATCTTGCCGACCAGGATATCGCCCGGCTGCACTTCGGCACCGATATGGACGATACCGGCTTCGTCGAGGCTCTTGAGCGCTTCTTCCGAAACGTTCGGAATATCGCGGGTGATTTCCTCGGGGCCGAGCTTGGTGTCGCGGGCCATGACTTCATATTCCTCGATATGGATCGAGGTGAAGACGTCCTGCATGGCGATCTTTTCGCTGAGCAGGATGGAGTCTTCGAAGTTGTAGCCGTTCCAGGGCATGAACGCGACGAGCACGTTGCGGCCCAGGGCCAGGTCGCCCAGTTCGGTCGAGGGACCATCGGCGATGATGTCACCGGCATTGATGTGGTCGCCCACCACCACCAGCGGACGCTGGTTGATGCAGGTCGACTGGTTCGAACGCTGGAACTTCATCAGGTTGTAGATATCGACGCCCGACTTGGACGCATCGGTTTCTTCCGTGGCGCGGATCACGACGCGGGTGGCGTCAACCTGGTCCACGATACCAGTACGCTTGGCCACGATGGCGGCGCCGGAATCGCGGGCCACGATCGGCTCCATGCCGGTGCCCACGAACGGGGCTTCGGCGCGCAGCAGCGGCACGGCCTGACGCTGCATGTTCGAGCCCATGAGCGCGCGGTTGGCGTCGTCGTTCTCGAGGAACGGGATCAGCGAGGCGGCGACCGAGACCATCTGCTTGGGGGAAACGTCCATCAGATCGACGTTTTCCTTGGGTGTCAGGCCGTTGTCGCCGGCATGGCGGGCCACGACCAGGTCGTCGGCCAGCTCGCCGCCCTTGGTGAACTGCACGTTCGCCTGGGCGACATAGTGCTTCGCCTCTTCCATGGCAGAGAGGTACACAACCTCATCGGTCAGCTTGCCGTCGACGATCTTGCGGTACGGGGTCTCGATGAAGCCGTACTTGTTGACGCGGGCAAAGGTCGAGAGCGAATTGATCAGGCCGATATTCGGGCCTTCCGGCGTCTCGATCGGGCAGATGCGACCGTAATGGGTCGGATGCACGTCGCGGACTTCGAAACCGGCGCGCTCACGGGTGAGACCGCCCGGCCCAAGCGCCGAGAGACGGCGCTTGTGGGTGATCTCGGAGAGCGGGTTGGTCTGGTCCATGAACTGGCTGAGCTGGGACGAGCCGAAGAACTCCCGCACCGCGGCGGCCGCCGGCTTGGCGTTGATCAGGTCCTGCGGCATCACCGTGTCGATTTCGACCGAGCTCATGCGCTCCTTGATGGCGCGCTCCATGCGGAGCAGGCCGAGACGATAGGAGTTTTCCATGAGTTCGCCGACCGAACGGACGCGGCGATTGCCCAGATTGTCGATGTCGTCGATTTCGCCACGGCCATCGCGCAGGTCGACCAGGGTGCGGACGACTTCCACGATGTCTTCCTTGCGGAGGGTCCGCATGGTATCGGGCGCATCGAGCTCGAGGCGCATGTTCATCTTGACGCGGCCGACGGCGCTGAGGTCATAGCGCTCGCTGTCGAAGAACAGCGACTGGAACATGGCTTCGGCGGTTTCGACCGTCGGCGGCTCGCCCGGACGCATCACGCGGTAGATGTCGAACAGAGCGTCCTCGCGGGTCTCATTCTTGTCCACGGCCAGCGTGTTGCGGATATAGGCGCCGATGGTGATGTGATCGATGTCGAGGATCGGCAGCTCGTCGAAGCCGAGTTCGACCAGCTTGGTCAGCACCTTCTCGTCGATCTCGTCGCCGGCTTCGGCATAGATCTCGCCGGTCTGCATGTTGACCAGATCCTCGGCGATATACATGCCGTGGAGATCTTCATCGACCGCCAGCAGGTGGGTGAGGCCATTCTCGGCCAGCTTCTTGGCCTGGCGCGCGGACAGCTTCTTGCCGCCCTCATGGACGACGTCGCCGGTCTTGGCGTCGATCAGGTCGTGGCTCGGCTTGGCGCCCTTCCACTTCTCGGCATCGTAGGGAACGCGCCAGCCCTTCTCGGTCTTTTCGTATTGCAGCGTGTTGTAATAGGTCGCCAGGATTTCCTCGGCGTCCATGCCGAGCGCCTTGAGCAGCGAGGTGACCGGAATCTTGCGGCGACGGTCGATACGCGCATAGACGATATCCTTGGCGTCGAACTCGATATCGAGCCAGGAACCGCGATAGGGAATGATGCGGCCGGCAAAGAGCAGCTTGCCCGAGGAATGGGTCTTGCCCTTGTCGTGATCGAAGAACACGCCCGGCGAGCGATGCATCTGCGAAACGATGACGCGCTCGGTGCCGTTGACGATGAAGGTGCCGTTCGACGTCATGAAGGGCATGTCGCCCATATAGACGTCCTGCTCCTTGATGTCCTTGACCGAACGGGCGCCGGTTTCCTCGTCCACTTCGAACACGATCAGCCGCAGCGTCACCTTGAGCGGGGCAGCGAAAGTGATATCGCGCGCACGGCACTCGTCGATGTCGTATTTGGGCTGCTCGAACTCGTAGCGCACGAATTCCAGCGAGGCGGTATTGGAGAAATCGGTGATCGGGAAAACCGAACGGAAAACGGATTGCAGCCCTTCGTCAGGACGGCCACCCTTGGGCTCGTCGACCAACAGGAACTGATCGTAGGAAGCCTTCTGGACTTCGATCAGGTTGGGCATCTCCGTGACTTCGCGGATGGACCCGAAGGACTTGCGTACCTTGCGACGGCCGTTGAACGTGGTAGCCATGAAAGCTCCTGTTTCAGTTATTGGCGCGCCTCCAAGGCGAAAGTGGCAACCACCTTCCCCGGAAACGCTCCGTTTTTGCTTGTCTCGGAGGCAGATATCCAAAGACCCGACTATCAGCCGTCGGCGCTCGGGATATATGCCCAATAGTCAAATTCTGCGGGCCGGTTGGACGACGCAAAAATCCCGCTCCTGGCCCGGAAACGGGATCACAGACGTGTGATCAGCGGCTAAAGCCCCGCACGCAGGCATACCCGCGGCGAGGTCATCAGAGGCTTCAACGTGCCCGCGACATCCAAATTCGTCATATATTTCCGCAAATTGGCGCCTGGACCCATCCAATCGGCCCTGGCGAATCGTTCCGTCAGAAACGGAAAAGCGAAATGGCACATAAAGCGCCATTTCGCAAATTTCAAGGCAGAAGTCGAAATTACTTGAGTTCGACCTTAGCGCCGGCTTCTTCCAGCTTCTTCTTGATGTCTTCGGCTTCAGCCTTCGACACGCCTTCCTTGACGGCCTTCGGAGCGCCTTCGACCAGGGCCTTGGCTTCGCCCAGGCCGAGACCGGTGATGCCACGGACTTCCTTGATGACGTTGATCTTGTTGTCGCCGAAGGAGGCGAGGATCACGTCGAATTCGGTCTTTTCTTCAGCGGCCGGAGCGGCAGCACCACCACCGGCAGCGGCAGCGACGGCAACCGGAGCAGCGGCGGAAACGCCCCACTTTTCTTCCAGCAGCTTGGACAGTTCAGAGGCCTCGAGGACGGTCAGAGCCGAGAGGTCATCAACGAGCTTGGCGAGATCAGCAGCCATTTTATACTCTTTTCAGTTTGGGTTCGGGTTCGAATGTTGAGGTAGTTCGGAACGGCCTTATGCCGCTTCGCTCTTTTCCGAATGAGCCTTGAGGACGCGAGCAATGCCCGCACCCGGCTGCACGAGGATGGAAGCGATGTTCGTTGCCGGCTGCTTGACGAGGCCTGCGAGCTTGGCGCGCAGTTCGTCCAGCGACGGCATGGTCGCCAGCGCCTTGACGCCATTGGCGTCGAGAGCGGTCTGTCCCATGGCACCACCGAGAATGACGAACTTCTGGTTCTTCTCGGCGAAGGCCGCTGCAATTTTCGGTGCAGCGACGGGATCTTCCGCATAGGCGATGACGGTCGGGCCGGTGAACAGGCCCGAAATGTCCGCGACATCGGTTTCCTTCAGAGCGAGCTTGGCAAGGCGGTTCTTGGCGACCTTGACCTTGCCGCCAGCCTTCTTGACCTGCACGCGCAGGTCGGTGAAAGCAGCGACGGTCAGGCCGGTATTGTGCGCGACGACGATCGATCCAGCGCCCGCGAGGGCTTCCTGGAGCGAGGCAACGACTTCACGCTTTTCCGCTCTTTCCAAAGCTAGTCTCCACAAATAAGTCCAGAAGCGGCAAGCGCCTATGGACCATTGCCAATTGCTGCCCCCTGCCCGTCCGGGCCGGGGAACAACGGTTAGTGCCTGCCAACCGAGCGCCCGCGAGGGGCAACTGGCTTAGGTTCGAACCGAACGAAAATCCGGTCTCACCCCGTCTATTGCTGGCTCCGAAATCGGAATTAACGGCTGATGCCGGCCGGCAGTCTCGGACAGGACTTTTTCAACAAAAGGCGGATCGCTCCGCATTCTGTTGAATACCGGGCGGCGAACCGTCCGGAATTAGGTGTGACCGGGCATATAGCCCAATCCATCCATCCCGTCACCACCCGGCTTGTCCGGGTGGTCCATGGGATATGGAAGCATCGCTTGGATTGCCCGGACAAGCCGGGCAATGACGGCGAACGGAGAGTTCCCGCTCCGAATTAGAGAGCCGTACCCGGCTCGACATGGACACCCGGGCCCATGGTGGACGACACGGCGACCTTCTTGACATAGGTGCCCTTGGCGCCGGCCGGCTTGGACTTCACGACGGCGTCGGTGAAGGCCTTGATGTTGGCCAGCAGCGCTTCTTCCGAGAACGACACCTTGCCGATACCGGCATGGATGATACCGGCCTTCTCGACGCGGTATTCCACGGCGCCGCCCTTGGCAGCGCCAACGGCGCCCTTAACGTCCATGGTCACGGTGCCGACCTTGGGATTCGGCATCAGGTTGCGTGGGCCCAGGATCTTACCGAGACGGCCGACCAGCGGCATCATGTCCGGGGTGGCGATGCAGCGATCGAAATCGAGCTTGCCGCCCTGGATGGTTTCCAGCAGGTCCTCGGCGCCGACGATGTCCGCACCGGCAGCCTTGGCTTCGTCAGCCTTGGCGCCACGGGCGAACACGGCGACGCGAACGGTCTTGCCGGTGCCGTTGGGCAGGGAAACGACGCCGCGGACCATCTGGTCGGCATGGCGCGGATCGACGCCCAGGTTCATCGCGATCTCGACCGATTCATCGAACTTGGCCGAGGCCTTCGACTTCACCAGCTTGATGGCTTCCTCGAGCGAGTAGAGCTTGTTGCGGTCGATGCCTTCGCGGGCAGCGGCGACCTTCTTTGCGATCTTTGCCATATCTCTTAGCCCTCGACCTGGATGCCCATGGAGCGCGCGGAACCGGCGATCATGGTCATTGCGGATTCAACGTCATCGGCGTTGAGATCCTTCATCTTCTTTTCGGCGATATCGCGTAGCTGAGCCTGCGTGATGGTGCCAGCGCTGTCCTTGCCCGGCAGCTTGGAGCCGGACTTGAGGTTGAGCGCCTTCTTGATGAAATAGGTCACCGGCGGCTGCTTCATCTCGAAGGTGAAGCTCTTGTCGGCATAGGCGGTGATCACGGTCGGGATGGGCGAGCCCTTCTCGAGTTCCTGCGTGGCCGCGTTGAAGGCCTTGCAGAATTCCATGATGTTGAGACCGCGCTGACCCAGCGCGGGACCGATCGGGGGCGACGGGGTGGCGGAGCCAGCCGGCACCTGGAGCTTGATATAGCCCGTAATCTTCTTAGCCATTTTTCATCCTATTCAATGCCCACAATCGGGCGGTTGATGGCCGTGGTGCGGTTTCCTGACGCCGGCTAAGCGCCATCCCCTTCCACGGATTTTCACCGGGTTGCCCCGGTGAGTGATCAGACCTTTTCGACCTGACCGTATTCGAGCTCCACCGGAGTGGGGCGACCGAAAATCGAGACCTCGACCTTGAGGCGCGAACGTTCTTCGTCCACCTCTTCGACGACGCCGTTGAAGCTGGCGAAGGGACCGTCCGACACGCGCACGTTCTCGCCCACTTCGAAGCTAACGGAGGGCTTGGGATGATCCACGCCTTCCTGCACCTGCTGCAGGATCGACATGGCCTCGCTCTCCGAGATCGGCATCGGCTTGTTGTCCGAGCCGAGGAAGCCGGTGACCTTGGGCGTGTTCTTGATCAGATGGAACGCCTCGTCGGTCATGTCCATCTTGACCAGCACATAGCCCGGGAAGAACTTGCGCTCGGTGTCCACCTTGCGGCCACGGCGGATTTCCACAACCTTCTCGGTCGGGACGATCACGTCTTCAAACAGGTGCTCGAGCTTCTTCTGCGCAACCTTCTGGCGAATGTCATCCGCCACCTTGCGCTCGAAGTTCGAATACGCCTGAACGATATACCAGCGCTTGGCCATGAAGGGGTCGCCGCTCCCAATAAACCTACAAAAGTCCGCTTAGCGGATCGACAGCATCAAGGATACGAGCCAAGAAATGACCTGGTCGGCCAGCAGGAAAAACAGGCTGGCCAGGATGACCAGCACGATGACCATGATCGTCGAGATCACGACTTCGTTCCGGCCGGGCCAGGTGACCTTGCTGACTTCCGAGCGAACCTGCTGGAGAAACTGGATCGGGTTCGTACGGGCCATGGGCAAACCAACTCTTCTCGTATCTTGGTGCAAAACCAAAGGCCGCGCAGGAATCCCGCACGGCTAGAGACCGGTTCTCTAGAGGCTTTGCCCGCATATTGCAACAGGCAAGCCCAAGAGAATCGCAGCGCCCGGCAACCGCCAGAAACGCGCCCTTGTAAAGCATAAGTGCGAAAGCGCCGCAAATTCCCTTGCACCGGGCGCGAATTTGGATTTGGATCGAAATGTGCCCAAAAAGTGGCGGAGCTCATGGAGGGAGCGATGTCGTTCGAGGTCGTTGGCTGCCAGCTTCTGCATTTCGGCCCCCACAAGACGATTCCCAAAAGGATCACGGGGGCCGTGCGCGTGCGCATCCGCGAGAGCCTCATGGGCAATGTCACCCAATATTCGCTCGACCTGCCGGTCAAGGCCGATTGCGGCGCTGTCGCGCATGAACAGGTGCGCACTGCCCTGCTTACCCATGCCGCCCACCAATTGAACAAGCTCAAGGCCCGCCACGGTGAGCGCCTGTCCGTCGCCGCCGAATAGGCAGCCCCGCCCCGTTGTGATGGAACGGCTGCGGGTCGGCCGGAATTCCCCTCCCAGCGACGGAGGATGACGATGGCAGTTCTGATGATCCTTGGCGTCATGGCGGTGCTCGCCGCCTTGACCATGCCAAAAGCCGCGCGCTGACGCGACGCAGGCAAACCGGCAATGTTCGATTAAGGCCTGGCAGGGGCTGGGGGACTCGAACCCACGACCCTCGGTTTTGGAGACCGATGCTCTACCAACTGAGCTAAACCCCTTCAGGCGAGGCCGTGTCTAATGGCAAAGGCCGTCGGATGCAAGTGGGTCTTGCATCTTGCGGGCTTGTTATGTGGGTGTTTTTCATGGGTATCCAAGGCTCGGATTTTTCGTGATGTCGTCTTGTGAACGATGTCATTCCCGCGAAAGCGAGGGCTTTTGCGGGAAGACAATGCCGGGATGACAGCGAGGCTAATGCCGCGAAATCTCCAGCCTCACGGCACCTTGTGGCCGGCGGCGCGGAAGAGGCGGTACCATTCCTCGCGGGTGAGCTGGATATCGGAGCCGGCGGCGGCTTCGCGGACGCGCTCGGGACGAGTGGTGCCGAGCACGACCTGGATATTGGCCGGATGACGGGTGATCCAGGCCACGGCAATGCCGGTGGCCGTCACGCCATAGGCGGCGGCCAGTTCCTCCAACAGGTCGTTGAGCTCGGCGTAATTCTCTCGGTCACCGATGAAGACCCCGTCGAAGAACTGCTTCTGGAACGGCGACCAGGCCTGCAGCATCATGCCGTTGAGGCGGGAATAATCGAGCAGGCCATTGTCGCGGGAGATGGACTGGTCGAGCCCGGCCATATTGGCGGCGACGCCCTGGGCGAAGAGATTGGCATGGGTGATGCTGAGCTGGACCTGGTTGAACAGCAGCTTCTGACGCACGGCTGACTTGAGCAGCTCGATCTGGCCCGGCGTGTGGTTGGACACGCCGAAATGGCGCACCTTGCCGGCGGCGTGGAGCCTGTCGAAGGCCTCGGCCACTTCCTCGGGCTCGACCAGCGTATCGGGCCGGTGGAGCAGCAGCACATCGAGATAGTCGGTGCGCAGCGCCGCCAGCGATTCATCGACCGTAGCGAGGATGTGCTCTCGGGAGAAATCGAACCAGCCGCGGCGAATACCGACCTTGGACTGGATGATCATCTTTTCGCGCTTGGCGGGTGTGAGCTGCATGGCCTCGCCGAACCGGGCCTCGCAGCGATGGCGCTCGCCGCCATAGATGTCCGCATGATCGAAGACGGTCACGCCGGCTTCCAGCGCTGCTTCGACGAGGGCGCGGATATCGGCATCGCTCATCGCGGCAATGCGCATCAGGCCGAGCACGATGCTGGAAACGGTGAGATCGGTATGGGGAAGCGGATAGATCTTCATGGGCGGGCACCTCGTGGAACTGGGCCGAGCCTATATGATCCCCGAAGTGGGCATCCCCCTTAGAGGGCAGTGTCTGGTTCGGTCACAACCGAGCGTGGGTTTCTCGCCATGTCATGCCCGCGAAAGCGGGAATGACCCGGTGATGAGCCAAGGGGACATGGAGGGCCCACCCCCTAGACCCGCTCCAGCGCCACGGCGATCCCCTGCCCCACGCCGATGCACATCGTCGCCAGGGCCAGCCTGCCGCTGCCGAGGCTGAGATCGAGCGCAGCGCTGCCGGTGATGCGGGCGCCGGACATGCCGAGCGGATGGCCGAGCGCGATGGCGCCGCCATGGGGATTCACACGCGGATCATCTTCGGCAAGACCCAGGTCCCGCAGCACGGCGATGCCCTGGCTGGCAAAGGCTTCGTTGAGCTCGATCACGTCGAAATCGGCGGGCGCCAGGCCGAGCCGGGCGCAGAGCTTCCTGGTGGCCGGCGCCGGCCCCATGCCCATGATGCGCGGCGGCACGCCGGCGCTGGCGCCGCCCAGGATGCGGGCAATGGGCGTGAGGCCATGCTTTTTCGCCGCCGCTTCGGAGGCCACGATCAGCGCCGCCGCGCCGTCATTGACGCCGGAGGCATTGCCGGCGGTGACCGAACCACCGGGGAAGAGCGGGCGCAGGCCGGCCAGCGTTTCCATGCTGGTGCCGGCGCGCGGATGCTCGTCCTTGGTGACCATGACAGGATCGCCCTTTTTCTGCGGAATCGCGACTGGGGTGATTTCGCGCGCGAGGCGGCCATTCTGCTGCGCGGCGACGGCTTTTTCCTGGCTGCGGACGGCAAAGGCGTCCTGATCGGTGCGGCTGACGCCGAATTCACGCGCCACATGCTCGCCGGTCTCGGGCATGGAATCGGTGCCATGCAGCTTTTCCATGCGCGGATTGACGAAGCGCCAGCCGATGGTGGTGTCGTAAATCTCGGCCTTGCGGGAAAAGGCGCTCTCGGCCTTGGGCAGGACGAAAGGCGCGCGCGACATGGATTCGGTGCCGCCGGCAATGATCAGCTCGGCCTCTCCGGATTTGATGGCCCGGGCGGCAGTGACAACCGCATCCAAGCCCGAGCCGCAGAGGCGGTTGATCGTGGTGCCGGTGACCGTCACCGGCAGGCCGGCCAGCAACAGGCTCATGCGCGCGACATTGCGATTGTCCTCGCCCGCGCCATTGGCATTGCCGAAAATAACGTCGTCCACCGCATCCCAATCCAGCCGGCCATTGCGCGCGGCCAGGGCCATCAGCGGCACTGCGCCAAGATCGTCGGGGCGCACGCCGGACAGGGAGCCGCCAAAACGACCGATGGGGGTGCGGATATAATCGCAGATGAAAGCGTCGCTCATCTCACAGCTCCGGGGCGACAAGGTCGCCGATAGTGTCGGGCAAAACCAGTTCGGCGCCGGTTACCGATTGCAACTCATCCACGCTCATCCCCGGCAGCTTCTCGCGCAGCACGAAGCGGGCGTTCTCGATATCGATGACGGCAAGGCTGGTATAGACACGCGTAACACAACCGATACCGGTCAGCGGCAGGGTGCAGGCCTTGAGCAGCTTGGGCCGCCCATCCTTGGTGACGTGATCGGTGATCACCGCGACGCGCTTGGCGCCATGCACCAGGTCCATCGCCCCGCCCACGGCCGGCACGCCCTTGGGGCCGGTGGACCAATTGGCGAGGTCGCCATTCTCGGCCACTTCATAGGCGCCGAGAATGGCCACATCCAGATGCCCGCCCCGCACCATGGCAAAACTGTCGGCATGGTGGAAAAAGGCGGCGCCGGGCTTGAGAGTTATGGCCTTCTTGCCGGCATTGATGAGGTCCCAATCCTCCTCGCCCTCGGGCGGGGCCTCGCCGAAATTCAATACACCGTTCTCGGTGTGGAAAATGGCCTGCCGGCCCGGCGGCTGGAATTTCGCCACCATTTCGGGAAAGCCGATGCCGAGATTGACATAGGCGCCGTCCTCGATGTCCTGCGCCGCGCGCCAGGCGATCTGGGCGTTGGAGAGTTTCGTGCTCATGAATAGGCCACTCCTTCGCGCATCAGGGCTTCTTCCTGTTTCGCATCGGCGATCTCGATGATGCGGGTGACGAAAATGCCGGGGGTGACGACGATTTCCGGATCGATCTCGCCGGGCTCGACGATCCGGCTGGCCTGCACGATGGTGAGTTTTGCCGCCGCAGCCATCAGCGGCGAGAAATTCCGCGCCGCCTTCCGATAGGTGAGATTGCCCAGCCTGTCGGCCAGTTCCGCCTTGATCAAAGCCGCATCGGCCTTGAGCCAGCGCTCCTGCACGTAATGCTTGCCGTCGAATTCGGCTACCGGCTTGCCCTCGGCCACATCGGTGCCGTAGCTGGCCGGAGTATAGAAGGCGGGGATGCCGGCGCCGCCGGCGCGGATCCGCTCGGCCAGCGTGCCCTGCGGCACGATTTCGAGACCGATTTCGCCGGCGAGATATTTCTCGGTGAAAGCGCGCGGATCGGCCGAGCGCGGAAACGAGCAGATCATCTTGGCCACCATGCCGGCATCGATCATGGCCGCGAGGCCGACCCGGCCATTGCCCGCATTGTTGTTGATGAGCGTGAGGCCTTTCGGGCTGCCCGTCGCCTTGAAGCGGTCGATCAGCGCGTGAATGAGCTCGATCGGCGCGCCGGAACCGCCAAAGCCGCCCACCATCAGGCTCATGCCGTCTTCGATTCCCGCCAAGGCCGTGGCGAAATCGGGGACCGTCTTGTCCATGCTCGTCCTTTCCGCCGGGCTATCCTGAGCCGGGCCGTCGGAGAGCGATTATGGCGAGGAGAGCCCTGTCCGCAATGTAACTTGTGCGATATGCTGTATTTGTTGACATATCGCACAAAATGGAGGCCGCCTTGTTGGAACGGGATATCATGGGTGGGCTGGCCAAGGGCCTGCTGGCCATCGAGACCTTCACCGCCGACCGTCCCCGCCAATCCATCGCGGAGGTCTCGGCGTCTTCCGGCCTCGACCGGGCCACGGCGCGGCGCTGCCTGCTGACGCTCGCCCACCTTGGCTACGCCGATTACGACGGCAAATATTTCACCCTGACTCCGCGCGTCCTGCGGCTGGGCACGGCGTGCCTCGCCACCATGCCGCTACCGCAAATGGTGCAGCCCCTGCTCGACCGGCTTTCGGACCAATTGGGCGAGAGTTCGTCGGTCTCGATCCTGGACGGTGCGGAAATCGTCTATGTGGCGCGCGCGGCGCAGCGCAAGGTGATGTCCATCAGCCTCATGCCCGGCTCGCGCCTGCCGGCCTTCTGCACCTCGATGGGCCGGGTCATGCTCGCCGCCCTGCCCGAGGCCGAAGCGCGCGCCTTGCTCGACGCCGCTCCCCTGGCCCAACGAACGCGTCATACCAGAACCGAGCCCGGGGCCATCATGGCGGAATTGGCCCTGGCCCGGCAGCGGGGTTTTGCACTGATCGACCAGGAAGTTGAACTGGGCCTGCGCTCCATCGCCGCCCCCCTGCGCAATGCGCGCGGCGCCACCATCGCCGCCCTCAATATCGGCGTGCCGGCAACACAGCGGCAGGTGGAGGATTTGGCCAGGCTCTATTTGCCGGCCATGCAGACGGTGCAGGCAGAACTGAAAGCCATGCTGCGCTGATCGCCGGCGCCCCGCAACCCGGAGGCGATCTGAGCCATTCCTTCACGCATAGCGGTATTGGAGGAAGTCATGAACGTTTCGAACCTGCAGCTCCAGGGTCTCTACCTGGCCATTGCCTCGGTCAACAATGCGCTCGTCGCCAAGGGGCTACTGACGCGGGCGGAAGTCGATGTCGCGCTCAAGCGCGCCGAGCAGACCGCCCTGGGCGACGACCGGGTCATGGAAGACATGAACCCCGCCAATCGCGACGCCGTCGCCTTCGCGCCACGCTTCCTGATGCTCGCCAATAACAGCGCCTCGGAGACGGAAATCTCCGGTTTCCACGAATTGGCCAAGCTGGTCGGACAGACCAAGGACCATTATCCGGACGAGGTGTAGCCCCGCTTGCAAGCTCAAGGGGAACGTGAAGGACGGCAATCGGGGGGCTTGGCCAATGGCCGGGTGGTGGAGGGGACTGGATTCGAACCAGTGTAGCCTGAGGCGTCAGATTTACAGTCTGATGGATTTAACCACTCTCCCACCCCTCCACATTTCCGGGCAGGAGACGAACACTCTTGCGCGTCGTCGGGGCGGTTTATGGTAGGCTGTCGCAAAGGTGTCAACACCCAAGCGCGCATCACCCGCAAGATTTTGTGCCTCCTGCCATTTTATGATCGTCCCCGGCCCCATCCCCTTGCCACAAGTGGGGCGATCTTGCTAAGCGGAGCCATGGCTTCGCCTCCGGGCGGGTATAGCTCAATGGTAGAGCAGCAGCCTTCCAAGCTGAATACGCGGGTTCGATTCCCGCTACCCGCTCCAAATCCCCCTTACCTCCGCAAAGCGGCTTTGCTGGCTCCCCGCAATTGGATGCCGACGTGGCGCCATTGCTCCTGTGGAACGCGGCACTTTAGCGTGGTGGGGAAGCAAACACGGGAAGAATCGATGAGCCGCGCTGCACCTGGCAATGCCCGGCGGCAGAGCGTCGTCTCAACGGCCACAAGCCTTGCTTGCGAAGCCGTTGCAAAACGGCTACCGCTCGGCCATGAGCCGCAACAAGTTTCCGCCCAAACCGAAATATGATCCCGATACCGGGCCGGTCTATCTCTATGGCCTGCACACGGTGCGCGCCGCGCTGGATAACCCCCATCGCGTCAAGAAGGCGCTGCTGGCGACGCCCAATGGGCTGAACCGGCTCAAGGAAGGCGGCGACATCGGCAAGGTGAAGGTCACCGAGACCAATCCCAAGGAACTCGACCGCCTGCTGGGCGGGGAGGCCGTACACCAGGGCGTGGCGCTGGAAGTCGATCCGGTGAGCCGTTTCGGCCTCGACGATATCGGCGATCTCAAGCTGGTCGTGGTGCTGGACCAACTCACCGATCCGCACAATGTGGGCGCCATCCTGCGCACCGCCTGCGCCTTCGGCGCCGATGCGGTGATCACCACGGCACGACACTCGCCGCGTGAAACCGGCGTCATGGCCAAGGCCGCCTCCGGCGCGCTGGACCTGGTGCCGATGATCGAGGTTCGCAATCTGGGCGACACCCTAGAAAAGCTCAAGCAGCGCGGCATGTTAGTGCTGGGCTTTGATTCGGAAGCTGAAGCCACCCTGCGCCCCCGGACCGACCGGACGCCGCTGGCCGTGGTCATGGGCGCCGAGGGCAAGGGCCTGCGCCAGCGTACCCGCGAGCTGTGCGACGAAATGGTGCGGCTCGACATGCCGGGACCGCTGAAATCGCTCAATGTCTCCAATGCCGCCGCCATCGCCCTGTTCGCGGCCACTGCAGGATGGTCCTCATGAGCCAGTTCGAGCCCTTCGCCATGGCCTTGCGCCTGTCCGGCGTGACCGTGCAGCAGCAGGACCTCGATATCGCCCTCAAGCAATTGAGCGTGCGTTATGAGCCCGAAGACGCCGACAACAGCTTCTACGCCCAGATCGATGTGCCGGTGAGCAATCCGGTACGCGCCATACTGGACCTCGCCGACCGCTCCGGCGCCACCATTGCCGCCATGCTGGACGACCGACGGATCGGCAAGGCAGTGCTCGACATCGCCTTCGACTATCCGGCCGAAGGCGAATCCATGTCCGCCCGCCTGCCCGCCCATGCGGCGGCCGCGATTGCAGGCTTCGGCATCGACATCGAGATTTCCGTCTATCTCACCGACGTCGAGGACGACGAGGAATAGGCACAGGCATGGACGCTCCGCTGCGCAACTGGGCCGGTAATGTCGCCTTCGGCGCCGCCGATTTCGAGCAGCCGACTTCCCTTGCCCAATTGCAGGACATGGTGCGGCGCGCCGGCCGGGTGCGGGTGCTGGGCTCGGGCCATTCGTTCAGCCGCATCGCCGATACCGATGGCAGCCTGATCTCGCTGGCGCGCCTGCCGCGCCGGATCGATATCGACAGCGCCGGGGCAAAGGTGCGGATCGATGGCGGCGCGACCTATGCCGACCTGGTGCCGGCTTTGCACGCGTCCGGCCTGGCGCTGCCCAATGTCGCCTCCCTGCCCCATATCACCGTGGCCGGCGCAGTGAGCACCGCCACCCATGGTTCGGGCGACGGCAACAAGAACCTGGCGGCCTCGGTGTCGGCAATCGAACTCGTCACCGCGTCGGGCGAGATCGTCACCCTACGCCGAGGCGATGCCGATTTCGCGGGGGCAGTGGTCGGCCTGGGCGCGCTCGGCATCATCAGCGCGCTGACGCTGGACCTCGTGCCTGATTTCACCATCCGGCAGAATGTCTATCTGGGGCTCGACCTCGCCGTTCTGATCGAGAATTTCGACGCCGTCATGGGCAGCGCCTATAGCGTCAGCCTGTTCAGCCAATGGCAGGACGACGTGATCGACCAGGCCTGGATCAAGGCCCTGACCGACGGGCAAACGCCACCCGACACGTTCTGGGGCGCCCGGGCGGCCGAGGGGCCGATGCATCCGATCCCCGGCATGAACGGCGGCGATTGCACCGGGCAGATGGGCATCGAAGGGCCCTGGCATGAGCGCCTGTTCCATTTCCCCATCGGGCACAAGGCCTCGGCCGGCGCGGAATTGCAGTCGGAATTCTTCGTCGCCCGCGCCGATGCACCGGCAGCCCTTCGCGCCCTCCGGGCGGTGCGGCAGGACTTTGCCCAGGCGCTCCTTGCCGCCGAAATCCGCTCAGTGGCGGCAGACGATCTGTGGCTGAGCTCGGCCTATGGCCGCGACAGCATCGGTTTTCATTTCACCTGGCGCCCGGAATGGGAGCGTACCATCGTGGCCATCGGCGTGGTGGAGGCGGCCCTGGCCGCGTTCGATTTCCGGCCGCATTGGGCCAAGGTCTTCGTGACGCCCTGGCCTGTCGTGCGCGAGCGCTATCCCATGCTCGGCGCGTTCCGCGGCCTGGCGGCCCGGTTCGATCCGCACGGCAAGTTCCGCAATCCCATGCTGGACCAGGTGCTGGCCTGACGCGGCCGTAAACCATGGCGCGCGAGAATCTTGGACGTTCGGCGCCCTGGCGCGTTAAGGTTTCGCTAACCACAGCGAGGCCGCCATGCGCGTACCATCGATCGGACCAGCGCTCTACGAACGCCGCATCGTGCGCGAGGGCAAGCATATGGCTGCGGCCATGCTGGAAAATTACACCGTCACCGCCAATGGCCGCTTCATCCGCAGGACATCCCGGCAAACCACCCTGCCCGCCTGGCTGACCGAGGCCTTGGCCTGGACCGGGTTTCGCCGCGATGCCGCGAACGGCAAGTGACGGTCATGAGCCGATGCCAGCCGAGGCCTGGGCGGTGATGACGCTGCGCGAGAAGATGCCGTCATGGCGGGGCGCCAGTCGCACGACGCTGTAGCCGCGCGCGGCGAGCTCGTCGAGGAAACCTGGCAGCATGTCGACCGTGCGCTGGTGAATGTCATGGAAGAGGATGATGCCGCTGCCGCGCGCCTCGAGCCGATCGAGGGTGCGCGCCGCTACCACGGCGCCGGGCTCGCGGTAATAATCCTTGCTGTCGATATCGACGTCCAGCACCACCACATCGCCTTGCAGGAGGCTGGTGCGCAGATAGCCGGACTGGGACAGATAGGGGAAGCGGAAGAAGGGCGAGAGCCCCTGCCCGGCCCCGGCCAGCGCCTCGGCCACGGCGGCCTCGCCACGGGCAATCTCGTCCAACGCCGCCTGGCGGCTCAGCGTGTTGAGATCGACATGGCTATAGGTATGGCTGCCCACGCTATGGCCGCGCTGGGCGACCATCTGCGCCAGCTTCGGATTGGCGCTGGCCGCCGAACCCAGCATCAGGAACGTCGCCTTGACGCCATGGGCATCGAGCGCATCGAGAATGGCCGGGGTCTTGCCGGCGCGCGGGCCGTCGTCGAAGGTCAGGATGACCTCGCCGGGCTTGAGGATAATGTCAGCGGTGGTGGCGACTTCGAGGGTGCGCCCGGCCAGCGCGCCATGGGACACGATTCGATCGGGCATGGGCTGCTGCAGGCGGGCACTGGCGCTCTGGCGGACGCTGCCGGTAATGGTCTGATCCTGGAAGGCGAGCGGGCCGGACGCGAAGTGGTCGTTCTGGCTGGGCGGCTTGGCACAACCGGCCATGGCCGCAGCCAGCAGAACGGTGACGGACAGCACACGCAGCAAACGCAAGACAACACCCGCAACAAAGGTTTAGGCGGGTCTCACAATTTGCGATTATGGTTAATATTCCCCTCGTGAAAACTTAAGAACTACTTACCGGCAAGGCTTTTCGCCTTGCGCCCCAGCGTATCGAGCGCGCTGAGAAAGGCGGAGCGATCGGCGGGCCGGAAGCCCGGATTGTAGCCCTGGATTTCTCCGGTCTCGCGCAGATGCTGCTTGAGATCGCGCATGGCGAGAGCCATGCCGATGGACGCGGGCGTGAAAGGTTTTCCGGTAAAACCCAGCACATGGCAGCCCTTGTCGATGGCGCGGCTGGCCAGGGGAATGTCGGCCGTCAGCACGATGTCGTTGGGCTGGGCCTGTTCGACGATCCAGTCATCGGCAGCATCGGCGCCGGTCGGCACCACCACGACCCGCACCATGGGATCGCGCGAGGGGCGAATACCGCCATTGCTGACATAGGTGATGACGAGCCCGAGCCGCTCGGCCACGCGCTTCGCCTCCTCCTTGACCGGGCAGGCATCGGCATCGACGAAAATGGCAGGGTCAGGCATGGGCGATCTCGTCGAGCACGAAAGCGAGCCTGTCGGTCACGGGCGCCTTGGGCAGCTCCACGATGCGATAGCCGAGTTCGGCATAGGCGTCACGCATCGGCCCGTAAATCCGCTGGGCATGTTCCCAACCCTCGATCCGTTCGGCATCGTCGGCATAAATCTCGCGCCAAGGCGGCGCGAAGAACACTTTTGAGTTGTAGCGATAGAGCGCTGCGGCGCGGGCGAAGTGGTCGGTTTCGGCGAGCCTGAGGATGCGGCCATAGGCCACGAGGTCCGGAATGCCACGGTCGCAGAGGGCGGGCGCCGGATCGAGGCGGAGGTTTTCATGGGTCTGGATATCGCGGTCCAGCATCAATTCGGCAAAGCGGGCGGGATCGCGCCATTGCAGGGCCGGCCCGTCAATGGCCTTCTGCACCTGGATGACGGCCCGCGCGGCCTCCCGCCCGACACGCAGGCCATGAGCCGCCAGCGCATCGAGCAGCGTGGTCTTGCCGGCGCCCGGCGCGCCCGTGAGGATGAAGAGATTGTCGGCGTGAATGGTCATGGTTGGTCCTGGAAGCCTCCATTGTAAAGGCATGTCAAATTGCACTCGGTCGGCCCCTGAGGGCAAAACGGTGTGGGGTAAATCGGGAAAGAAATCCGAACAAGCATTCCCTCTCAAGGAGGGGAGGCGATGAAGCCGGGTTCATTCATAGCGTCCTGGCAAACGGACGCTCAGCGCCGCCTACAGGTTCCCGAGAAATGCCGCCAGTGCCGCGTCATAGCGGCCGGGATTCTCGTGCCAGGACTGGATGTGGTCGGCCCGGGTGCGCAGATAATCGGTAACCGAAACACGACGGGACAACAAGCCATCGCTGCCCGATACCGGCACGATACTGTCGGCCCCGCCGTGGGACAGGAAGAGCGGGCCGGCAAAGCCCCCCAGCTCCGGACGCACATCGGCTTCGCCCAGCCGGAACGGCATGGTGAAACCGGAGAGCCACAGGCCCACATTGGCCAGGACCGGCGCCAGGGGCAGGCCCATATGCCCCGTCGTCGCCGCGACGATGGCCCGGAAATCCAGCGCCGGCGCATCCAGCACGATGGCCGAGACCGCACTGGCATGGGCCGAATGGCGCAGGAACTGCCCCACAATGCCACCGCCCATGGATTCGGCAATGAGGACCAGATCGCTCGCCCCATTGGCCAGGGCATATTGGGCGGCAGCGTCGAGATCTTGCCATTCGGTAAGGCCGAAGGCGTAGGCACCGGAGGGGTCTGCGGGCGCGCCTTCGTCATTGCGATAGGATATCATCAGCGTCGGCAGGCCGGCCTGATGCAGCACCGGCAGGAAGCGGTAGCCGTTTTCGCGCCGCCCCCCGATCCCGTGCACGAAGATGGCCCAGCGGGACGCCCCCGTCCCGCCAGCGGCCGGAATCAGCCAGGCCGGCATATCCCCCAGCGGGCCGGCCACGCCGATATCGCTGAAGGCATAATCATAGGCGGCGCGGGGATCGCCGGCATAGCCGATATCGGCCGGCCCCTGCGGCGCCGGCCAGCCGCTGCCCTGCGCCGTGGCCGCACCCACATGCAGAGTAGCCGACAGATCGTGCGCGATGAGGAAGCCGCCAATGGCGACATAGAGGGCGGCGAGGCCGGCGAGAAACCCGGCGCCGAGCAGGACTGGCTTGAGCATGGCCGCCCCCCGAAGCCGGCGTCAGTACACCACGACGGAGCGGATGCTGTCGCCCGCATGCATCATCTCGAAGCCTTTATTGATGTCTTCGAGGCGCAGCGTGTGGGTGATCATCGGATCGATCTCGATCTTGCCGTCGAGATACCAGTCGACGATTTTCGGCACATCGGTGCGGCCCTTGGCACCGCCAAAGGCCGTGCCCATCCAGGTGCGGCCGGTGACCAACTGGAACGGGCGGGTGGAAATTTCCTGCCCGGCCCCGGCCACTCCGATAACGACCGACTTGCCCCAGCCGCGATGGCTGGCTTCCAGCGCCTGACGCATAACCTTGGTGTTACCGGTGCAGTCGAAGGTGTAGTCGGCCCCACCGATCAGGTCGCCCCGGCGCTTGGTAAGGTTGACCAGATAGGGAACGATATCCTCGCCGATCTCGGTGGGATTGACGAAATGGGTCATGCCGAAGCGCTCGCCCCATTCCTTCTTGGCATTGTTGAGATCGACGCCGACAATCATGTCGGCGCCCGCCAGGCGCAGGCCCTGGATGACGTTGAGGCCGATACCGCCCAGGCCGAACACCACCGCCGTGGCGCCGATTTCCACCTTGGCCGTGTTGATGACGGCACCGATCCCGGTGGTCACCCCGCAACCGACATAGCAGACCTTGTCGAAGGCCGCCGCCTCATCGATCCTGGCCACGGCGATCTCGGGCAGAACAGTATAGTTCGAGAAGGTCGAGCAGCCCATGTAGTGGAAGATCGGCTTGCCTTCGAAGGAGAAGCGCGAAGTGCCGTCCGGCATCAGTCCCTGGCCCTGGGTGGCGCGAATGGCCGTGCACAGGTTTGTCTTGCCGGAGCGGCAGGAATAGCACTCGCGGCATTCGGGCGTGTAGAGCGGAATGACGTGATCGCCCTTCTTGAGGCTGGTGACGCCCGGACCGACATCGACCACCACGCCGGCACCCTCGTGGCCCAGGATAGCCGGGAACAGCCCTTCCGGATCAGCGCCGCTCAGGGTGAAGTCATCTGTGTGGCAGATGCCCGTCGCCTTGATCTCGATGAGGACCTCGCCCGCCTTGGGGCCTTCCAGGTCGACCTCGACGATCTGCAAGGGCTTTCCGGCTTCAAAGGCGACGGCGGCGCGAGTCTTCATGAGGGGCATCCTTCTTGGTTCTTTGCCACGATGATGCCATGCGCCGGCCGAATCCCGCAACCGTCAGCCGCCCCCTGCCCCCAGGCTGAGCATGACATTGACCGCCGCGGCCAGGATGATGGTGTTGTAGAGGTGGGAAAAAACCAGGTGGACGCCGACGAGCCGGCGCATCGCCCCGCTCGTCGTCTTGGTATCGGACGTGGCGACCGAAGTGCCTACCGTATAGGAAAAATACATGAAGTCGTAGCCGTCCGGGTCGTCGTCGCCCTGGAATTCCAGCCCGCCCTCCACCGCGCCGTTCTCGCCGGTTGCCGGCTCCTGGTAATATTCATAGGCGTAGTGTAGCGCGCCCATGGCCTGCACTGTGAACCAGCCCAGCAGCACCGAGACGATGCTGGCCGTCACTTCCCAGGGATCGGGCTTGTCGCCGCTGCCGAGCGCCACGAAAAGCGAGACGATCGAGGCCACCACGACAATAAGGACGACGAGGAAAATCCCGGCGGCCGGCGTGTCCTCCTCCCGGGCATGTTCCCGCAGATATTCCGCGGTCAGGTGCGGCATCTTGAAGAAGGTGAGTAGCAGGAAGCCGATGAACAGGGCATTGCTGCCCAGGCTCACGGCGAATTTCGGCACCAGCCAGAGCGAGAGCGCGAAGGTGAGGCCGCCCAGGGCCAGACCGAAATAGAACGGCGCATGGCGCGGCATCAGCCGATCCAGCGCCCGGCCCTGCAAAGGCTTGGTGCGGTCGGTCCTGGCCGCGACCTTGCGGCGGCGTGTGGTGCGGGCGGCGGGCTTGGCCATCTTACCGGGCTGAAACAGGCCGGCGAGGCTGCCGGCCCAGGGACAACGCGATCAGTCGCGAATGGCTCCCGGGCCGGGCGTGGCGCCGGGCGGCACCTTGCCCATGATGATCATGCCCAGCACCTCGTCCTTGGTGACGTCGCTGGTCTTGGCCTGGCCCACCACCTGCCCGTTCTTCATCACCACCACCCGGTCCGCCAGGTCGAACACGTCATGGATATCGTGGCTGATGAGGAAAATGCCGATGCCGTCGGCCTTGAGCTGCTTGATGAGCTCGCCCACCTGCGCGGTTTCCTGCGGCCCCAGCGCGGCGGTCGGCTCGTCCATGATCAGGATGCGGGCATTGAACAGGATGGCGCGGGCGATGGCCACCGATTGCCGCTGGCCGCCCGAAAGCGCTTTGACCGGCTCCTTGAAGCGGCGGAAATTGGGATTGAGCCGCCCCATCACCTCGCGCGCCTTGGATTCCATGGCCGCATCATCGAGCGTGCCGAGCGCGGTGGTGATTTCCCGGCCCAGGAACAGATTGGCGGCGGCATCGACATTGTCGGCGACAGCAAGCTGCTGGTAGATCGTCTCGATGCCATAGGCCTTGGCGTCGCGCGGATTGTTGATCGTGGCGGTCTCGCCATTGATGCGGATTTCGCCCGCATCGCGGCGATAGGCGCCGGACAGGATCTTGATCAGCGTCGACTTGCCGGCTCCGTTATGGCCGAGCAAGCCCACGACCTCGCCCCGATGCAGGCTGATGGAGGCGCGATCGACCGCGCGGATGCCGCCGAACGCGATGGAGATGTCGGTCATTTCGACCAGTGGCGTGCTGGTGTCCAGCATGATCGGGACTCCTAATACTTGTTCCGGCGGTAGAGCGTGTCGAGCCACACCGCGAAAACCAGAACGATACCGACGACGATCGATTGCAGGGGTGAGTCGATGCCCATCAGCACCATGCCCGATTGCAGCGATTGCATGACCAAGGCGCCCAGAAGCGCCCCGGCTACCGTGCCGACGCCACCGGCCAGCGAGGTGCCCCCGATCACCGCGGCGGCGATGACATAGAGCTCGTCCAGAGTACCCAGCGCATTGGTGGCGGCATTGAGGCGCGCGGTGGAGATGGCGGCGGCGATGGCGCAGAGCGCGCCCATCAGCATGAAAATCTTGACCGTTACCCAGCGTGTATTGATGCCGGCCAGTTCCGCCGCCTCGGGATTGCCGCCCATGGCATAGACATAGCGGCCGAAGCGCGTGCGGGTGGTGAGGAAGGTCATGGCGACGCCGACACCCACCGCGATCAGCACCGGAATGGCGATGCCATGCGAAACGAACAGCCCGCCTTCGGGCACCGCAATGCCGTTGGCATTGGCGAAATTCTGCGCGATGCGCACCGGCCAGGGATAGGCATTGGCCACCGCGACCGCGCCGATCGTGGCGCCGCAGCCGATCAAGGCCAGGGTGATTTCGGCCCAGACCGGGCGCTGCGGGAAATTGAAGCGGCGGCGCTGACGGCGGCCGAAATAGAGCCCGATGATGATGGCGGCGCAGGCGATAACGGCGACGACCCAGCTCCAGAGCGCGCCGATCGAGCCGAACGGCCCGCCGCCCATGAGTTGGAAGGTCGAATCCATCGGCGCCACGGTGCGGCCGGCCGTGACCCACCAGGCGGCGCCGCGCCAGACGAGATAGCCACCCAGGGTGACGATGAAGGCGGGCACCTTGAGATAGGCGATGATCGTGCCCTGCAGCGCCCCGATGCCCACGCCCACCGCGATGCCGATCAGCAGCGACAGGATCCAGATCATCGGATGGCCGAGCCCCAGCCCGAGCTGCACCGGCAGGATCTGCGTCTGCATGACGCCCATCACCATGCCGACCAGGCCGAGAATAGAGCCCACCGACAAGTCAATATTGCGGGTGACGATGACCAGCACCATGCCGGTGACCATGACGGCGACCGAAGCGGTCTGCACCGACAGGTTCCAAAGGTTGCGCGGCGTGAGGAACAGGCCGCCCGAAAAGATGTTGAAACCCACCCAGATGATGGCAAGCGCGCCGATCATGCCGAGCAGGCGCGTATCCACCTCGGTGGCGCTCAGAAAGCGTTGAAGGGGACTTTGCGCAAAGCTGCTGGGATGCGCGGGGGTCGTCATGGCATGCTGCTCGGCCATCAAAATCTCCCGTGGAGGCGACGCCCCGGACAAGCGGGACGCGGTCCGATCACAAAAGTGCCGCAGCGCGGCCGCCGCGGCACCTTGCAACCAGTTTATCCGGTTTCAGTCTCAGTTACACGCGGCGACCGAACCGGCGGCAACGCCCTGGCAGACCACGTCCTTGGAGACCCAGCCGGCATCGATGACGACGTTGAGATTGTCCTGGGTGATCGGCACGGGCGCCAGAAGCACCGCATTCATCTCGACGCCATTGGGGCCGTCGGAGAACTTGACCGCGTCGGTCACGCCGTCCAGCGCCGTGCCGCCGGCCAGTTCCAGGGCGATCTCGGCGGCCTTCTTGCCCAGCTCGCGCGCATCCTTCCACACCGACACCGTCTGGGTGCCGAGGGCGATGCGGTTGAGCGCGGCATGGTCGCCGTCCTGCCCGGAAACCGGCACCGAGCCGGCCAGGCCCTGGGCGGCGAGCGCCGCGATGGCGCCGCCGGCCGTGCCGTCATTGGAGGCCACGACCGCGTCAACGTCGTTGTTGTTGGCGGTCAGGAACTGTTCCATGTTCGCCTGGGCGACTTCGGGATTCCAGTTCTCGGTATAGGCCTCGCCGACATTCTTGATCGTGCCGGCATCGATGGCGTCCTTGAGCACTTCCATCTGGCCTTCGAACAGGAAATCGGCATTCGGGTCGGCGGAATTGCCCTTGATGAAGACGTAATTGCCTTCCGGCTGCACTTCGAAGACGCCGCGCGCCTGCATGCGGCCCACTTCCTTGTTGTCGAAGGTGAGGTAGAAGGCGTCGGGATTCTCGATCAGGCGGTCATAGCCGACCACCGGAATGCCCTCGGCCACCGCGGCGGCCACGGCCGGCCCGATGGCGTCGCTGTCCTGGGCCAGGACGATGATGGCATCGGCGCCCTGGCTGATCAGGCTTTCGATATCGGTGAGCTGCTTGGACGCCGACGATTGCGCGTCGGCCGAGATATATTGCGCACCGGCCGCTTCGAGAGCGGCCTTGATGGCGCCTTCATCGGTCTTCCAGCGCTCTTCCTGGAAATTGTTCCAGGACACGCCGACGACGATCTGGTCCTGCGCGATGGCCGAACCGGCAAGGACGGTCGAGGCAAGCAGGACCGCTGCGAACTTATTCATATCTGTCCTCCCATGGGCAGCGCCCTGCCCGAATTGCGAGGGCAAGCGCCCTCGCGCGTTGAGCATTATTTTGCTGCTCGAAAAAAGCTCTCGCATGGCGTTCCGCGGCATGTCAACATCAATTTCGGGCTCCGAACTAAATCAGCAGTTGCGATTTTCCGGCAAGCAATGTTGAGGTGTGAACCCGGATGAGGGAGTAGGCTGTTTGACGCGTTCCGTCAGCGATAGTGACAGCGTCCGGCGGCAGAACCGGGGGCTGATTTTAGACGCATTGCGTGCAGGCGGCCCCCAATCGCGAACGGCTCTTGCCGTCCGCACCGGCCTCAGCCATGCCAGCGTCACCGCCATCATGCAGGACCTCCTGGCGCAGGGCCTGGTGGAGGAAATGCCGGCGGCCGAACGCGGCGACGGCCGCACCCGCGGGCGCCCCGCCATTCTTGTCGGCTTCCAGCGCAAGGCCGCCTATGTCGCCCTGTTCGAGATCGACGTGAACAAGGCGCGCCTGTCGCTGGTCGATTATGCCGGCATCCTGGTGGACCGGATCGAAACAGAGGTGACGCCGACCACTTTCCGGCAGACCGCTCCGGATGTCTTCCTCCTGGAAAAGCTCGCCTTGCTGCGCGAGCGCACCCCCAAGGCATCGGGCGCGCTGCGGCGCGTGGCCATTTCCGTGCAGGGCATTCTGGACCGCGACGGCGGCGGGCTCAAATGGTCGCCCATCCAGGGCCTGGCCGGATCGCCCTTCGCCAGCTCACTCGAAGCCCATATCGGCCTGCCGGTGAGCCTGCATAAGCGCGGGCGCCTGCTGGCCGAGGGGACACGCTGGCTCGATCCCGACCTGCTCGATGCCAGCGTGGCCACCGTCTTCCTCGGCTCCACCGTGGCCATGGGCATGAGCCTGCATGGTCAGATCACCGGGCGCGGCGACGAGGGCGCCACCGAGTTCGGCCACATGAACCACGTGCCCAACGGCGCGCTCTGCCGCTGCGGCATGCGCGGCTGCATCGAGGCCTATGCCGCCGATTACGGCGTGTTGCGCACCGCCTATTCGGTGCCCGAAACAGCATCCCCTGCCCCGGCCGTCCCGGCGCAGCAATATGAATCGCTGATCCAGCGCGCCGAAGCCGGGGAGCGCACCGCCACCCATGGCTTCAACCTCGCCGGCAGGGCCATCGGCTACGGCCTGGCGCGCATGCTCGCCATGTTCGACCCCAGCCATATCCTGATCGTGGGGCCCGGCGCCCGGGCACTGAACCTCATGCGCCCCGAAATCGAAACCGCGCTCGGCGCCTCGCTGATCGTCAAGATCAACGGCATGCCCCGGATCATGGCCCATCTGGACGAGAAGGAACCGATCTTCCGCGGACTGATGATGAAAACGCTCAGCGATATCGACCAGAACGAATTCGCCGGGCTGGCATCGGCGGTACGGGCGGCGGGTTGATGGAACAATACCAACACCACGGCTCGTCACCCTCGGGCTTGACCCGAGGGTGACGACCTGTGCAAAGGACAAGCCCTAAAACTTCAGCCAGCCGTGCAACTGATCCGCCAGTACCGCCGGCTCTTCTTCCGCGCCATGCAGCACCAGTTCGGGATTGCTCGGTGCTTCGAACGGAGAATCGATGCCGGTGAAATTCTTGATCTCGCCGGCGCGCGCCTTCTTGTAGAGGCCCTTGGGATCGCGGGCCTCGCAGACGTCGAGCGGGGTATCGACATAGACCTCGGTGAAGTCGATATCGCCGGCGATTTCGCGGGCCAGGCGGCGCTCCTTCTCGAAGGGCGAGATGAACGAGACCAGCACAACCAGCCCCGCATCGGCCATCAGCCGCGCGACTTCGGCGACCCGGCGGATATTTTCGACGCGCGCCGCCTCGGTGAAGCCGAGATCCTTGTTGAGCCCGTGCCGCACATTGTCGCCATCCAGGATATAGGCGTGACGGCCCTCGGCGGTGAGGCGCTTTTCGAGCAGGTTGGCAATGGAGGACTTGCCCGAGCCGGACAGGCCGGTGAACCAGACGATACGGGGCGCCTGCCCTTTCATCCGGGCGCGAACCTCCCGGTTCACATCGAAATTCTGATAGGTCAGGTTCTGCGCCCGGCGCAGGCCGAACTCGATGGCCCCTGCCCCCAAAGTGGCGTTGGACAGCCTGTCGATGAGGATGAAGCCGCCGGTCAGCGCATTGGCCGCATAGGGATCGAAGGCAATAGGCTTGTCAGTGGCAATGGTGACCGTCGCCACTTCATTGAGATCGATCTTGGTCGCGGCGCTCCGCTCCAGCGTATTGACGTTGGTGCGGTACTTCAGGTCGGTGATCGTGGCCGGCACGGTCTGCGCGCCGATCTTGAGCAGATAGGAGCGCCCGGGAAAGGCCGCTTCCTCGTTCATCCAGACCAGCCTGGCCTGAAACTGATTGGAGAATTCCGGCGTCTCGCCCGGATGCGAGAGCACGTCGCCGCGGGAGACATCCACCTCACGGTCGAGCACCAACGTCACCGCCTGCCCGGCCACGGCCCGGGTCAGGTCGCCATCCATAGTCACGATCCGGCTGACCCGCGCCGGTTTTCGAGACGAGGCGATGAGCACGTCATCGCCCACCGCGACGGTCCCGGATGCGATCGTGCCCGAAAAGCCGCGAAAATCGAGATCGGGCCGGTTCACCCATTGCACCGTAAAGCGGAAGGACTGGGCCGAGCGATCTTCGGACACCGCGATCTCTTCGAGATAGGGCACCAAGGCCGCGCCATCATACCAGGGCGTATGGGCGCTGGGGCGCAGGATATTGTCGCCGCGCAGGGCCGAGACCGGCACCGCCGCCAGTGTCTTGAAGCCCAGCGGCTCGGCAAAGGCGCGATATTCGGCCGCGATGCGCTCGAACACCGCCCGGTCGTAATCAACCAGGTCGATCTTGTTGACCACCAGCACCACATGCTTCACCCCGATCAGCGACAGGATGAAGGAATGGCGGCGCGTCTGGGTCAGAACGCCCTTGCGCGCATCGACCAGCACCAGGGCAAGATCGGCATTGGAGGCGCCGGTGGCCATGTTGCGGGTATATTGCTCGTGACCGGGCGTATCCGCGACGATGAACTTGCGCTTGTCGGTGGAAAAGAAGCGATAGGCGACATCGATGGTGATGCCCTGCTCGCGCTCGGCGGCCAGCCCGTCCACCAGGAGCGAGAAATCGATGCCTTCCTCGCCCACGATGCGGTTATGGCTTTCCTTCTTAAGGCTCGCCAATTGATCGTCCAGCACAAGCTGGCTGTCATAGAGCAGCCGGCCGATCAGGGTGGATTTGCCGTCGTCGACGGAACCGCAGGTCAGGAAGCGCAGCAACGACTTGTCCGTCTGCTGGGCGAGCCAGAGGTCGAGATCAGTATTGGGGCTGGCCATGGCTACGCTCATGCTCAGAAATACCCTTCCTGCTTCTTCTTCTCCATCGAGCCGACGGAATCGGAATCGATGAGCCGCCCTTCCCGCTCGGAGGTGCGGCTGGCCTGCATTTCCATGATGATCGAGGGAAGGTCGGCGGCATCGGAGCGAATGGCGCCGGTCAGCGGATAGCAGCCCAGCGTGCGGAAGCGCACCACTTCCTCGCGCGGCCTTTCGCCGGGCAGGAGCGGCAGGCGCTCGTCATCGACCATGATCAGCGTGCCCGACCGCTCCACGACCGGCCGGGGCCGCGCGAAATAGAGCGGCACGATGGGGATGTTTTCCGAATAGATATAGGTCCACACGTCGAGCTCGGTCCAATTGGAGATCGGGAAGACGCGCATGCTCTCGCCCGGATTGAGACGCGTGTTGAAGGTGCGCCAGAGTTCGGGGCGCTGGTTCTTGGGATCCCAGGCATGGCTGGCATTGCGGTGCGAGAAGATGCGCTCCTTGGCGCGGCTCTTTTCCTCGTCACGCCGCGCCCCGCCGATGGCCGCGTCGTATTTTCCGGCATTGAGCGCCTGCCGCAAAGCGGCAGTCTTCATGATGTCGGTATAGCGGGACGATCCATGGTCGAACGGATTTATGCCGTCCCGGACGCCATCCTGGTTGGTGTGACGGATGAGGTCGAAGCCATATTCTTCCGCGGTCCGGTCGCGGAACGCGATCATCTCCCGGAACTTGAAGGTGGTATCGACATGCAGCAGCGGAAACGGAATCCTGCTGGGATAGAAGGCCTTGCGCGCCAGGTGCAGCAGGACGCTCGAATCCTTGCCGATCGAATACATCATCACCGGCCGTTCGAAGCTCGCAGCCACCTCGCGCAGGATTTCGATGCTCTCGGCTTCCAGCGCCTGCAAATGCGTCAAACGGGTCTGGGTCACTGCAATCTGGCCTCGGCATGTCACCGGCCGTAAGTACCGCTTCGCCGAAGGCTCATTCAAGCCAGAAAGTGCCGGAAATGCTGGGGTTACAAGGGCTTGAGGCAAAATTGTGCGGCAATGATCCAAGTCGTGCGAAAGGGGTCCAAGCCAGGCCCCCGCAGGCGATTGACAATGCGCCAAGCCGGCTCGGCACAGAATAAAAATTTCCACCATTTCGCGCGAGGGAGAGCGCCTGCCGCGCAATCGCTGTTGCCGCTCGCCGCAAAGCGATGCTAAACGCCATGCCGATGCCGGTATAGCTCAGTTGGTAGAGCACCTGATTTGTAATCAGGGGGTCGCGGGTTCGAACCCTGCTGCCGGCACCACGGGCTGCACGCCGGGGATGCAGTGTTCGGGAGGCGGCTGCGTGGCGGACCCCAGAATTTGCTTCGTAACCAACAAGACGCCAGCGGCCGACATCGCCGCCGATCGCCTGCGCCAGCGCTATGGCGAAAGCCCCTTGAGCGCGGCGGAGATCGTAGTGGCCCTTGGCGGCGACGGGCTCATGCTGCAAACCCTGCACCAGGTGATGGATCGCGGCATTCCCACCTATGGCATGAATTTCGGCTCGGTCGGGTTCATGATGAACGACTTCAACGAGAACGACCTGATCGAGCGCCTGGCCGCCGCGCAACGCACCAGGATTTACCCGCTCTCCATGCAGGTCCTCGATGCCGAGGGCATCACCCGCTCGGCCCTGGCGATCAACGAAGTCTCGCTTTTCCGCTCGTCCTACCAGGCGGCCAAGCTGCAAATCCTGGTCGATGGCCAGGTGCGGCTCGACGAACTAATCTGCGACGGCGCCATCCTGTCCACCCCCGCCGGCTCGACTGCCTATAATCTCTCGGCGCATGGCCCGATCCTGC
The DNA here is from genome assembly GCF_001650025.1 of Devosia elaeis. GTDB lineage: Bacteria > Pseudomonadota > Alphaproteobacteria > Rhizobiales > Devosiaceae > Devosia > Devosia elaeis. The sequence goes on along the minus strand of NZ_LVVY01000068.1, from coordinate 50,512 downwards.
CGATCGAGGCGCCGCTCCTGGCGCTGACGCCGATTTCTCCGTTCCGCCCCCGGCGCTGGCGTGGCGCCATCCTGTCCAATCGCGCCGTGGTGAAATTCCTCACCCGGGAGGCCGAAAAGCGCCCCGTCAGCGCCGTGGCCGACAATGTGGAATTTCAGAATGTGCGCGAGGTAACGGTCACCGAGGACCGCAGCCATCACGTGACGCTGATGTTCGATCCCGGCACCAGCCTCGAGGAACGCGTCCTCACCGAACAGTTCCGGTTTTAGCCCTTCAGCGGCTGCACCGGCGTCACGCCGCCGGCAATTGCAGCCGCGGTGCGGCGGGCTCGGGTAGCGGCAGCACGGCGTCCCGGCTCTCGGCAAAGGCCCGCATGACGCCCCGGGCCGCCTGCCGCGCCAGGGCCACGTTCTGCTCGCTGAGATAGGTGAAGGCCTCTTCCATCTCGAGCGGGATATCGCCGTCATGTTCGGCGAGCAATTCCTCGGTCAGCGCCGTCACCACGTAATGGCGTGCCGCCAGGTCGTCGGACAGGTCGGCGCTTCGGGCATGCATGATCATGCGCACGAACAATAGCGCGATGGCCGGCTGGAGCCCGCAGCGGATGAAGAGCGCATTGAGCGCCGGGCGGCTGCCGCTTTCGAGCAGCACATAGACCTTCTCGCGCGTCACCGCGCCCAGCGAAGCCAGGCAGGCTGAAAAGAACAACACATGGCCCGTCACCACCGCATGCAGCAGCAGCCGCGTACTGAGCTGGTCGTTGGCCACCAATCGGTCGACGAATTCAAGATCGGTGCATTGCGCCTCGCCGATAACCGAAATGGCCGTATCGTTGCCGTCGCGCAGGATCCGCTCCAGCCGCTCCGGCGCCAGCGCGCCCTTGACCATGCGGCATTCGCGCAAGCCCTCGGCGACGCGGCGCACCAGCAGCAGCCGCGCCGATGCCGGCAGGTCCGGCCGGCCCAACAGCGCCCCGCGGAGCGCTGCGACCCCGCCCTCCGACATGGCCAGCCCCTCCAGCAGGTCGGGAGCGAAAGCGATATCGTGCCGGCGCAGCAGGCGCAGCGTCAGCGCCTGGTCGCCGCGCGCCACCATGGCGGCCGCGATGCGCGGGCTGATGGTGGTGCGCTGGGCAATGGCCAGCAGCGCTGAGGCATCGCCGCCGCGCACGATCGGCATCAGATCGGCATCGACCAGCAGCGGTGAATATTGCAGCACCGCCCGCGAGATCACCGGGCTGTCCTGCAACAGCGCCAGGATGATCGGCCGCGGCGCCTCGGGGGAATGCAGCAGCCCATAGGCCAAAGCCGCGCGCACCTTGACCGAAGGATCGTCCAGAAAGCCGATCAGCGCCGCATAGAGCGCGGCATGTTCGTCGGCCGGGCCGCGATGTCCGAGATAGGCCATGGCGGCAAGATGGGCGGTGTGCCCGCGCTCATTGCTGTCGCTGGACCGCGAGAGATCCGCAAAGGCCTGATAACCGATCATGCACGCCACTCCACACAAGCGCGCCCACCCTATGATGGGAAGTTTAAGGAACGGTTCACCATAAAAGCCCCGCGACGCAACCCCACGGCCCGGCGGGCGCCTCCGGCGGAAAAGCAGCCGCAGCGAAGGTAGAGCACCCGAAATATTGAGCGCCGGCCAGTATTTGCCGGGTCGCACGGATTAACCAAGCGCGCACGCGCGTATAAATCGCAGCGACATTATTACAAAATAGACATATATTCACTTGGCCGATCCAGCCTCGGGAGACATCAAGTCTATGAGTTCTGTCGTCGTCCCCCTGATACTCGCCGGAGGCCAGGGCACAAGGCTCTGGCCCATGTCCCGCGCGGCCCGCCCCAAGCAGTTCCTGCCCCTCACCGGCCCCACCAGCCTGTTCCAGCAAACGCTCCAGCGCGTGGCGGACCCGCGCTATGCGCCCGCCGTAATCATCACCAATTCGGAATATCGTTTCCTCGTTGGCGAACAGGCCGCCGAGATCGGCGCTCCGCTGGCCGGGGTCCTGCTGGAGCCGGTTGCGCGCAATACCGCCATGGCCATTGCCGCCGCGTCCTGCTTCATCGTCCAGCATTTCGGCCCGGAAGCGGTGATCCACGTCCTGCCCTCCGATCACAACGTCACCGCCGATGCCGGCTATTGGCTGGCCGTGGACCAGGCGATCGCGGCCGCCGGCTCTGGCCAGCTCGTCACGTTCGGGATCAATCCGACCCATCCGGAAACCGGATTTGGCTATATCAAGTCCGACGCCGTTGTCGGCGGCGAGGCCCGGCCGGTGCAACGCTTCGTCGAAAAGCCAGATGCCGCCCGCGCGGTCGAAATGCTGGCCGAGGGCGGCTATCTCTGGAATTCGGGCATGTTCATGCTGGGCGCGCGCGCCTTTCTCGCTGAGGCCGGGAGGCTGGCGCCCGACATGCATGAAGCCGCCGGCGCCGCGGTGCGCGGCGCGCGCGAGGACCTCGATTTCATTCGCCTTGAGGAGGCCGCCTTCGCCCGGGCGCCGAATATTTCGGTCGATTACGCCATTTTCGAAAAGACCGAGCGAGCCGCCGTGGTCGCCGTCGATTTCCGCTGGTCCGACCTGGGCAGTTGGGACGCGGTCTGGAAGAACGGCACCCAGGACGAGGGCCGCAACGTCACCAGCGGCCAGGTGACCTTGAGCGAGGTTTCCGGCTCGCTGGTGATCAGCGACCACGCTCATGTCGCCGTCACCGGCCTCGAGGATATCGCCGTCATCGCCACCAATGACGCCATCTATGTCGGCCGCCTGTCGGAGGCCCAGAGGGTGGGCGAGATGGTCAAGCGTTTGCGCGCGCGCAAGGACACCTCGGCACTGACCGAAATTCACCGCACCGCCTATCGGCCATGGGGCGGCTTTTCCTCCATCCTCAATGGCGACCGGTTCCAGGTGAAGCTGCTCTTCGTCCGGCCGGGCAAGAAGCTGAGCCTGCAAAAGCACCACCATCGCGCCGAGCATTGGGTCGTGGTGCGCGGCACCGCCGAGGTGACCGTGGACGGGAACGTCACCACCCTGTCGGAAAACCAGTCCATCTACCTGCCGCTGGGCTGCGTGCATCGCCTCGCCAATCCGGGCAAGATCGATCTCGAACTGATCGAGGTGCAGACCGGCTCCTATCTCGGCGAGGACGACATCATCCGCATCGAGGACGAATTCGGTCGCCTCTGACGCCGCCCAATTTACGTTGCCGATTAAGCCTAATAGCGGCCGCGCCTTGCTCTTGGGTCGAAGATATCAGCCTATATTGCTCATGCGCGACACGATCTGGACATGGGCCAATATCCTGAGCTTCGCCGTCATAACGGCAGCGGGCCTTCTTGTGCTCTACGTCCTCTGGCGCGATCGGCGCCAGCGCCGTCCCGCTCCGGCACCCGAACCCAACCAGCATCCAGCCACCCCGCCACCCGGTGCGGATCAGGAGACCCTGAAGCGGTTCAAAGCCGCCCTCGAGGAGAGCGGCCGGCGCGGAGAATGACCCCGCGATGGCCGCGATCTGCAACCGTCGCGGCAAGCACACATTATCCCTCTCGGAAAATGATCGCGGATGACGGACACTAACGCCATCCGGATTACTAGCTGCCGGCGCCGGAACGACTTATCAACACAATACCGGCACAGTTGAGGGTGAACCTATGGCTGGAGACCGACGTGCATAATCCGCCCTCTTGTTCACCCCGGCCGACCCCCTCGCGCCCTGCCCCCGCCGCGGCTGCAATCCAGTCTTCCTTTCCCATAGATGGCGGGCGGATGTGAACCGAACGGACCTGGTTATTCCGGCCATTGCCGGCATCCTGACCGCCCTGCTCGGCGTCCTCGTCGTCAATGTCGAATCCGCGCCGCTTCTCTCCGGAGACAGCCCGGCGCAGCGGGTTTCGCACTGGACCATGGAAACGCCGCCCACGCCCTTCTCGGTTTCGGCGCAGAACCTGCTCCTCGCCGATTGCGAAACCGTTCTCGCCAATCCCGATGCCCTGCCCCTGCGCTACCTCGAAGACGATGTGCGCGCCGGCATCCCGGCGACCTGCCGGGCGATCGCCGAGAACATCCTCCACTCCACCCCAGCTTCGGGTTACGGCTGGCTCATCGTCGCGCTGGCCGCCATCCAAGAGGGCGATGAGGCGACGCTCAATGCGGCCATCCGCATGTCCCGCGCCACCGCGCCTGCGGAAGGCTGGATCGCCGAGGACCGCCTGATGCTGGCCGAGCAGCATTTCGCGGCCCTCGAACCCGAAACGCTCGCCACCTACGAAGACGATATCCGCCTTCTGGTCCAAACTGCGCGCGTTGACCGCGTGGCCGCGCTCTATGCGCAGAATCCGCAAGCGCGGGACCGCATCGGCGCCATCGTCGAATCCCTGCCCCCGCGTGCCCAGCAGCGCTTCGTCGGCGCCCTTGAACGAGCCTGGACCGGACCGTAATGACCAGTCTGCCCATGGAAAATCTCAACCAGACCAGCCGCAGGACGCGCCACACCGGCGCCCGGAGCGGACAATATGCCATCAACCGGGCCTATTTCTTCGTGCTCCTGGCGCTCGTGGCGCTTGCGCCGCTGCCATTGGCGAGCAATCGCCCGGTCCTGTGGGGCGTCATCGCCGTGATAATCGGCCTGGCATGCCTGTCCTATGTCCTGCTGCTGGCCTGGCGCGGCGAGCCTCTGCGCGTCGGCATTGCCAGACTGAAATGGCCGGCGCTCGCCATGGGCCTGGTCGCCGTCGCCCTGCTGCTGCAGGTGCTTCCCTTCGGCGCCTGGTTCGGCTGGTATCGCACACTGGACCTGCCGGCGGGCAGCATCGTCCTGGATACGGCATCGGTCGCGCCCGGGATGACCTGGCTGATGCTGACCCGGCAGCTTGCCTATGCGCTTTTCGTGTTCCTGGCCATCCAGGTGCTCGCCAACAGCAGAAGGCGGCGACTCATGCTCGATGGCCTGCTCGCCATCGTGATGGCCTATGCTCTCTACGGCATGATCGCCCTGCATAGCGGCGACACCGTTCTGGGCATGGACAAATGGGCCTATCACGGCATGGCCACCGGCACTTTCGTCAATCGAAATTCCTTTTCCACCTTCCTGGCCATGGGCACGGTGATCGCCAGTGTGCAATTTGCCGGCCGGATATCGGAACGCAGCCATCAGCATGCCGATGATGGGCGGATCGTCGGCAATGCCGGCGCGCTGCTGTTCTATGGGCTCAGCATACTTTTCCTGCTCATGGCGATCCTCGCCACGCAATCGCGCATGGGCCTCGTCGCGGCGATCATCGGCGCCACGCTGGGCCTCTTCATGATGGCGAGCAAGGGCAAGGGACTGCGCTCGGCCATCCTTGTCGGCGTGCCGGCCCTCGCCCTGGCCGGCCTTTATGCGATCCTGACCTCGGGCGAATTGCTCTTTGACCGGCTCCTCCAAACCGAAGGCGCCGCCAGCGACCGGACCGGGCTCTATGCGCAGGTGCTCGACATGATCGCCCTGCGCCCCTGGACCGGCTGGGGCGGCGGCAGCTTCGAGGCGGCCTTTCCCCTGGTGCATCAATTGCCGGTCAGCGCCGATTATGTCTGGTCCCGCGCGCACAACACCTATCTGGCCCTGTGGAGTGAGCTGGGCATCATCGCCGGATCGATCCCGATCCTGCTGGTTGCCGCCGGCTTCGTAGCCATCGCCATCCGCTTTCGCGGCAGCCGCAGCCGGCTCGACACCGCGCCACAGGCCGCCGCCATCGCCGTGACCGTAACCTCCGCGGTGCATTCCCTGGCCGATTTCAGCATGGAGGTGGCCGCCAACACGCTGATCTTCCTGGCCATCCTGGCCTGCGGCCTCGCCACGATCTGGCAACCGATCCGGCAGGGCAAGCCATGAGCTGGCTCGATCGCCTCGCCCGTCCCGCGCGCGGCCCGGCCAATGGCCGGCCTCGGCTCAATATCCCAGAAATGCCCGCTGCGCTCTACGCCATCGGGGACGTGCATGGCTGCTTCGAGCAGTTTCAGCTTCTGCAACAACAGATCATCGCGGACGCTCGGAGGGTCGAAGGGCCGAAAGTGCTGGTCATGTTAGGCGATTACGTCGACCGGGGCCCGCAATCGGCCCCAGTCATCGACGCCCTGATGCAGCCGCCGCCGGCGGGTTTCACCAGGATTTGCCTGGCCGGAAACCATGAGATCATGATGCTCGCCCATCTCGCCAATCCGGGACGGGACAATGGCTGGCTCGAACTGGGCGGGCTCGCCACCCTGCAATCCTATGGCATCGATGCGAGCCTTTATGCCGATGCCGGACGCCGGGAGCGCCAGGCCCTGCTCGACGCCTATGTCCCGCGCGATCACATCGATTTTCTCGAACATCTGCCGGTCCTGGCGCAGGTGGGCCCGGTCCTGTTCGTGCACGCCGCCGCGCAACCCGGCCTGACCCTCGCCGAGCAGGACGAGACCGTGCTGCTTTGGGACCGGCAGGCGCTCGCGCCCCTGCCCGACGATTCCTGGGACCTGGTGGTCCATGGCCATACCCCCTCGCCCCAACCGGTGATCGCGGCGGGTAACATCAATATCGACACGGGATGTTTCGCCACCGGCATACTCACCGCACTGCGTCTTGATGGTAACCAGAAGCAAGATTTTCTTAGAGTTGATGTCAATAATCCGTCATAATGCAGCATGAGCCGGCAGAGAACTTCACCAGACAGCCATTTCCGCAGCGGGATTCTGTAATGCCTGAAGAAGAAATCGATCTGCGCGGCATTTTACGCCTGCTTCGCCGCCAGGCCAGGCTGATCGCGCTGACCGTTCTCATCGGCGTCCTGGGCGCAACCATAATCGTCTTCTCGCTGACCCCGATCTACTCCGCCTCGACCCTGATCATGGTCGATCCCAGCAACAAGAACCTGCTGGACCCCTCCGCCCCCCTATTGAGCAGCTCGGCCGAAAACGCGCGCATCGACAGCGAGGTCGAGATCATGCGGTCGGACAATATCCTGCTCAAGGTCATCTCGGACCAGACCTTGTTGACCGACGACGAATTCGGCGTCTCGCTCGGTCTCTCCGACCGCATCCTGAGCTTTCTGCGCCTGGCCACGCCCGATCTGCCCACCGGCGAGGAGGCGCTCAACCAGTCGCTATCCAAGCTGGCCGGCGCCGTCTCGGTCCAGCGCCGGGGCCTCACCTATCTCATTTCCCTGCAGGTGCGCTCGCGCGATCCCGCCAAGGCGGCGGAGCTGGCCAATGCCACCGCCAATATCTACATCCAGGACCAGATTTCCTCGAAGGTGGAAAGCGTCCTTGCCTCGCGCGATATCCTGCAATCGCGCGTCAACGACGCCCGTGCCGCGATCGTCGCTTCGGAAGGCTCCTTCGACAGTTTCGTCTCCGGCAATATGGACCGCATCATCCAGGATAGCGGCCGCACCGACCTGGCCGCGATGCAGGCCAATATCCGCCAGCTCACCGAAGCCCGCCAGCAATCTGCCCTGAGCCTCGATCAGGCCCAGGCCGAGCTGACCGCCAACAATTGGGCCGACCTGGTCGCCACGCTCGAATCCGACGCCCTTTCGGCGCTGGAGCAACAGCGCCAGAGCCTGGCCAACCGCCTGGCGGGCACCGCCGAATCCCCCACCACGATCGATCTTCGGGCCGAATTACAGCGCATCGAGGCCGAGATGCGCTCCACCGCCGGGGAACAGATCGGGCAATTGCAGAGCCAGGTGGCCCAGGCGCAGGAAGAAGAGGACGCGATGCGCCAACGCCTGCGCCAGCAGGTGCTCGGCAGCTCGCTGCCGCCCGACGTCCTGGCCCAGCTGTACGAATTGCAGCAGAATGCCGAGCTGGCCCGCGCGCAATATCAGACCGTCCTGGCCCGCGTTCAGGACCTCGACGCCCAGGCGACCCTGCAGATCGCCGATAGCCGCGTCGTCTCGGTGGCGCTGACCCCGCGCGCGCCGTCCTTTCCCAATCGCATGCTGATCATCGGCCTCGCAGCCCTGGCCTCCATCGGCCTGGGGATCGGCCTTGCCTTCCTCTACGAAAACCTCATCGGCGGCTTCACCACCGAAGAGCAGCTCGAAAACGTGCTCAAGATTCCGGTCGCCGCCACCGTGCCTTTGGCGCGCCCGTCCGTGGATGGGCAAAGCCTCGCCGATCTGGTGGTCAATGCGCCCCTCTCGATGTTCGCCGAATCCATTCGCCGCATCCGCGCCGCCACCGAACAGCAGACCAACAGGACCTCGACCCGTGGCGAGGCCACCCGCGGCATGGTGGTGATGATGACCTCCACCCTGCCCAATGAAGGCAAGACCACGATCGCCCTCGCCCTGGCGCGATCCTATGCCCTGTCCGGACACCGGACGCTGCTGATCGATGGCGACCTGCGCAAGCCCAGCGTGCATCGCCATATGAATTTCGAGCCGCAGACCGGCCTCAACGATTTCCTCAGCCAGCCGACCTCGGACGCCAATCTGGCCGCGCTCGCCTCCACCGACCCGCTCAGCGGCTGCACCGTCATCTTCGGCGCCCGCCGCAGCGGCACGCCCACCGATCACCTGCTGGCCAATAGTCGCTTCGTCGATCTGCTCGATGCGGCGCGCAAGACCTTCGACGTCGTCGTGGTCGATACTCCGCCCATCGGCCCCGTGATCGACGGTCTATACATCGCCCCGCATGCCGATGTGGCCGTGCTCTGCGTGCGCTGGGCCCATACCGGCCAACAGGAAGCCGGCAAGGTGCTCAACGCGCTGGGCAAGGCGATGCGCCCCGATGCGCGCCTGCTCGCCGTCCTCAACCAGCAGGCCGGGTCCGAACGGTCCTACCTGCGCAAATATAGCGGATATTACCAGGAAGCCTGAACAGTCCAGCGCGCAATGGTGGCGCGAACGAACCGGTCGAACCACAGGGAAGGCATGGCATGACCCAGAGCAAGACCGCGCTGATCACCGGCATTACCGGGCAGGATGGCGCCTATCTCGCCCATCTGCTGCTGGACAAGGGCTATGTCGTGCATGGCGTCAAGCGCCGCTCCTCCTCGTTCAATACCGGCCGCATCGAGGATATCTACCAGGATCCGCACGAGCTCGATCCCCGCTTCACCCTGCATTTTGGCGACATGACGGATTCCACCAATCTGATCCGCATCATGCAGGAGACCCAGCCGGACGAGATTTACAACCTCGCCGCCCAGAGCCACGTCCAGGTGAGTTTCGAGACCCCCGAATATACCGCCAATGCCGATGGCCTGGGCACATTGCGCCTGCTCGAGGCCATCCGCATCCTCGGCCTCGAGAACAAATCCCGCTTCTATCAGGCCTCCACCTCCGAGCTTTACGGCCTGGTGCAGGAAACCCCGCAGCGCGAGACCACACCCTTTTATCCCCGCTCGCCCTATGCCGTGGCCAAGCTCTATGCCTATTGGATCGTGGTGAATTACCGCGAGGCCTACGGCCTGCATGCCAGCAATGGCATCCTCTTCAATCACGAAAGCCCGCTGCGCGGGGAAACCTTCGTTACCCGCAAGATCACCCGCGCCGTCGCGGCCATCAGCCTGGGCCGCCAGGACAAGCTCTATCTGGGCAATCTCGATGCGCGGCGCGATTGGGGCCATGCGCGCGAATATGTGCGCGGCATGTGGCTGATGCTCCAGCAGGACGAGCCCGACGATTACGTGCTGGCCACCGGCACCACCACCCCGGTGCGCAATTTCGTACAATGGGCCTTCGAGGATATCGGCATAAACCTGCAATGGCAGGGCAGCGGCGTGGATGAAAAAGGCATCGACGCCGATAATGGCCGGGTGCTGGTCGAGGTCGATCCGCGCTATTTCCGCCCCACCGAGGTGGACATATTGCTCGGCGATGCCGGAAAAGCCCGGCAGAAGCTGGGCTGGACGCACGAAATTTCGGTGCGCGACCTCGCCCGCGAAATGGTCGAGGCGGATTTGCTCCTGCTCCGGCAGGCCGCCGCCAACGGCCCCGCCTGAAGGGCCGGCCGGCCCACTTATCCCCGCTCGGAACGGCGCAGGCCATACTTTGCGTCCATCAACCCGAGAGGACCAGACATGGCCGACCGCTATTCCAATCGCGAACCCAGCATGGAGGGCCCCGCCGTCCATGCCTTTTCCATCGTCCCGCACGACACCAACGCTTTGCCGGAAACCACAAGGGCCATCTATGTGGGCGGCTTCGGCGCCCTCCGCCTGGTGCTCGCCTCCGGCACCGAGATCACCTTCGCCAATCTCCCTGCCGGCACCGCCCTGCCCGTGCGCGCCACCCATGTCCGCGCCACCGGCACCAGCGCCACCGACATTGTGGGGCTCGTCTGATGACCAGGCTGTCCCTCGGCCTCTCGGCCCGCAAGACGCCGGCCTGGTGGCCGGCCAATGCGGTCATGGCCTTCGATTTCCGCAATGACCGCTACATGAAGGACGGCGCGCCGGTGGCGCGCGCGTCCGTGCTCTCCTGCGCCAGCCCCTCGCCGCGCCTGGCCCAGGACCGCTCGGGCCATTGGCACAGCTTCGCGCCCAATGTTCCCGCCATCACCAATCGCGGCCTCTTCATCCAGCCCGCCGCCACCAATTACGCCCCCAATGCCGGCCGGCCCGAACTGATGAGCTCCTCGGCCCCCGCCGGCATCAGCCGCCAGGTCCTCTCCACCCAGCTCATCAACGGCCTGCCCACCGTCACCATGCGCTTCTCCGGCACCGCCCTGGCCAATGGCGAAATCGCCATCAACCCCGTCGAATACAACGCCGGCCCCAGCGCCGCCCTGGGCCAAACCTGGCACGCCGGCGTCTTCCTGGCCGTCATCGCCGGCACCTTGCCCGACGTTTCCAGGCTGGGTCTGTTCGAGCGCAATGCGAGCCACACCTTGCTTGACGCGAGCTATGTGCCACTTCCTGCCTCAAGCGCGCTCACGCGGACCAGCGTCCAGCGGGCCCTACAATCGCCCAGCGCGGCCCGGGCAACGTCCTCCCTAAGGCTGGTGGTAACGACCGGGCAATTCTATGACTTTACCATTGTTGTTGGCCCATCCGATCTATCGGACGAACGTTTCGCGGATACCGTCCTGACTTCCGGCACATCGCTCCACCGCGTAGCGGACGCGGTGACACTGTTGCTTCCCGGGGCGGCTCATTTGCTCAGAACAGTGCCGGCTGACGGCCCAGCCACCGAACAAACGACGGCGGGCGCATGGGCCTTGCCAGCCGGCTCCCCCTACTGGCTCGAGCAGGCTTGGTGCATCGCCGCCTAAACGTTGTTGGCCGCCATATCGGCGGCCCGCTGCTCGATGGCCTCGGCGTAGATTGTCTCTAACTGTTTCAGATTCCGCTCGCTGGTATAAAGCGACAAATAGCTTCTCAGAGCGCCTGCGCCGAGGCGCGGACCATAGGACGCCTCGGACAGGAAGCGCCGCACCGCTTCGACAATGCTATCCGGGCGCCCCGGCTCGAACAAATCCCCATTCGCTCCGGACGTGACAATTTCCGCCAGCGCTCCTATGCGCGACGCCAGAATGGGCAATTCACGAGAGAACGCCTCTACGACCGTCATCGGGAAGCCCTCGTAGCAAATTGACGGTATGACAAGAAATGCTGCTCTGGCCATTTCGCGTGCCACTTCGGCAGGGTCCACCTGCCCCAGGAACCGGATATTGGCCGGCGCGGTGGCCTCGAGGCGCTTCCGTTCGGGGCCATCGCCAGCGATGGTAAGGCCGACGTCGGGAAGATGGCGCCAGGCTTCGATCAGAAGGTGCGCGCCCTTTTCCTCGGACAGCCGCCCCACAAACAGGCCTCCCGATCTCGGCTCCCGGGGCACAGGCGCACCCATCGACAGGAAATTCGGCTTCACGACAATGCGGTCGGCCGGAAGACCTGCACGGACGAACTTGTTTTTTCCGAACTCGGTCAGCGCAATGAAGCGATGCACATGGCGAAACCAGCTAGATTCCCGCTGAGCTCGAATTTGCATGTTCACGACCGCAAGCGAGCCCGGCAGCGAGCCGCGATAGCAGCGGTGATAAACACCCCAGAGTTTGTTTCCTCCAACGCATTTTTCGCAGATTTGGCCGTCGCGCAGCAGCATGGCGTTGGCACATGTTATCCGGAAATTATGCAGGCTCTGCACAACCGGCACCCCCATATCGGTCGAAGCAGCATGGACAGCCGGCGTCAGCAGAGGGAAAAAATTGTGTATGTGGACGATGTCGGCGGGATAGTCCTGCAAGATATCCTGCATCCAGCAATATCGCCCTGCATCATAGGCGGCATTGGCAAACGCCTTTGCCTTGCTGGCGAACCCGACAATCTGATCGTTGTGAACTTTCTCGATCCGCACATCATGTCCGCCGGCACGGAGAAGAGCCGTTTCCGCCTCGACGACCGCGTCCTCCCCGCCGCGCTGCTGGTACAGGTTATGCAGGACAAGTATGCGCATTGTGGGCGTCACATCCGGCGTTCACTGTCGTGATTAGTATTTTTAACTTTGGCATGGAGAGCGAAGGCGATCAGCATTAGCAGCACCAGTTCGGACATGGCGCCCCCCGCCCCCAAGGACATCACCGTGGTCGCAAACACGACAATGCAGATGCCTCCTGTATAACTGAAAATTTCAGGATCGCGCCGGGACTTCAGGAAGACCGCAATCAGACCAAGTACCGAGATTACCCAGGGTACAAAACCGACCACGCCGACGCCAAGCAATACTTCCAAAAACCCGTTATGGACCGAAGAGATATCTGCCGCAAAACCATGCAGATCAACGAGCGTGAACGCCGTCCGGCTTCCCACCCCATAGCCGTAGCCGATGACGGGGTTCAAAAGCCAGGCATCGATCGCCGCCTGCCAGAGCACCGTCCGGCCACTCAAAGTAAAAAAGACGCTATCAGAGACGTCACCTTGCAAAAATTCCAGCACAGCATGGAAATTCGCGGACAATACCAGCAGGAGCAAGAAAGCGAATGGCGCTAGTATCGCCATCCTTTTCCCATTCAGCCACAAAATCAGGATGCCAAGCACCGCCATGACAAGGGACGTCCTGCTTCCGGAGCTAACCAGAGTGATTGAAAAAACGCAAAGCAGAAAGAATGCTGTTCTCAATCTTAGTCGGCTGGACAAAAACGTCCCGAACACGAGGAGAATAAGCGCTGCGGAATAATAACCCAGGGAATTGGCGGATATGAACGGCGCCACGCTTCTGGAGCCCAGCAGGTCGGTGATGCCGCCGGCGCCGCGCTCCGAAAATCCGGGAACACCCAATACGTACAATAAGGTCACGACGACCACTTGCGCTGCCATATAGTAAAAAACGAGGTGCAACGCCGCTATCAGCCGAGCGCGTCCATCAGTTCCGCGCGACAGAAAACAGACGATCAACCAGCCCACAAGCAATTCCGAGGCTTTGCCGATCGTTGCAAGCGCCGACGACGACCAAAAGGTCGAAGCGAGACAAATAATTGCGAATAGCCCAAACGCTTTGAAATACGGCGATCGTGGAATGGAAATTCGAGTGATGCGAGGAGCCAGAATGCTGGCGGCGACCAATAATGCGAGCAGACGCAATATGGTGGAATTTGTTGCCGCGCTCATCAGAACTTCCGAGGATTCCCGGGTTTCGAAAAGCTTGCCGCTTGTGGCCACGGCGATCAGCGCCACGCCCAGCATTCCCGTGCCCAAAAAGGCCGCCCGCCAGGCTGAAGGTGAAAACGGCCGGAACCGCGATCTCACGGCATCGATGTCGTTTCCGGCTTGTGGAAAATGCACTGCTAAACCTCAGCTTTCGGACACGTCCTATGATTAGCGAGAAACGCCGCGATTTCCATTTTTACGCCTTCATTGGAGGCCGTGCGGCGTAAATTTCCGTCACCACGCTTCTCCATGTCCGCTGCGCCGCCCAATGCGCCAGATCGGCGGGCGCAGGGGAGGCGGCAAGAAGAAGCCGCAGCGCGTCGGCCAGGCGCTGCACTACCTCAGCCTCGGTACCGCGTGCCGAAACGCGCCGGCCAACGGCTTCATCCACGATCATCCCCGGCCCGCCGAGATCGAAGCACAGCACCGGCAGGCCGTTTGCTGCCGCTTCCAGGATGACGTTGCCGCTGGAATCGTGCAGGCTTGGAAAGAGGAAAAGATCGTGCTCGGCATAGCTTTTCATCACTGCCGCGCGGTCGAGCCAGCCGCGCCACGCAACGGCATGTGCGATGCCCAGATCGCGTGCCAGTTTCTGCCAGCGGCGGGTCTCGGGGCCGGTGCCCACCATGGTGAGGCGCAGGTCGGGCTCGCGCTGAAGGGCCAGCGCGAAGGCGCGCAGACCCAGGCCCATGCCCTTCCAGTAGAGATGCCGGCCCACGAAGAGCACGCGCTTGTCTCGCCCCGCCGGGCGGGGGCCGGAAACGGCGATGGCGCTCGGGTCGATGCCGATTTCCAGCGTGGCGACGCATTTGTGACGATAGCGCGCCGGAATGCACCAGAGACTGTCCGGGGTCTTGAGCAGGATGCGCTCCGCCGCGGCAAAGCTGCGGTGCATCAGCGGGTCGAAGCGGATCAGCCAGTTGGAGAGATCGCGCAGCCCGTCGGCGATCCTGCCCCGCAGCGGAAAGTGCTTTCGCAGGTTTGGCGGCGCCGTTTCCCCGCCACCCAACGGCCCGAACCAGAACGGGATACCCAATTCGCCCATCCTGCTGGGCAGCCGCACGCTGCCGAACGTGATGTGGTGCACTATGTCGAAACCCAGCTCGGCATGGAGCGCCCCGGCCAGGTCGGCGGCCGTTTTCTGCCAGAAATAATAGTAGAGATAGGGGCTCTGCAGCCAGGTCTTGGTCAGCCTGATCCAGCGCAGGCCGAGGTCGCAATAATGGAAACGGAGCGTCTCGGGCAGCCCCCCGGCGCCGATGGCGGCCTCGATGGCCGGCCGGTTATTGGCGCGGGTGATGACATGGACGCTGTGCCCCAACCGCGCGATCTCGATGGCCCAGTGCCAGCCCACCCCGGGTTCCGAACCCTTGCCGGGTTCACAGGCATAGGCCGAGAGCAGGACCTTCATGCCGCCATCTCCCGGCTGAACTGCGTGAGGAGAAAATCCGCCGCGTCGACGTCGCCGCGCCCCCGCGCCGCACGGGCGGCCCAGAGGCAGTGATAGGCGAACAACCACTGGCCCTGTGCCCAATCCAGATCCAGCCGTTCGAGATAGCGCCCCACCGCGCGATTGGCGCGCATCGCCGCCAGCGGCCTCCGGCTCTCGGCGAAAAGCTGCGCCTGGATGGTGAAGAAATGCGCGATATCCTGAAGCGGCAGGCCCTCCGCCTGCCCCGCCTCCCAATCATAGGCGGCGATTTCTTCGCCCTGCCGGCGCAGGTTCCAGGGCGCGAAATCGCCATGCAGCCACAGGCGCGGCATTCCGCCCTGCCCCGCCTGCGCCCAGCGGGCCAGAAGCGCGGGCGGCGGGCCGCCTGCCGCATCGGCCCAGAAGGCCCGGATCGGCTCGGCCGCCGCGGCCAGGTCGCACTGCCCCGGCCGGCACAGGCGTAGCAGATATTCCGCATGCGCCGTGGTGAAAGCCCGCCCGCAAGGTCTGCCGGGCAGCACCGATTGCAGCGTAAGCCCCCGCTCCGCGTCACGCCGCAGCAGGCGCGGCGCGGCCAGGTCCGGCAATTCCCGCTCCAGCCGCTTGAGCATGGCCGCCTCCGCCGCCAGCGCCGCCCGCGCGCCCGGCGCCAGGGCCAGCTTGGCGATGGCCGTCACCGCGCCCCTCTCGACCAGATGGATGACCGCCTTTCGCTCCGGCCCCGGCGTGCCGATATAGACCACCGGCACCCCGGCAAGCGCGCCGCCGCCCTCCGGCGCTCCCAAAGCCAGAACCTTCGGCACATGTTGCGGCCCCAATATCGCCAGCATCGCCTTGAACGCCGCAAATTTCAGCCGCGACGCGGGGGAATAGGGCCGCCACCCCGCCAAGGCCGCCGCACTGGCCCGCCGGTCGTTCGGCAGGATCCAGCGTAGAGTCTCGCCCTTGGGCACGCCGAAATACGGCCCCTCCGATGCCGGCAGCACCGGCCATAGCTGCGCCCGCAATACGTCCAGCTCACCCATGGCGCCGCCGCATCCGTTCCGCCATGAAGCCGGCGATCGCCCGATTGGCCGCGGCCGCCACCGCCTCGGGGGTCTGGTTGGCATCGATCAGCCGCACGAAATCATGGCCATCGGCCAGCGCCCGATAGGCCGCGACCTGCCGAACGCATTCCGCCCGCGTCACCTCCTGCTTGCGCGCCAGGATCGTATCGACCTCGGCGTCGAGCACCAGCATCAGGTCGGGTTTGGGCACCGCCAGCCCCACCAGCCGCACCAGCCATTCCGACCCGCCATAGCGCGAACGGCGCGGATCGACGAGCAGGTCGTGGTAATAGCGGTCGAAAACCACCAGCCCCGAGCGCACCTTGGCCGGGCGCACCCTGAACCAATGACCCAGGAGATAGTCGGCCGTCATATAGCCCAGCTTGGCTAGCGACTTGATCGGACCATAGGCGGGCTGGGCATGCGGATCGGTGCTGGGAATGCGGGCCGCCGCGCTGGCCCCCAGTACCCTGGGGCGAAGGTGGAAAAAGTGCGTGCGGCGAAACCCGTCCTTCTGCTGGTCGAGCAGCGTTTCGATCAGCAGGCTCTTGCCCGAACCGTCCGGCCCCAGCACCGCGACCAAAAGGCCGGTGGGCCGGAGCACGCGGCTGGTGCGTCGCCCAAGATCGCGAAAAACATCGCCCATGCGGCGGGGTCGTCGCCGATAGAGGGCCTGTCGCAGCGCAACAATATCCGCCGCGGGCATGGCGCTTCCTGCCCCGATCAGTCTTTCGATGCGGGACGCATCCGCCGCGCTCCAGATGTCCGACAGGCTCTCCCGCACCGGGCCGGGCGAGCGTCGCCAGAGCGCTTCGAGATAGGCGGCATTGCGCGCGGGCAGATCGCCCTTGTCGAGCCGCTTGCAGAGATAATAGACGAAGGCCGGCCCGTCCCCCGGCACCTTAAAATGATCCGCGAGACCGGGGCCGAAGGCGATGTTCTCCGCCCCCGCCAGCAGCGTTTCAGCCCCCAGCAACAGGCGGGCGCGCCGGATGTAATCGCCGCAATAATCGAGCTTGAGCACGCAATAGCCGCGCGGGCCGACCCAGCCCAGGCAGGTGTAATAGGCCGAAGCCTCGTGTTGCAGCACCTGCACCAGGTCCACGTCCTGCGCCTGGGCGAAGGCACGGATGGTGCCTTGGACCGCCCCAAGCCGATGCCACGGCACCACGAAATCGACATCCCCCCGCACGTCATGCGGCAGGTCGCGCACGTCGCCGACCACCACATAGGGCAGGCCGGACGCATTCAGATGCCGGAAAAACGCCTGCAACATCGTCGCGATATCGGGGCCGGCCGAAAGCGTCATGCCGGCCTCCGCAAACGCCGGACCAGAAACAGGACCAGCACAGACAGCAAGGCGATGCGCGCCGCTAGGATCCCCAGAGCCGCGCCGACCAGCCCCATCTGCGACACCAGCGGATAGACCAGCCCCATGGCCACCAGCGCAGAGGCGGCGCTGGCCCAGAAGACCGGCGCCACATCCAGCACGCTGCGGAAATAGAAACGGATATAGCTCACCAGCACCTCGACCAGTGCGATGATCACGAACCAGAAGACGAGGTTCGTGCCGGCCAGGTCCCCCGGAAACAGCAATGCCATCAGCGGATCGGCGAAGATGACCAGGAGCAGGCCGACGATCAGCGCGAAGGCGAAGGCCTGGAGGAAACTCTGCCGCAGGAACCCGGCCAGGCCATCTCGTCCGGCCGCGCGGAAATGTTGCGCCGCCCGCATGGGCACGTAGGTTTCCAGCCCCTGCTGCATGACGGGCAGAATGCTGGTCGCCGTCTGCGATGCCCGCAATATGCCCGCTGCCGCCGGCGTCAGCAATCCGCCCGCCACCAGATAGAATATGCTGCTGCTCAACACCTGCAGCGCGCCGCTGAAGCCCAGCCAGGAGGACAGGCGCGCATAGCGGGCCAGCGCCGCCCGCAAGCCCGGCGCGCCGATATCGGCGGCGCGCAGCACCATCCCGCCCATGAGCAGCACGGAGAGGAGCGAGGCCGCCGCCGTCAGCCACAGCGCCAGGGCCACCCGCTGGTCGCCTGGCAGCAGCGCCAGAGCCAGGCCGACCGCAACGAGGAGCGACAGATAGCGCAATCCATCCGCGAGAAAGCCGTAAAACGCCTTCTCGGCGGAGAACAGATAGCGCCGTACGAAATCATGGAACTGGAACAGCGCCAGCGCCAGGAATGTTGCGATGGCCTCCACCGGACCGATCGCCGGCCCTGCCGCGATGCGCAGCGCGGCGGTCGCGACCAGCGACAGCGGCAGGTTGACGATGAGGTGAAAGACCAGGAAATGCGCGATTTCCCGCTCATGCGCTGCCGCTTCCGGCCCCGGGAGTATGCTCATCATCGGCGTGCTCACCGCGGAGTGATGGATGGTTTGCGCGATGGTAAGCACCACGAAGAACAGCGCATAGACCCCGAAATTGTCGATGCCCAGCAGCCGGAACAGCAGCAGCGTCAGCACGAAATTGCTGCCGCTCACCAGGGCCTGGTCCAGCACGGTCCAGAATTTCGGGCCGCCGCGCCGCGCGACCCTGTCCATCCACCCGTCCGGCCGCTGCGATATGCCCTGCACGTTCACCCCGCCCGTCCCCGCCTGCCCAGCGCATCGCGCGACAGGAGCCACAGGAAGCGCGGCGACGTGGTGAGATAGCGCCGCCACAGGCGCCTGGGTTCGCGCATGAGCCGATAGGCCCATTCCAGCCCGGCTTTGTGCACCCATTGCGGCGAGGTCCGCACCACGCCGGCATTGAAGTCGAAGGCGGCGCCCACGCCCAGCATGGCGGCGGGAATCCGGTCCACATGCGCCGCCATCCAGCGCTCCTGCTTGGGGCATCCCAGGCCGACAAACAGCACGCCGGGGCGCGCCGCTTTTATGTCGGCGACCATGGCCGCATCCGCCGCTTCATCCATGCCGGCAAAGGGCGGCGAAAAGGCATAGACGATGGAAAGGCCCGGAATCTGCGCCACCATCCGTTCGATCAGCCCGGCCAGGGCCGCCTCGTCGCGCCCGCCGACAAGGCCGACGGCGACGCCCTTTCGCGCCGCCATACGGGCAATTTCAAGCATCATGTCGGCGCCGCGCAGCGTCGGCGGGGCCGACACGCCATGGCGCAGGGCGCGCGCCCTTTGCAGGATCGTGCTGTCGGGGATCACATAGCGCGCGCCATTGACGATGGTCCGGAACGTGGGATCGTCATGCGCCAGCACGCACATATGCACATTGGCGATGCAGCAATAGAATCCCTCCCCGCGTCCGCCGGCCTCCACGATCTCCGCAATATAGCGCCCCGGCGCGATGGCATCGAGGCGCATGCCCAGCATGTCGTGGGATGGCGCGGCGGCCAGTGCCTCATGCGCCTCAGGCGACATGATCGAGAAACCAGCGATAGGTCTGGGCGATGCCGTCGCGCAGCCCGATCCGCGGCGCCCAGCCCATGGCCCGCAGCCGCTCCGCCGACATCAGCTTTCGCGACGTGCCGTCGGCCTTGCCGAGATCGTGCACGATGCGGCCCTCGAACCCCACGATCGCGCAGACCATTTCGGTCAGTTCCAGAATGGTCAGGTCCTGCCCCGATCCGACATTGACATGCGCCTCGTCCGAATAGGTCTTGAGCAGGAAAACCAGCGCATCGGCGCAATCGTCCGCATGCAGGAATTCGCGTCGAGGGCTGCCCGTTCCCCAGACAACCAGCTCGCCCTCGCCCCGCATTTTCGCTTCATGCGCCTTGCGGATCAGCGCCGGCAGGACATGGCTCGATTGCAGGTCGAAATTGTCGCCGGGTCCATAGAGATTGGTCGGCATCGCCGAAATATAGTCCCGGCCGTATTGGCGGCGATAGGCCTGGGCCAGCTTGATGCCGGCGATCTTGGCGATGGCATAATATTCGTTGGTCGGCTCCAGCGGCCCAGTCAGCAAAGCCGTCTCCTCGATCGGCTGCGGCGCCATTTTGGGATAGATGCAGCTCGAACCGAGAAACAACAGGCGCTTGACGTCATGAGCATGCGCCGCGCCGATGACATTGGCCTCGATCATCAGGTTGTCATAGAGAAATTCGGCCGGATAGGTCTCGTTGCCAGAATGCCGCCGACCTTGGCTGCCGCCATGACGATGGCATCCGGGCGCAGCCGCCCGATCAGCGCCTCGACCGCATCCTGCCGGCGCAGATCGGCGCGGGGTTCGTCGAGCCCCACCAGCACGCATCCTTCCCCAGCCAGCCGCCGCACCACCGCGCTGCCCACCATGCCGCGATGCCCGGCGACCCAGACCCGCTGCCCCTCCAGCGGGAAGACAATATCCGGGATGCTCATTGGGCCGCTTTTCCCGCCGCCAGCAGGGTCTCGAAATAGGCGATGGTCTTGTCCAGCCCTTCGCGCAACTGCACCTTCGGCTCCCAGCCCAGCACCGCGCGCGCCATGCCGATATCGGGCCGGCGCTGGCGCGGATCGTCGGTCGGCAGATCCCGATAGACCACCTTCGAGCCGGAATTGACCATGTCCACCACCAGGTCGGCCAATTGACGGATGGTGAACTCCACCGGATTGCCGATATTGATCGGCCCGGTCACGCTATCCTCGGTCGCCATCATCCGCACCAGGCCCGCCACCAGGTCGTCGACATAGCAGAAGGACCGCGTCTGGCTGCCATCGCCATAAATGGTGATGTCCTGGCCCTTGAGCGCCTGCACCACGAAATTGGAGACCACGCGCCCGTCATTGGGGTGCATCTTCGGTCCATAAGTATTGAAGATGCGCACCACCTTGATCTTCTGGTTGTGCTGCCGGCGATAGTCGAAGAACAGCGTTTCGGCGCAGCGCTTGCCCTCGTCATAGCAGGAGCGCGGCCCGATCGGGTTCACGTGGCCCCAATAGCCCTCCGGCTGCGGATGCATTTCCGGATCCCCATAGACTTCCGAGCTCGAGGCCTGCAGGATCGGCACCCGCAGCCTTTTGGCCAGCCCCAGCATGTTGATCGCGCCCATCACGCTGGTCTTGGTGGTCTGCACCGGGTCGAACTGGTAATGCACGGGCGATGCCGGGCAGGCCAGGTTGTAGATTTCATCCACTTCCACGAAGAGCGGATGGGTCACGTCGTGCCGCATCAGCTCGAACCGCCTGTTCTCCAGCAGGTGCAGCACATTGCCCCGCGTGCCGGTGAAGAAATTGTCGACGCACAGCACCTCGTGCCCGGCCTCGAGCAGAAGCTCGCTCAGATGCGAACCGATGAACCCGGCTCCCCCAGTGATCAGGATGCGTTTGGCCATTGAAACTCCGGGCAGGAAGTGGCGTCGTGACCTCTATCTCCTATCGGCGCCGATATCGGGACGGGCGAGCGCGTCAGAATCCGGTGCCGCCGAGAAATTCCTTTCTCAGGGTGATCAGGATGATCCGCAGATCGAGAGCGAGCGAGAAATTCTGGATATAGGCCATGTCGTGCTCGATCCGCGCCCGCGCCGATCGCGCGTCGATCGTCGGCCCGCGATAGCCATTGGCCTGCGCCCAGCCGGACAGACCCGGCCGCATCACCAGCCGCAGGTCGTAATAGGGCACCAGGTCCTGGTAGAGCTTGCCCGCCGCCCGCATATTGGCCGGATGCGGACGCGGCCCCACCAGCGACATATGTCCGGCCAGGACATTGAGCAATTGCGGCAATTCATCGATGCTGGTCCGGCGCAGGAAGGCCCCGATCCGGGTCACGCGCGGATCATTGGCCTGCGTCTGCGCCACGCCCGACATATCGCCGCGATCGGCATGCATGGTGCGGAATTTGAGCAGGGGAAAGCGCACGCCACCATAGCCGGGACGATATTGCACGAAGAGCACCGGACCCGGGCTGGTCAGCTTGATCAGCGCCGCCACGCCCAGCAGCAGCGGCGCCAGCGCGACGAGCGCCAGGACGCAGAGCACCAGGTCGAGCCCGCGCTTGGCCACGAGATTGAGCCGCCGTGCCGGCGACAGCGGCGGCAGCAGCGGAACGCCCCCTCTCATCTGCAGGGGCAGCCCGCTGGGATACTTTTCCGCGGGCGCGACGTCGAAGACGTCGAGCGCATAGGTCCGGCCGGAGCCAGCGCCTAGCGAAATACCGGCAAGTGCATCGCGCTTAGAGAATTCATCATCCATCGCAGCATTCCGATCGCGTTAACCGCTCATAAACGATTGCACACCGCTGCGACATTGTCACGCAGTTGTCATAGAACCGTTACGCAATTGGTTAATTGTAAAAAGCGCAAAAACTGCGGCAATGCCCATAAAATCCCGGCAATCGCGGGATTACGGAACAATAAATCACACCAGATGTGCAGAAAATGCAGCGCTGAATACCTACCGCGCAACAAACGAAAATTGAGCCGCCAGCAAAGGCATCTCAATTGCTCTCGAAATTATTACACAATCAGCCGGGGCTGACTTCTTCGCCGACCGATTCAGTTTCCGGCAGCAATTGCTCGAACACTGCATCGATGGCGGCTCCGCCACCGGCGGCCCGTACCTCGTCGCGCAATTCCTGGAACGAGACCACCGCCACCTCGAGCGGCACGCCCGCCGCCACCAGTGCCGCCGAATAGGCATTGATCGCCGCCGCGCAGGCATCCGCGTCGGCCGGCGCGCCGCCGCTGGGCGTACAGGCCGCGAAGGCCGCCGCATAGAGCGAGGCGAATTGAGCGTCGAGCGTGTCCCCATATCCGGACACGGGCGCTGCATGGACCGAGGAGACGGTCAGCGCAGCTGCAATCAGGGTCGTCCCGAAAATTCTCAGCATTTCAGCTTTCCTCGTACACGCCGCAGAAGATGATTGCCCCGAATATTAAGAAAAAGTCAACGTAATAGCTTGGCATTCTATTAACCGACTTGGCAAGCCTGCTCGTCAAGTTGGGTTAAAATGTGAACGCGTAAGCAAAACCCCGGACTGCACTTGTCCGGCACGTCAGACGGCCTAACTGGCAATGCCGGAAAAGGTTGCATGCAAAAGCACGGGGCGGCTCCGCCGCTCCGGCGAAACCGCCCCGCTGGGCTGCATGATGATGGGAAATCTCAGCCGGCGACCCAGCGGCGCGGATCGGCCGAAGACATCGAGCGAATATTATAGCCGCTCATCCGCAGGCTCTTGACGCTGTTGGTCAGGTTGTCGAGCACGAAATCGCCATCGCTGGAGCGCACCACCAGCACAGCATGCGGCTGACCCCGGCCTGTATGGGTGAAGGCGATGCGCAGCGAGCCGGCCGGCACGCCCGCGCGGATGAGATGGGCGCGCTTGGTGATCACGTAATCCTCGCAATCGCCCGCCTCCGGCGCCAGCGCCCAGTTGTCGGCGCTTTCGCGCCGCGGCTTGATGCTGCGATTGACCTGGACATTGACCGTCTTGAGCAGGGTCATGAGCTCGGCATTCATCGCCACCTGCCCGGCACCGCCGCCCCGGCATTCCGAAGGGTGCTGGGCGCAGAAATATTGCATGGCCAGCGGCTGCACGGCCGCTCCCCTGGCCGTGGCGAACGCATCCGAAGCCTGCACGGGCAGGCTGGCACCGAGCGAGACCGCCAGCGCCAAGCCGGCAAGCCCCTTTGCAAGTCTGATCGTCATTTGAGCCATCCCAGATGTTTGATGCCACCAGGATGACCGCGCCGAATTGCAGCGATGTTCGCAATTTCGATAAAATTTGTCTCAAATGCCGATATCGGCCCGCTGCCTCGCGTCAGGCTCGGGGGCCGGGCGGTGGCAGCCCCATTTCGCGGGCCGCCGTCGCCAGTCCCCAGTCCAGCAGCGCCCGCGCCGCCTCGGGCGTGGCCGCTTCCACATAACAGCGCAGCTCCGGCGCATTGCCCGAGGCGCGAAAATGCACCATCTCCCCGGCCCCGGTGCGAAATTGCATTCCGTCGATCCGCACCAGCTCCGCAATGCCATGCGGCGCGAACAGCGCTTCCGCATAGGCGGGATCGTCCGCCAGGCGCCCGAGAAACACCGCGCTACGGGCATCCGGCACATTCTGCAGCCGGTCGGCCAGCGCCGCCTGCAAGGGCAGGCCCGCGACCAGCTCGGCGATCCCCTGCCCCCGTCGGGCCGCCGCACCGAGCACGCAGAGCAGCGGCAGCATGGCGTCGCGCGTCGCCAGTTCCGGCAAGGCCCGGCCATCGAGGCGAATATTCCGCCCCACAAGTGTGCCGCCATTGGCCTCGAAGCCGATGACCGCGTCCGGCGCCGCCGCCATGGCCGCAATGACATGGGGCGACCCCACCCGGGTGCGGATGACATGGGCGAAAAAGCCACTGCGCTCCAGGCCGGAATTGGACGTCACCGGCGTCACCACGCTGTCCGCGCCCAGATAGCGCGCCGCGATCAGCCCCAGCACGTCGCCGCGCACGAATTGCCCGCTGCCATCCATCAGCAGCGGCCTGTCCCCGTCGCCATCCGCCGAAACCACGGCGTCGAGCCCATATTGATCCAGCCAGCCTGGCAGCGGCGCGAACAGCGCATCGCCGAACGCCTCGGTATCCACCGGCACGAAATGTCCGCTGCGCCCCAGCCCGATCGTCTCCGCCCCCGCCGCCCGCAGCACCAATCCCAGGCTGTCTCGCGCCACGCTCGAATGCTCGAATATGCCGATCCGCCATCCCGCCAATTGCCCCTCCGGCAGCAGGCCGGCGCACCGCGCCAGATAGCGCGCCGCCGCCTCGGCGCTGGCATCGGCCATGCGCACCGGCCGGTCCGGCACCCCCCGTTCATCGAGGCAGGCCAGGATGCCCTCTTCGTCCGCTTTGCTGATCTCGCCGCTGGGCAGGTAGAATTTGAGCCCGTTCCGATCCGCCGGAATATGGCTGCCGGTCACCATCAGGGCCGCCCCGCCCTCGGCCATGGCATGCAGGGCCAGGGCCGGCGTCGGCAAGGCGCCGCAATCCACCGGAACCAGGCCGGCCGCCACGACGGCCATGGCGCAATCCTCTGCGATGGCGGGGCTCGACGGGCGCAGGTCCCGGCCGATGAACACCCGCCCATCGCCCAGTTCCCCCTTCCGCCTCGCATGCTCGAGAAAGGCCAGCACATAGCGCCGCGCCGCTTGCCCGGCCAGCGCCGTCGCCAGCCCCCGCAGCCCGCTCGTGCCGAACTTCAGCCCATCCCCGCTCACGGCCCCTCGCTCCTGTCGCCCTATTCGGCCGCCTCCGCCTGGTCGGCCCGGACAGACCCGGCAGGCCGGCCGATGCCGACATAGTGGAAGCCGTTCCGGGCCATTTCCTCGGGGCGGTACACATTGCGCAGGTCGACGAAAACCGGCACCTGCATCGCCGCCTTCAGCCGGTCGAGGTCCAGCGAGCGGAATTCGTTCCATTCGGTGATCAGCACCAGCGCATCGGCGCCCTCGGCCACGGCATAGGCGCTCTCGGCATAGGCGATGCCCTCGATCACGCTCCTTGCCGCGTCCATGCCCTGCGGATCATAGGCCACCACCTGCGCGCCGCGATCGAGCAAGCCCCGGATGATGTCGATGGAAGGCGCGTCGCGCATGTCGTCGGTATTGGGCTTGAAGGTCAGGCCGAGCACGCCGATGGTCTTGCCCCGTACCTCCCCGCCGCAGGCCGCGACCACCCGGCGCGACATGGCGCGCTTGCGCTGGTCGTTGATCGCTATGGTCGTTTCCACCAGCCGCATCGGGCTTTCATTGTCCTGCCCGATCTTGACCAGGGCCAGCGTATCCTTGGGAAAGCAGGACCCGCCGAAACCCGGTCCGGCATGCAGGAATTTCGGGCCGATCCGCTTGTCCAGCCCGATGCCGCGCGCCACCTGCTGCGCATCGGCCCCGGTGCGCTCGCACAGATCGGCGATTTCGTTGATGAAGGTAACCTTCATGGCCAGGAAGGCATTAGCCGCATATTTGATCAGCTCGGCCGTCCGCCTGCCGGTGAACATCAGCGGCGCCTGGTTGAGGTAGAGCGGACGATAGACCTCGTTCATCACGGCACGGGCCCGCTCGTCCTCCAGGCCCACCACGATGCGGTCGGGACGCTTGAAATCCTCGATGGCGGCGCCTTCGCGCAGGAATTCGGGATTGGACACCACGGCCACGTCGGCCTCGGGATTGGCCGCCGCGATGATCGCCGCCACCTCGTCCCCCGTGCCCACCGGCACGGTGGATTTGGTGACCACCACCGTAAAGCCCTCGACGCTGGCGGCAATGTCCCGCGCCACCGCATGCACATAGCGCAGGTCCGCATGGCCGTCGCCCCGGCGCGATGGCGTCCCCACCGCCACGAAAATCACTTCAGCCGCCCGTGCGGCGGCGGCAAGGTCGTCCGAGAAGACCAGCCGGCCGGCCGCGACATTGGCTTTGACCAGTTCGGCGAGGCCGGGCTCGTAGATGGGTATCTCGCCGCGCCGCAGCGCCTCGATCTTGGTCCGGTCATTGTCGACACAGACCACGTCATGGCCGAAATCGGCCAGACAGACGCCTGTAACCAAGCCGACATAGCCGGCTCCGACCATCGCGATTTTCATCAGCGCACTCCCGGTTGGCCGCAATATTATTAGTGAATGCGGCCGGCGCTGTCGCTAGTCTGTTTCGTGAGCCTGTTTATTTGGACTTGCTTGGCAACCTGCCCACACACAATTCTGCGGCAGGATACGTCTCTTCAGGCGGTTCGATATTGCACTCTATCCCGCCAGCGCGGTGCCGATCGCGGCCAGGCCCTGCCACAGGCCCACAAGCATCGTCCAGGACAGTACGCTGAGCCCGAGCAGGGCCAGACCTCTGGGAACCGGCGGCTGTCCCTGCCCGGCCACACTGGCTTGATGTCGCATTCTGTCCTCCAGCCCTCTGCCCTTCCTGGCAGGATTTCATGAGAGCGCCGACTTCTTAACGCATCACCAAATCGGCGACCGGGATTGAGGCTTTCCCTTTCTATTGGCTGTAAAGCTGCGTGAAGAACGCCGCGCCGCCTTCGCCATTCTCTTCGCCGCCCTGTCCATCCCTGGGATCGGTCAGGAACAGGCCGGTAAACGACATGTCCTCGCGGGAGAAGCGGGAGGGGATCGGCGGCGGCGCCGGTTCGCGCACCACCTCGCTGCCACCCTGCCCCGCCATTTGCTGCACCGAAAAGCCGGCCGAGGCCCCACCCTCATGCTTGGCCGTCAGCACCTGATAGACCTGCCTGATGCTGCGCGGCGCCCCGCTGCGGTCATAGAAGATCGCCTGGTTGGCCTGCGCCTGGCGCGGAAACAGGTCCACTGCCATTTGCTCGGGATTTTGCAGCCCGGCGCGGAACATCTTCTCGGCGCCCTGTGCGCCCAGGAAATGGGCGATGTACAATTCGCCCGGACTGGGCATGCGCCCGAAGGCGGAATGGAGATAATCGCCATTGGAGCGGGTAAAGGCGGCCGCCAGGTCGGCGGCAATCTGCGGGTCCTCACGCAGCTTGAGGATTTGCGCACGCCGCGCCGGGTCGCGCACCACGTAATCCCCGCTCGCCGTCACCTCGATCTGGTCGGCATGGGCGCCATAGCCCAGGCGCGGCCCGTCCTGCTTCATCACCTGTAGCCAGGTGCCTTCGAGAAACTGAAACAGCCCCACCGCCGAGGATGTGCCGGCCCTGGCCTGCGGATTGAGGCTGCTTTCCCGCACAGCCGTCTGCAGCAGATAGCCGAAATCCACCCCGCTGCGATTGCCCGCTGCGTTCAGCGCGCTCGCCAGGTTCTGCGGTATGGATATCGGCTGCACACCCATCTTTGGGCTTTCGCGTGGGAATCAGGATATGCGCAGGTTAGCATCATTGACCGCTAACAATGCGTTAACCAAACCTACCGCTTAGTTACCGCCATCCCAGCGCGTCACCACCTCGCCCAGGGCCGGCCGTGGCCGGTCTTCCACCGCCGCGCCGGGCGTCCCGATATGCACGAAACCCACGAATTGCTCGCCCGGCCCCGCCCCCAGCATCGCCGCAGCCTCGGCGTCGAACGTGAACCAGCGCGTCACCCAGCTCGCCGCGTAACCCAGCGCATAGGCGCCGTGCACCAGGTTGAACGCCACATTGCCGGCCGACAGCAATTGCTCCATTTCCGGCACTTTCGGATGCGGCTTGGGCGTCGAAATCACCCCGATGGTGAGCGGCGCCGGCAGGAAGCGATTGCGCTCGATCTCCAGCCCCGGCTCGTCCAGCCCGGGATAGCGCGCCGCCGCGATCGTCGCCAGCTTCTCCCCTGCAGCGCGCCGCGCCTCCCCGGCAAAGATCACCAGCCGCCACGGCGTGATCTTGCCATGGTCGGGCACGCGCGTCGCAATGGTCAGCAGCGTCTCGAGTTCCGCCGCCGACGGTCCCGGCTCCTGCAGGAAGGCCAGCCCCACGGAGCGGCGGGTGAGCAGATAGTCGCGCAGGGCCGGATTGGCAGGCATGATACTCTCCTTGGTTCGGCTGACAGATAGCGGTCCCTGCCCCACGGGCAAAGGCCGGTTTGCGAAAAAGCGTCTCCGGGCCAATGGGCTGTTTAAAAACAGCCGGGACTGTGACACAGCTTTTCCCCAATCGCGGCCTACCTGTACCGGCAGGATTCGGCCGACCATCCATGCGGCGGCCCGGGAGTCTTCATGCGTCTTGCAGCGCTCATAGCGATCGTGATCGGTTTCACCACCCTGTCGGCGCCTCCGCTCACGCCGGCGCTGGCCCAGGAAAGCGCCGAAATTCCGCCCCTGCCGCGCCCGCGTCCGGATCGGAGCGCGCCGCCGCCGGCCCCCGACGCCGGGCCCAATGCCGCAACCGAAGCCATCGCCGCCCTCACCAATGTGCCCCAGCCGGTGACGCTGAATGCCCGCATCACCGAGGACGGCACCACCATACAGGAAGGCCTGGTCTGGCGCGTCTTCGAGGCCGAGCCCGATGCCAATGGCGAAATGGCGCTGGTGGCCAAGGCCGATGCCGGCAGCGCCAGGCTCGAACTGCCGCCCGGCGAATACATGGTCCATGTCGCCTATGGTCAGGCCCAGATCAGCGAGGCCTTCTCGGTCGCGCCCGGCCCCAATGAGATGGACATCATCCTGGGCGCCGGCGCCATCAGGCTCAATTCCGCCGTCACCGGCGATATCGCCATTTCGCCCGGCCTGCTGCACTTCGACATCCTCACCGCCGGAACCTCGGCGGCCGAGCGCGTGATGGTGGCCGAGAACGTGCCGCCCAACGAGATCGTCACGCTCAACGCCGGCACCTATCAGGTCGTCTCCCATTTCGGCGACGTCAACGCCGTGGTCCGCGCCGATCTGCGCGTCGAGCCGGGCCAGCTGACCGATGCCACCCTTTATCACCACGCCGCCGAAATTTCCTTCAAGCTGGTCTCGGAGGAAGGCGGCGAGGCCATTGCCGACGTCGAGTGGACGGTCAAGACGACCGATGGCACCACGATCTTCACCGAACGGAGCGCCTTCCCCTCCACCGTGCTGTCCGAAGGCGAATATCTCGTCCTCGCCAAGCTGGGAGACCAGGTCTACAACCGTGAGGTCCAGGTCCAGCCGGGCAGCCAGCGGGAAATCGAGCTCCTGACCTCGATCTATTAGCCGTCAACGGCAGGCATCGGGGCGCGCTGTCTCGACAATGACAAATCTTGCTGTTGAATAGGCTGAGGCCATTCACCAGAAATTCCGGATGGAAACGGGAGAGAACCATGTTCGTCAATTCGCCAGCCTCGCGCCTGCCGGCTCTCGCCGCCGCCTGCCTGCTCAGCGTCGCCCTGCCCGCCGCGCCGGCCCTGGCTAAGGAAAAGACCAAGAGCAAGCAGGCCGCGCCCGCCGCGATCGAGGTCGATTACTCCATTTCCATCCCCGTCGTGGATACCGTCGACTCCTCCATTTCCGACGAAACTCTCACCGCCATCCTGGCCGGCGCGGTGGCCGAGTATGCCGATGAACTGGCCGGACTCGACGCCACCAGCATCACGGTGCCGGAAATCGTGGTCACCGTCACCTCCCAGCGCGACGACACCGAGAACCGCGCAGTCGTGACCTTCACCGACCTGGTCCTCACCGATATCGTCGATGGGGTGGCGGGCAGCGTCAGCCTCGGCCGCACCCTCATGGAGACCGGCGAGACCGATGCCGATTTCGGCGCCGTCTCCGCCGCCAATTTCGACATCGGCCAGATGCTGGCCGTCTATGGCCTGGTCGAGGCCGGCAGCCCCGCCATCGAGACCATCTATACCGATTTCTCCGCCACGGGCGGCACCATGCGCGCCGAGGATGTTGACTGCACCTTCGGCGCCATCACCGGCGCCGAATTCAAGGCCCGCCCGCTCAAGACCTCCTTTGCCGAGATGACGGCTTTGGTTCAGGCCATGGAAGACGATCCGGACGATTTCGACCCAGCCCTGATCGGACAATTCGTGCGCATGTATGCCGATATCCTCACCGCCTTCGAAACCTCCGAAGTGACTTTTGAAGGCATGTCCTGCGAGGGCGTCGAAGATGGCAGCGCCTTGCGCTTCAACATTGCCGGCATGGTCATGGGCGGCATGTCGCCGGGCGTCTATCCGTCGATTTCCATGAACCGGCTCGACGTGGAGATCGAGGGCGACGGCTCGGTCCTGCTCGACAATCTCACCATCAAGCAGACCGATCTCAGCAACACCATCGCCCTGCTCGAAACCGTGCCGGACGATGTGGACGCCGCCTGGTTCGACGATAATGCGCGCCTGCTCATGCCCTCCATGGAAGGCTTCGCCCTGTCCGGGCTCGCGGTGGACGTTCCCGATCCCGATGACGAAGACGCGCGCATCAAGGTCAATGTCGGCGCTTTCGACCTGACGCTGGGCGCCTATCGCAACGGCATCCCGACCGCCCTCGACGTCTCCGCCAGCAATATCCAGGCGCCCGTGCCGGAGGATACCGGCGACGAGGCGCTGGACCAGCTCCGCGCGCTGGGCATCACCGAGGTTGATGCCGGCTTCCGCCTCGCCGCCGCCTGGAACGAGGCCACGAACAGCATCGATATCGAGGAAGTCTCCGCCTCCGGCGTGGATTTGGCCAGCGTCACCCTGGCGGGCACCATCGCCAATGCCACCGCCGACCTCTTTGACCTGAACGAAAACACCGCCCTCGCCGCCGCCATGGGCGTGGCGGTGAAGTCGCTCAATGCCAGTGTCGTGGACGACGGCCTGGCCGATCTCATCCTTGCCATCGCCGCCACCGAACAGGGCGGCGACCCGGCCACGCTCCGCCCCATCTATGCCGATCTCGCCAAGGGCACGGTGATCGGCCTCCTGGCCGGCGTCGCCGATGCCGCCAAGATGGGCGACGCCGTGGCCGCCTTCGTCTCCGGCACCGCGAAAACCCTCGAAATCGCCATCACCGCCAAGGACGATCCGGGCCTGGGCATCGCCGATTTCATGGCCGCCGAAGACGACCCGACCAGCCTGCTCGGCAAGGTCAATATCAGCGCGGAATCGAAATAGAGCACGCTGGGATATCGGCGCCCGCCGATATCCCTTCGCCCTTAAGAGCGGGCTGTTGCATATGGGCCCATAGGTTCGAGAGGATCACCCCCCTCCCCAGCCCTCCCCGCAAGGGGGAGGGTGCGGGGCCGGCGTGGGGTACAAAACTTGCCCCATACTGGATGTGGCACCTCCCCCTTGACGGGGGAGGATGGGAGGGGGTGCGGGAGGCACGACATACCTGGCCATATGTGCCCCGTTTGCCGACAGGATAAACGGCACCGACACACGCCGTACCAAGCCCCTATTCCTCGCCCGGCCGCCCGCGCATCTGCTTGACTTCGGAGCGCTTGGCCTTGCCCTCCAGCCGCCGCTTCTTCGACGCCAGGGTCGGCCGCGTCGCGATGCGGGGCTTGGGTGGATAGGCGCCTTCCCGGATCAGCGCCACCAGCCGCGCCAGGGCCTCGGCGCGGTTGAGCGGCTGGTCGCGATGCGAATTGGAGGTGATGACGATCACCCCGTCCTTGGTTAGCCGGCTGCCGGCCAAGGCCGCCACGCGGCGCTTCACCGGTTCGGACAGGCTCGGGGAATTGACGAGGTCGAAGCGCAATTGCACCGCGCTCGCCACCTTGTTGACATTCTGCCCGCCCGGGCCGGAAGCCCGCACGAAACTTTCCTCGATCTCCGCCGGATCGATGGAAATGGAGCGGGTGATCTGAATCGGTTCGGCCATCGATACCCGCTCCTGCACTCACCCTTGACGAGAGGCCCTTTTCGATGCGCCGTCATTTCCACTGAGTCATTCCCGCGAAAGCGGGAACCTCTGTTTATAAACGAAGGTCCCCGCTTTCGCGGAGCTGTCTGGCAATAATCAGCGCTTCCACCGCCCGGTGAAATAGACTTCCTCGTCGTGGATGATACGGCCCTTTTCGGTGGTCCGGAACTTGCCCGGCGCCACCTCTTCCACCCACTTCTTCTTCAGCATGCCGGCAAAGGTCTTTTCGCCGATATCCTTGAAGTCATCCGGGCCGAGGACCTTGTCCTCGCCCAGATGATAGAGGGCCTTCATTTCCCGGTTGGACGGACGTTGCGGCATCAGGCGGCCTTTTCGGCTTCTTCCTTGAGGTCCGGCGGGGTCGCCTCGGCCATCAGCGAGACCAGGGCATCCATGAACGGCTCGACCTTCTGGCCTTCGGTCCCGAGGCGGCGCACCGAGACGGTACCCTCCTCGGCCTCGCGCTTGCCCACCACGAACATCAGCGGCACCTTCTGCACCGAGTGCTCGCGCACCTTGTAATTAATCTTCTCGTTGCGCGTGTCGATCTCGGCGCGGATGCCGGCGGCCTTGAGCTGGTTCACCAGCTTTTGGGCATAATCATCCGCTTCCGACACGATGGTAGCCACCACCACCTGGGTCGGCGCCAGCCACATCGGCATCTTGCCGGCATAGTTTTCCAGCAGGATGCCGATGAACCGCTCCAGCGAGCCCAGGATGGCCCGGTGCAGCATCACCGCATATTGGCGGCTGCCATCCTCGGCCACATAGGTCGCGTCGAGCCGCTCGGGCAGCACGTAATCGAGCTGTAGCGTGCCCACCTGCCAGGACCGGCCGATGGCGTCCTTGAGATGGAATTCGAGCTTGGGCGCATAAAAGGCCCCCTCGCCCTCGGCGATCTCGAAATCGTAGCCGGTGGCGCGCAGGGCGTCGCCCAGCGCCTTTTCCGCCGCGTCCCAGCGCTCGATCGTGCCGCCGAATTTTTCCGGCCGCGTCGCCAGCTTGATGATCACGTTGTCGAAGCCCATATGGCCATAGACCGAATAGAGCAGATGCACGAAATGCTCGGTCTCGCTCTGGATCTGGTCCTCGCGGCAAAAGATATGGGCGTCGTCCTGGGTCATCTGCCGCACGCGCATCAATCCATGCAGCGCGCCATGCGCCTCATTGCGGTGACAGCAACCGAATTCGGCCATGCGCAGAGGCAGATCGCGGTAAGACTTGATGCCCTGGTTGAAGATTTGCACATGCGCAGGGCAGTTCATCGGCTTGAGCGCCAGCAGGTCAGCGCCGGCCTCGAAGATGGGCTGGTCGTCCTCGGTATTGGGCACCTGGTCGGGCACCACGAACATGTTTTCGCGGTACTTGCCCCAATGCCCGGACTGTTCCCAGAACTTGGCATGCATCAATTGCGGCGTCTTGACTTCCTGATAGCCGGATTTGCCGAGCCGCCGGCGGATATAAGCTTCCATCTGGTTGTAGATGACGAAGCCGCGCGGATGCCAGAACACCGAGCCCTGCGCCTCTTCCTGCAGATGGAACAGATCGAGGTCGCGGCCTATCCTGCGATGGTCGCGCTTTTCGGCCTCTTCCATCATCGTCAGATAGGCGTCGAGCTCCTCGCGCGTGGCGAAGGCCGTGCCATAGATGCGGCTCAGCACCTCGCGATTGCTGTCGCCGCGCCAATAGGCGCCCGCGACCTTGGTCAGCTTGAAGGCCTGGCCGACATCTTTCACGCTCCGCATATGCGGGCCGCGGCAAAGGTCCATCCACTGGCCCTGCTTGTACATCTTGATCGACTGGTCGGCCGGAATCGCATCGACCAGTTCGACCTTGAATGCTTCGCCCTTGGCTTCGAACCAGTCCTTGGCCTGGTCACGGCTCCATACTTCCTTGGTGAAGACGGCGCCGCGCTCGACGATTTCGGCCATCTTCTTCTCGATGACGCGCAGCTCGTCTTCCGTGAACGGCCCCGCCGGACGGTAGAAGTCGTAGTAGAAGCCGTTCTCGATCACCGGGCCGATCGTCACCTGCGTGTCGGGCCACAGCTCCTGCACCGCCTCGGCCAGCACATGCGCGGCATCGTGCCGGATCAGTTCCAGCACGTCCTTGCTGCCGCTGTCGCGCGTCACGAATTCGATACGGCCATCGTCTTCCAGCGCGTCGGACAGGTCGGACAACACGCCGTTCCACTTCATGGCCACCGTCTTCTTGGCCAGGCTCTTGGAGATTCCCTCCACGATCTCGGTGCCGGTAGTGCCGCGCGAATAGTCGCGAGCAGCACCATCGGGGAACGTCACCTTGATCGACATTTTGAGTCTCCATGAAATCGATTGGTCGCGCTAAAACGGCGCGAGGCCGCTGCTTAGCATGAATGGACGGGAATTCCAGCCTTTACATGGCCTTCAGCCCGGCAACCCCTCGAATTGCGGCAGGTCATCGCCGATCTCGTACCACGGGGCCTTCGAGCCCACGAACATGTGGAACGATGGCTTCACCGAGGGCGTATCGATCAGCGTGCCCATGGCCACATGCGTGTTGCCATTATCGGCGATGACCGAATAAAGGAACGAGCCGCAGGCGCCGCAATGTACGTCATGACTGCCGGGCGGCGTTCCGTAGATCAGCAAGGCATCCTCGCCCCGGGTCAGGCGCAGCCTTCCGGTC
Organism: Devosia elaeis; assembly: GCF_001650025.1. Classification (GTDB taxonomy): domain Bacteria; phylum Pseudomonadota; class Alphaproteobacteria; order Rhizobiales; family Devosiaceae; genus Devosia; species Devosia elaeis. The sequence goes on along the minus strand of NZ_LVVY01000068.1, from coordinate 15,578 downwards.
TTGATCGCGGCCATCGGCTTGAACGCCGAGCCCGTCGCCCGCCGGCAGCGCGAGCAATGGCAGTAGAAGGCGGCGTGGAACGCGTCTTCCACCGCATAGGCCACCGCGCCGCATAGGCAGCTTCCCTCAAGCATGGTCATGCTTCTCTCCCCTCCATTGTCCATAGCGCCACGGCAGATACCACCGGCCCGCCTCCGGAAGCTTTTCCGGCACCGGATCATAGCCATGCGTCCCACCCGGCCGGCAGCGCCAGAGCCGCGCCAGCCCCATCCATCCGCCCGGCCAGAAACCGAATGTCCAGATCGCGTCGCGGGTGAATTCCGAGCAGGTCGGCAGGTGCCGGCACGTCCGCCCGGTAAAGGCCGAGAGCGTGTAGCGATAAAGCGTGATGAGGAAAATGGCGGCGACCTTGAATGGAAAATCCACCACCCGCCAGAACAGCGACATGACTCGATCCATCAACCCAGCGCCGCAAGAGCCTGAGAAGACTCGAGCTTTTCGATCGCCGCCGCCACCGCATCGAAGACCAGCAATGTCGAGACATGCCGGTTCGGATAGTCCCGCACCGGTTCGAGATATTTGAGATCGTCCCACTTGCCGCCCGGCGGCGGTCCACCATCCTTGAGCATGTCGTGCATCTGCGCCCGCACGGCCAGGAACTCGGCCACCGGCGTGCCGACGATTTCCCGCGCCACCACCGCCGCCGAGACCTGGCCCAGCGCACAGGCCGAAACCTCATGCCCATAGCCGGCGATCGCCCCGTCCCGCACGACGACATCGACCTCGATCATCGAGCCGCACACCCGGCTGACCTTGCGGGCCGACGCATCGGCATCGGCGAGCCGCCCCGGCTGAGGGGCATTTCCCGCCAGATCCAGGATGCGTTCGGAATAGAGATCGCTCAGTTCCATGTTTGCGACAATTCTGTTTCTTGTTCCGGTCCCGTTCCGCTTCTATATAGGAGGTCTCCACTGGACTGTCAGGAGAAATGCTCCTGCCATGATCCGACACGCCTTAACCCACGTTATAGGGGCGGTCGCAACGCTAAGGAGCCGGACCCGATGGATGCCCAAGTCAAGCCGCTCAAGCCTGTGCCCGCCACGCCGGGGGCATCGCCCCGTCCCAGCCGGGAAGAGGCCGAGGCCGCGGTGCGCACCCTGATCGCCTGGGCCGGCGACGATCCGAACCGCGAAGGCCTGCTGGAAACCCCGGCCCGCGTCGCCAAGGCCTATGGCGAGCTGTTCGCCGGCTATGGCCAGGACGCCCGCGAAGTGCTCTCCAAGACCTTCCGCGAGGTCGGCGGCTACGATGATCTCGTGCTGGTCAAGGACATCCCCTTCTATGCCCATTGCGAGCATCACATGGTGCCCTTCTACGGCAAGGCGCATATCGCCTACCTGCCCCATGAGGGCGTGGTGGGCCTGTCCAAGCTGGCCCGCCTGGTGGAAGTCTTCGCCCGGCGCCTGCAGACCCAGGAAACCATGACGGCGCAGATCATCGACGCCATCAACGAGAACCTGGGCCCCCGCGGCGCCGCCGTCATGCTCGAGGCCGAGCATATGTGCATGACCATGCGCGGCGTGAAGGCCCATGACGTCAAGACCGTCACCCACCGTTTCACCGGTGTCTTCGCCGAGGATCGCGTCGAGCAGGACCGCTTCTTCGCCATGGTGGCCGGCCGCCGCTGATCGGCCGCGCCTTTCCATCGCTCCGGCCGCACTTTGTGCTGGCGGAGCCTTCGCCAACGGGCTAGACCGGCCGGGCAATGACCGATCCCTCTTTACGGAACGCATCGACATATCCTTACGGCAGAGCGCTCTAGCGCCCGGGTGAACCGGCGCGCGCGAAGCGCCGGCAAACCATGGAGCCAGCCATGCTGAAAGCCTTCACCTGCATCGATGACCTGCTGACCGAAGCCCCCTTTGCCGGTGACGCCTCGGGCCTCGTCTGGATCGATCTCCACAATCCCACCCTCGAGGAGGATCAGGCGATCGAACGCGCGCTCGGCATCACCGTCCCGTCCCAGGCCGACATGGCCGAAATCGAGCTCTCCTCGCGGCTTTATCACGAGGACGGCGCCGAATTCCTCACCCTGACCGCCCTGGCCAATCTCGACGGCGACGACGTCATCAAGATGCCGGTGACCTTCATTCTCAAGGGCAATACCCTGGTCACCGTCCGCTGGTGCGATCCGCGCCCCTTCGCCGCCTATCGCATCCGCGCCGCCCGACAGAAGGACAATCCCCCGCGCAGCGGCGAGCATGTCATGCTCGGCCTGCTCGAAGCGCTGATCGATCGCATGGCCGATGCGCTCGAACGCGTCGGCACCGATGTCGACCACATTTCCCGCGAGATTTTCCGCAACAAGGCCCGCAATGTCTCCAAGAAGACCCGCGACCTCCAGGCGGTGATCGAAAAGATCGGCACCAAGGCCGAATTGCTCAATCTCATCCAGGAAAGCCTGGTCAGCATGGGCCGCCTCACCGCCTATCACACCGCCATGGACGACGCGCAGCGCCGCACCGCCAGCAAGGAAAACCGCTACCTGCTCAAGGTCATCCAGCGCGATGCGCTGTCCCTGGGCGAACACGCCCGTGGCCTCAACGGCCGCGCCAGCTTCCTGCTCGACGCCACCCTGGGCCTCATCAATCTCGAACAGAACCAAATCATCAAGATTTTCTCGGTCGCCGCCGTCGTCTTCCTGCCCCCGACGCTGGTGGCCTCGATCTACGGCATGAACTTCGACATCATGCCCGAGCTGCATTGGGATTTCGGCTATCCCTTCGCCATCTTCCTCATGATCCTCTTCGCCGTCCTGCCCTACCTCTTCTTCAAGCGGAAGGGCTGGCTGTAAGGCTGGCATACTTGGTGTCATCCCCACCACAGATCGTCACCCTCGGGCTCGACCCGAGGGCCCTTACCTGCCCATCGCCCCACCGCGCAGCGCAAGCCGGGATTGACAACCGGGAACAGCCTCGGCACCGGCGCCCCCTTCCCCCCATCCCCCATCCGCGCTAAAGCCGCTCCATCGCAACCGGAGCCCCGGCCATGACCATTGCCTTTGCCGATCCGCAATCCCTCGACCACGCCGCTCTCGAGGAAGGCACCATTTTCGCCCCCCGCTTCGACGCCCATGGCCTCATCACCGTGGTCACCACCGAAGCGGGCACCAACGACATCCTCATGGTCGCGCATATGAATGCCGAGGCCCTGTCGCTGACGCTCGAAACCGGCATCGCCCATTACTGGTCCCGGTCCCGCAAGGCGCTCTGGAAAAAGGGCGAGACCTCGGGCGAAATGCAGGAAGTGGTCGAACTGCGCACCGATTGCGATCAGGATTGCCTGGTCATGACCGTCCGCCAGACCGGCCGCGGCGCCGCCTGCCACACCGGCCGCAAGACCTGCTTCTATCGCCGCGTCACCCTGTCGGACGATACGGCCGATCTCGAAGACACCGGCCTGCCTCGCCTCTTCGACCCCAAGGCCGTCTACGGCTAACCCGAGCCCACGGCCTCACCCCTGCCTGCTGAGGGCGTTCCTCGAGGAGGCCTTCTCACTCCGGAGTCATTCCCGCGAAAGCGGGCATGGCTACCGCATATGGGCCGATAAAAAGGATGGGTGGGGGTGCCGGCAAGCACGAGACATGGCCCAAATGCGATAGCCCTGCCCTTGAGAGGATGGAATGAGGGGCCCAGCGGCAACTCACCCGGCACAAGCAAAACACCGATCCATCCCCGCCGTCATTGCCGGGCTCGTCCCGGCAATCCAGCCCGCCGTCAGACCAAGCAAAGGATGAGCGGCGGGTTGCGACCCCATTTGTGGATGCGGACAGCCGACCGAACGGACGAAATGGCGTGTTGCACACCTGGCGTCGCCCCCGCTTTCTGCAATGGCTAGTGGTTGCGTCAGAACGGGGCTATGCTCCATTTCCGACCGAGACCAAAAGGATACTGCGTTGAGGGTCGCCGTGCTCGCGACGATAGCGCTGCTCGCTTTTTCAGCCAATTCGGTTCTGGCTAGGCTGGCGCTGGGCGCAGGAGATATGAACGCCACTGGCTATACCGGTGTGCGGATCGTGTCGGGAGCCCTGACTTTGGCCGCAATCCTCTATTTCCGCGAGCGCAGGAATAGTGACGCGAGAATCGAAATCAGTGGCAGTTGGCGAGGGGCCGCAGCTTTGTTCGGCTACGCGCTGGCCTTCTCAATCGCCTACCTCATGCTGGGGGCCGGGACCGGCGCGCTCATCCTCTTCGCCAGCGTGCAGGTCGGCATGCTGGCATGGGCCATTCTGAAAGGTGACAGGCCAGGGCCTTGGGAGTGGCTCGGATTCGGCGTTGCTTTTGTTGCCCTGGTATTTCTCGTGGCGCCGGGACTGGTGGCGCCGCCGCTGCTCGGCACGGCATTGATGGCCACCGCAGGGATGTCCTGGGCGGCATATTCCGTGCTGGGACAGAGCTCTCGTGCGCCGTTGGCTGATACCGCCGGAAATTTCATTCGCTGCCTGCCGATTGCCCTCGTGCTGGTGGCAATTTCCGATCCGGCGCATACGAGCAGCGCGTCGGGTCTGGCCTATGCAGTCGCCTCGGGAGCAATTGCTTCTGGAATAGGCTATGCCATTTGGTACACCGTGCTGCCGAGCATGACCCGTACTAGCGCGGCATTCGTCCAATTGACGGTTCCCGCCATTGCCGCGGCAGGTGGCGCGCTGTTCATCGGAGAGCCGCTGACTGGTCGCCTGCTGATTTCGTCTGTGGGAATTCTTGGCGGTGTCGCACTGGCGCTATTCGCCGCGAACCTGCGTAGAGCCAAGGCGACGCAGACGAGCGCAGCATGAAGCCGGCCTATCCGTGGTCCCTGCACAAACCCGGGACTATGACGCTGGAAACCTGCGGCAGTCACAGCGCCTGAATGGTTGCAGAGCCAGAAGCCATCCTTCGCAAACGGTCCCGATGCGACGGCGATTGAAGTCCGCTTTGGTGGTTTCGCACCCAAGAGCCAACTGACAGTTTCCACCCCATTCCCGTCGTTTTGCCGTCACTTCGCCATCCCCCGAAACCGGTCATGACAATGCAGGATTTCGACCTTAAGGTCGTTGCCATTTCGCAGCAGACCGGAGGTTCAGTCGGCCAGAATGCGCCTGTTCCACTTTAGCGACGATGCTGCGATCTCTACCTTCATCCCGCGTCCGGTATTGGTGCCGTCTCAGCGCGCGCCCGGCATGGAATGGTTGAATGGCGCCTTGGTATGGGCAATCGAGGAACGGGTAGATTTTATGTACCTCTTCCCCCGCGACTGCCCGCGCATCCTGATTTCAGCAACCGAGCGAACGAACGAGGCTGACAGGACAAGGTGGTTGGGCGCCTACCGCGCGGTGGCATACATCGAGCGAGACCGACTTCGCGAAATAGCGACCACGGCCCTGCATCGCTACCACCTACCCAACGATAGCTTTGAAAATTTGCAGGACGCAGGCATGTGGGTCAGCCGGATCGCGGTGAAACCCCTTCGTTGCGATATGCTTTCCGATCTGCCGGCAGCGCTCGCCACCCGGGGCGTGGATCTCCGAGTAGTCGATAGCCTGCTTCCATTAAAGGGCCTTTGGCAAACAACGCTGCATGCCAGCGGCATCAGGCTGCGCAACGCGAGAGGATGGGCATAATCTCGTCGCATCGGCTCGAATGACCGCTTGCCTCCACGCCCCTCACACCTTCCGCTCGAACAGCCCCACCAGCAGAAACCCCGCCAGAAACCCGCCCAGATGCGCCTGCCAGGCCACGGCCAGCGATTGGCCCGTCACCACGGGCACCAGCGGCACGGCGGCGTTGAGGATCAGCCAGATCAGGGTGAAATAGCGCGAGGGCGGATTGGTGAAGACCTCTCTCATGCTGGCCAGCCGCCGCCCGAGCATGACCGGCTCCCCGGTCTCCGGATGCCGGCCCATCAGGATGGGCTGGAAGATGAAGCGGATGGCCGCGCCGGTCAGCCCGGCCACCCCGCCCGAGGCGCCGATCAGGTAGATGCCCTCATAGAGCGTCGTGGCCGCGAACAGGGCCGCGCCCGCCGCCGCCGAGACCAGGAACAGGCTCAGCATCGCCACTGCCCCATAGCGCCGGGCGACCGGCGTGGCGAAGATCACCAGCCAGGCGGTGTTGAACAGCAGATGGTCCCAGCCGGCATGCAGCAGGGCATGGGTGAAGGGCGTCCACAGCAGCGGGACCGCCAGGCCCGGATCATGGGCCATCAGCAGGATGCGATAGGGCTGGAAGGCGAACCAGAACATCAATTCGATCTGGCCGTCCTCGTTAAGAACAAGGGTTGATGCCAGGTGAATGGCGATGAGCAATCCTGCGAGCACCGTAACGGCGCCGGGCAGCAGGAAGACCGGCTCTCGCGCCGGAGAGCCCGGCACGCCGGGGTTTTGGCCTTGTTCACTCATGCACGACGTCCTGTAAACCCGGCGCCATATGGGGTCGCGTTAACTTTTCCACATCCGGCGGCCGGCGTTAACCTTAACTCTTCTTTAAGCGGGCATTGGCTTCGGCATTTTGCGATGGTTGGAGCGTTGCGGGCAGACCCTCTCCGAGAAGGTCTTCCGAGGCCAGTCAGACCGGGTTCCTGAACATGCAGATGCCGAGCACCACGACGCTCTATACCTATTGGAACACGATTCGCGGTGCGCGTAGCGCGCCGGATCGCCGCGACATCGACCCGACCCGCATCCGCGAGGCCCTGGCCAATACCTTCATTCTCGAACTGGACGAGCATGACAGGTTCTCCTTCCGCCTGGCCGGCTCGCATCTGTGCACCTCTTATTGCCGCGAACTCAAGGGCCGCTCCTTCTCGGCCCTCTGGCACGATCGCGACAACGACGCCATGGAAACGCTGATCCGCGCCGTCACCGAGGACCACGCCGTCGCCCTCGTCACCTTCCAGGGCTCCACCGCCCTGCAGACCAAGGTGAATTTCGAGACCATCCTCATGCCGCTGCGCCACAATGGCTCGACCCACACGCGCATCCTGGGCGCCATGACCGCGCTGGAGGAGCCCTATTGGCTGGGCGTGCAACCCGTGCTCGAACAGCGCATCACCGGCCTGCGGCTGATCTGGCCGGACGAGATTTCCGCCGAGGACACGGTGCGCGAGGTCATGTCCAGTGTCGTCAACGACGTACAGTTCACCGCCGGCTCCCCCACCGCCCTGCCCACCACCATCTATGGCCGCACGGCGCGCCGCTATGCGCACCTGGCCGTCATCGACGGCGGCCGCGACAATTGAGCAATATCGGGCCTTTGCCGCTAATCGGCGGGGTCCGTCTCACCAAGCGTTAACCAAAACCAGCTAGGTTCCTGTGGATTCCCCCGACTGCGTGGAACAGGTTGACCTATGCTCAGTGATGACTATTCCGCGCCGCAATCCGCTTCCCCCGGCCCCATCAAGGCCGCGGACCAGCGTTTCCAGCGGGTCCGGGTATCCATCCTTGGCCGCTACATGCTGGCCGACCGCCGAGAATTCCCCTGCCAGGTGCTGTCCATGTCGCCGGGCGATGCCGTGGTCATCGCCCCGGTAGCCGGCATTGTCGGCGAGCGCATCATCGCCTATCTCGACCATATCGGCCGCATCGAGGGCACCATCCTGCATCAGGTCGATGGCGGCTTCGTCATGGATATCGCCGCGTCCCCCCGCAAACGCGACAAGATGGCGGCCCAGCTCACCTGGCTGGCCAACAAGGACCTGCTCAACCTGCCCGAGGACCGGCGCCACGAACGCGTCGTGCCCGACATCCGCCATTCCACCGTCGTCCTCGACGATGGCCGCCGCTACAATTGCAAGATCATCGACATCTCGCTCTCCGGCGCCGCCATCGAGCTCGACGTTCGCCCGGCCATGGGCACGCCGATCACGCTCGGCCGCATGCGCGCCCGCGTCGTCCGCCATTTCCAGAACGGGGTCGCCGTCGAATTCGCCTCGGCCCAGGAAATGCTAAACGTTGTGCAGCAGAATCTGCGTGTGAACTAGGCTCAACGCTAACAGTCTGCTAGCCAAATCGCCCCGGATGTCATGGTTAAGTCAGCCCTAAGGGCTTCGATAAAACACGCATAAAAACTGCTCGGCAATTTTCGGATCGGCCTAAAACCGCCCGCCTAATGTGGTCTCCATCAGGGAGACTACACAATGGCTTTGAACAAGAAGGGAATGCTGGCGGGCCTCGTTACGGCTTTGATTATGCTGGCAAATCCCGCCGCGGCAATCGACCTCACCAATGTCGCTTTCATCCAGACCAGCGCCGGGACCACCTCCATTCCCGTCGGCCATCTCGAATTCTGCCAGTCCCGTCCCGCCGAATGCCGCCCCCACGACCAGGTCGTGCCGGCCACGGTGCTGACCGACGCCAACTGGCAGCAGCTCGTCTCCGTAAATACCTATTATAATCAAACGATTACCCCCGTCACCGACGAGGAACTCTATCAGGTCGCCGAGTTCTGGACCTATCCCAACGGCTATGGCGATTGCGAAGACTTCGCCCTGATCAAGCGCCGCGACCTCATCGCCGCCGGCTGGCATCCCTCCACCCTGCTGATCGCCGTGGTCAAGGAAGCCAACGGCAATGGCCACGCCGTCCTCATCGCCCGCACCGATCGTGGCGATCTCGTCCTCGACAACCAGGACGGCGCCATCCGCCTGTGGAGCGAGACGCCCTACAAATACATCAAGCGCCAGTCCCAGGCCCATGCCGGCCAGTGGGTGGACATGATCGACGACCGCGTCACCGTCATCGCGGCGAACATGCACTGAGTTTCCGGACCCCGCCCAAAGCCTAACCCTGACAGGGGTCTGAAGAGCAAGGCCGGCCCGCGCGAGCGGAGCCGGCCTCGCTGTTTTCTCGACCGTTCAACGGATTAGTAGCGCAACGCGACGTAAGCGCTCATGAACAGCAACCCGGTGATGAAGGCCCAGCCAAAGGCCACCAGGGCCGAAAACAGCACCGAGGCCATCGAGATGGTGCCGCCCTCCTCATGCCGCCAGCCATATTGCAGCATGATATAGGGACCGCAAACGAAGCTCATGACCAGATTGCCGAGCGCGACCAGATAGGTGCTGCCATCCATGCGCAGCATGGCCGGCTGCCGGGTGAGCCATTGATAGAGATGCGTCGCCATTCCCGAAACGCACAGCCCCACGCCCATGATGAACGCCGCGAGCAGGAGTTCCCTCGTCATGCTGCACCTCGCTACCGAATTTACCCTTTATTAAGCATATTGACCGCCCTATTGCCTGTCACCTCTAGGCGAGAAAACTGGTTAATGCTGGCCCCGATATCCACAAATGGCCCGGCGGAGACGCGTGGTGCGCTGGCCTACAACCTGGCCGGCATAGCTGTTCTGGTGCTTTTGCTGGCTGTGGGGCTGGCCTATCTCGTTGATCGGGCCGGCCAAATTCCCGCTCGCCCCGTGGCAGCTCTAGGCGATGGCGATGCGGTGCAGCAGACCATTGCCGGCCGGGAACTGGAAATCCCCGCCACCTGGTTCCGCTATGGCGAGCAGATGAAGGCCGGCTTCGCCAGCCAGATCGACCTGCAATTCATGCTGGAGCTGGAACCCGGTCTGGCGCCGATCCCCGTCGGCGTGACCTTGCTGCCGCGCAGCCGCGCCCGGCCGAGCAGCGCCCTGCTCGACGCGGTCTACCTGCATCATTTTGAAGAGGGTACCGTGGGCGGCGTACCCGGCCTCGTGGGGAAAGCCCTGGTGCCGCGGGATGGTTATGCCGGGGAAATGGTCTGGTACGACCCGCTTTCGCCCATGCCCTTCGTGGCCAAATGCGCCCAGGCCGTGGAGCCGGGGCGGCCGGAGCAATGTCTGCGCACCATTCACCTGCAAAGCGGCCTGGCAGCGGTTCTGAGCTTCGGGGCCGAAGCCCTGCCCTATTGGCGCGGCTTCGACCAGGAACTGGCCCTCTGGTTCGACCAGATCGGCGCGCTTTAGCCTGAGCGGCCGCCCCGAAGGGGGGCGGCCCTGTCAGTCCAGATCTTCGAGGTCGATATCCAGGATCGACATCGAGAACATGTAGGACTTGTCGCCGTCCTCGTCATCGACATGGATCAGGCCGATCGATTCCTCGCCGATGAACACTTCCACGGAATCGTTCAGCTTGGCGCGTGGCCTCACGTCGATATTGCGGTTGTTGAACTTCTGCTGCAGGAACTTCTGCAGCTTGATGATCTCGGGATGGTTCACGGGAGCATGTCCTGCTGGTTTCGTTGAGCCGGCAATCTAGTGCCTGTCCCGGCGCTGGCAAGTGCCCGAACCGGGCATTTCCGGGTAAAACGCCCTTGCCGCGCTTGCGTTCAATCAACTGGCGTCGTGAACGAGAACCATCTGATCCATGACCAGAGCCGGCTGGGCGCAACCCGCCTCGCCGATCACCTTTGCGGGAACACCCGCGACCGTGGTGCGCGGCGGCACTTCCTTGAGCACGACCGAACCGGCGCCGATCCGCGAGCAATCGCCCACCTTGATATTGCCGAGCACCTTGGCGCCGGCGCCGATCAGCACACCGTTGCCGATCTTGGGATGACGATCCTGATCCGACTTTCCGGTGCCGCCCAGGGTCACGTTCTGCAACATGGAGACATTGTCGCCCACCAATGCCGTTTCGCCGATGACGAGGCCAGTGCCGTGATCGAGCATGATCCCCTTGCCCATGACGACGGCCGGATTGATATCGACCTGGAACACCTGGCTGGAGCGGCTTTGCAGGTAAAGCGCGAAGTCCCGCCGGCCGGCGCGGTGCATGGCGTGGGCGAAACGATGGGTCTGGATGGCCTGATAGCCCTTGAAATAGAGCAGCGGCTCGACCGCCCGATGGCAGGCGGGGTCGCGCTCCAGCGTCGCGGCCAGATCGACGCGCGCAGCCTGCCCGATGGCCGGATCGTCCCGCAACGTCTCGGCGAAGGCCTGCCGGATCATGTCGGCGGAAACTTCCTCGTGATCGAGCCGCGATGCCAGGCGATGAGCGAGCGCATCTTCGAAACTGTCATGGTTGAGCACGTTGGACAGGACCAGATTGGCCAATGACGGCTCGCTATCCAGCACCTGCTTCGCCCCGGCGCGCACGGCTTCCCAAACGGGGTCCACGGATTGGATATGGACGGACTTCTTGGGGCTGCCGCTCATGGCGTGGCACTCCGCTTCATCGATAAATGACGATATAAGCCAGATCGTTCTATAAAACAAAGCCCCAGCAGGCTGATTGGTTCATGATTCCTGCGCAATCGGGAATGTCCTGCCCAGAAATTCAAGCGTTGCGGACTTGAACACCTTGTCGCCGGTCGCGCGCATGTGATCGCGCCGGGGGATCAGAACCGCCTCGCCATGCGGCAATAGCTCGGCCAGCGCCTCGGGGCGGCCCGCCATTTCGTCCGCCTCTCCCACCGCCACCAAGACCGGCACCTCGATCCGCCGCACATCGGCGCGGGCCATGGGCTGGCGCGAGGTCTCCATGCAGGCCGCCAGGGCCTCGCGGTCCGAACCGGTATGATCGGCGAAGATGCGGAATTGCCGGGCCGTGGGACGGGTGAGGTCCGACAGATCGGGCGCCCGCAGCCCGGCAATGATGTCATTGCCGTCGGTGAGGCCGTTGATGAGATTGGTGCCCATGCCGCCGAATATCGCCGCGGCAACCCGCTCCGGATGGGAAAAGGCCATGAAGGCCGCGATTCGCGCACCCATCGAATAACCCAACACTGCCGCGCGGCCGATTCCCAAATGGTCGAGCAGGGCAATGGCGTCGTCGGCCATCTGGCTCGGATAATAGAGCTCGGGATCGTGCGGCTTGTCCGACGCGCCATGGCCGCGATTGTCCAGCGTGATCGCCTGGTAGCCGGCGCCGGTAAGCGTTTCCACCCAGCCGGTATCGATCCAGTTGACCTTGCCGCTGGAGGCAAAGCCATGGACGCAAAGGACCGGGGCGCCCGCGCCATGGACTTCATAGGCGAGCGAGAGGCCTGATGTCGTGAAATGGGGCATGGGTCGATCCTTCTGGCTGCTGATGGGGGTTTTGCGGCTTGGCGGGGCAAAATCAAGGACAATCGGACGCTGCCTTTGCCCTTTTCTTGCCCGGGGGCTTTGGCTATGGTCGCGCCAATTCCAACCACCACCCAGGTTCCGACCATGGCCCACGGCTCGACCCCGCATTTCCACAACACGCAAGGTCTGCGTTCCATCGAGATCGGGTCCAAGGAATTCCAGTGCATCGGCGCCCTGCCCCCGTTCGATCATCCCCATGTCTTCCTCGACATGGGCAAGGAAGACGAAATCGTCTGCCCCTATTGCTCGACGCTCTACGTTTATAAGGCCGAACTGGGTGCCGGGCATGCCAACCCTGCCTCCGCCATCTTCCAGGCCGACGCCGCCTGAGTGATGCCATGCCCGCCACGGGCCGCAATTTCATCATCGCGGGAGCCGGCATTTCCGGCCTGACGCTGGCGCTTGGCCTGGCCAAGTTCGGCGCCAGTGTCGTCGTGCTCGAGCGTAGCCCCGACATCCAGGAATTCGGCGCGGGCCTGCAGATCAGCCCCAATGCCCGCCATTGCCTCGACAGCCTGGGCCTGGGCGAAGCGCTGGACCGCGTGAGCTTCGAACCGGCCGCGCTCGATCTCTATCCCCGCGGCAGCCAGAAGCCCGCCGCTCATATGGAGCTGGGCGCCATCATGCGCGAGCGCTTTGGCGCGCCCTATACGGTGATGCACCGGGCGGACCTGGCCGACGTGCTCTACAAGGCCTGCCGGCGCTTCGCCAATATCGACATCCTGTTCGGCGTCCGGCACTGGGATGTCGTCTCCCATGCCCGCGGCGTGAGCGTGGCCATAGACGAAGCCGACGGCCAGGCCCGGACCAGCCGCGCCGAGGCCTTTATCGGCGCCGATGGCGTCCACTCCCAGACCCGGCGCGCCGTCCTGGGCGGACCCGATGCGCTGTTCGGACGGCGAATCGCCTGGCGCGCCCTGGTGCCGTTCGACCTCGTCTCCGGACAGATCGCGCCGGATCGCGTATCGGTGTTCTTCGGCACCGGGTTTCATCTGGTCTGCTACCCCCTGCCGCATCGCCGCCAGGTCAACCTGGCCCTGTTCATGCCCGGCGCCAAGCCGGACCCCGCGCACCAGCCGCGCCCCTCGCGGGCCGGTCCACGCGTCGAGGCCATCGTGGCGGCGGCGGGCGGCACATGGACGCCATGGCCGTTGTACACGGTGCAGGCCCCGGCCTGGCATCAGGGCAATATCGGGCTGATCGGCGACGCCGCCCACGCCATGGTGCCGTTCCAGGCGCAGGGCGCGGCCATGGGAATCGAGGACGCCACCGTCCTCGCGCCCCTGCTGGTGGAAACGGACGGAGCCGGCGAGGCCTTCGCCCGTTATGCCGGGATGCGCCAGGAGCGGACCCGGCGGGTTGCAGCGCTTTCGGGACGCAATGGCCGCATTTTCCATCTGCCCTGGCCGCTGAGCCTGGCGCGGGATGCCGTGATCGCGGCGCAGGGCCCGCGGGCCCATCTGCGGCGCCTGGGCTGGATTTACGACTACCGGGCCGGCGCCACCAATTAGGCGGCCTTGCGCTTCGCGGCCCCGGCGTGTCAATTGCAGCTTTAGGCCCCCGGAGCGGTCCAAGAAGAAGGTTCGAACCACCGCATGCAAGCTTCGACGCGCTCCAGACTGACGCTGACCTGCATTCTGATCACCATTCTGCTCGACATGATCGGCGTGGGCATCATCGTGCCGGTCCTGCCCGAGCTGCTCGAGGAATTGACGGGCGGCAGCGTGGCCGACGCGGCCGTGATCGGCGGCTACCTGGTCTTCGCCTATGCCTTCATGCAATTCGTGTTCTCGCCCATCCTGGGCAATCTGTCGGACCGCTTCGGCCGCCGGCCCGTCCTGCTGCTGTCGCTGCTGGGCCTGACCTTCGACTACCTGATGATGTCGATCGCGCCCTTCGTCTGGTATCTGTTCGTGGGCCGCATCATCGCCGGCATTGCCGGGGCCGCCCTGGCGACGGCGACGGCCTATATGGCCGACATCACCCCGCCCCATAAGCGCACCCAGCGCTTCGGCCTGATCGGCGCCGCTTTCGGGCTCGGCTTCATCATCGGCCCGGTGATCGGCGGCGAGCTGGGCGAAATCGGCCCGCGCGTGCCCTTCTTCGCCGCCGCCGGGCTTGCCTTCGCCAATTTCCTCTTCGGCCTCCTGGTCCTGCCCGAAAGCCTGCCCAAGACCTCGCGCCGGAAATTCGATATCCGCCGGGCCAATCCGCTGGGCGCGGTGCTGGCGCTGAAGAAATATCCCTCGGTGCTGTGGCTGCTGGGCGTGCTGTTCTTCTTCCAGCTCTCCGCCCAGGCCCTGCCCACGGTGTTCAGCTATTTCACGGTCGAGATGTTCAATTTCTCCTCCTCGGCCATCGGGCGGACGCTGGGCGGCTTCGGGCTGGGCTTCGCCATCAGCCAGGCCCTGCTGGCCGGTCCCCTGTCGCGCGGCATGGGCGAGCCCGCCGTGGCCATGATCGGCCTGCTGGCGGCGGTGACCGCCTTTGCCGGCATCGCCTTCGCCGCCGATGTCTACCACCTCTACCTGTTCATCCTGGTGGGCACGATCAGCGGCCTGGCGCCGCCGGCCATCAATGGCGTGCTGTCGCGGCAGGTGCCCGACAACAGCCAGGGCGAATTGCAGGGCGCCGTCAACGCCGCCAGCTCGCTGGCCACCATTATCGGGCCGCTCGCGGCCACCCAGATCTTCTCCTATTACACCACGTCCCCCGGCGCCCATGACTACTTCCCCGGCGCCCCCTTCATCGCCGCCAGCGCCAGCGTCGCCGTGGCGCTGCTGCTCTTCGCCTTTGCCGCCTGGCGGTTCGAGCTGGGTCATCGCCCCAGCATTGCCGACCACCCCCACGCCCCCGAAATCCCGCCCCCCGGCCAGGTCCGGGTGCCCCCGATCGATGAAGATGAACGCTATAACGATCCGCCCCGCCGCTGAGGCCGACTGGCCCGCCATCCTCGCCATGCTGAAGCCGGTCTTCGCGGCCGGCGAGACCTATGCCGTGGACCGCGACCTCGACGACGAGGCCATTCGCACCTTCTGGATGATGCCGGCCCACGAGGTCTTCGTCGCCGAAATCGAGGGGGACGTGGCCGGCACCTATTACCTCATGGCCAACCGCCATGGCGGCGGCGCCCATGTCGCCAATTGCGGCTATGTCACCGCCGCTTCGGCCCAGGGGCGCGGCGTCGCCAGCGCCATGTGCCGCCATTCGCTGCAGCGGGCGCGCGAGCGCGGGTTCCGGGCCATGCAGTTCAACCATGTCGTCTCCACCAATAAGGGCGCCGTGGCCCTGTGGCAGAAGCTCGGCTTCGACATCGTTGGCACCCTGCCCGGTGCCTTCGAGCACCCCGTCCACGGCTTTGTGGACGCCTATGTGATGTACCAGACCCTCTAGCAGGCAGGCCCTTTCGCCGGACGGTTCAAAAACCTCCGGGTTTACTTAGTCGATGGAAGCCCCGAGGCGGATTCCGCCTCAGAATTTAAAAACGAGACGCAA
>NZ_LVVY01000067.1 GCF_001650025.1 Devosia elaeis | reverse complement strand
CTGAGGCGGAATCCGCCTCGGGGCTTCCATCGACGTTTCGAACCCGGAGGTTTTTATGCCGTCCGGCGCTTCGGCACGCGTTGCGGAAGGATGTTTGAAAGAGCTGGAGACGATCGGCGCCTAGCCGCTTTTCCCCGCATCCTGCGTCACCTTGACCAGTTCGGGGATGAAATCCCGCACCATGGGCTGGGGCAGGGTTTCGAAGGGCAGGGGACGGACGACGCGCATGGCAGCGATGCCGACGCGCACGGTCATCAGGCCGTTGACGACGCCCTCGCCGAGGCGGGCCGAGAGCTTGGCGGCCAGGCCCTGGCCGACGAGTTGCTCCACCACGCCATCGGTGAGCACGAGGCCGCCGGTGACGGCCAGATGCGCCAGCACCGAGCCCGACAGGCGCAGGAAGCCGAAAAAGCCCGGACGCGCGCCGTAGAGCGCGGCGATGGCGCCGGCGAGGCGGATGCTTTCATAGATGACGAAGGCGATGTCGATGAGAGCGCGCGGCGAGACGGCGGTGACCAGGGCCACCCGGCGGGCGGAGGCCGCGGTCAGCGCCTTGGCGCGGGCATCGAGCGGCGCCATGAGGCTGCGTTCGGCCAGAGTGACGACCTCGTGCCCATCGAAGAGATTGGGCAGGTGGCCATTGACGGTGTCGCGGGCGCGGGCGAGATCGGCGCGGCCGGCATAGACGCCGTTGAGATGATCGACGACGGCGCCGGCGCGCTTGCGGTCATTGTCGGCCACGGCGCGGGCGGCATCGGCCTTGAGCGCATCGAGGACGCGCAGGCGGCGCAGGGCGAGGAATTCGCGCAGGACCAGGGCCAGGATGGCGATGATGAACGCGCCGAGCACGCCCAGGCCGATATAGCCGAGATATTCATTGCTCGCGAAGAGGTCGCGGATCAGCCGGTCGGCGGCCAGGCCCAGGCCGGCGGAGACCAGGATGCCGCCCGTGGTCCAGGCGAGCCGCGATATCCAGCCCATGCGGCGGGGTGGGGGAGCGATCAGTTCCGGATCAGGCTCCGGCTCGAAGGCGATCTCGACGATTTCGGCGCGGTCGGGGGTGAAGGCGCGGGGCGCGCGCGTGGTTTCGCCGGCTTCGTCGTTCCGGGTAATGGTATGTGCCACGGGCCGCTTCATGCCATCCAGTCTCCGATGAGATAATCGAGCGCCCGGTCGAGCCTTATATGGGGCAGGACCGGATCGCCGGCGGCATTGCGTTCGAGCCGCTGCGGCGGGGCGAAGCGCAGGAAGTTGAGCGCAACGGGCTGGCCGTTCTCGAACAATGAATCCGGACGTTCGGGCAAGTCACCGGGAAAGAGAGCGATTTCGGTCTTGCCGTCATAGGTCGTCCCGTCGAGCATTTCGCCCGCGAGGGGTGTGCCGATCAGCGTGGGCAGGGTTTCGCCATGCTCGCGGATCGTGCCCTCGCTGGTGGCGCGGATGCCGGCCATGGCGATGGAGCGGGTCTGGGCGCCGGCGAAGCGGGCGCGCTTGGCCGCGCTGGCCACCAGCCGGTTGAGAATGGCTTCCAGCCGGTCGTGACTGGTGTGGTGGACGTGGTCGGCCTTGGTCGCGGCGAAAAGAATGCGGTCGATGCGGCGGGAGAAGGGGCGCAGCAGCGGATTGGCTTCGCCCTGGCGGAAGCAGGCGAGAACGGCGGTGAGCGCTGTCTCGAGGTCGCTGACAGCGGCGGGGCCGGTATTGAGGGCGCGCAGCGTATCCACCAGCACCACCTGCCGGTCGAGGCGGGCGAAATGGTCGCGGAAGAAGGGCCGCACGACCTGCGCCTTATAGGCCTCGTAGCGGTTCTCCAGCATGGCATGGAGGCTGTTCCGCGCCTGTGCCGGGCGCTGCGGCAGGGGCGCGAAGGTGAGGGCCGGGGAGCCTTCGAGGTCGCCGGGCAGCAGGAAGCGGCCCGGGGGCAGCGTCGAGAGCGCGCCATGCTCGCGGGAGCGCCGCAGATAGGTGGTGAAGGCATTGGCCAGCCGCTCGGCGTCGGGATCGTTGGCCTGCTTGCCGATATCGGTGCCGTCCAGCTCGCGCAGGAATTCGGCGGCCTCGTCGGCATGGCCGGGCTGGCGGGCCCGGTCCAGGGCCTCGGCGCTCCATTCGGCGAAGCTGAGGCCCAGCAGGGGCAGGTCGAGCAGCCATTCGCCGGGATAATCGACGATGTCGAGATTGAGCGTCGCCGGGCCGGTCATGCCGGACCACCATTTGGCCGATTGGTATTTGAGCACGATGCGGAGCTGGGAAATGCGGCGGGTGCTTTCCGGCCAGGTCGGGGGATTGGCCGTCAACGCGGCCAGGTGCTGCTCATAGGCGAAGCGGGGAATGGTGGCGTCGGGATATTCGGCCAGCCGGGCGCCGATGAAGCGGCCATCGGCCAGCGGCGCGAAGCCGGGCAGGCGCCCTTGCGTCAGCAGGTTATGGACCAGGGCGGTGATGAAGATGGTCTTGCCGGCGCGGCTGAGCCCGGTCACGCCCAGGCGCAGGGTCGGCGTGAAGACGCCGGTGGCGCTGTCGGCGAGGTTGGACAGGGCGATGCCCAGTTCGTCGGTAATATGGGTCGGCGGCTGCGGCAAGGCTGAATTCCTCTGGTTTCTGCAAGGTAGGGCCTGGCACCGGCAATGCAAGGGCGATGCGTCGTCATGCAATTGTCATTGCGCTGTTACGGGCGTGTCAGGCGCAGCGCCTACCTCCTGCCGGTCCGCCTCGACAGGCGGTTGCTGTGAGGAGCACCCGATGAACGACCAGACCCCGATCTTCAAGACCTCCCAACTCGAAGCCGCGGACGCCGAGCCGCGCAACATGTCCGCCAATCCCACCATGGGCGAGCTGATCAGCGCGCGCTTTTCGCGCCGTGGCTTTCTTAAGGGGTCGCTCGCCGTCTCGGCCATTGCCGCTACCGTGAGCCCGCTGGCCATCCTGACCGCCGGCGACGCCAAGGCCGCCGGCAATTCCGCCTTCTCGTTCACCGAGGTCGAGGCCGGCATCGACGAGACCCACCATGTCGCCGAAGGCTACGACGCCGATGTGCTGCTGCGCTGGGGCGATGGGCTGTTTGCCGATGCCCCCGAATTCGACCCGGCCAATCAGAGCGCTGCCGCCCAGGCGCGCCAGTTCGGCTACAACAACGATTATGTCGGCTATATCCCCCTGGACGGCTCGGACGAGCATGGCCTCCTGGTGGTGAACCACGAATATACCAATCCGCATTTGATGTTCCCGGGCCTTGTGACCCTTGCCGAAGGCGAGATCACCATGAACCCGCTCTCCAAGGAGCAGGTCGATATCGAGCTGATGGCCCATGGTGGTACCATCGTCGAAATCCGCAAGGTCGACGGCAAGTGGCAGGTGGTCAAGGACGGCCAGTACAACCGCCGCATCACCGCCGAAACCGAGATGCTGCTGACAGGTCCGGCCGCCGGCCACGACCGTCTCAAGACCAATGCCGATGCGACCGGCACCAAGGTCTTCGGTACCATCAACAATTGCGCGGGCGGCGTGACCCCCTGGGGCACCTACATCATGGCCGAGGAGAACATTCACGGCTATTTCGGCGGTGAACTGCCTGCGGATCATCCGGAAGCGGCCAATTACGATCGCCTGGGACTGCCGGAAGGCTCCTATGAATGGGCCAATTTCTACGACCGCTTCGATGTCTCCAAGGAGCCGAACGAGCCGAACCGCTTCGGTTATATCGTCGAGGTCGATCCCATGGACCCCAACTCGGTGCCCAAGAAGCGCACCGCGCTTGGACGCTTCAAGCACGAAGGCGCCGAGTCGATCGTCAGCAAGGACGGCCGGGTGGTGTTCTATCTCGGCGACGACGAACGCTTCGACTATGTCTACAAGTTCGTGACGGCGGGCACCTACAACCCCGACGACCGGGCCGCGAATATGGACCTGCTGGACGAAGGCACGCTGTACGTCGCCAAGTTTGCAGAAGACGGCAGCATGGAATGGATGCCGCTGGTCCACGGCCAGGGTCCGCTGACCGAAGAGAACGGCTTTGCCAGCCAGGCCGATGTGGTCATCGAAACGCGCCGCGCCGCCGACCTGCTCGGGGCAACCAAGATGGACCGTCCGGAAGACATCGAGCCCAATGGCAGCAATGGCAAGGTCTATGTCATGCTGACCAACAATACCCGCCGCGAGGCCGATCAGGTCGACGCCGCCAATCCGACGGCCAAGAACGCCTTTGGCCACATCATCGAGATTGCCGAAACCGGTGGCGATTTCGCTGCCGAAACCGGCACCTGGGAAATCCTGCTCAAGTGCGGCGACCCCTCGATTGCCGAAGTTGGCGCGACCTTCTCGACCGACACCACGGCCAATGGCTGGTTCGGCATGCCGGACAATTGCGCCGTCGACAGCGATGGCCGCCTTTGGGTTTCGACGGACGGCAACAGCCCTTCGGCTACGGGCCGCACCGATGGCCTCTGGGCCGTGGACACCGAAGGGGACGCGCGCGCGACCTCAAAGCTCTTCTTCCGCGTGCCGGTAGGCGCCGAAATGTGCGGACCGGTCTTCACCGATGACGGCGAAACCCTGTTTCTTGCCGTGCAGCACCCGGGCGATGGTGGCGACGACTGGGAAGGTTTCGGCCGTCCGTCCTATTACGAAGACCTGTCCACCCGCTGGCCGGACTTTGACGATGCGATGCCGGTTCGTCCGTCCGTTGTCGTCGTCACCAAGCAGGGTGGCGGCAAGATCGCCGTCTGATCGGCCGCATGCCGCAAAGGAGAAGGGGCCCTGCAGGGCCCCTTTTTATGCGCCGATCTCATCCAGCCTGTAGGGCGTCGTCTGGTAAATCTCGTTGATCCAGTTCTGGAACAGGAGATGGGCATGGCTGCGCCAGCGGTTTTCCGGCTCACGGCTGGTGTCGCCATTGGGGAAGAGATTGGCCGGTGGTGGCGTATCGAGCCCGGCCCGGATGTCGCGATCATATTCGTCGGCCAGGGAGCGGTTGTCATATTCCAGGTGGTTGAGGAAATAGACCGCCCGCCCATCCTTGCGTTCCAGCATGCACAGGCCAATCTCGGGATTGTCGATCAGGATATCGAGCCCGTCGCCGAGGCTGTCCCGGTCGATGTCGTTATAGCGCGAGACCGGGATCATCGGGCTGTCGGACAGGCCGCGCAGCCAGGGCGAGCCGGGCTTCAGGACCTGGTGACGGAAAACGCCGAAAGCCTTCTTGTCCATGCGGTAGCGGCGCGTGCCGTGGAAATGGTGCAGCGCCGCCTGCGCGCCCCAGCAGATGAACATGGTATGGTGCACATTGGTGCGCGTCCATTCCATGATCTCCAGCATTTCAGGCCAGTAGCGCACCTCCTCGAAGGGAATGTTGGCGACGGGCGCGCCGGTGACGATGAAGCCGTCGAACTTGCGCTCCTTCACCTCTTCCCAGGTCTGGTAGAAGGAATTGAGATATTCCTCCGGGGTGTGCTTGGACTGATGCTCGGTGATGCGCACGAGGCTGAGATTGATCTGCAGCGGGGTGGAGCCGATCAGCCGGGCGAACTGGGTCTCGGTGCGCTCCTTGTTGGGCATCAGGTTCAGGAGCCCGAATTCGAGCGGGCGGATGTCCTGCCGCGCGGCGCGGCTGGAATCCATGACATAGACGCCCTCCTGTTCGAGGGTCTTTCTGGCGGGCAGGTTATCGGGAATTCGAATAGGCATGACAGCCTCTTAGCTGGGTGCAATGAGAAAACGATTCAAGCCTGGCGCGTCTTCCGGGTGTCCCGGAAGACGCGCTAGCGCATTCGCTTCTCGATTGCAGCGGCGACCAGATCGACGAATTCGTCGCCATCGCGGACGATGGCGAGGTCCGAAGCTTCCACGACATAGCCGAAATTGTCAGCCAGCGCCTGGTAGCGGGGCAGACGGTTATGCAGCAGCGCCTCGAAACCCCAGGCGCCGAAACCGGCGGGGTTCACGTCATTGTCGTCGTGGATGCCCTGGATCAGCTTGTATTCGGCCCATTTCTCCAGGAGGAATTCCGGCCGGTAATACATCGGCTTCGGCGATTTGCGGAACCGCTTCACCAGGTCGGCCGCGTTCTCTTCCGTGCCGCGGATGTAGATCAGCGCCGTATGCTCGGCGAGGGTCCTGACCACGGGGTCTTCCGGGTCGGCGGGATCGATGACTTCGATCAGCGAACCGCCGGTATCGGCGATGAAATTGTCGTAGTCGTAGAGCGCCTTGGCGCGCTCGATGAAATAGGGCAGGTCGCCCAGGGCGGCGATCTCGGCGACGCGGTGCTGTTCCTGCCGGCGCTGATATTCGGGCAGGGGCAGGCCGCCGCGATTGGGATCGCCGGGAGTGCCGAGATAGGTCGACAGCGGGTCGAGATTGTCGAAGGTGATGTTGGACGAAATGTAGATCGAATCCGTACGCAGCAGCTGCGCCAGGAACGGCACCTTCATGGCTTCGCGCTTGAAGTTGTCGACGATGAATTCGCCCATATAGCGCGTGCCGATGCGATAATCGGCGGAATAATGGAACCAGTGATTGGCGCGCAGCATATTGGAAAGCCGCGTCTTGCCGACGCCGGCCATGCCGAACACCGTCACGGCGCGGCGCGGCGCTTTCACGAATTCATCGACGCTGGAAAACAGCATGGCGGCCCGGTTCGTCCCTTTGGCGTGTCAGCAGCCGATTTACGCGAATGGTCCGGCTTTCACAAGCAGGCGGCAAAATCTGCCCCATGGCCCGGACTCTCTTGCCGCCTTGTTGCCGCATTTTGCGCGGCGCCCCGCGAAAAGATCAATGAAATCAATGCTTGGGTCACTTGGCACTGCCTTTGCATTGATCGGTCCGAATGCGTCACGGGGCGCGACCGGGTTTACGGAGTGACAGATGGGTATCTATGGGGCTCTTTCCAGTGCGGTGACCGGCCTGCGGGCGCAGGCGCACTCGCTGGAGAATATTTCGGGCAATATCGCCAATTCGCAGACCGTGGGCTACAAGCGGATGGAGACCAGCTTCATGGATCTCATCCCCGATGCGCCGCTGAAGTCGCAGGTGCCGGGCGCCGTGCTCGCGCAGTCCCGTGCCACCAACAATCTCCAGGGCGACATCCAGACCAGCGCCAACGAGACCTATATCGCGCTCAATGCCAATGGCTTCTTCGTGGTCGAGCCCAAGGTCGGCCAGTCGGACGGCAATTCGGTGTTCGCCGGCACGAACTATTTCACCCGGCGCGGCGATTTCGAGATCGACAAGGACGGTCTGCTGGTCAATGGCGCCGGCTATTATCTCAAGGGGCTGCCCATCGATCCGGCCACCGGCAATATTTCCGGCTCCGTGCCGGAAGTGATCAAGCTCTCCAATGCCTATCTGCCGGCCAACGTCACCAAGACGATCAACTACCAGGCCAACCTGTCGCAATTGCCCAAGACGGCCAATTACAACAAGAACGTCTATAACAGCGAGCTTCTCCAGTCCGCTCATTACGGCTCCGGCCCCTGGCAATCCGCTGCCGTTGCCGGCACCACGGCCGTCGTGGGGACCGATCCGGCCATCAATCATATTGCCGATCTGAGCAATATGAGCTTCACCATCAACGGTAAGCCGACGAACTTCGTCTTCCATGACAATGCCGATCCGGTTCCGTCCGGCGGCACGGCCATCAACCTGGCCGGAAAGACGCTGGAGGAGGTGGCCGCGGAAGTTCAGACCGTGCTGCGGAATACGGGTGGGGCGGCGCAGGACGTCAATATCAGCGTGGCCAATGGTGTCTTCGAGGTCGATCTCGGATCGGATTATCACGCTTCGTTCAGCGTTTCCGGCACGGCCGCGGATGCGCTGGCGGTAACCGGCGTTTCGTCCACGCCGTCGCGACCCGACGTGCTCGCCATCACGGCTGACGAGGCCGACAATTTCGTTGCCCAGTCCATTTCGGGCGGCGCCATTACTGTCTATGCCCATAACGGCGCGCCCGTGAACGTGCAATTGCGCTGGGCCAAGGTCGACAGCGCCGCCGCCGGCGGACAAGACACCTGGCAGCTCTTCTATATGTCCGACAGCAATGCGGCTGGCTCCGGCGTCGAGTGGAAGGCGGTGACCGCCGGCGATCCGCCCACGCCCGAGCAATACAAGTTCAACAGCAGTGGCTCGCTGGTGGGCGCGGGCAAGCCTTCGGTCACCATCGAGGACCTGACCGTCAATGGCGTCTTTATCGGCGATGTCGAATTGGCTCACCAGGTCAATGGCATTACCCAGTTTGCCGACGTCAACGGCACGGTGAGCGTGTCCACGCTGAACCAGAACGGCTATGGCGCCGGCGAATTCCTTTCCGTGGCCATCACCGATTCCGGCCGCGTGGTCGCCACCTATTCCAATGGCGAACGCATCGAAATGGCGCAGGTGGCCACGGCCCAGTTCAATGGCGTGAATTCGCTGAAGCGGCTGGATGGCGGCGTCTATCAGTCGACGGCGGAATCGGGCGAACCGATCTTCGACCTGTCCGGCTCGGGCATTATCGGTGGGGCGCTGGAAGCGTCCAATACCGATATCTCGGACGAATTCACCAAGCTGATCATCACCCAGCAGGCCTATTCGGCGTCCACGCGCATCGTCTCGACTGCCGACGAGATGCTGAAGGAAGCGTTGAGCATGGTGCGCTAGGCGCGTGCTGAATAATGGGTTCGGGGCTCTGGCCCCGGACCGTCTTTGGTTCGGGGGCATGCAATGGGTCTGATTTCGTCGCTTTCCAATGCCGTTTCGGGTCTGCGGACCAGCCAGGACTCGATTTCGATCCTGAGCCGGAACGTGGCCAATGCCGGCACGCCGGGCTATCACAGGCAGACGCTGAACGTCGTCGACTACAGCTCGGCCAATTCGTCCTATGCGCGCACCGTCGGCATCAACCGGGCCTTCAATCAGAGCCTGCAGACTTATTACAATCGGCAGGTTTCCGACGCCTCCTCAGCGGCGGTGACCGGCGATTATCTCAACAAGCTGCAAGGCTTCCTCGGCAAGCCGGGTTCCAGCGGCTCGCTGGATACGATGTTCGGCTCGTTCAAGAATTCGCTCCAGGCACTGGCCACGAGCCCGGACGATTATCCCGCGCGGGCTAATGTCGTTGCCGAGGCCCAGGCCATGGCGCAACGGCTCAACATGCTTTCGGGCATGGTCCAGGAGCTACGCCAGGAGACGGAAACCCAGATCACCAACAATGTCACCGAAGTTAATGCGATGCTTGTCTCGCTCAACGAGGTGAACAACCGGCTGCTCGATCTGGGAATGACCGATACAGCGCGCGCCGCCTTGCTCGACCAGCGCGACCGGCTGGTGGCCGGCGTGGCCGGCATTATCGACGTGCAGGCCGATTATCGCGCCAACGGCACCGTGTCGCTGATGACGCGGTCCGGCGTGGGGCTGATCGACAATGGCGTCAGCACCTTCCAGTTCACCTCGGCCGGTGCCTTGTCGCCGAGCGCACTAGCTGACACGAACAGCGCCGACAGCCGCGTCGGCACGCTGCAATTGGTCACGCCGTCGGGGCTGACCATCGACCTCGTGCGCCAGGGCGTATTGCAGGGCGGCGAACTGGCCGGCCTGGTCGAGTTGCGCGACAGGACGCTGGTGGAAGCGCAGAACCAGCTCGACGAAATCGCTGCCGCTCTCGCATCGGCCTTTTCGACGATCACCACGCCTGGCAGCGCCGCCAGCGATGGCAGCGGCCGCACCGGGCTCGTGTCCGAAATTTCCCATCTCCAGCCGGGCAACGACGTCTCTCTGACCTATACCGTCAACGGCGCCGAGCAGCGGGTTCGCATCGTCCACAGCACCGATGGCGAGGATTTCATCGATTCCAGCGGGCAGCGGGTGATCTCGGTGGACTTGTCCGATGCCGGCGCTGCGGCGGCTATCCTCAATGCCAAGCTGCCTGGCCTCGAGATCACCAGTCCCGGTGCGGGGCAGTTGCAGGTGCTCGACGACGGCACTGGCGGCATTCGCGATGTGACCGGCCTCACCAGCCGCGGCACTGCGGGGGGCATGCAGACCGGCGAATTGGCCATGGCACTGTTCGTGGACCAGAGCGGCACCCCCTTCACCGGCAACCGCAACACCAATCCCCCGCAAATCCTCGGTTTTGCCGCGCGGATCACGATCAATCCCGCGGTCCTGTCGGATAATCGCCTGCTGGTGCAATACGATATCGACCATACGCTGGGCGATGCCGCCCGGCCGGAATATGTGCTCAAGCAGTTGAGCTCGATGAACTTCGTTTCGGGCACGACGCCGGCGGCCAATGCCGGGCGCCATCCGCTCAATGGCAATGTCGAGCAATTGATCGGCCAGGTGTTGAACTATCAGGGCACCACGATCGGCTCGGCCCTGTCGCAACGCGATGACCGCCTGCTGACGCTGGACACGATCACCAGCCAGATGGAAACTGAGTACGGCGTCAACATGGACGAGGAAATGGCGCGGTTGACCGAGCTTCAAAGCGCCTATGCCGCCAATGCCCGCATCGTGGCGGTGGTCAAGGAATTGCTCGATACGCTGTTCCGGTCGACCTGAGGGAGTAGGGCATCATGATCGTCAACAAGTCGATGTTTCCCCTGCAGACCGGTTTTGGGGTCATCTCCAAGATGCAGGACAAGTTCGCCATGCTGCAGATGCAGCTTGGCACGGGGATGAAGGCTCAGACCCTGGCCGATATGGGGCGCGACCTGCCGGTTTCGCTTTCGGTGCGCTCGCGGCTCAGCACCATTTCCGGATACAATGCCAGCATCGAGCAGGTGTCGCTGCGCCTGACCTTCTACGACAATGCGCTCAGCCGCATGGACAAGATCGAGAGCGAGGCGCGCAATGCCGCCCGCCAGGGTCAATACGGTACCAACAACATCAACATCTCCACCATCGCGGCTCAATCGCGGGCGCGGCTGGACGAGATGGTGACCATGCTCAATTCCGACGTCGGCGGGCGTTACCTGTTCGGCGGTGCGGTGACCGACAAGGCGCCGCTGCCCGATACCGATACGCTGCTTTTCGGCGCCGGTGGCCGGGCGGGCTATCAGACCATCGTGACGGAGCGCAAGGCAGCCGATGCCGGTGCCGACGGGCGGGGGCGCCTCGGGGCCAGCATCGACCCCCTGACGCCCCATATCGTCTCCGTGGCCGAGGATGGCGTGCACCCCTTCGGCTTCAAGCTCTCCACCATCAGCACGACGAGCGGCGCGGTGAGCGTCACCCAGCCGCAGCCGGGCGTCGCGCCGCAGGGCGACCGGGTCTCCATCACCTTCGCACCGCCGCCGGCCGAGCAGATCCGTCCCGGCCAAACCATTACCATGGGCTTCACGCTCCCCGATGGCACCGAGACGCAGATCACCCTGACCGCGACCGATGCCGCCAATGCCACCGGCGCGCCCGGCGAGTTCGTCATCGGTGCGGACGACGATCCCGATATCGCCGCGGCCCAGACCGCGCAGGCTTTCACCGATGCGTTTCACGCCAGGCTGGAACAGGTCGCCGAGAGCGAGCTGGCGGCGGCCTCGACCTTCGCGGCCGCGGAGAATTTCTTCAACGCGGCGGGCGAGCCGGTGCTGCGCGTCAGTGGCGATCCGGCGACGGCCACCGCCCTGCGCGTGGCCAGCCCGAATGACACGATCATGTGGTATACCGGCCAGAGCGCTGCCGTTTCGGCCGTAGGCATGGGACGCCTCGAGGCAGGCCGTACCTATGATGCGCTGACCGCCACGGCTCAGGTTTCGCTCACCGAGAAAGTGCCCGTTTCGGCGGCCCATGGCTTTCGGATCGCCAATGCGGTGACGACGGTTTCCGATGGCGGCACCAGCCCGGCCACCACCCATGTGGCGGGCAGCCCCGCCTCGATGTCCGTCGCCTTCGATGGCACCGAGCAGCCCGGGGATTCCATCACCCTGACGCTGCGGGAGCCTGCGCCCAGCAATCGCAGCCGCGAGGTTACCCTGACCGCCGTGTCGGGCAAGGCCGGCCCGGGCCAGTTCACCATTGGCGGCTCGGTCGAGGAAACGGCGGCCAATTTCGAAAAGGCCATGCTGCGGTCGGTGACCGAGGCGGCGGCCGATGCCGAGGGCAATCCGCGTCAATCGGTCAGCGCCTTGGTGGAGGATTCCGGTCGTGTCAATTACGGCATGCAGGCCAATGAGAGCGGCTATCTGCGCATGATGCGCTCGTTCGCGGCCATGTCAGTGGAGACCTATCCGGAAATCACCAATGCCAGCGATCCGAACGCGCCCGATCTCGATCCGGCCAAGCATCGGTTCGACGCCATGGCGCGTCGCCAGCAGCTCGAATTGTCCGAAGCGCGCAATGTCGAGCGGGGGTCGATCGAACTCGTCGCCATGGAAATCGGCGTCGCCTGGTCGGCCATGAATGCCGCCCAGGAGCGTCACACCAATTACAAGGCGCAGCTGGACAACCTGCTCAGCGACGTCGAAACGGTAAGCAAGGAAAACGTGGCCATGGAGATCATGGCGCTCCAGACACGCCTGACCGCGAGCTACCAGGTGACCGCGATGGTCAGCAAATTGAGCCTGGTGAACTTCCTCTAGCGCACCACCAAAGCCACAAATGAAAAGGCCCCGCATTGCGGGGCCTTTGTGCATTCGATGGAGGCTCGGCTCACATGCCGCGCAGGCCGGCGGCGATCTGGCGATTGAGGCGGACCAGCACCTCGAGCTGCCGGGGCTGGGGATTGATGTCGATAAGAATTTCGCGGGTCTGGTTCAGGATGAACATGCCCAGATTGGCGATGTTCTGGCGCACATCGTGGGGCAGGGGACTATCCTCGCGCGTGACCGAGGTCATGAAGATGGTCCATAATTTCCGATTGAAGGTCAGTGCCGCCTTGAGGTCCTCGTGGGTGGCGTGGTCCCACTCGTCCCGGATCTTCTGCAGGCCGGCCGCCGCCTTCATCAACAGCGCCGATTCACGTTCACGCGGGGACTCAACGACCTTCGCCGTCTGTTGGTACGCCTGAGCGCCCTGAGGATACATGATTGAGCAGGTCCTGTTCGTATTCGATAAGCTTTTGTGCGGCTTTGAGTGCCTTGTACAAAGATCCGGTTAATATCTCGTTATTGATTTGGTCGAGATAGCGGTGAGAACTGGGCACGGCTGCCAAAAAGTCCTTGGCGAGATCGAGAAGCGCCTGCCGCGCTTCGTTGGAATCCTCGTCGATATACATCAGCTGCACCGCAAGATAGATGCGCTTTGCCGGTGTATTGGCGGTCTCCGCTGTCAGGATGTCCTTTTCCCGGAGGATGGGGGCATTGCCGTCGATGAACAGGCGGGTGCGCTGATCGGAATTGGTGACGATGCAATTGCCGATAAGCAGCTTTTCGCCGGGCTTGAGTTCGACCTTGAGCGCCATACCGCATTTCTCCGGGTGAATCGGACTGGATAATGTTTCCTAGCCCTACATTGCCGCAAAAACAACGAAGGCGGGCATTGGCCCGCCTTGCTGTATAAACCGCGTTCGGGGCCCTGCGGCCTATTGGAGCAGTTGCAGGACGCTCTGGTCGGCCTGGCTGGCCAGGGACAGCGAGGAGGAGCTGAGCGACTGGCGGGTCTGCAGGGCCAGCAGATTGGCGGCTTCCTCGTTCATGTCGGCCAGCGTCAGGTTGGCTGCGCCGGTCTGCAGGGTATTGGCCATTTCCTTGGTGAAGTTCTGGCGGTTCTGCACGATCGACAGGTTGTAGCCGAAGGAAGAAGCCTGGGACCGCACGCTGGCCAGGGCGTTCTTCACCCCATTGAGCAGGCTGTCGATATCGGTGTCGGCGTCCAGGTCCTTGGCAATCAGGTCGTAGAGGCCGAGATTGGCGGAGTTCAGCGCATCGCCATCCTTGGTCTGGATGTCGATGGAAGAGGTGCCGTTCTCGTTGAACGTGATCTTGAGGTTGTCGCCACGCAGCAGGTTGATGCCGTTGAACGAGGCGTCGTCGCTGAGCTTGTCGAGCTGGTCGCGCAGCTCGTTGAACTGCTCGGCCAGGTCGGCACGGACGGTGTTGCCGGTGATCTTGGCGGCGCCGAACGACGTGCCGTCGATAATGCCCGAGGAGGTCACGCCGGCGATATCGAGTTCCTTGGTCGACAGGTTCTCGATGCGCAGCTGGCCATTGTCATTGCTGGCGCGGATCTTGGTCTTGAGATTGGAATCACGGTTGATCTCTCGAACCAGCTCATCGACGGTCTTGACGGCAAAGCTGCCGGTGCCCGGATCGACGGCGGTGCCCGAAGCGGGGATGCCATCGGTGGTCGCGCCCGCCGCGATATTCATCGTCGAGAGGCCGGTGCCGTTCAAGGTGAAGTTCTTGCCGTCGGCGTTGGCCAGCTCGATGGTGCCGGCATTATTGGTGGCGACGACGCCGGCGGCCTGTGCGGCGGCGGAATTGTTGATGGCGTCGCGAATGGCATCGCCGTTCTGGGTCGCGTCGTTCGCTGCGGCGGTGGCCGGCACGTTGACGGTCAGGCCATTGATGGTGAAGGAGAACGCGGCCAGCGCGCCGCCGGCAACCGGGCCGGTGCCGTCGCGGGTGGCAGGCGTCGCGGCTTCGTCGGTGCCGCCAAGGCCGATATATTCCAGCTCGGTTCCTGTAACGACGACTTCCTCGGCCCTGGCGCTGGCAATTTCAAGCTGGCCGTTGGAGACGCGGGCGGAGACGCCGCCATTGTCGCTCAGGGTGGCGATATGGGCGTTGATCTTGGCCGACAGGGTCTGCACCGTATCTGCGGCGGTGAAGGCGACGGTGATCGGCGTGCCGCCGTTCAGGCTGTCGGTCTGGATTTCCAGGGTGCCGGCCTTACCGGCGGTACCGCCATTGATGAAGCCGTTCTGCCCGGTCACCGCGTTCTTGTGCAGGCTGATGCTGCCGGGCGTCTCGAAGGCGCCACCGGTAAAATCGAGATTGCGCTGCAGGCCGACGCCGATCGTGTTGGGATCAAGCGTGAAGGAATCGGTCTGGAAGCTCTTGTCCTGGCGCGCCTGGCGCAGCGTGGACTGCATCGATTCCAGGGTCTTGGTGATGGCGGTGAGGCCGTTGTCGGCGGCTTCCAGCGTCTGGATGCCGTTGGCCATCGAATCCATCAGGGCATTGAGGTCGCCGGCACGGGCGTTCAGCGCCGAGGCGGTGAAGAAATTGGTGGGATTGTCCAGCGCCGAATTGACCTTGTTGCCGGTCGCGAGACGCTCCTGCGTCTTGGCCATCAGGCTGGCGGTGTTCTGGAGGGAAAGCAGGTTCGACCGAACGGCTTTCGAAAGTGAGATATCGGACATGGTGCTTCCTTGACTGCAGCGCCGACAACCGGCCCATCCTCTACTGAGGCTGCAACATTGGTACCGCATCGAATCCTAATGCAGCGTTAACCATGTTTGTTGGCGAAGCGGTAACCATGCCGATTAGGACATTTTTTGGCTTCTCGCGATGCCTGGGGCAGGGGCCTGGGCCAAAAAGAAAAGGCGGGCCGAAGCCCGCCTTTCCGATTCTTGCTGAAGCGCTTGCGCTTAGCGGATGAGCTGGAGCACCGACTGGTCGGCCTGGCTCGCCAGGGACAGCGAGTTGGACGACAGCGACTGGCGGGTCTGCAGGGCCAGCAGGTTGGCGGCTTCCTCGTTCATGTCAGCCAGCGTCAGATTGGCGGCGCCAGTCTGCAGCGTGTTGACCATGTTCTTGGTGAAGTCCTGGCGGTTCTGCACGATCGACAGGTTCGAGCCGAAGCTCGAGGACTGCGAACGGACGCTGTTCAGCGCGCCCTTCAGGCGAGCCAACTCATTGTCGATATTGGTATCGCTGTCCAGGGTGGCCTGCTGCATGAAGGTCTCGATGCCGAGATTTGCAGAATTGATGGCCTCTTCACCCTTGGTGTTGATGTCGATCGACGAGGTGCCGGTCTCGTTGAAGGTGATGGTCAGCTTGTCGCCGCGCAGCAGGTTGATGCCGTTGAACGAGGCGTCGTCGGCCAGCTTGTCGAGCTGGTCGCGCAGCTCGTTGTACTGGTCGGCCAGCCCGGCGCGAACCGAGTTGCCGTCGATGGTCGCAGCGTTGGCCGTGCCGACGGTGACGTCAAGATCCTGCGTCGAAAGGTTTTCGATGCGCAGCTTGCCGTTGTCGTTGGAGGCGCGGACGAGGCCCTTGGTGTTGCTGTTGCCGTTGATGGCGGTCACCAGGTCATCGACGCTGGCCGAGGTCGGGGCAGTGGCATCGGTGGCGGTGGTGGCAAAGCCGGTACCGGCAACGTCTGCCTGGACCGAGAGAGCCTCACCATATTTCGACACGATTTCGATGCCGTCACCGTCGCTGTTGAGGCGAGCGGTGAAGCCCTTGCCACCATCGGCCGCCTTGAGAGCGGTGTTGATGCTGGCCATGGCCTCTTCCATGGTGGCGCCCGTCTCGATGGTGACGTCGAGAGCGTCGCCGCCGTTGAGGTTGGCGCTGGTCAGGCTCAGAGTGACATCGGCAGCCGGCTCTGCATAGGTGCCGCCCGTCACGGCCAGCGGGCCGACATCGGACACGTCGCTCGCGAAGGCGCCGCCAGAGAAGGACACCGAAGCAGTCGAATTGTCGATGGTGAAGGACTGGGTCTGGAAGCTCTTGTCCTGGCGCGCCTGACGCAGGGTCGACTGCATGGATTCGAGCGTCTTGGTGATGGCGGTCAGGCCATTGTCAGCGGCTTCCAGGGTCTGGATGCCGTTGGCCATCGAGTCCATCAGCTGGTTCAGGTCGCCGGCGCGGCTATTCAGGCCGGCGGCGGTGAAGAAGTTGGTGGGGTTGTCGAGGGCGGAGTTCACCTTGTTACCAGTAGCGAGACGCTCCTGCGTCTTGGCCATCATGGCGGAGGTGTTCTGAAGGGAAAGCAGGTTCGAGCGAACGGCCTTCGAGAGCGAGATATCACCCATGGTACTCAAGTCCTTTTCTAGGATTACGCATACTAAGACACCTCTTCCTGAGGCTGGGCCAATCCTGCCCGCGCGGCCTCTAAAGAAGCGTTAAGCGGCTGATTAAGACTTAGGCAAATTCGCGCGCCATGAGCCGGGCGCGGGCAGCAAAAAGCCCCGCGTGGCGGGGCTTTGACGCGTGGCGGCTCCAGCCGCGTTCACGCGTCGTTAACTATACGAGAATGTCCCGGAGGCGGGCGGCGGATTCTGGGGGAATTTCGCTGGCGCCGATGCGGCGCATCAATTCGTTCATGGTCTTGGGCACGGGGGGCAGCGCGCCGGCGATGACGGCGGCGGCGAAACTGGCCGAACCGCTGCGGGCGGGGCGCGGTGCAGGCGGGTCGTCCTGCTTTCCGGGATGCTGACGCCGTTCTTCCTCGCGCGACAGCACATCGCGCTGCCGGGCGGCATTGCCGTCGGGCAGGGCGGGGCGACGCTCTGCTTCGGCGCGTTGACGGTAGCCTTGCAGATGCGTGGTACTCGACGAAATGGGCGTAACATGGGTCGCAGCCATGGACCTTCCCCCGAATGCACCTCTTCAGGGGAAGGCTAGGATTGCATGTCCTAGCTATGCGTGAGCATCGGCCAGGGCATTTAAGTCAAATTGGTCGCGATCACAGCGCGCGGTTGACGGTCAGGCCCCGCGCGGCGGCTGCGGGGTCGGCCGCTACCTGCCCGCCCGTGCCATAGGTCTTGGCGCGGTCCTGCTGGCCCACCAGGCGGGCGACGTCGGTGAGCACGTCCTCGGTCACGGTCTTGGCCGTGGCCAATACACGCAGGTTCTCGGCCATCTGGGTGGCAAGGCTTTCATGGCCGGCGCGCAGCCGTTCCAGCGCGGCCGGGGCTTCGGCGGCGAGGCGCTGGTTCTGGCGCTGGACGGCGCGAGCCAGGGTCACATAGTCTTGTGCGAGGCGCGTCTTGTCCGGCGTCAGCCGCCCGGCCTCGCGCATATGGCCGGCGCGCAAAAGCGTCGTTTCCTGGTTCATCACATCGACCAGGGCAGCCAATGCCGTTTCGGCATGGTTGCACAAATCTTCGGCCGGCAGGGCGTCGAGGGCGGCGAGGCGTGCGGCAGCGGTCATTTTCCATATACTCCGGTACTGGGAAACATCATTGTTCTTGAGGCATTGGCGGCTTCCTGGGCAGCAAGCATTTCGCCCATCAATTGATCGGCGATGCCGACGCCGCCGCTGCGGGCCATGGCATTGGCAAGCTCCTCGGCCTGCATGGAGCGCCAAGTCTCCTCGCCGAAGCCGCCGCCGAAATTCTCGTCGGCACCGAGGCCGGAAAACATCTGCTTGGTCAGAAGGTTGAGGAAGACGCCTTCCAGCTCCTCCGCCTGCTGACGGACCTGCAGGATTTGTTGCGGGCTGAGCGAGCCGGCCGAACCGATCGGGTTCATCACAGCACCTCGATTTCGGCCTGCAGGGCGCCGGTGACCTTGATGGCCTGCAGGATGGCGATGAGGTCGCGGGGCGAGATGCCCAGGGCATTGAGGCCGTCGACCAATTGCTGCAGCGTCACCGATTCCGGCACGACCTGGAGCGCAGTGTCGAACTGGTTGACGTTGAGCGTGGTATTGGGTTCCACCGCGGTCTGGCCCAGGCTCAGCGGATTTGGCTGCACCACTTCGGGATTTTCGGCGATGGTCACGGTGAGGTTGGATTGGGCCACCGCTACGGCCGAGACGCGCACATCCTTGCCCATGACGATGATGCCGGAATTCTCGTCGATGACGACCTTGGCCGGCTGGTCGGTCTGCACGATCAATTGCTCGATATCGGTCAGCAGGTCGACGATATTGCCATTGAAGCCGCGAGGCAGGGTGAGGCGCACCGTGGCCGGGTCTTCGGGCACGGCGGTGGGTACGCCGATAAAGTCGTTCACCGCCAGGGCGATCCGCCGCGCCGTGGTCAGGTCGGGATTGCGCAGGGCCAGGCGCAGCGAGTGTTGCGAGCCGAGATGGAAGTCGATTTCGCGCTCGATCAGTGCGCCGGCGGAAATCCGGCCGGTCGTGGGTACGCCGGAAACCACGCTGGCTGCGTCGCCCTGGGCCTTGAAACCGTTGATCGAGACCGGCCCCTGCGCGATGGCATAGACTTCGCCATCAGCGCCCAGCAGTGGCGTCACCAGCAAGGTACCGCCCTGCAGGCTTCCGGCATCGCCCAAGGCAGACACGGCCACGTCCATACGCGAGCCCTGCGTGGCGAAGGGGGGCAGGTTGGCGGTAACCATCACGGCGGCAACATTTGCCGTGCGCACATTCTCGCCCTGCGTATTGACGCCGAGCCGTTCCAGCATGGATTGCAGCGATTGCTTGGTGAAAGGCGAATTGTTCAACCTGTCGCCGGTGCCGTTGAGGCCGACCACCAGACCATAGCCGACGAGCTGGTTCTCGCGGACGCCCTCCATGTCCACGATATCCTTGATGCGCGCCGGGGCGGCCTGGGCGGCCGAGAGCGGCGTCAGCACCAGGGCCGCGCTCAGCGTTGCGGCGATAATGGATCGGAACAGGCGGTTTGGCATTTTCTTCCCCGGCTGATGCCGCTCCATCCCCATGGTGCGGCCTTCGCCAGGATCAGTGCCAAAAGCATGCCAGTCTCGGTTCTATCCTGTTAACTTATTGCAATTTCAGAGTTTTCTGTTTCGGAATGGCCGAAATTTCCGCGCGATGCCGGCTGGGTGAGCAATTCTTGCCGGGCAAGTTAAGGTCCTGTTAACCCTGCCCCGGCAGATTTTGCCCAGGTTCCCTCCGTGAGCGAGTCCGTCTTTTTGCGTATCGATGCCACCAATCGTCCCAACAGCGTTGCGGGCCGGCCCTCGGCGGGGCGGGCGGGCGGCGCGCCTGCTTTCATGCCGGCGGGGGACCAGGGCGCCGCGCGCATTGCCAGTGCCGGGCCGCTGGCGCCGGCGGCGGGACTCGATGCCATCCTGGCCCTGCAGGCGGTGGGCGATTTCCGTGAGGGGCGTCGGCGGGCGGTCAGGCGCGGAGCGACCTTGCTCGATCTGCTGGAAGAATTAAAGGCGGACCTGCTGGTCGGGCAGGTCGGAGCGGGGCAACTCGACGCCCTTGTCACCCAATTGCAGGGCCTGCGCGAGCGGGTCGAGCCGGGCCTCGACGCGATCATCGACGAGATCGAATTGCGCGTCCTGGTCGAGCTCGCCAAGCAGGGGCGCTACCCCCAATCCTGATCTTGCGTCATCAACTTGTCGTCACCTTGCCGCTATGGGCGTCTTGCGGGACGATTCAGACGTTAACGAGTCGTAACTTGCATGCTTGCCGGGGGCTTTCGACCCGCCTATATAGGCCGCCGAGGGGTATTGGAGTTGAGTCTGCTCATGTCTTCGGTTGACGTTACGGACTATCGGCCCAGCGAGGACGAGACGTTCATGAACCCGCGGCAGCGGGAATACTTCCGGAACAAGCTTCTGGGCTGGAAGGATGAAATTCTGCGCGAAAGCCGCGTCACTCTCGAAAATCTGCAGGAAGAGAGCCAGAACCATCCGGACATGGCCGACCGCGCCAGTTCGGAAAGCGACCGCTCCCTGGAATTGCGTACGCGGGACCGGCAGCGCAAGCTGATTTCCAAGATCGACGCGGCGCTCAAGCGCATCGATGACGGCACCTATGGCTATTGCGAGGAAACCGGCGATCCGATCGGCATTGCCCGGCTCGATGCCCGGCCCACCGCCACGCTGAGCCTGGAAGCGCAG
Source organism: Devosia elaeis (assembly GCF_001650025.1). Lineage (GTDB taxonomy): Bacteria > Pseudomonadota > Alphaproteobacteria > Rhizobiales > Devosiaceae > Devosia > Devosia elaeis. The sequence goes on along the minus strand of NZ_LVVY01000067.1, from coordinate 75,713 downwards.
GAACTGCATGAACGGCGCGAAAAGGTCTATCGCGACGAATAGGCCGAGCAGCAAGCAAATAGGAAAGCCCGCAGCGATGCGGGCTTTTATTTTGGCGCTCAGCGGCCGGCCCGCTCGCGGTTGCGATCGTGGATGGCCTGGACCTCGGGGGTCATCTGGGCGTTGAAATCGTCCAGTTCATAGACGGGGCGAATATCGATGGCGCTGTCCTCGAGCATGGGATTGGGGCAGCGCTTCACCCATTCGACCGCCTCGTCCATGTCCCGGACTTCCCAGATCCAATAGCCGGCCACCAATTCCTTGGTCTCGGCAAAGGGGCCATCGATCACCGAACGGTCGGAGCCGGAAAACATCACGCGCTTGGCGGCGCTGGTCGGCTTGAGGCCGTCACCGCCCAGCATGATGCCGGCATTGATCAGTTCCTCATTATACTTGCCCATGGCCTCGAGCATTTCGGTGGGCGGCATGCGGCCATTTTCGCTGTCTGCAGTGGCCTTTACGAATACGACGACGCGCATTTGTCGATCTCCTGTCCCGAAGGCGAAATTGCCTTCCTGCTCAACCGACGAACACGCATTGTCGGCTTCGACATTTTTTCTGCGCCATTTTTGCGCGCCTCAGGCCAAAACGAAAGGCGGGGCCGTTTGCCCCGCCCTTGCGCCGTGATCCGGTGAAGATCAGAAGCCGAAAACCGTGGTGATGCCGGACTGGCCATTGCCGTTCTGCACGCATTGGGCATTGGTCGCCTGGCCGAACTGGAACAGCCCGCAGGAATTGTTGTTGCCGTTCTGGCTGATCGTGCCGTTATGGCCGTTGCCGTCCTGGAAGATCAGGCCATGATTGCCCCAACCGTTCTGGCTGATGCCGGCCGAATTGCCGGAGCCGTTCTGGTAGGCATTGGCGCCGGTGCCCGAGAGGCCCTGGAACAGCGAGAATATCTTGAGGCCGGTGCCCAGCGCCTGGGCCTGGTCCGGGTCGGATGGCGAAAAGCCGATGGCGATCTGGCCGCCGGCCATGGCGGGGGCGGCGGCGAGGCCCAGCATGGCGGCGGTGAGGGCGGCGGCGATGTTGCGGGTGAAGCGTGTGGTCATTTCTCTCTCCGAAGTGGTTTCGTTCCCTGTCTGCTGGTCTCTCCAGCGCATGGTGAGAGATTGCCCGGGCGCGCCTGAACTCATCCGGAGTGGCGTGTTCAGACGGCGTTCACCATTTTCGCCCGGCAAGAAAAAGCCCCGCTCGATGGCGGGGCAGGTGGTGAGGCGCGTGAGAAAGCGATTCAGGTCTGGGTCGCAAATTGCTGGGAGCAATCGTATTTCTTGCCGCCGGTGGTGATCGTGAAGTCCACCTCGATATTGGCGCCGGCATTGACGCTGACCTTGCCGAGCGAGACCGGCATGCCGGGCGTGGCGGAAAACTGTCCCCCCTGGTTGATATTGCTGGAGCCCCCCGCACCCTGGCTCTTGAGGGCAAAACGATAGTCGCCGGTCAGTGCCTCGGGGCTTTGCAGCACGCCTTCGACCGACAGCATGCCGTTCGCATTGCTGGTGCTGACGCCGCAGGCCAGGCCGTCGGCGGCGGTGCCATAGGCATTGGCGGCCATGCCGGCGCCGCCCAGGGCCAGAAGGGCGATCAGGCCAAGTTGAGCCGTGGAATGAAGCATCTTTTCCTCCTCTGGGAAAAAGCAGGCCGGCTATGCGCCGGCCCGGTTCGGTGCTGTTACGGGCAGGCCTGCACGAAGGCGCTGACATTGCCCGAGCCATGCTGGACCACATTGGCCGAGCAGCCATTGCCCACCTGCACGCCGGCCGCGACATTGCCGTTGCCGTCCTGGGTCAGGATCGAGGTGTGGTTGCTGCCGAACTGGCCGATACCGGCGGCATTGTTCCAGCCGTCCTGGCTGACGTCGCCATAATTGTTGTTGCCCTGCTGGCCGATGGCCGAGGTGTTGTTGCCGCCATTCTGCTGGCTGATTGCATTGTTCCACCAGCCATGCTGCATGGTGCCGAAGGTATTATTCCAGCCGGACTGGCCGCCACCGACCTGATTGCCGAAGCCATATTGGTCGATGAAGATGTCGTTGGACATGGCGGGCGCAGCCGAAACGGCGATGGCGGTGGCGGCCAGGGTGGTGATGATGAACTTGCGGATCATTTTGGTCTCCTGTGTTGCGGTCCCTCCGACCGCGTTGATGGAGACGTTTCTAGAGGGGTGATTTGGAACCGGTCCTGAAGCGGGGCTTCAGAAAGTGTTCATCATCGTGGCGACCGGGCGGCCTGCCGCCCAAGCCCTGTCAGCGGTTTTCCGCCTGCTTGAGTCCGAAGATCGTGCCGTTGGGGTCGCTGGCATAAGCCAGCCGGCCCTGGCCGGGAATGGCGTTGATGTCGCCGGCCTGCCGTCCACCCGCCGCCACGATCGCGGCCAGGCTCGCCTCGATGTCCTCGACCCCGAACCACACGATGGTCGATTGGCTCTGGAATTTCCGATCCATGACCGCGCCCAATGGCCCGGCCGCATTGCCGAGCAATGTATAGCCGGGCAGGAAGGGCGATGGCGTGGCCACGAGGCCGAGCGCTTCGGCATAGAAGCCGGCAATGGCCTCGACATCGGCGGCGGTGATTTCGAAATGGACGAAAGTGGTCATGGCGATCTCCTGATTGGAACCGGAGACAGCCTAGCGGCCTAGCCATCCGCCTTCTTGGATAAATCCGGGCCGTCATGCATCATCCGGGCGATGCCGTTGAGCGTCTGTCGGAACTGGCGGGGCGAGACGCCGGTGAAGCGCCGGAAATCGCGATTGGCATGGGCCTGGTCGTAATAGCCTTCCAGCAGCGCCAATTGCGCGAGGCCGCCGCCACGCTCCTCCCCCAGCACCGAACCGACCAGGGCCTGGTAGCGGGCAATCATCAGGGCAGTCTTGGGCGAAATGCCGATATGGACCTTGAACAGGCGATAGAGCCGGTCTTCGCTCACCCCGGTCCTGTCCGCCCAGCTCCGCGCATCGGCCGGCTTTTCGCCGAGCAGGGCATAGGCACGACGCAATATTTCCACGATCCCGACAGGGATGGGGTTGAGCCGGGCCAGCAGCATGGTGTCGAGCCGCTCCACCGCGGCGCGCGAAATGCCTGCGGCGCGGATGCCCGCCAGCAGCGGGGCTCCATCGGGCAAGGTGTCGAGCGCCATATGCCGGTCGATCGCGCAGGGCAGGCCAAGCGCGGCCGGGCCGAACGGACTGAGTTGGGCGGCCACAAGATGCACCTGTCCGGTCTGCCCGATCAGCACCGGGCCCGTGGCGATGCCGGTCAGGCCGCTGCAATTGGGCTCTTCGCCGCCGGTATGCGGGTCCTTGCGCCAGCCCTCGTCGCCGAGGCTGAGCAGCAGGGTCGGCCTGCCATTGGGCACCAGGATTTCCTCGTGCCGGCGTTCGCCGAGATCGGCTTCGATCAGCCAGAAATGCTCGACATAATCGGCCAGACCCGGCGACGGCGGAAACCGCTCATAGCGCATCGGCCCTAGCCGCCATAGCGCCGGATGAGATGCGCCTTGAAATGATCGGCATTGAGCGCTTCGCCGGTGGCGCGGGTGATGAGGTCGGGGGTGGAATAGCGCGAGGCCTGGTTCCACACCTTGTCGGCGCGCCATTGATTGATGGCGGCGAAATCGCCCTGCCGCATCTGCGCGCCCATGTCGGGAATATCCTTGGCCATGGCGGCCCCCAGTTGCGCGGCGATCATGGCGCCCAGCGTATAGCTGGGGAAATAGCCGAAGGCGCCGCCGGGCCAGTGCACATCCTGCATCGGGCCGTCCTTGGGATCGTTGATGGTGGAGATGCCCAGATATTCGGTCATCTTGGCATCCCAGGCCTCGGGAATCTGGCTGGCCTCCAGCTTGCCGCTTACCAGATCCTGCTCCAGCTCGTAGCGCAGGATGACGTGCAGCGGGTAGGTCACCTCATCGGCATCGACCCGGATATAGCCGCGCTCGACGAAGTTGACCTCGCTCAGGATGTCAGCGATGTCCCAGCCGGGAATGGCGTCTTCGCCCAGATGCTGATGCACCAGTGGCAGCATGAATTCCCAGAAGTCGCCGCTGCGGGCGATCTGCATTTCCACGAACAGGCTCTGGCTTTCGTGCATGCCCATGCCGCGCGCCTTGCCCAGCGGCCAGTGCGACCAGTCTTTCGGCAGGCCCTGCTCATAGAGCGCATGTCCGGTTTCGTGCAGCACGCCCATCAGCGAGGACAGGAATTCGTCGGTGCGGTAGCGCGTGGTCATGCGCACGTCTGTCGGCACGCCGCCGCAGAAGGGGTGGTGCGATACGGCCAGCGAGCCATGGGTGAAATCGAAGCCGGTGGCGCGCATGGCGGCCAGCCCCAGTTCGCGCTGCTTCTCGATTGGATAGGGGCCGTTGAGGGGCTTGCGCGGGCGCCGGGACAGGCGCTCCTGCTGCACGTCGAGGGCCCTGGGCACGAAGTCCTTGAGGAAGGTCTTGAGATCGGCAAAGACCGCGTCGATGTCGGCGGTCCTGTTGCCCGGGTCATATTGGTCCATCAGCGCGTCGTAAGGCGCAAGGCCCGTGGCGGCGGAACGCAGCGCGGCTTCCTCGCGCACCAGCGCCACAACCCCTTCCAGCGCGGGCAGGAAAGCGTCCCAATCCCCCTTGGCGCGCAATTCGCGCCAGAGCTGTTCGGAGCGCATCGTAGCGGCGGTCCGGCGCTGCACGAATTCGGTGGGGAGACAGGTGGCGTTGATGTAATTGCGCTCGAACTCGCCCAGGGCCAGCTTCTGATCCGTGTCGAGATCCTCGGATCTGGCAGCCGCGATCCAGTCGGCTATCTCGGGGGCCGTGGCCTGGGCGTGATACATGCCGGCCAGATGCGACATGGCCTCGGCCCGCTTCTCGCCGCCGCCGACCGCCATATGGGTCGCCTCGTCGGCCCCGAGAATGGACAAGGCATGCTCTAGCGCCTCCAGCCGGCGGCCGAGATCGTCGAGTTTGGCAAAGGACATGGAACGCTCCTGACAACAGAGCCCGATGTCTCCCACAGGCGTTTCAGGGGATCAAGCTCAAGGATCGGACTCGTCCTTGCGCTTCTTGCCGTCGTCATCGCCGACCGCGAAATAGAAGGCGACGGCCATGGCGATGCCGAACCCGATACCGACGCCGACATTGTCGAACAATAATGTGCCGGCCCCCACGCCCACTGCGATGCCGATAGCGATGGCGCCGCCCAGTCTCATGCGCTTTCCTTTCCGGTGCTCAAGGTCAATCCGGAAGCGGGCTGGGGGTTCCCGTCGGCCTGAACGGAGAGAGGCGCAGCCGGGGAGCTGCGCCTCGTGGGGAAAGGGACCGCCATTGGGGAATGAAGGGCCTTGCTGTCTGGTCCGGCGCTTTCTGCGGCCCGGACCATGCCGGTGCCTCCTGGCGCCGGCCGGTAAAGCGGCGATGCCACGGGGATGAGGCATCGCCGGATGGGGGGGGACCTCAGAAGGGCAGGATGGCGTCCATGACCTGCTGGCCGTAGCGCGATTGCTGCACATCGGTGATCTGGCCGCGGCCGCCATAGGAGATGCGGGCCTCGGCGATCTTGCTGGACAGGATCGTGTTATTGGCCTGGATGTCCGAGGGGCGGACGATGCCGGCCACGATCATGTCGCGGACTTCGAAATTCACCCGCACTTCCTGGCGCCCCTCGATGACGAGATTGCCATTGGGCAGCACCTGGGTCACCACGGCGGCGACGGTGGTTTCGAGGCTTTCCTTGCGGTTGACCGAGCCATTGCCGGCGTCGCGGATGCCGGAATTGAAATCGATGGCTGCCGCGGGATCGACACTGGTGCCGACCACATTGGTGAACCCGGCGCCGAAGATGCCGCCCATGCCCATGGAATTGGTCGAGGTGCGGTTGCGCTGGGTCTGGTTGTTGATCTGGGCGCTGTCGTCGATGGTGACCAGGACCGTCAGGATGTCGCCGATGCGATGGGCGCGCTCGTCCTTGAAGAAGCCCTTGGCCGAGGTGCGGTAGAGCGAGTTGGGCTGGTAGGTGTCGGCGATGGGCTCGGGCATAGGCATCCGCACCGGCTGGTAGCCCGCCATCGTGGTGGGATCGTTGATGGCGGTCAGGGCAGGGGCCTGGCCGACATTGGCGAGGCGATCCATGGTGCTGCAGGCGCCGAGGGTAGCGGCGAGGGTCAGGATGGTGGCGATCTTGGCGATGTTCATTTCGTGCGATCCCGAATTAGAGGCCGGCCAGGGCGATCGGCCCGGAAGAGACTTCCACGGCGCCCGGGGCGATTGCTTTGGCGGTGATGACGCGGCGGGAGCTCAGATTGAGCACCTGGAGCGGCGCGCCCTCGGCGGCGCCGGTGACGGCCTGGCCGCGAACGGTGAGGGTCATGGGACCCTGGCGATAATAGATGGTGACGAGGTCGTTCTTGGCGACGGCCAGCGGTTCGCTGACATCGCTGGCCCGCACCAGCATGCCTTCCCGGCTCTGGCGGTTGAGGGCCATGCCGACCAATTGGCCCTGCGGCGCGACGCCCTGCGCGTCGGCCTGCTGCACCGGGACCGGCCGCATGACGAAGTGGTCGGGCCGCAGGACCGTGCCGGCCGGCAGGTTGGCGGACAGATGCGGCGCGTCCACGACCAGCTCGATCGTGCCGGCGATTTCCAGCGGCCGCTCCACACCCTCGATGAGGAAGCGGGCGGAGAAGGAGCCGTTGCCGGGCAGGTAGCGCAGGCTGTCGAGCCGGGCGGGCTGATCGCCTGCGGCGGCGCGGACCGGCTCGAGGGCATAGGAAAGATGCACATTGGCGCGCAGATCGCCCGTCAGGATGCCGCGGCTGCGCAGATTGTCGGCGATCAGGCCCGAAAGCAGGGCCTGATCCACCAGGATGGCGGCGCGCGAGACCCTGACCTGGCTCAGGCCATTGGTTTCGAAGGCATCGAGGCCGATACGGGCGGCGGCGGCGCGAATGGCCGAAAGCTCGACATTGCCGGTCGTGCCGGGCAGGGGAGAGCGGAACAGTGGCTTTTCGGCCAGCGCGCCGGCATCCTCGAACATGTCGCCCATCGTCACCACGGCGGCACTCACCGTGATATCCGCCCTGAGCAGGGGCGCGGCGAGCGCGGTGCCGGCACTGAACGCCAGGGCCAGGACCGAAAGGAAGGGGCGGGACATTTTCATGATCATCCTCCCGATCAACGAAGCTGGCTCGTGGCCTGCATCATCTGGTCGGCGCCGGAGATGATGCGGGCATTCATTTCATAGGCGCGCTGGGCCGCGATCAGGTCGGCAATTTCGGTCACCGAATTGACATTGGCCAGTTCCAGATAGTTCTGCAGCAGGTCGCCGGTTCCATCGACATTGGGCACGCCCACCTGGGCCGGGCCGCTGGCGGCGGTTTCCAGGAACAGGTTGTCGCCCATGGATTCGAGGCCCGACTTGTTGACGAAGCGGGCGAGCTGGAGCTGGCCGAGCTGGGTCGGCACCGTGTCCGTGCCGATATAGGCCTCCACCGTGCCATCGGGCGAAATCGAGACGCCCCGGGCATTGCCGGGAATGGCGATGCCGGGATTGACCGTATAGCCGGACGAATTGACCAGGGTGCCTTCCGCGTCGCGCTCGAAGGAGCCGTCGCGGGTATAGGCGGTGCGCCCATCGGGCAGCTCGATCATGAAGAAGCCTTCGCCGCGAATGGCCACGTCCAGTTCACGTTCGGTCAGGTTGACCGAGCCCTGGCTCATCACCCTAGGCGTCGAGACCGTGCGGACGCCCGAGCCGATCTCGAGCCCGGCGGGGACCATCGTGCCCTGGTCCGACGTCTGCGAACCGGCGCGGGTGACCTGTTGATAGAGCAGGTCCTGGAATTCGGCGCGCTGGCGCTTGTAGCCAGTGGTGCGCATGTTGGCGATGTTGTTGGAAATGACTTCGACATTGCGTTCCTGGGCGCTCATGCCGGTCGATGCGATATAGAGTGCTTTCATGGCCTTGGCTCCTCAGGATCAGGAATTGGTGTCGCCGAGGCGCTGGATGGCAGTGCGACGAAGCTCGTCCTGCTTCTGCGTCAGCGAGGCGATCGATTCATAGGCGCGGGTCACCCGGATCAATTCGGCCATTTCCGAGACGCCCGAGACATTGGAGCGCTCGACATGGCCCTGCATGACGCGGGTATTGGCGTTGGCGACGGGCGTGCCGCCGGAAAACAGGTTGCTGCCCTCGCGGACCAGCGCCTGGGGATTGTCGAACTCGACGATGCGCAATTGCCCCCTCGGGCCGGCATTGGTGGAGATGGCGCCGTCGGTGGCGATGGAAATGCCGGTTTCCTCGGGGCCGAACTGGATCGGCCCGCCAATGCCCATGACCGGGTTGCCGGAGGCGTCGACCAGGGTGCCGTTATTGTCGATCTGGAAGGAGCCGGCGCGGGTCCAGCGCTCGCCGGCGGCCGTCTGCACGGCGAAGAAGCCGCCGCCATTGAGCGCCACGTCGAGCTCGTTGCCGGTCTGGGTCATGGCGCCGCCGGAAAGGTCGTGGATCGTCGCCCAGTCCTGAACATAGGAGAGGGGCTGGTCGAGGCCGGGAAAGGTGCGGTCCCGCGCCACCGGCATCTCATATTCTTCGAACAGGATTTGCTCGGCCTTGAAGCCGGTCGTGTTGATATTGGCGACGTTGTGGGCCACCACGTCCATCTGCCGCTGCAGGGCGATCTGCCGTGACAGGCTGATGAGTTGCGCGTTTCCGATCATGACAATCCCCGTATCGGTCCCCGAAACGCCCTGCTTCCCCAAGCCGGTCGCCTCGCCATTTACTTTGCATCAACCATGCCAGTGCGCGAATGTGAGTTAAATCAAAGGCTTAGATGGAAAGTGGTGCGTCAGCCCGGCAGAGAATGTCCGCCCTGCCGGCAAAAGCTGCCCGGCAAAAACTGCCGGGCCAGGGCTTAATCGTAACTATTCGTTAACCAAGTGGCCCTTAGCTGGATGCCGAGCCGGAATCGTCCGGAACTGCTGGGTTTGGTGGGGCACGCAATGGCTGCGGATGCAGAAGTGGGATCCGAAGCGCCTGCCAAGAGGGGCGTTCCCAAACTCTTCCTTATCATCGGTGCCGCCGTGATCGTCGTGCTGCTGGGCGGGGCGGGCGCGTTCTTCTTTCTGTCCTCGTCCGCGTCGGGCGATGGGGAGGCGGCGTCGGCTCCGGCCGGGCACGACACGTTTATTTTCAACCTTCAACCCATGATGGTGAATCTCAACAGTGAAGATGGCGCGTCCGCCGTCATGAAGCTCACCATTGCCCTGGAGGTGGCGGATGAGCAGATGATGAATGAGATCCAGCCGCGCCTGCCCAAGGTGATCGACGCGTTCCAGGTCTATCTGCGCGAATTGCGCAAGAGCGACCTCGAAGGCTCGGCGGGCATCTATCGCCTCAAGGAAGAGCTGCTGCGGCGGGTCAATATCGCCATCTATCCCGCGCATGTGCAGAGCGTGCTCTTCCGCGAAATCCTGGTGCAGTGATGGCCGGGCCGAGCGACCAGGACAAGCTGAGCGAGGATTGGGGCCTGGAAGGCCTCGATATCGCCGCACCCGACGAAGCGGCCATGTCCGAAGAGGAACGCGCCGCCGCTGCCGCCGCCGAATGGGCGGCCATGCTGGAAGGCGGCGATGGCGGCGAGGATGGCGGGCCGGACCGGGTGCTCAACCAGGATGAGATCGACAGCCTCCTCGGCTTCGATGCCAGCGCGGCGGGCAATGTCGAGCTGTCCGGCGTCCAGGCGCTGATCAATTCGGCGCTGGTGTCCTATGAACGCCTGCCGATGCTGGAAATCGTCTTCGACCGGCTGGTGCGGCTGGCGACGACATCGCTGCGCAATTTCACCTCGGACAATGTCGAGGTGACCATGGATTCCATCTCCTCGGTCCGCTTCGGCGATTACCTCAATTCCATTCCGCTGCCGGCCATCCTCTCGGTCATCAAGGCCGAGGAATGGGAGAATTACGGCCTGCTCACCGTCGATTCCAATCTCATCTATTCGATGATCGACGTGTTGCTGGGCGGCCGCCGCGTCGGCGGCAATATCCGCGTCGAGGGGCGGCCTTACACGACCATCGAAATGGCCCTGGCCCGCCGCATGATCGAGGTGATCCTCGATGATACGCACCGCGCCTTCGAGCCGGTGACGCAGATCAATTTCAAGCTCGAGCGCATGGAGACCAATCCGCGTTTCGCCGCCATTTCGCGGCCGGGCAATGCGGCCATCCTCATCGAACTCCGGATCGAGATGGACGACCGCGGCGGCAAGATCGAAATCCTGTTGCCCTATGCGACGATCGAGCCGATCCGCGAACAGCTCCTGCAGATGTTCATGGGCGAGAAATTCGGCCGCGATCCGATCTGGGAAGGGCATTTGGCCACCGAGATCTACCAGGCCGATGTCGAGATCGAAGCGGTGCTGCACGAGCAGGATCTGCCGCTCTCCAAGGTGCTCAATCTCCAGCCTGGCCAGACGCTGATGTTCGAGCGTGCGCCGACCGATCCGATCCGGCTGCGCTGTGGGGATGTCGAACTCACCGAGGCCATCATGGGCCATATCGGCAAGAACGTTTCCGTGCGCGTCACGCGCCCGCTCAACCCGCCCAAGGTCACCATGGCGGCCTTCGAGGCAATCGACGAAACGATGGAAGGACGATGATGTTCGGGCTGCCGCTGGGAATTTTCGTGGAAGGCGCCGTAGCGATCCTGCTGGCCCTGACGATCGGTTATTGCGTGGTGCTCAATCAGCGCCTCAAGCGCCTGCATCAGGACAAGGATGCGATGCGGCAGATGGTGGCCGATCTGGTGGGCGCTACCAATCTGGCCAATCAGGCCATTAAGGAACTCAAGTCCAGCGCCGTCGAGGCCGACCTGGCCCTGACCGCGCGGCTGGAAGAAGCGGAACGCTTCGGTATCGAGCTGGCCAATCACGTTACCGCCGGCACCGCGCTGATGGAACGCATTGCGCGCATCACCAGCGTGGCGCGCCATAGCCAGGCGGTGGAGCAGGTGGAGGAGCCCAACAAGGTGCAGTCCGCGCTGCAGCAATTGTCTTCGCGCGTGCGCAATCGCGGAGCCGCCGCGTGACCAATATCCGCCTGTTGCCCATCGTCATCATGGCGGTCGCGGCCCTGCTGGTCCTCAAGACGCTGGGCCTCGCGACCAATGGCGGCTATGTGCTGACAGGCGTAGCCCGGGCACAGGCGGCTGGCGATGGCGCCTCAGGCGGTGATCCGGGGCAGGGCGAGCCCATTACCTTGCCGGCCGAGCCGACGCTTGCCGACACCACCCCCACGCTGAGCGATGGTGCGCCCACGATCGGCGAGGTGCTCGATGCCGCCGGCGGACATGGCGCGCCTGGTGTTGCCGAGGGCGACGATACAGGCGGCTACGTGGCCAACAGCGTTGCGGCCGAGAATGCCTGCGATCCGCTGCCGGTCGCCGGAGCCGAGCTCGAGGGCGGGGAATTGCTGGCTATCGCCGCCGATTGTCCGCCGCTGGCCGATGCGATGCCGCTTCTGGTGACCCCGGAGGGGCCGGCGCCGCTCATGGCGGGCGATGCCACGCAGACCGAACAGGCCGTGCTGGAGCGGCTGGCGGCGCGGCGCACCGAGCTTGAATCCTACGAACAGCAATTGGCCATGCGCGCTTCGCTCGTCGAGGCGGCCGAAAAGCGGATCGAGGAACGCCAGACGACCCTGCAATCCATCGAGGATCAGATCGCCTCGCTGGTAGAGCAGCGCAAGCAGATGGAAGAAGGCCAGTTCGCCGCCATCGTGGCCATGTATGAATCGATGAAGCCCAAGGATGCGGCCAAGATTTTCGACAATCTGGACATGGACGTGCTGCTGCGCGTCACCCGGATGATGAGCCCGCGCAAGATGTCGCCCATCCTCGCCGAAATGAACACGACCCGCGCGCAGGAGCTGACGGTGCGCATGGCCTCGGCCGATTCCGACCCGCTCGAAAGCATGAGCCCCGACGATCTGGCCGCCCTGCCGCAGATCGTCGGACAGTAAATGTCGCCGATCGCCTTAGGGGGACGTTAAGCCGGGCTGATTAGGGTGACGCTGAAACAAGCGTGTAATCCTCGCGTTTTGAGGCTTTGGGGGAAGAATACCCCGTCCGCAAAACGTGTCATCTTGGCGTCGGGCGGGCAGAAAGCCGGTGAAGACCGCATTGATCGCAGGTTGGCGACGGGCAAGAACTGCCTTGGTCGCGGCGGCATTGGCCAGCGTGCTGGCAATGACTGCCTCTGCGCATGGCCAGGAACAGGGCCAGCTTTTTGCTGCCGAGCAGGAAGGCTATGGGCGGCTGATCCTCAGCTTCCCCGGGCGCGATGAATTGCCCCGCCACGATTTCCGCGTCGAAAACGGCGTTCTGTCCCTGCAATTCGACGATCCTGTCGATATTCTGCTGCCCGATGTCGGGCTGACCATGCCCAATTACCTGACCATTGCCCGGGTCGATCCGGATGGCCGGGGCCTGCGCATCGGGCTGCGCTCCAGCTTCAATTTCAACCGCATCGATGCCGGCGAGCAGCTTTATATCGACCTGATGCCGCCGAGCTGGCAGGGCATGCCGCCGCCGCTGCCGCAGGACGTCATCGACAAGCTGGCCGAACGGGCGCGCCAGGCCGCGATCAGGGCCGAACGCGACCGCAAGGCGCGCATGGCGGCCGAACTCGATCCCCGAGTCGATATCCGCGTCGGCCAGAACGCCACCTTCCTGCGTCTGCAATTCGACTGGTCGGTGCCGACCGACGCGCAATTCACCAAGAAAGGCAATATCGGCGCCGCCACCTTCGAATGGCCGGTGGACATGGATATCGGCGCGCTGCTGGGCGGGCTGCCGGACGAGGTAGTGTCCGTGCAGGCGGGGACTTCGCCCGATGGGGCGGTGGCCACCTTCCTCTTCGCCGAAGGAGTGGAGCCGCGCTTCTACGAGATTTCGCCCAGCCAATATGTGCTCGATATCGACATTGCCGGGCAAGGCCTGCCCGCGTTGATGCTGGCCGACCTGGCCGCGACGGCCGAGCAGGAGGCGCCCGCCGAAGCCGAGCCACCACGCATCGCCGCCCTGCAACCGGAGGCCGCCGAGGCCGTCACGCCGTTCGTGAACGTGCTGGGCTCCACCGTCCGGCTGGTTTTTCCCTTCGAGCAGGATATTCCTGCAGCCGTGTTCCGGCGTGGCGACACGGTCTGGATGATCTTCGATACCGTCACCGGCATCCGGCCGCCGCAATCCTCGGACGATCTTGGTGCCGTGGCCTCCGAATTCGCCGTCATTGCCTCGGGCGACACCCAGGTGGTGCGCATCGATCTGGCGCAGGAGCGGCTTGCCACCCTGGGTTCCGAAGGCATGGCCTGGGTGCTCTCGCTCGGCGACATGATGCTGAGCCCCACCGAGCCGATGAACCTGTCGCGCCGCCGCGACATCGAGGGCGCCTTCGAAATGGTCGCCGACGTGGCCCGGCCCGGCCGCATCCACGATTTCCGCGATCCGCTGGTGGGCGATGTCCTCAAGGTGGTGACGGCCTATCCGCCGGCGCGGGGGCTGACGCGCAATCTCGATCATGTGGATTTCACCGCGCTGCGGAGCGTGCATGGCCTGGTGGTCAAGCCGAAATCGGCCGGGCTTGAAGTGGCGCTTGAAAGTCCCTTGGCGGTGATTTCCAGCAATGGCGGGCTGACCGTTTCCGCCTCCGACACCTTGCGCAGCGCCGGCAGCCAGGCGCAGGAAGCCGTCCGCGCCGGATTTATCGACCTGGCGGCGCTCGAACAGCGCGACCCGCAGCAATTCATCGCGACCCGCGATGCGCTGGAAGCGGCGGCGGCGGCCAGCGAAGGCGGCAATCGCGATGCCGCCCGCCTCGACCTGGCGCAATTCTACTTGGCCAATCGCATGGCTTTCGAAGCCCTGGGCGTGCTGCGGGTGCTCGAGGCCGATCTCAAGGCGGAGGATCTGACCAGGCAGGTCCGCATGACGCAGGCGGTGGCCAATGTGATGGCCGGGCGCCCGCGGGAGGCCCTGCAGACTCTCAATGCCGCCGTTGTGGCGCAGGAGGTCGATGCGCTGTTCTGGCGGATGCTTGCCCGCGCGGCGGAGAACGATTATCGCGGTGCGCGGCTCGATGCGCTGGAAGCCCAGCCCTTTGTGGATGCCTATCCCGAATGGCTGCGCAACATGTTCCACCTGGCCGCGAGCCGCGCCGCCGTGGAGGCGGGCGATGCCGATTTCGCCGAAAGCCTGCTGGAAAAGGTCGAATTCGCCGCCCTCAGCGTCGAGGATGCCTCGCTCTATCACCTGCTGTCCGGGCGCATCGACGAGGCCGAAGGGCGCAACCAGGAGGCGCTCGACCTCTATGGCCAGGTGATCGCCTCGGAAGTGCGGCCCACCCGTGCCGAGGCCGTCTACCGGACCCTGTTGCTGCTGGACCGGGAAAACCGGCTCGACCTGGCCAAGGCCACGCAGACCCTGGCGGCGGAAAGCCTGCTCTGGCGGGGCGGGGCGCTGGAGGCGGAGATGCAATCGCTGCTGGCCGACCTCTATTTCCGCAATGGCGATTACCGGCCCGGTTTCGAAACCGTCCGCGCCGCGGTGGCGAGCTTTCCGGAAAGCCAGGCGGTCAATGCCCTGCGCGACCAGGCGCAGTCGATGTTCGCCGATCTCTTCCTCAATGGCATGGCCGATGCCCTCGGGCCGGTGGAAGCCCTGGCCATCTATTACGATTTCCGCCACCTGACCCCGCCCGGCGCGCGCGGCGACGAAATGATCCGCAATCTGGCGCGGCGGCTGGTGCGCGTGGATCTTCTGGCCCAGGCTGCCGAATTGCTGCAATACCAGCTCGACAACAGGCTGCGCGGCGTGGCCCGCACCCAGATTGCCGCCGACCTGGCGGTGATCTATCTGGCCGACCGCAGGCCGCAGGACGCCATCCGGGTGCTCAACGACACGCGCCTGCCCGAGATCCCCGAATCCCTGGCCCGCCAACGGCGCATCCTGGAGGCGCGGGCGATGATCGATGGCGGGCGCGACCAATTGGCCCTCGACATCATCAGCAATATGGACGGCAAGGATGTCGCGCTGCTGCGGATCGACGCCCATTGGAAGGCCAGGCGCTACAGCCAGGCAGGAGAAATGCTCGAAGCCCTCTATGGCAATGAGCCGGCGGGGCAGACGCCCAGCCGCGCCACGCGCATGAACCTGATCCGCGCCGGGGTCGGCTATGTGCTGGCCGGCGACACGTTTGGCCTGTCGCGGCTGCGGGCCAAGTTCGGCGAGCAGATGGTCAATTCCCCCGAATGGCCGATGTTCGATTTCGTCACCGGGCCGATCCAGGCGACCAGCCTCGAATTCAAGAAGGTCGCGGCCGAAATCGCGGCGCAGGACAGCCTCACCGCCTTCCTCGCCTCCTATCGCGAGACCTATGCCGGGGATGGGGCGCTGGCGCCCGCCAATCCCAGCCAGCCGAGCGCGGACCTGGCTTCGCTCCGCTAGAGCCGGCCATCGCGCCTGCGGACAATTGCGTGCCTGTCATGTTGAAAAGCCGCTTCACCCTCCCAAGCGGGCGGAGCATTTGGTAGACCTTTCCCGATGTCCCGATTCGGGACGGCCTCTGCCTTCTGGAGCAAGTGACCATGGCATCGACGCCGCTCGGCGAGGACAGCTATCCTGAACCGGTCCTGGATGCGGCCCGCTCCGCCGTGGGAATATGGCGCGTCGTGCTGCTCGGCGTGGCTCTGGTGCTTGCCGCCGTGGGCTTCTCGTTTTTCGGCGATCGCATCCCCTCCGAGATGGTCATGGCCTTTGTCGGCATGCTGGCCGTGGCGGGGGTCTTCTTCCTGTTCGGGCTCGCTGCGGGGCTTTTCCGCTTTCCCTCGTCCGAGGAGCGGCGCACCGTTTCGCATGCGGTGGTCGACAGCCTGCCTTTCGGCACGGTGATCGCCGACCAGGACGGCAAGATTTCCTATGTGAACCAGCATTACGGCAATTTCGCCGGGGCGGTGAACAATGGCGTGCCGGTGGGCGTGCCGCGCCTCTTCGCCGGCCATGCCGATGCCAGCGAGGCCATCTACCGGCTGTCGCGGGCGGCCAAGGACGGGCGCAGCGCCATCGAGGATATCCGCGTGCCCGGCGGGCTGGGCGGTTCGCAGGCCGAAGCGGGCCGGGCCTTCTGGTATCGGGTGGCGGTCCGGCCGCTGCCGCAGACCGAGGATGCCCGCAAGGCGCTGATCGCCTGGACCATCGAGGACATCACCCGCGATCGCGAGAACAACGAGACGGCCTTCCGCGACCTGCAAAGGGCGATCGACTATCTCGATCATTCCCCTTCCGGCTTCTTCTCGGCCGATGCGCAGGGGCATATCCAATATCTCAACTCGACCCTGGCCGATTGGCTCGGTTACGACCTGGCCGAGTTCAATTCCGGCCAGCTCAATCTACGCGATATCGTGCGGGGCGATGGCGCTTCGCTGTTGATGCGGGGCCGGGGCGATGGGGAAATCCGCACCGAGATCATCGATATCGATCTCGTGCGCCGCAACGGCACGGCCCTTCCGGTGCGTCTGCTCCACCGCGCCGCGCGGCTTGCCGATGGCGAATTGGGCGAGACACGCACCCAGGTGCTCGACATGTCGAGCGCCCCCGATACCGAGGAGGAATTGCGCGCCGCCGAAGTGCGGTTCTCGCGCTTCTTCAACGACACCCCCTTCGCCATCGCGACCCTGGACGGGGAGGGGCGCATCGTGCGCACCAATGCGCCGTTCGGCCGCATTTTCCGCTGGTCGGGCGAGGACAAGAGCCTCGAATTGCAGCCTTTGCAGGACTTGGTCGGCGAGGCCAGCCGCGACAAGCTCAATCGCGCCGTCGCCAATGCCATTGCCCAGCATTCGGAAGTCGAGCCCGTCGATGCCCTGCTCAGCGTCGAGGGCGACCATGCGGTGCGCCTCTATATCTCGGCGTCCGAGATCAGCGCCGGCTCGCCCGAGCAGGTCAATGTCTACGCCCTGGACATGACCGACCAGCGCAAGCTGGAGGCGCAGTTCGCCCAGAGCCAGAAGATGCAGGCCGTGGGCCAGCTCGCCGGCGGCGTGGCGCATGATTTCAATAATCTGCTCACCGCCATTATCGGCTTTTCCGACCTGCTGCTGCTCAAGCACAAGCCGGGCGATCCGTCCTTCAACGAGCTGATGCAGATCAAGCAGAATGCCAATCGCGCCGCCGGGCTGACCCGCCAGCTCCTGGCCTTTTCGCGCCGGCAGACCCTGCGCCCGCAGGTGCTCGAACTGCCGCTGATCGTCGATGACCTCACCGTCCTGCTCAAGCGCATGATCGGGGAGAAGAACACGCTTTCGGTCGAGCATGGCCGCAATATCTGGCCGGTCCGCGCCGATGTGGTGCAATTGGAACAGGTCATCATCAATCTCGTGGTCAATGCGCGCGACGCCATGCCCAATGGCGGCGCCATCGCCATCCGCACCGCCAATGTCAGCGCGGCCGAAGCGGCCGGCATGAAATTCGAAGGCATGGTGCCGGCCGATTACGTGCTCATCGATGTCGAGGACACCGGCACCGGCATGAGCCAGGAAGTGCTGGAGAAGATTTTCGAGCCTTTCTTCACCACCAAGGAATTGGGCAAGGGCACCGGCCTCGGCCTCTCGACCGTCTACGGCATCGTCAAGCAGACCGAGGGCTTCATCTACCCGGTTTCGACGCTGGGCGTGGGCACCACGTTCAAGATTTTCCTGCCCCGTCATGTCCCCAGCCCCGAGGAGGCCGCCGCCAAGGCCGGCGCCGCCGCCGCGCCGGCCAAGGACCTGACCGGCCAGGAGCGCATCCTGCTGGTCGAGGACGAGGAGAGCGTGCGCGCCTTCTCCGCCCGCGCCCTCAAGGCCACCGGCTACGAGGTGTTCGAGGCCGATGGCGGCGAAGAGGCGCTGGAAGTGCTGGAAGACCTCGATTACCAGGTGGATCTCATCATCTCCGACGTGGTCATGCCGGAAATGGACGGTCCGACCATGCTCAAGGTCGTCCGCGAGAAGATGCCCAATCTCAAGATCATCTTCGTGTCGGGCTATGCCGAGGAAAGCGTGCGCCGCGATATCGAGGACGACCAGAGCGTGGATTTCCTGCCCAAGCCCTATTCGCTCGATCAGATCAATTCCAAGGTCAAGGAAGTGCTGGGTCGGCTGGACAAGGGGGAATAGGCTCCCTTGTCCCGCTCCGGCGAGCGGCCCCGCGCGGAGGTAGAACATGAATGTCCATCCGCGTTTCGAGGGGCCGGCCGAATACAATGTCCTGGATGAGCCGCTCCAGCCCTGCTCCAACGACCCGCTGACCGGCTTCTTCCGCACCGGCTATTGCGCGGCGGGGCCGGACAATGCGGCCGTGCACCTGGTCTGCATCGAGGCGAGCGCGGACTTCCTCGCCTATTCCGCCAGCGTCGGCAATGATCTCTCCACGCCCCGCCCGGAAATGGCGTTTCCCGGCCTGGTGGCCGGTGACCGCTGGTGCCTCGTCGCCGCCCGCTGGGCGCAGGCCCACGCGGCGGGCAAGGCCCCGCGCGTCTTCCTCCGCGCCACCAACCGCAATGTCCTGCCGCTGATCCCGCTCGAAATCCTCAAGGCCTATGCGCTGGATCTCGATTAGGGCGGTTCAGGTCCGGATTGACGCCCAAGAGCTTCCACCCGCTTGTGGTCATCCCGGCGGAGGCCGGGATCCATCTCGCCATCTCAGGATGGGCCCAGGTTGGGGTGTTGCGTCAGGGGCTCTCGGAAGACCTCATGATGAGCCTGTCGAACCACGAGGTCGGCAAACCGAAGCCCGTGTGCCACGACCTCGCCTTCGACAGGCTCAGGATGAGGTCTACGGGGGGCTAGCCGCGCTGCTCTTCCGCCAGCAGGCGGTCCAGGCTTTGGAAGCTGAATTCCATGCCCTCCGCCATGCCGGTCGCGACGACCATGTCGCGGTGCGCCAGCGAGGTATAGGTGAAGGTATTGGTGACCAGCGTGCCTGTGTCCTTGAGCTCGAAAGCCAGTTCGCTGCGATAGGCGGGGCCCATCACGCCGCCGTCGAATTCCTCCTGCGCATCGATGTAGCGGATGGCGTCGATCCGCGTGATGGCGCCCTCGACGGCCAGGAAACCCTCGCCGCCGGGGCCATGCCATTCGAAGCGATAGCCGCCGCCTATCCGCGCATCATAGGTACAGACCGGCATGGTCCAGCCATCCGGCCCGGTTAGCCAGCGGCGGATCAGGCTGGGCTGGGTATAGCAGGCATAGACCAGGTGGGGCGGCGCGGCGAAGGCCCGCTCGACGACCACCTGGTCGTCGGCTGGCGTGGTCACGGAAAGCGGATCACCGAATGTCATGACATGTCTCCCTGGATTTTTGCCACTTTGGAATTCTCACTGCTTTTTGGCGGCGCCGTCGCCTTCCTCCCCTCACCGGGAAGGGTGGGAGAACCGGGCCTGCACTTGTGAGAAGGTCCTAATTCCGACCCGCCGCCTCTTCCAGCTTCTGCAATTCGTCCAAGAGGTCATCCAGCCGCCCGAATTGCGCCGACCAATATTTGCGGTATTCGATCAGCCAGCCCGTCGCTTCGGCCAGCGGTTGGGCTTCCAGATGCACCGGCCGTTTCTGCGCATCGCGGCCGCGCGAGACGAGACCGGCTTTTTCCAGCACCTTCAGATGCTTGGAAATGGCCGGCTGGCTCATGGCGAAGGGCTCGGCCAGGTCCATGACCGCCACGTCGCCCTCCTGCGCCAGCCGCGCGAGAATGGCCCGGCGCGTCGGATCGGACAGGGCGTGGAATGTGGCGTCTAGGCGTTCTGTGTCGATCATCAAAAAACTGTCTGGTTACAAAACCATATAGTTATTTATAGGATCGACGGTGGGCGCGCGTCAAGCCGTGCCGCCGGGGATCGGGCTGCCGGGCTCCAGCAGGCCGCGTTCCGCCAGTGCGGTCCAGAGGCCGTCGGGGATGACGGTGTCCCACCAGCCGAGAATGCCATCCAGTTCGGCCGGGGACCTGGGCCCGGGCAGCACATTGCACACGGCCGGATGGTGCAGCGGGAATTGCAGCGCGGCCGCCGGCAGCGGCACGGCGAATTCGCGGCAGACAGCGTCGATGGCGCGCACTTTGGCCACCACTTTTTCCGGCGCCTTGGCATAGTTGAACCTGTCGCCACCCACCAGAATGCCGGAATTGAACGGGCCGCCGATGACGACGGAGGCGCCGCGTTCGAGGCAGGTGGAGAGGAAAGGCGTCAGCGATGTCTGTTCCAGCAGCGTATAGCGCCCGGCGAGCAGGAACACGTCCCAGTCGCCCAGGGCGAAGGCGTCCATCAGCACCTGCCATTCATTGACGCCCAGCCCGATGGCCTTGACCACGCCATTGTCCCGCAATTGGCGCAGCGCCTTGTAGCCGCCGGTTTCGAGCTGCGCCCAGAGCGGCCTGTTGCCCGCTTCGCCATGGGTCATGGTGCCGATATCGTGGACATAGAGAATATCCACCCGGTCGAGCCCAAGCCGTTGCAGGCTGTCCTCGAAGGAGCGCATGATCCCGTCATAGGAATAGTCGTAGTGCTGGTTGAAGGGCAGGGGATGGGCCCAGGCGCCCTTGTCCACCGCCTCGGGCGGCATGGGCCGCAGGAGGCGGCCCACCTTGGTGGAGAGGATCGGCCGAATGGCGCGCTCGCGCAGCACCTCGCCGACCAGATGCTCGGACCGTCCCAGGCCATATTGGGGCGCGGTATCGACGTAATTGATGCCGATATCGAGTGCATGGGCGATGGTGGCCCGCGCCTGCTCGGACGAGACGGGATCGAAAATGCCCGCCAGCGTTGCGCCTCCCAGGCCCAGGCTGGTCACTTCCAGATCGGTTCGGCCGATGCGGCGTTTTTCCAGGCGCTGCGGGCTCATGTCATCCTCCTCCAAGGCGAAGAGATAACTGACATGTCAGTATGCCGGCGTAAAGGTGGCGGGGGGCGCAGGAGATCGTCCACCCGCCTTGTCGCGCTTCCGCCTAATAGAGCCCGCCGACGATCACCGGCTTTTCGGCCTCGGTGCGGACCGGGTTGCGCAGGGCCAGGCCGAACTGGCTTTCCTCGATCTCGAAAATGTCGTCGGGGCGGGTGGAAATTCCGTCTGCAAAGCTCAGCGTGGCCGTGCCGAACATGTGCACATGCACGTCGCCGGGCTGGCAGAACAGCTCGTACTTGAAATGGTGATATTCGAGATTGGCGATGGTGTGGCTCATATTGTCCTCGCCGGAGAGGAACGGCTTTTCCCACAGCACCTGGCCGTCGCGGATGATCCGCGACATGCCCTCGATATGGCGCGGCAGGTCGCCCACGCGCAGTTCCGGGCCGAAGGAGCAGGCGCGCAGCTTGGAATGGGCCAGGTAGAGGTAATTGATCCGCTCGGTCACGTGGTCGGAAAATTCGTTGGCCAGGGTGAAGCCGAGCCGGCGCGGCTGGCCATGCTGGTCGATGACATAGATGCCGGCGATTTCCGGCTCCTCGCCGGCATCGAGCGCAAAGGCGGGCGAGGGGATCGGATGGCCCGGATTGGCCACGATATGGCCATTGCCCTTGTAGAACCATTCCGGCTGCACGCCCTTTTGCCCGGCCTGGGGCTTGCCGTTTTCCAGCCCCATGCGGAACATCTTCATGCTGTCGGTCAGTTCCTCGACCGGCTTGTCGTTCTTCTTGTGCATGGAATCGCGTGTCGCGGCCGAGCCGAGATGGGTGAGGCCGGTGCCGGTGACATGCAGGTGCGCCGGATCGGGATGGTCGATGGGCGTCAGCAGCCGGCCTTCGCGCGCCAGCACGCTCTTGTCCAGGGCCTCGCCCAGGCCGCGGGCTTCGATTGCCGCCGGCAGGCCGCCGATCTGCTGCATGGCGGCCTGCGCCAGTTCATAGACGCTGCCGGCCCCGTTCACCCGGCGGGTTTCGCCCTGCTGCGTCACCCCGACGGCGCGGGTTCCGTTGTCGTCGTAAAACTGGATCAGATGCATGGGCAGTCCTCGGCTCGGGGCCCGGTTCGGGCGTTGAGGCATAAAACGCATCGCGGGCAGGGCTGTCCAGATAAAAATCATACTTTTAAGCGCACGGTTCGCAACCGGCGAGAATCGGCCTATCCCAAGGCCGGTCGCGTCTCCGGCGCCGTGTGGCTTTGTTCTCATTTTGTCTCTTGACGTCATGGAAACAAAATGAGAACAAATAAAGCACGGATATCGCACAAATAGCTGAACGCTCCTCTCGTTGCGTGGCCTTCGAGAGCGTGAAATAAGGAGACAGCATTATGGCAGCTTCGCCGCTTCGCGTCGTTGAGGGTGGATCGATGGATAAGGACAAGGCTCTCGCAGCGGCGCTGAGCCAGATCGAGAGGAATTTCGGCAAGGGCTCGATCATGCGCCTTGGCGAGAATACCTCCATCGAGGTCGAGGCGATTTCGACCGGTTCGCTCGGCCTCGATATCGCGCTGGGCATTGGCGGCCTGCCCAAGGGCCGTATCGTGGAAATCTTCGGGCCGGAAAGCTCGGGCAAGACCACGCTGGCTTTGCATGTCATAGCCGAGGCGCAACGCAAGGGCGGCATCTGCGCCTTTGTGGATGCCGAGCATGCGCTCGATCCCGTCTATGCCCGCAAGCTGGGCGTCAATGTCGATGACCTGCTGATCTCCCAGCCCGATGCCGGCGAGCAGGCGCTGGAAATCACCGATACGCTGGTGCGCTCGGGCGCCATCGACGTGCTGGTGGTCGATTCGGTCGCCGCGCTCACCCCGCGCGCCGAACTCGAGGGCGAAATGGGCGACAGCCTGCCGGGCCAGCAGGCGCGCCTGATGAGCCAGGCCATGCGCAAGCTGACCTCCTCGATCTCCAAGTCCAAGTGCCTGGTCATCTTCATCAACCAGATCCGCATGAAGATCGGCGTCATGTATGGCTCGCCCGAAACCACGACCGGCGGCAATGCGCTGAAGTTCTACGCCTCGGTGCGCCTCGACATTCGCCGCATCGGCGCGCTCAAGGACCGCGAGGAGATCGTGGGCAACCAGACCCGCGTGAAGGTGGTCAAGAACAAGCTCGCCCCGCCGTTCCGCCAGGTCGAATTCGACATCATGTATGGCGAAGGCATTTCCAAGACCGGCGAATTGCTCGATCTGGGCGTCAAGTCGGGCATCGTGGAAAAGTCCGGCGCCTGGTTCTCCTGGGACAGCCAGCGTCTGGGGCAGGGGCGTGAGAATTCCCGCCAATTCCTCAAGGACAATCCAGAAATCGCCGCCACGATCGAACAGGGCGTGCGCGAAAGTTCCGGCCTTCTCGGCGAAGTCCTGCTGGTCGCCGGCGGCGAGGACGATGCGGGCGGCGACGAATAGGCCTCCAATCGCGATCCCGAAAGTCCCATGCATTGCCCCCGCTTCGGCGGGGGTTTTTGTGTTTTGGTCAATTGATTGACGCAGGGTCGCGGCGGAAGACGAAATCCAGCCTGTTGCGCTGGACACAGCTCCCGCCCTCACGATAAAAAGCCCCGTTTTTCCTAAAGGGCGCGCTCGCGTCCTCGCCCAAGAAAGCCTCTGCATGACCAGCGTAAACGATCTTCGTTCGAGCTTTACCGGTTACTTCGCCCGCAATGGCCACGAGGCCGTGGCGTCGAGCCCGCTCGTGCCGCGCAACGACCCGACGCTGATGTTCACCAATGCGGGCATGGTGCAGTTCAAGAACGTCTTTACCGGCGTGGAAAAGCGCCCCTATTCCACGGCCACCACGGCGCAGAAATGCGTGCGCGCCGGCGGCAAGCACAACGATCTCGACAATGTCGGCTTCACCGCGCGGCACCACACTTTCTTCGAGATGCTGGGCAATTTCTCCTTCGGCGATTATTTCAAGGATCGCGCCATCGAGCTGGCCTGGACCCTGCTGACCAAGGATTGGGGCCTGCCCAGGGAAAAGCTGATGGTCACCGTCTATGAGGACGATGACGAAGCGCTCGAGCTCTGGAAAAAGATTGCCGGCCTCTCCGAAGATCGCATCGTGCGGCTCGGCGCCAAGTCCAATTTCTGGCAGATGGGCGATACCGGGCCCTGCGGCCCGTGCTCGGAAATCTTCTACGACCATGGCGACAAGGTCTGGGGCGGCCCGCCGGGCTCGCCCGAGGAGGATGGCGATCGCTGGATCGAAATCTGGAACCTGGTCTTCATGCAGTTCGAGCAGCATGCCGATGGCTCGCGCACCGGCCTGCCGCGCCCCTCGATCGATACCGGCATGGGTCTCGAACGCATCGCCGCCGTCATGCAGGGCGTGCACGACAATTACGATATCGACCTGTTCAGGGCGCTGATCGCCGCCGCCGCGAATGCCACCAATGCCGATATCGACGGCCCGGGCAATCGCAGCCTGCGCGTCATCGCCGACCAT
Source organism: Devosia elaeis (assembly GCF_001650025.1). Classification (GTDB taxonomy): domain Bacteria; phylum Pseudomonadota; class Alphaproteobacteria; order Rhizobiales; family Devosiaceae; genus Devosia; species Devosia elaeis. Next base: position 51,274 of record NZ_LVVY01000067.1, on the reverse strand, counting down.
CTGCGCTCCATGAGCTTCCTCATCGCCGAGGGCGTGCTGCCTTCCAACGAGGGGCGCGGCTATGTGCTGCGCCGCATCATGCGCCGCGCCATGCGCCATGCCACCCTGCTCGGCGCCAGCGAGCCGGTGATCCACAAGCTGGTGCCGGCCCTGGTGCGCGAAATGGGCCAGGCCTATCCCGAGCTCAGCCGCGGCGAAGCCATGATCGCCGAAACGGTGCGGCTCGAGGAAGGACGCTTCCTCAAGACGCTGGGCCGGGGCCTGCAAATCCTCGAGGCGGAAAGCGCCAATCTGGGCGAGGGCGATACGCTGGACGGCGCCACCGCCTTCAAGCTCTATGACACCTATGGCTTCCCGCTGGACCTGACGCAGGACGCGCTGCGCACGCGCAATATCAGCGTCGACCAGGCCGGTTTCGACGCCGCCATGGCCCAGCAGAAGGCCGAGGCCCGCAAGAACTGGGCCGGCTCGGGCGAGGCGGCCACCGACAATGTCTGGTATGGCCTGGCCGACAAGCTCGGCCCCACCGAATTTCTCGGCTATGAAACCGAGATCGCCGAGGGCGAAATCCGGGCCCTGCTGGTCGATGGCGCCGAAGTGCAGACCATCGCGGCGGGGCAGGACGGCATCGTCGTGGTCAACCAGACCCCGTTCTATGGCGAAAGCGGCGGCCAGGTGGGCGATAGCGGGCTGATCCGCGGCGAGGGCATCCTGGCCGAGGTCAAGGACACCAACAAGTTCCACGGCGTCTTCGCGCACAAGGTCAGCGTCAGCGAAGGCGTGCTCAAGGTTGGCCAGCCGGTCGAATTGGTGGTCGATCATGCCCGTCGTTCGGCCATCCGCGCCAATCATTCGGCCACCCACCTGCTGCACGAGGCGCTGCGTCTGGTGCTGGGCGATCACGTCGCCCAGAAGGGATCGCTGGTTTCGGCCGATCGGCTGCGCTTCGATTTCGTTCACACCAAGCCGATGACCCCGCAGGAACTGGCCGAGGTCGAGGACATGGCCAACGCCATCATCCTGCAGAACAGCCCGGTCGAAACCCGGCTGATGGGTGTCGAGGAAGCCAAGGAATCGGGCGCCCGCGCCCTGTTCGGCGAGAAATACGGCGATGAAGTGCGCGTCGTGTCCATGGGCGAGCCCGATGGCAATGGCCTGGGCTGGTCGGTGGAATTGTGCGGCGGCACCCATGTGCGCCGCACCGGCGATATCGGCCTGGTCTCTGTGGTGTCCGAAAGCGCCGTGGCCGCCGGCGTGCGCCGCATCGAGGCGCTGACCGGCAATGCGGCGCGCCATCGCGGCAATGCCAATACCAATATCGTGGCCTCGGCCGCCGGCCTGCTGCGCTCGGGCAATCATGAGGTGCTCGACCGCATCGAGGCGCTGCAGAACCAGCTCAAGAGCGCGGAAAAAGCCCTGGCCGATGCTCGCCAGAAGCTGGCTTTGGGCGGCGGCGGCGCGGGCGGAAACGCCACCGAAACGGTCAATGGCGTCACCTTTGTCGGCCGCGTCGTCGAAGGCGTCGCGGCCAGGGACATCAAATCCATCGTCGATGCGGAAAAGAAGCGCATCGGCTCGGGCGTGGTGGTCATGGTGCTCAAGGGTGAGGACGGCAAGGGCACGGTGGCCATCGGCGTCACCGACGATCTCACCGGCAAATATGCCGCCGGCACGCTGATCAAGTCGGCCACGGCCGCCTTGGGCGGGCAGGGCGGTGGCGGCCGGCCGGACATGGCGCAGGGCGGCGGCCCCGACGGCGCCAAGGCCGACGACGCCATCGCCGCCATCCGGGCGCTGATCTAGGGTGTTTCACATCTAGCTGGCGTCGCGCTCTTTGCTTCCCCCTTAAGGGGGGCTTGAGGGGGGCCACGAGTGGACAGCTCAACCATTCCCACCCACCGATCGTCACCCTCGGGCTCGACCCGAGGGCGTTTGCCATGCACCCAAAACAAAGAACCCTCGGGTCAGGCCCGAGGGTGACGATCCGGATTGGGTTAGATGTTTAAACGTGAAATGATCTAGGGCCTGGCGGTCGCTCCGGGGCAGGAGTGCTTGTCTTGAGCGAAGTCATCCCCGGTGGGGACCTTCAAGTGAATAACCCTAGACCTCATTGTGAGCTTGTCGAACCACGAGGTCGGGAACGCGAGAGTCTCAGTGCCACGCTCTCGTCCTTCGACAGGCTCAGGATAAGGCCTACTGGATGACGGCCATAAGAAGTAGTACGATTTAGGGGCGCGCCAGTCCCCCCTTCATTCCCCGATGCGGAAGAAGAACACCCGTGGTTTCCAGCGGATGGGCCGCTTGTCGCTGAGGACATTCATCAGCCCCGCGCCGACCACGACCAGCATGCCGATAATGGCGATCCAGTCCGGATATTCCCCGAAGAACAGCGCGCCGAACAGGATGGCCCAGATCAGCTGGCTATATTGCACCGGGGCGATGAGATTGGCGGGGGTCTGCTTGCTGGCCTGGATCAGCAGCAGGCCGCCCATGCCGCCGAGCAGGCCGATGCCGAGCAGGATGACCAATTGCTCCAGCGTGGGCAGGGTGAAGCTGGGGATCATCAGCACCCCATTGATGATGCCGGAATAGAGCACCTGCAGGCCGACAAGGCTGACGCGGCGCTCCTTGGGCGCGACATGGCGCAGGATTGTGGTGGTGCCGGCGCCCAGCATGGCCCCCAGCATCATCACGTAATGGCCCGCTTCCAGTTCGCGCAGGCCGGGCCTGATCACCAGGATTACCCCGAGAAAGCTGATGAACAGCAGGATCCAGCGGTGCAGGGCCACATGTTCGCGCAGCACCAGCACCGAGAGCAGCGTCACGAAGAGCGGCGTGGTGAAGCCGATGGCATAGACATCGGTGAACAGGATATGGGTGAAGGCGAACATCACGCAGGCTGTGCCGGAAATGGCGGTCAGGCAGCGCAGATGCACCAGCCAGGGATGGTGCAGCTTGTAGATGTCGCGCCAGCGCTCGCCACGCTTGGTCAGCATGATGGGAATGATCGAAAAGGTGGTGGTGAAGAAGGCGATCTCGAAAACGGAGAGCGCCGGGCCGGTCGCCTTGATCAGCGCGTCGGACACCGAGAATATCGCATAGGCCAGGAAGGCAAGGATGACGCCGATCGGCATCTGTCAAATCCGCGATGAAAGGGACGGGGCATGAAAATGTCCCGCCATTCTAGCGCCGCCGAATGAATGGGGCGTTACGGTGCCGGGGGCAAAGCAGGGGCCGGAAGGTTTTTGAGCGCCGGGCCGATCAGTTCGATCCTGTTGGTCCAGACATAGCCGTTGAAATCGGCTGGCACCATGGCCAGCGTCTCCAGATCGTCGATGCCCGCCGTGCCCGGATCGCCCGCGCCGAAGGAGCCGAGCAGGATGATCTCGCTGCCCGCCTCGCGCAGCCGCGCCTGGAGCAGGTTGGGCCAGCCCCAGAGCCAGGGCGCCACATTGATCGGGATCATCACCTGCGTATTGCGGCAGGCTTCCGGCACGAAGCCGGTCCAGCCCAGGCCCGCATATTGGGTGAGACAATCCACCAGGCCCCGCCGTGACCAGACATGCAGGTTCCCGATCAGCGCCTGGGCGCGATAGGTGGGCTCGTCGCCGCCATAGGCGCCCCAGATGGCCGGTTGCCATTGAGGATGTGCCGCCACCAGCGCGGCCAGCATGTCGCCCTCGCGCGCTTCGCGGCTCTTGAAATTGACGAGGAAACGCCGCTCCGGCATCGCCGACAGCACCTCCTCCAGCTCCGGCATCTGTCCTGGTCCCGTGCCGCGGAAGGGATAGGTCCGGCCCCCATCGGCGGTATAGCCATGGCCGATATCGAGCGCCTTGAGCTCGGCCATGGCATGCGCCCGGGTCTCGCCCGTGCCATCGGTGCGGCAATCCACGGTCCAGTCATGCATCACCGCCAGCCGTCCGTCCGTGGTGGGGTGCACGTCCAGTTCCACCACGTCGGCGCCGGCGGCAAAGGCGGCCTGCATGGAGGGCAGGGTGTTTTCCAGCAGGGCGTGGCGCGGCGCGTCGATGCGCTCGGCGGTGCAGGTATCGCTGTCGAGATCGTCGCGGTGAAAGGTCTGGTGCACGCCGCGATGGGCGATGAGGCGCAGTTCGGCGTCGTCAGGCGGGCCGACCCGCCAGCCGGCATTGAAGAAATAGACGGCCGCCAGCGCCGCGAGCACGATGCCGCCCACACGATATCGACGCTTCATGCTTGCCTCCCGTCCGTTCCGGATCCTTGCCGCCGAAGCTGTATAAATTGCGGCGGCCCGACAAAAAAGGCCGGGATCGCTCCCGGCCTTGCATCATGTCGTTCCGGCAGGCTTACGCCATGGCCTTCTGCAGGTTCTGGTCGATGGCATCCAGGAAGCCCAGGGTGGAGAGCCAGGGCTGGTCGGGGCCGACGAGCAGGGAGAGGTCCTTGGTCATCTTGCCTTCCTCGATCGTGTCGACGGTGACCTTTTCGAGCGTGGCGGCGAACTTGGCCAGTTCGGTATTGTCGTCGAGCTTGGCGCGGTGGGCGAGGCCACGGGTCCAGGCGAAGATCGAGGCGGTCGAATTGGTCGAGGTTTCCTTGCCCTGCTGGTGCTGGCGGTAGTGACGGGTCACGGTGCCGTGGGCGGCTTCGGCTTCCACCGTCTTGCCATCGGGCGTCATCAGCACCGAGGTCATCAGGCCCAGCGAGCCGAAACCCTGCGCCACGGTGTCGGACTGCACGTCGCCGTCATAGTTCTTGCACGCCCAGACATAGCCGCCGCTCCACTTGAGCGCGGAGGCGACCATGTCGTCGATCAGGCGGTGTTCGTACCAGATCTTCTTGGCCTCGAACTGCTCCTTGAACTCGGCGTCGTAGATCTCCTGGAAGATATCCTTGAAGCGGCCGTCATAGACCTTGAGGATGGTGTTCTTGGTCGAGAGATAGCAGGGCACGCCGCGATTGAGGGCGTAGTTCATCGAGGCGCGGGCGAAATCGGCGATGGAATCGTCGAGATTGTACATGCCCATGGCCACGCCGGCGCTCGGGGCGTCGAACACGTCGTGCTCGATCGTGGTGCCGTCCTCGCCGACGAACTTCATCGTCAGCTTGCCCTTGCCGGGGAACTTGAAATCGGTGGCGCGGTACTGGTCGCCGAAGGCATGGCGGCCCACGATGATCGGCTGGGTCCAGCCCGGCACCAGGCGCGGCACGTTCTTGCAGATGATCGGCTCGCGGAAGATCACGCCGCCCAGGATGTTGCGGATGGTGCCGTTGGGCGACTTCCACATCTTCTTGAGGCCGAATTCCTCGACGCGGGCCTCGTCGGGGGTGATGGTGGCGCACTTGATGCCGACGCCGTATTTCTTGATGGCATTGGCCGAATCCACGGTCACCTGGTCGTCGGTGGCGTCGCGGTTTTCCACCGACAGATCGTAATATTCGATCGGCAGGTCCAGATAGGGGTGGATGAGCTTGTCCTTGATCGCCTGCCAGATGATCCGGGTCATCTCATCGCCGTCGAGGTCCACGACCGGGTTGGCGACCTTGATCTTGCTCATCGATTAACTCCCTTGAAAATGCAATTTCCGGCCCTTCGGCCCTGTCGGTGGCCCGTATAGCATCGCTGGCGGAAAGCGCAAAGACGGCCTCGGCAAGGGGTCTTGCCCATCGGGCGGGCTATTTCGGGGGCAGGGTGCGCACGAAGGCATGGGCGGTGGAAATCCAGCCCGCCAGGTCCTCGTCGTCCTCGATGGCATCGCCCGAAACCACGACGAAACCGCCCATGGTGCGGCCCGACATTTCCATGATTTCGGCGCCCGGCCGGGCCAGCGCCGCGTCCATGCCGTCCTTGCCCACCCGCACCAGCAGCGCCCCGTCCTTGAGCGGGCAGACCAGCATATTGCCGTCCTGCATGAAGGCGATGCCGCCGAACATGCGCTTTTCGCGCGGATGCAGGCCCGGCGGCAGCAGCGTCCTGATGCGGTCGGCCAGCTCTTCGCGCGCCATGCTCATGACGATGCCTCCGGGCGATAGGCCTGATGACGCGGCAGGTTTTCGGCCAGCCGGTCCCAATCCTGGTGGCTGCGCGCGAAGATCAACTGGTTGGGCGCGAACCATTCGTTCTGCCCGGCGAACAGCCCGGCCGGCACGATTCTGAAGGCCGGCGCGCGCGAGGATTGGGCAAACAGGGTCGTGCCGCATTCGGGGCAGAAGTGCCGCGTGAACTTCGCCCCGGAATCGGCTGGCCGCACAACGCTTTTGGTTGCACCGGTCACGCGCACGGCTTCGGCGGGCAGCAGCACGACCGAGGAATGGCCGCCGCCCGATACCTTCTGGCAATTGAGGCAGGCGCATTGGAACATCGAGATCGCCCGGCCGCTGGCATGCAGCGTCACCGCCCCGCAATCGCAGGTGGCAATCAGGCCGAGTTGGGGCATCTTGCTCATGGCGCGGAGGCTGGCACGGGGCCGCGCGCGCCGCAAGCCTCTCCGCATGGCGCCGGGCTGGCGCGCGGGCGGCAAGCTATGGCATGGAGGAGCCATGAATTTTCTTCTGCACTATCCGCTCGAGACCGAACGGCTGCGGCTGCGCCCCTTCACGCGCGGCGATGTCGATGCCGTCTTCGCCTATCGCAGCCGCGAGGACGTGGCGCGTTATCTGTTCGACCCCCCGCTCAGCCGCGAGGAATGCGCCCTGGCTGTGCAGCAGCGGACCACCGAACTGGGCCTGGAGAAAGAAGGCGACCGCATCATCCTCGCCGTGGAAAAGGCCGATGATGGCGTGCTGATCGGCGAGGTTTCGCTGATCTGGCGGTCGGTGGAGGCGCGGCAGGGCGAGCTGGGCTGGATTTTCCATCCCGAGCACCAGGGGCGCGGCTATGCCAGCGAGGCGTCGGCCCGGCTGCTGGAAGTGGCTTTTACCGAGGCGGACCTGCACCGGGTCTATGCCCGCTGCGATGCCGGCAATACCGGCTCCTGGCGGCTGATGGAGCGGCTGGGCATGCGCCGCGAGGCGCATTTCCGCGAACATGCCCTGTTCAAGGGCGGCTGGGACGAGGAATTCTACTACGCCATCCTGCGCCGCGAATGGCTGGCCCTGCGGCAATAGCGCTTCCAGCCGGAAGCGCCCCCCGCAATCCGGATCGTCATCCCCAATCCGGATTGTTACCCCCAATTGGGATCGTTACCCCCCATCTGGGTCGTCACCTTCCAACGCGGATCGTCACCCTCGGGCCTGACCCGAGGGTTCTTTGTTTTTGGGCATATCGCAAATGCCCTCGGGTCAAGCCCGAGGGTGACGATCGGTGGGTGGGGGTGGTTCAGTTACCCACGGATGGCCTCTCCCTCAAGCCCTCCTCTTAAGGGGGAGGGAAGCAAAAGAGCCGCGATTCCAGCCAAATGCGGAATGCTCCAGTGCCCGGTTCGGAGCGCTTGAACACACCTGCCCGCGCCATTCCTTTTTCAACCCCCGATCTGGCAATATTTTCCGCTAATTGTCAGGAACTTCGCCAGTGAGGAGACGTTCTCGGTTCAGGGCTTTGCACCAGGCCACCGGGAGAGTCTCATCATGTCCACATTGCTTTTGCCTATTGAAACCAATCACTTGCGCCTGCGTCCTTTCGAGCGCAGCGATTGCGAGGCCGTGGCGCGCTATCATACGCTGCCCAATGTGCAGCGCTATGTGGAGCGCCAGACCCGCTATGCGGACGATGTGGCGGCGGCGGTTGGAATCATGCGCAATCAGGTGGAGATTCACCGGCCCGGCGATGCGCTGACCCTGGCCATGGAACGCAAGGGCGACAAGGCGCTCCTGGGGCAGGTCAGCCTCAAATGGGCCGATGCCACGGCCGGGCAGGGCGAGGTGCGTTTCGTCATCGCGCCGTCCTATAGCGGCCAAGGCTATCTCACCGAGGCCCTGCGCGCCATGTTCGATCTCGCCTTCGATCATTTCCGCGTCCATCGGCTGATGGCGCGCTGCGACGGGCGCTGCCACCATTCCATCAAGCTGCTGCAGAATCTGGGCATGCGGCTCGAAGCGCATTATCGCGAACATGCCCTGTTCCAGGGCGAATGGGACGAGGAATTGCATTTCGCCCTGCTCGACCGCGAATGGCTGCGCGACAGCAAGGTGCTCGACATGCCCCTGCAGCGCAAGGTCGCCTGGCCCTCCTACGGCTCGCCGGCCGCCTGAGAGGCGTTTCGGGCGCACCAATCCGTGAATTTTCACGATGTCATCCTCGCGAAAGCGGGGACCTCCGTTGTATTAAACAGGGGTTCCCGCCTCCGCGGGAATGACGCCGTGGGTGAGGAAAGCAACCAAAGGGAACTTTTCGGTCATCGCACGGTCCTGGCTGACGCAGCCGAGCACCGAAACGCTTTTTTTCGCCTCGCCGCCCATGTATGACGCCACCATTGCGAAAAACCAAGGCAGGCAAGATGGCGGGCACCGATCGCTCTCAGGAAACCAGTTTCAAGGCCTGTCCGGCCGTCATCCTGGTCGAGCCGCAATTGGGCGAGAATATCGGTTCGGCCGCCCGCGCCATGGCCAATTTCGGGCTCTGGGATTTGCGGCTGGTGCGGCCGCGCGATGGCTGGCCCAATGAAAAGGCCATCGCCGCCGCCTCCCGCGCCGACCATGTGCTGGAGCGGGTTCGCGTCTTCGAGACGCTGGAGGAGGCCATTGGCGACCTCACCCTGGTCTATGCCACCACCGCCCGCTCGCGCGACATGCAGAAGGAAGTGCTCGGCCCCGAAGAGGCGTCGGGCAATATGGCCGCCCATATTGCCGGCGGGCGCCATGCGGGCCTGCTGTTCGGCCGCGAGCGCTGGGGCCTGCTCAATGACGAGGTTTCCATGGCCGATGCCATCGTCACCCTGCCGGTCGAGCCCGCCTTCGCCTCGCTCAATATCGCCCAGGCCGTCCTGCTCATGTCCTATGAATGGCGCCGCACCGGCGCCGAGGGCAGGGCGCTGCCCTTCAGCGACGGGCTGGACGAGGCTGCGCCGCGCCAGGAACTGGTCGGCCTGTTCGAGCATCTCGAAGGCGTCCTCGACCAGACCGGCTTCTTCACCACGCCCGACAAGCGCCCCAGCATGGTCAACAATCTGCGCACCGCCCTGACGCGCGGTCGCTTCACCGCCCAGGAAATCCGCACCCTGCGCGGCGTCATCTCCTCCATCGACCGCCGCCACGAACGCCCCAATCCCAACCGGATGAAGAAGGCAGAGGAGTAGGTTTCTCCCCCGCCGGCCTCCTGGGGAAGGGAACGAGGGGGCCATCAGTGGATACCTGCACCACCCCACCCACCGCTCGTCACCCTCGGGTTCGACCCGAGGGCGTTTGCGATACACCCGAGACAAAGAACCCTCGGGTCAAGCCCGAGGGTGACGATCCAGCTTGGCTTAGATGCCCTTAAAGCAGTCCACATTGAGCTGGAATCACGGCCCCACCGCCACCCTCCCCCTTGCGGGGAGGGCAAGCAAAGCTTGGGTCCAAAGGACCCTAGCGGCGCTCGGGAGGGGGGCGCCGTCGTCAGGCGCCGCCGCTCGTCGGAACCGCCTCACCCCCGCCCAGCTCCGCTAAGCCAGCGGCTAAGCTGCGCTACCCTCCCCTCAAAGGGGGAGGGTGGGGAAAGAGCCGATGCTTCACGCGCATGCCAGGCTCGCCGATACTCGGCCCCAAATCCCCTTTGACCGCCCATCGCCGAAATGCGATGGCAGGGCATCATGAGCACTCCCGCCTCCGCCGAACCGTCCAAATACGCCTTTCACTATCGCGGCTTCCGCTTTTTCTGGCTCACCACCCTGTTCGTCAGCTTCGCCGTGCAGATCATGGCGGTGTCGGTGGCCTGGCAGGTTTATGACGTCACCGGCAATGCCTTTCTGCTCGGCGTGGTGGGCCTCTGCCTCTTCGCGCCGGCTCTGCTGCTGATCCTGGTCACCGGGCTCACCGCCGACCGCTTCAGCCGTCGCGGCATCATGCGGATCTGTCTTCTGGTCGAGGCTGCCTGCGCCCTGGGCTTTTTCCTGCTCGCCAATGCCGATGCCGACCAGATCTGGCCCATCTTCGCCATTCTGTTCCTCCTGGGCACGGCCCGCGCCTTCTGGGGGCCGGCGGCGCAATCGCTGGCGCCCAATATCGTGCCGCCGCAGGCCCTGGCCAATGCCATCACCGCCAATGCCTCGGCCTGGCAATTCGCCTCGATCATGGGGCCGGCCGCCGGTGGCCTGCTCTATGGCATTTCCGCCGAAACCGCCTTCGGGGTGGCCGCCGGGCTGATCCTGGTTGCCGTGATCATGGTATCGCTCATTCCGCGCCCGGCCCAATTGCGGCAGGCGCAGGCCAAGAGCCTCGAAACCCTGCTCGGCGGTTTCCGCTACATCTTTTCCAACCGCGTCGTCCTGGGCGCGATGTCGCTCGACATGTTCGCCGTCATGGCCGGCGGTGCGGTGGCTTTGATGCCGATCTATGCCAAGGATATCCTCAATGCCGGGCCGGAAGAGCTGGGCCTGCTGCGCGCCGCGCCGGGCATCGGCGCGCTGGTCATGGCGTTTTGGCTGATGCGCCATCCGGTGCGCGACCATGCGGGCAAGCTGCTGTTCCTGTTCGTGGCGCTTTTCGGTGCCTTCACCGTCATCTTCGGCCTCTCCACCAATGTCTGGCTCTCCATGGCCGCCCTGGCGCTGGTCGGGGCCGCCGACATGGTCAGCGTCACCATCCGCGAGACCATCATGCAGCTCTGGACGCCCGAGGCGGTGCGCGGGCGCGTCAATGCGGTCAATTCCGTCTTTGTCGGCGCGTCCAACGAATTGGGCGATTTCCGCGCCGGCACCGTGGCCCACCTGTTCGGGCCGGTTCCGGCGGCGATCATGGGTGGCGTCGGTGCCATGATCATCGCCGGCGCCTGGGCACGGTTATTCCCCGAACTGCTCCACCAGCGCAGCCTCGACAAGAGGATGGCCTAAACCGGCTTTGCGCTCCAGTTGACCTTGTCGCGGTAGAAGTGCTCGACGATGGGGATGACCAGCGAGAAGGGCACCACGCCGAGCGCGATGACCTGCAGCCAGAACAGGCCTTCGATGGCGAAATGGCCGCGCTCGGCATGCATCAGCAATTGCGCCGTGGTCTGGAAGGCCAGGTGAATGCCGATCGTGCTCCAGAGCGAGCCGGTAATGATCCGCACCGCGCCCAGCACGGCGGCCATCACATAGAACATGGAGGCATGCATCACATCGATGCCGCCAGCGGAGATGAGCCAGAGCGCCACGCCCCAGGAGCCGAACAGGCTCGCCTGGACCGTCACCGCCAGCCAGGGTTGCAGCAGCCGGCCCAGATTGGTCTGCAGATAGCCGCGAAACCCCAATTCCTCCGGCAGCGCTTCGAGCAGGAAGACCAGCAGGATCAGCAGCGGCACGAAGGCGAGAATGTCGCCCCATGAAGCCAGCGGGCGGATGTCCACGAGGCCCAGGGCCAGGCAGATGCCAAGACCGACGAGGAAGGGTCCGGACCAGGCCAGAATCCCCACCAGCAGCGGCTTCAGCGCCGAGAGATCGAGCGCCAGGCCGAGTTCGGCAAACGGCTTCCTGTCCACCAGGCGCTGCACCATGATGATGAAGGGCACCACGAGCAGGCTGCTCAGCACGGCCATGAACATATGCCGGGCGAGATCGTATTCGGGCCCGAACAGCAGCACCGCCAATTGCGTCTTGCCGGCAAAGAGCGCCAGCAGCGCCATCCAGACCAGGCAGATGCGGATGATGATGGATTGGGGCATGGGCGAATTCCGGTTCAGGGCAGGGCCAGGGCGGCGAGCATGCCGGCCTCGGGGGCGGTATGGGCGAGAAAGGCCGGCCAGAGGCTGCCGGTCAGCGTGCGGATCCAGCCCAGCACCAGTCCCATGACGAAGGCGAAACTCAGCCAGACGGGATCGAAGCCCAGCACCCCGTCTGTAAAGGTGATGCCATGGACCAGCCCGAACAGCCAGGCGGTCAGCACCACGCCCCAGCCGATCCTGGTGCCGCCGAAAGCCCAATGCCGCGCGAAGACCCGGTCCAGCAGCGCCAGCATGAAGCCGCGAAAGGCGATTTCTTCCACCAGATTGGCGTGGGACAGATCGAACAGCACCCGTTCGAGGCTCAGCCCGCCCGCCATGCGGCCCGGCGCCACGCCCGCCAGCAGGAAGCCGGCCAGGGCGAGAATGGCGATATTGACGGCGGCAATGGCCAGCGTTCCGGGCCGGACCTGCCAGGTCCAGCCGATTGCCCGCCTTTGCGCCGGCGCGAGCAGCGCGATGACGCCCAGCATCCAGACCAGATCCAGCGTTTTGCCCTGCCAGTTCCAGTCCAGCCCGGCAAAGGGTCCGAAGCGGGGCAGGGTCAGCACGAAAAGGTTGAGCGCATAGACCAGCGCTACCAGCGCAATGGCAATCCAGCGCTCCCGTTCGCCTCGCGCGCCGATGGCCGCGAGCGGCAGGAAGGCCAGCAGCGTCAATCCGGCCAGCAATGCCGCCGACGCCACCCATGGCCCCAGTTCCACGCCCCGGCCCGTGAGGATGAGCACGAGGCCCATCAGCGCCAGCACCAGCAGCGGCGGCGCGAACAGGCGTGGGGCCGGGCCGGCGGGCTCAGCCATGGCCGCCCGCCCGCACCGCGCGGCCGAACAGGGCGATCAGCTCGGCGGCGAAAAGATCGAGATCGGTCCGCGGGTCATTGGCCCAGCGGCTCAGCGTGCCCTCGATGGCGCCGGCAATGGTGGTGGCCATTGCATCGGCGTCGAAGGTGGTGAAGCTGCCATCGGCCTGGCCCTCCTTCAGCCAGTCGCGCAGCAGCTCGTGCTCCTCGATCTCGACACGGGCGATGTAATCGGGCGCCGCGCCGGTGCCGACATGGCTGAGCGCGATATGGGCAATGGCCAGCAATTCCTCGCGGTGGGCCTCCATATAGGCCAATTGGCCGCCGATATAGGCCGCGATGCGCCCCCAGCTGTCCTCGGCCCGCTCGATCTCGGGCAGGATGGCCGCCTCGATCCGCGCACCGATCGTGGCGAAGAGCTGGCGGAAGATTTCCGCCTTGCCGTCGAAATGATAGGAGATGACGCTCTTGGAAATGCCGGCCTCGGCCGCGATGCGCGACAGCGAGGTCTGCGCGACGCCATGGCGGGCCAGCACGCTGATCGTGGCGTCGATGATCTGCCGCCGCCGCTGTTCCTCGATGAAAGACATGGCATTCCAAAAATAGACCGATTGGCCTGATTTTGGACCGGATGGCCTGAAAGTCAAGAGAAAGCGCCGCCGCGCTTGACTCTCCGGCGCTCCGCCTCTAAGACGCGCCCACCTATTCCGGCCTTCGGGCCCATAGGCGCACCCGGGATTCTCTGTTGGGAGTCTGTCGGCCTCGCGAAAGCGGGGCAGAGGAGGGCGCGATCCGTTCAACGTTTGAAGAAGGATACGCGATGTCGAAGCGTCATTCCGCGAAGTACAAGATTGACCGCCGCCTTGGCGAAAACATCTGGGGCCGTCCGAAGTCCCCGCTCAATGCCCGTGCCTATGGCCCCGGCCAGCATGGCCAGCGCCGCAAGGGCAAGCTCTCGGACTATGGTCTGCAGCTGCGCGCCAAGCAGAAGCTCAAGGGCTATTACGGCTCGATCACCGAGAAGGGCTTCCGCCGTCTCTATGACGAAGCCAACCGCCGCAAGGGCGATACCGGTGAAAACCTGATCGGCCTGCTCGAATCGCGCCTGGACGCCATCGTCTACCGCGCCAAGTTCGTGCCGACCGTCTTTGCCGCCCGCCAGTTCGTGTCCCATGGCCACGTGCTCGTCAACGGCAAGCGCGTCAACATCCCGTCCTACCAGGTCAAGATCGGCGACAAGATCGAAGTGCGCGAGCGCTCCAAGCAGCTGACCGTGGTTCTGGAAGCCAACCAGCTGGCCGAGCGTGACGTTCCCGATTACGTCGAAGTCGACCACAACAAGCAGGTCGCCACCTATGTGCGCGTGCCCGCTCTGTCGGACGTGCCCTATCCGGTCCAGATGGAACCGAACCTGGTCGTCGAATTCTACTCGCGCTAAGCGAACCGACCCGGAAGAATTGCAAAGGGCCGCTCTTCGGAGCGGCCCTTTTGTTTGCGCGCTGCGGCCGGAATGGGTACAATCCCGCTGTCAGAAAAGGAGAGGTCGGTGCGGTTAGCCCGGCCCCCGCGCAGGCGGGTCCTGGCCTTGCCCCTGGGCAGTGAGTCCCGTGGCCTTTATCGACCGCGCATGGTGCGCGGCGAACCAAAGGTAATGGATCCATGCAACAGCAAATGGCCGTTCTCACACTCGGCAGCACCGATCTCGATCGCGCAAAGCGCTTTTATCTCAATGGCTTCGGCTGGAAGCCTGTCTTCGAGAATCCGGAAATCATCTTCTACCAGATGAATGGTTTCGTGCTCGGTCTCTTCCTCAAATCGGCGCTGGAAACCGATATGGGGCGTTCCGGCCTCGTCAGTCCGGGCGCCTATGCGCTGGCGCATAATGTGCGCAGCCAGGAAGAGGTCGCCCCGCTCATGCAGCAACTCCTCGCCGCCGGCGGCACCCTGCTGCGCCCCGCCGACGCACCGCCCCATGGCGGCTATCGCGGCTATGTCGCCGATCCCGACGACCACGCCTGGGAAATCGCCTGGAACCCGCAATGGCCCATCAGCCCCGAGGGCTATGTGACGTTCCGCTAGAGCGGTTCACGAGAGCACTCGGTGCTGGAGTTCGCACCATGTCATCCCCGCGCAAGCGGGGACCTCCGTTTCAAACAGCGGTTCCCGCCTTCGCGGGAATGACCCGGTGGGGGAACTTACCCTTCCAGCCTCACCCCACCCCACCCCACCCACCGCTCGTCACCCTCGGGCTTGACCCGAGGGCGATGCGATGCTTGGAGGCGGAGGCGCTTTTACAGCCCTGCCGGCACCCCCTCCTTGCCTTGGTCGCGATCCGTAGGCAGGGGCTCGAATTCCGCATCGGTGGCGACATAGCGCGGGTCGTCGTAATCGACACCGGAGATCGCGTCGGGCGGAATATTGGCCTCGAAGGTGCGCAAGCGCTTATAGACCGAGATCAGCGAGATGATCGTGGTCCAGGAATTGGCCAGGAAGCGGAAGGAGCTGTCCACCTGGTCGAAGGCATTGCTGACCTGCTGGAACAGGCCGAAGGTCAGCGCGCCGGCGGCGATGGAGGGCGACATGGCGATCAGCGGCACGAAATTGGCGCCTTGGAGGTAAACGTAGCGCGCTACGTTGAAGTAGAGATAGTGCCCATAGAGCCGGAAATAATTGCGCTGCACGCCGAGGAAGAATTCCTTGGTGTCGAGCGGGCGGGCTCTTTCGTGATGGTCTTCGCCATAGACCAGTTCCTTGCGGAACGCGGCTTCCACGCGCTGGTTCTGGAATTCCAGGCCCGGCAGCTTGATGCCGACCAGGCCCAGCAGCAGCGTGCCGGCCATGGCCGACATCAGCGCCACCCAGACCAGGCTCCCGTTGACGGGGCCGATCAGCGGCAATTCCGTGATGTTCTGCGATAGCTGCCAGAGCAGCGGCAGGAAGACCAGCAGCGTCATGATCGAGCCGACCAGGGACACGGCCAGTCCCTCGACGATATTGGCGAAGCGCTGGGTATCTTCCTGGATACGCTGGGAGGCGCCTTCCACCCCGCGCAGGCGGGGCCAATGGCTCATGTAGAAGAAGGTCATCGCCCGCCGCCAGCGGAACAGGTAATGGGCGATGAAGAAGGCGTTCAGCACCAGGATGGCGATGCGCGGCAGCAGCACGATCAGCACGGTGGACAATTCGCCATAGATGGTTTCCAGCGAAACGCTGCCGGGATTTTGCAGCGCCCCCTGGAACATGTTGTAGAATTCGCCATACCAGGCATTCATCCACGCGCTGGCCTGCACGTCGAAGAACACCACTTCCACGATGGTGACGCTGCCCACGACCGACCACCAATACCAGCGCCGATTGTCCCCCAGCCAGTACCAGGGGATGCAGAACAGATATCCGGCCATGATGACATATTGGTAGAGCCAGACCCGGTCCGGCGTCAGGAACACATCCGGATCGGCCTCGGTGGGTGCCTGCCCGATTACGGGGCCAAGGCTGATCAGATTGGCAAGCGCGGGGCCTATGGTGAACCAGATCGCGATGGCGATGGCCGTCCAGGCGAGCGCGGCCGTGAAAAACACTTTGGGATTGGGGAAGAAAGAGCGAAACACCGCATGCTCCAGGGTGTCGGAAGGAGGCCCGATCTAACTGCCGTAAAGCGGAGAAAACAAGGACGACAACTTAAGCTTTGGTAAGATTGTGCTGTAACGCTTTGGCTTTCCATCGCCGCCCAACGGCGTTATCAGCTAGCCGACCGATCAAACGAGAGTTTTGCCATGAGTGCGGCGATGGAAACCCCCGCCATGCCGGAAGACGAGGCCGATGCCTCCGGCGCGCATCCCATTTTTGCCAATGCGCCGCGTTCGGTCGAGTTCAACAAGCTGCGCAAGCGTCTCATTCGCAACGTCCGCGAGGCGCTGGACAAGTTCGCCATGGTGCGGCCGGGCGAGAAATGGCTGATCGCGCTGTCCGGCGGCAAGGATTCCTATGGCCTGCTGGCGCTCCTGCTCGATCTCAAATGGCGGGGCCTCCTGCCGGTCGAATTGCTGGCCTGCAATCTCGATCAGGGCCAACCGAATTTTCCCAAGCATATCCTGCCCGAATTTCTCACCGGGCTCGGCATCGAGCACCGCATCGAATATCAGGACACCTATTCGATCGTCACCGACAAGCTGCCGGCCGGCGCCACCTATTGCTCGCTCTGCTCGCGGCTGCGGCGCGGCAATCTCTATCGCATCGCGCGGGAGGAGGGCTGCTCTGCGCTGGTCCTGGGCCATCATCGTGACGACAGCCTCGAAACCTTCTTCATGAACCTCTTCCATGGCGGCAAGCTGGCCGCCATGCCGCCCAAGCTGGTCAATGACGAGGGCGATCTCGAAGTGCTGCGGCCGCTGATCTATTGCGCCGAGGAAGATTTGCAGCGCTTTTCCGATGCCATGGCTTTCCCCATCATTCCCTGTGACCTCTGCGGCAGCCAGGACGGCTTGCAGCGCAATGTCACCAAGGCCATGCTGACCGACATGGAAAAAGCCATGCCCGGCCGCAAGGACGTGATGATCCGCGCTTTGGGCAATATCAATCCGAGCCATATGCTCGACCCGCGCCTCTTCGATTTCGCGGGCCTCTCCATCCAGCCGAAGGAATAGACGCATGAATATCGACCGCCTGGCCGCCATCCTCAAGCAGGCCGCCAAGCAGGAGATCGTGCCGCGCTTCCGGCGGCTCGACGAGGGCATGATCCAGACCAAGACCGGCGCCTTCGACCTGGTCACCGAGGCCGACACCAATGCCGAGCGGGTCATCACTGCGGCGATCCGCGATCATTCCCCCGATATTCTGGTCATTGGCGAGGAAGCCGTCGCCGCCAATCCGCGCCTCCTGGACTCGAGCCTCGAGGACCGGATCGTCATCTATGTCGATCCGGTCGACGGCACGGCCAATTTCGCCGGCGGCCTGCCGCTATTCGCGGTCATGGCGGCCGTGGTGCAGAATGGCGAGCCGGTGGCCGGCGTCATCTACGATCCCATGGGCGACGATTTCCTCATGGCGGAAAAGGGCTGCGGCACCTGGCAGGTCTTTCCCGATGGCCGCCGCATCCGCATGAAATATGCCGATCCGGTGCCGCTGGCCGAAATGGGCGGCCTGGCCTCGACGGCCTTCTTCCCGCTCGAGCAGCGCCGCACCATCCTCGGCAATCTGGCCAAGGTGAAGATGAGCGCCAATTATCGTTGCGCCGGGCACGAATATCGCTTCGCCGCCGGCGGCAATGTGCATTTTCTCGCCTATGGCAAGCTCATGCCCTGGGATCACGTGGCCGGCGCCCTGATGATGCGCGAGGCCGGCGCCCATGTCGCCAAGTTCGACGGCTCGCCCTATCGCCCCGGCGATCTGGGCGGCGGCCTGCTGGTCGCTCCCGACCAGGCAAGCTGGACCGAACTGCGCCGCGAAGTGTTCGCGATCTAGCCGGGCAGGGGCCTTCGCGCCCCAGCCACCCACCGGCCGCGCCCTCACCCATCCACCGGCTCGCGCACTCACCCCCACACAGGTCGTCACCCTCGGGCTTGACCCGAGGGCTCTTACCCGGCGCGCTCACCGGCTGGCTCATGCCGCCCCCCTTGCCACGACTCATAAGTCTATGCTTATCTGACTTTCATGAGCGAGACCGAAATCTTCAGGGCCCTGGCCGATCCGACCCGCCGCGCCATTCTCGAGCGCCTCGCCGGCGCCGAGATGAATGCCACCGATCTGCGGGCCGGCTTTGCCATTACCCAGCCGGCCATGTCGCAGCATCTGGCGGTGCTGCGCGGGGCGGGGCTGATCAGCGAGCGCCGCGAGGGCCGCTACAGCCATTACCGCATCGCGCGCGACGGTTTCGCGCCGCTGCACGATTGGCTCGGCCGCTATCGCGATTTCTGGCCCAGCCGCATCGACAATCTCAAAGACCTGCTCAGGGAGATGGACCAATGAGCGACGCCGAGAGCGAACTGGTTTTCGAGACCGTTCTCGATGCGCCGCCGGAGAAAATCTGGCGGGCGCTGACCATCCCCGAATATCGCGATCGCTGGTTGCGGAAGCCGGATGACGTTAGCCTCTGTCTGGAGGCAGTCAGCGTTAACAGTCTGCTGACCTATCGCTGGAAAGAGCGAGACGAGGAGAGCCTCGTGACAATCGAGCTGACCCCGCACGAAAATGGCGGCACCGGCTTCCGGCTGACCCATGCGCCGCTCGTCATTCCGGCGGCGGCCAACAGCAATGATGTGGCGCCCACCATGCTGCGCGCCGCCTAAGCCTTTCCCTAACACCTTGAAATCACAGGAGGTCGCCGATGCGCGACATGATGCAACTCGTCCCTATGGTCGTGGAGAATTCCAGCCGCGGCGAACGCGCCTTCGACATCTATTCCCGCCTGCTGCGGGAGCGGATCATCTTCCTCAATGGCCAGATCGAGGACAACATGGCCAGCCTGGTCAGCGCCCAACTGCTGTTCCTCGAAGCAGAAAATCCCAGCAAACCCATATACTTGTACATCAATTCGCCCGGCGGCGTGGTCACGGCCGGTCTCGCCATCTACGATACGATGCAATTCATCAAGGCTCCGGTCGGAACCCTGTGCATGGGGCTGGCCGCCTCGGCGGCGACGCTGCTGCTGGCGGCCGGCGCGCCGGGGATGCGCGCCAGTTTGCCCAATGTTTCCATAATGTTACACCAGCCCTCGGGCGGCTATCAGGGCCAGGTCACCGACATCATGATCCATGCCGAGGAGAGCCTGCGCCTCAAGCGGCGCACCAATAATCTCTACGCCAGGCATTGCGGCCGCACCTATGAGGAGGTCGAGGCCGCCCTGGAGCGAGATCGCTACATGTCGCCCGAGGAAGCCCGCAGCTGGGGCCTTGTGGATCATGTCTATAGCGACCGGTCCCAGCTCGAATTGCCGGGACCGACGGGGCAATAGCGCCTAGTGCGCGTCCATCACCGGCGCTGAATCAGGCTTGCTATACTGCTCGCCAACGCCGAAAAGCCGGCCTTTTTCGGCAATCAGAATGCAGATCAGGGCCAAGGCGCCGGTGATGAAATAGCCCATGGCCGTGGGTACGGTCGTGCCATCGAAATGCTGGCCGGTATAGGAGCCGATCAGGGCGCCGCCCACGGTCTGGATGAAGCCGAAGACCGATGCGGCGGTGCCCGCGACATTGCCAAGTGGTTCCATGGACAGCGAATTCATGTTGGCCGACGACCAGCCGAAGCAGAACATGATGATGGCGAGCAGGCTGAAGAACAGCCAGAGCGGCAGCATGTCGTTCACGGCCAGCACCAGCCAGATCCCGGCAAACAAGGTGAAGGCCAGCATCGCCCCATGCGACAGGCGGCGCATGCCGAAGCGCCTGACCACGCGGGAATTGGTGAACGAGGACACCGCCATCAGGCCCGCCATGGCCGCGAAGGCCACGGGGAAATAGACGCCCAGCCCATAGATATCGACATAGATCTGCTGGGCCGAGGTGATGAAGCCGAACAGCGCCCCGAACAGGAACATGCCGGCCAGGCCGTAGAAGATCGCCACGCGATTGGTGAAGACGATGCGGAAGCTGCCCAGGATGCCGCTGAGGCTCAGCGGGCGGCGCTGGTCCAGGGGCAGCGTTTCGGGCAGGCGCATATAGGTCCAGATCCACAGGGCCAGGGCCAATAGCCCCATGAAAATGAAGATGGATTGCCAGGGACCGGTGAGCAGCAGCACCTGGCCGATGCCGGGCGCGATGATGGGAATGGCCATGAAGACCATGAAGGTCAGCGACATGACCTCGGCCATTTCGCGGCCTGAATAGCGGTCGCGCACGACGGCGGTGGAGATGACGCGCACGCTGGCCGCGCCCATGCCCTGGATGAAGCGCAGCACCAGCAGGATGGTGAAATTGGGCGCGAAGGCCGCGACGATGGCCGCGACGACATAGATGCCGACACCAATGAGCAATGGCGCGCGGCGGCCGAAACGGTCGGTCAGCGGGCCGAAGGCCAGGACGGCGATACCCATGCCGAGCATATAGGCGCTGACGACGAATTGCCGTTCGTTCTCGTTCGAAATGCCCAGCGCTTCGCCCATATAGGGCAGGGCGGGGAGCATGACGTCGATGGCCAGGGCATTGACCGCCATCAGGGCGGCGATGAGGGCAATGAATTCAGGGCGGGAAAGAACCCGCGAAAAGTGATCGGACATGTCTGAAACTCGTCATGGCCGCGACGACGGCGACCGGGAGGAATGGTCGGACCATGAACTTCATGACCGGATTTGGCAAGTCTTCAATCGGCATCAACCGATGGAGGAATCATGCCGCCTTGAGCGCGAAGCTGGAATCGGTGCGTTCGTTGATCGGGATGTGAATGGCCGCAGAGGCAAGGCCCAGGATGATGCCCAGATACCAGACCAGGTCATAGGCCCCGGTGAGGTCATAGACATAGCCGCCCAGCCAGACGCCGACAAAGGAGCCGATCTGGTGGCTGAGAAAGGCGATGCCATAGAGCATGCCCATATAGCGCGGCCCGAAGAACAGGCTGACCAGGCCGGCGGTCAGCGGCACGGTGGACAGCCAGAGCAGGCCCATGGCCGCCGCGAAGGCATAGGCGGTGATTTCGCTCACCGGAAACAACAGGAAGGCACCAATGGCGATGGCGCGCAGGAAATAGATCAGGGCCAGCAGCAATTGCTTGGGCAGCCGGCTGCCCAGCCAGCCGGACAGGAGCGAGCCGGCAATGTTGAACAGCCCGATCACCGCAATGGTCCAGGAGCCCACTTCCGGGGAAAGGCCGCATTGCACCAGATAGGCCGGCATATGGACATTGATGAAGGCCAGGTGGAAGCCGCAGACGAAAAAGCCGATGACCAGCAGCCGGTAGGAGCCGTAGCCCCAGGCGCGCGACAGGGCCTGCATGAAGGGCAGGTCGGCCTCGCCGGGCACCGACTCGGCGCGGCCGCGCAGGGCCGCCGACAATGGGATGATCAGCAGCAGCAGCATGGCGATCCACACCAGCGCCATCTGCCAGCCGAAGGCATTGATGAAGCCCTGGCCCAGCGGGGCGAAGATGAACTGGCCGGCCGAGGAGGCCGCCGTGGCGATGCCGAAGACGAAGCTGCGCTTTTCCGCCGGCACGACGCGGCCGAAGGCGGCCATGACGACGCCGAAGGAAGCAATGGCGATGCCGACGCCGGTGACCACGCCGGCGGTCAGCGTCATAGTCAGCGTATCGGGCGAAAACGCCATGCCGAGCACGCCCGCGGCATAGACGATGCCGCCCAGGGCGAGCACGCGCCCGGTGCCGTAGCGGTCGGCCATGCCGCCGGCAAAGGGCTGGGCGAGGCCCCAGACCAGGTTCTGGATGGCCATGGCCATGCCCCATTGCTCGCGGCTGAGTCCGAGATCCTCAGTCACCGGCAGGGTGAAGAGCCCGAACGAGCCGCGGGTGCCGAAGCCGATGGCCGCAATGATGCAGCCCGCGATGATGACCAGCGGAAGCGGGACAGAGGGACGGATGGCGGTGGACATGGGAGGATTCTCCGGCAGGCGCACCAGCATAGGCCGCGTCCCGCCATCACGCAAAACGATAAAACGGAATGGCTTCCATCAGCATTGGTGATGGGTTGACCTCTGCGGCAAAGGCGTGGACAGAGACGCCAGTTCAGGAGCCTCTATTGATCCGCCATATCGTCTTTTTCACCGCCAAGTCCCCGGACAAGGTCGATGCCATTTGCGAGGGCCTGTCCCTCCTGGCCGAAATCCCGCATAGCCTGGCCTTCGAGGTGCGCCGCAACAGCAAGGTCGATCTTTACGGCAATGCGGTCGACGTCGTGGTCTATGCCGAATTCGCCGATCGCGCCGCTTTCGATGCCTATAAGCAGCACCCCAATTACGCCGAAGCCACCCGCCGCGTCCGCCCCCTGCGGGACCAGCGCTACGCCGCCGATATTCAAACGGGATGAAGACTATGCGCCAGCTTGCCGCCAGCCAGTTCGAGTCCGTCGCGGCGCTGGCCGCCGGCATGGCGGAAATTCATGCCAGTATCGCAGCGGTCCTGGCCGGTGTGGCGGCAGGCGCGGTCTGGGTGGATGATGCCGCGCGGCCGGCTGTGGCGATCATCGAAGGGCCCGAAGGCAGCTATCTCCTGGGGAAGCCCGCCGACGCTGTCGCCGCTGCAATAGCGGATTTGCTCGATGACTGGGTCTATCTGCATGTCCCGCCCGGTGCCGATGTCAGCGCCGCGCTGCCGAACCGGGCCATGCTGGCGCATCCGCGCCTGGTGTTCAGCCTCAAGCCGGCGGACCTGCCCGTAATATTGCCGACAGAGCTCACGCTAAGCGCCGATGCCGATGCGATCGGCCACCGGCTTTTCGATGGCGAAATGGAAATCGGGCGCTGCCTGCCCGATCTCGTCATCGGGGCGCGCGCCGAAATCGGCCTTTGGGTCCATCCCAAATATCGGTGCAGGGGGCTTGGTACCTTATTGGTCAAGACGGTGCTGGACGCGGCCCGGGCGCAGGGCATTTCGCGGATCGGCTGGCATTGCCATGCCTCCAATCGCGGCTCGGTGGCCATTGCCCGGCGCTTTGCCGATGCGCCGCCGGTGCAAGCGCTGGCCTATAGCGCCTCGCTTCCTGCCGAAAATGCAGGCGATCTGGACGAGCCACCCTGCCGCCAGTTCGCGCGGCATTTCGAGGCCGGGGAGGCGGAGATCGTCTGGCTGGGTTTTCACGCCGCCTGTGCCTGGGCCGAAGCGGGCGAAACCGGCAAGGCGCTCGATGCCGTGGAACGGTTGGCGCGCAATGGCTGGCAGGGTGAGCCCGGCTGGCTGGCCCACCATTGGGCCTTGGCGAGATTGCAGCAGGAGCCCCGGTTCGCGGCGGCGCTCGAAACGCTGAAAAAGCAAAAGGCCCCGCCGGGTTAGGACAGGGCCTTCAAATTCGGATTCAGGCGATCAGGCGCTCTGCTTGACGGCGATGCCGGCCTGTTCGAAATGGGTCTGCAATTCGCCGGACTGGAACATTTCGCGGGTAATGTCGGCGCCGCCGACGAATTCACCCTTCACGTAGAGCTGGGGAATGGTCGGCCAATTGGTATAGGCCTTGATCCCGTCGCGCAGTTCTTCGCTTTCCAGCACATTGGCGCTGCCGAATTCGACGCCGAGATAGTTCAGAATTTGGACGACCTGGCCGGAAAAACCGCATTGCGGGAAATCCGGGGTGCCCTTCATGAACAGGAACACGTCGTTGTTCTTCACCTGGTCGTCGATGAAGGCGTTGATATCGGTCATGGCGGAGCCTTTCGGAATGCCGGTGTCAAGGGCCGGTGCGTTTGTCTCTAAATAGGGCAGGCGGGCCGTGCTGTCGAGATGAGCATCGGCAAGCGCCGATGATTGTTACTGTGTCGGCGAAAAAAGCCGTTCCGCTATCCAGGGATGGCTCGAAAAATCATCCATGGTGTCGAATTGCATCGCTTCCCAGCCTGCCGCACGGGCGCCTTCGACCACTTTGGGTGTATCGTCGAAGAAGAGAGGCGGTTCGGCCTGCGGGCCAATCTTTCTTATGGCGAAGTCGAAGAAGGCCTTGTCCGGTTTGCGCGCACCGATCCGGGCGGAATAGAACATGTCGTCGAACAGATCATGCAGGCCCAGATGGCTCCAGAGCCAGCTTGCGCGCAGATGTTCCTGATTGGTGGCGATGTAGAGCCTAATGTCATCCCTACCCTTGAGAATACGGATGGCATCAAGCAGCGGCCGATTGAGCTCGCTATCGTTGAGCAGCCAATAATGGTGAAAAACAACGGGGGAGCCGTGATAGCCGAGCGAGGGCAGCCGGCGTTCCAAGGCCTCCATGACCGACATTTCGCCCACCGAGACCTTCTTGACGAAAATGTCGAAGATAAATTCCTTGGTGAAGCGCTCCGGATCGATGCCCATGTCGACCAGCAGGTTTTGATCCCAGCGGCGGCTCAATTCGGGGCGGGCGTGAATTCCGTTGATCAGCACGCCGTCGACATCAAAGAAAACGGCACGGGTCATATTTTCGGCTTTTGGTTCGGCATGCCGCTCATTTGCCCTTGGCTGGGGATGCGCCAAGCCCGGCAAGCACTTCGCTGGGGATATTGAGGTCTTGAATCACCTCATGATGGCGGCGGAAGCCGATCAATTCGCGCTGCACGAAATAGGCCCACACGGCCTGTCGTGCCTCCTCCAGCCAGTGCTGGCGATCTGCGCCGCTGGCCAGTCCCGCCACGGCCTTTTTCACCCGCGCTTCCGCCGCATTGAGCGAACTGGCGCGTTCGGCCATGATCTCATGTTCGAGGGCCGCCGTACCCGCTTCGGGCCGGACCATGCGGATGAGATCGAGGGAATCGCGCAGGCCGGGCATCAGTCCGGAACGTTGGTCTGCAAGGCCAGGGCGTGGAGGGCGCCGCCCATGTCGCCCTGCAAGGCGGCATAGACGAGCTGGTGCTGCTGCACGCGGGATTTGCCGCGGAAGGCTTCGGAAATCACCGTCGCCGCGTAATGATCGCCGTCGCCGGCCAGATCGCGGATTTCGATCCGGGCATCGGGCAGGGCGGCCTTGATGCGGCGCTCGATTTCATTGGCGTCCATAGCCATGTTCTGTCTCCCCGTTTGTCCATTGCCGAGATCGTCCGGCGCATGCCCCTGATATGGCATGCGGGTCGGGCCGCTTCAACCGCGGTGAAGGGGAGAATGCGGAGTGGCGCGGGAACAGCTATTGCGCGGCGGGTTCTTCCTCGGGGACCAGGGTAGCGCCCACGCAGCAATCGGCATCCGAGCGGGTGGCGAAATTGGCGATGATGAAATCGACCAGCGGCCGGGCCTGCGCCGCCTGGTCGGCGGCATACATGCAGTCGAGCGCATAGCCCCGGCCGGACGATACCGCTTCGGTATGCACCAGGGTCAGCGGCATGCCCATGGCCGAATCCGTGCTGGTGCCTTCATAGGTCAGGGCTTCGGCGTCCTGATAGGACGATGTTCCCTTGCTGGTGACGGTGAAGCCCGGCAGCGTTTCGGCCCACGCCGAGGCGATTTCGGCGTCGTCCAGGGCGGAGAGCGCCGTTTGCACCGACCAGTCCGTATCCTCGACCGGCACCACGCGCATGTCGCATTGCAGCGGCGCATCGGGATGATTGATGATCAGCGGCGCATCGCCGCCGCCGCTGGCCACCATCGGGGCCGGATAGATCAGCGTATAGGGCAGGTCGGTGAGCACGGAGCGCGTGATGTTGATTTCCTGGGCCGCCGCCATGATCGGCGTCAGCGCCAGGCCGAAACCCGCCAAGATGGCCAACACGCGCTTGTGTTTCATCGTCCGCTCCTGTTCCGCGACGCCTTTCCCGGAGCAAAGCGCTCCAAAGAAAGGCGAACATAAGGCGAGGGGCGGCAAATGCCGGCCTAGCCGTTCATATAGCTGGGGAACCAGTTCTCATATGCGGCGGTCAACGTGGCCACCGGGATTGATGTTGCGGCGCCGAGCGTCAGCGCATTGCTTCCCGTCGTGCCGATCCAGGGCGCGAAGATGCCGAGCGCTTCGGCTTCCTTCCACAGTGCCGCGATCTCCTCGCCCTGCGGGTCGAGGTTGAGGGTCACGAGGTAGCGGCCCTGGTCCTCGCCGAAGAAGGTGAGGATCGGGTCATTGCCCTCCACATCGGTCACGCTCGCGCCGATGCCGCCGGTAATGGCCATCTCGGCCAGGGCGACGCCGAGGCCGCCATCGGAGAGGTCGTGGCAGGCGGTGACGACGCCGGAGCGGATCAGCTTGCGCACGAAATCGCCGGTCTTCTTTTCGGCGGCGAGATCGACATGGGGCGCATCGCCGTCGCGGCGGTCGAACAGGTCGCGCAGATAGATCGACTGGCCCAGATGCATGCCGCGCTCGGCCGGGCCGCCGATCAGCAGGATGGGCTGGTTCTCGGCCACGAAGCCGATGCCGACGCTTCTGTTCCATTCGGGCAGGAGGCCGACGCCCCCGATGGTGGGGGTCGGCAGGATGCCGCGGCCATTGGTTTCGTTGTAGAGGCTGACATTGCCCGAGACGATGGGGAATTCCAGCACCCGGCAGGCTTCGCCGATACCTTCGACGGCTTTTACGAACTGGCCCATGATTTCGGGGCGTTCGGGATTGCCGAAATTGAGGTTGTCGGTGGCGGCCAGCGGCTCGGCGCCGGTCGCGGTCAGGTTGCGCCAGGCTTCGGCCACGGCCTGCTTGCCGCCCTCGAAGGGGTTGGCCTCGCAATAGCGTGGGTTCACGTCCGAGGTGAAGGCCAGGCCCTTGGTCTCGGCGCCCTCGACGCGGATGACGCCGGCATCGCCGCCTGGGCGCTGCATGGAATTGCCCTGGATCAGGGTGTCGTATTGCTCGTAGACCCAGCGACGCGAGGAACAATGATGCCCGCCGATCAGCGCCAGCAGCGCTTCGGCCACGTCCATCTGCGGCACGTCGCTCCTGTCCAGCGCGGCGGGAATGACCGGCTCGGTCCAGGGGCGGTCATATTCGGGAGCTTCGTCGCCCAATTCCTTGATCGGTAGATTGGCGACTTCCTCGCCCTGCCAGAGGACGCGGAAACGCAGGTCGTCGGTGGTCTTGCCGACGGTGGCGAAGTCCAGCTCCCATTTCTCGAACACGGCGCGGGCTTCCGCTTCCTTTTCAGGATGCAGCACCATGAGCATGCGCTCCTGGCTTTCCGACAGCATCATCTCATAGGCGGTCATGCGCTCTTCGCGCACCGGCACCTTATCGAGATCGAGCTCGATGCCGAGATCGCCCTTGGCGCCCATTTCGACGGCCGAGCAGGTGAGGCCCGCCGCGCCCATGTCCTGAATGGCGATGACGGCGCCGGTGGCCATCAGCTCAAGGCAGGCTTCCAGCAGGCGCTTTTCGGTGAAGGGGTCGCCGACCTGCACGGTGGGGCGCTTTTCCTCGATATCGTCGCCGAACTCGGCCGAGGCCATGGTGGCCCCGCCGACGCCGTCGCGACCGGTCTTGGCGCCGAGATAGACGACGGGCAGGCCGACGCCTTCGGCCTTGGAATAGAAAATCTTGTCTGTATCGGCGAGCCCGGCCGCGAAGGCGTTGACCAGGATATTGCCGTTATAGCGCGCGTCGAACTCGACCTCGCCGCCCACGGTGGGCACGCCGAAGGAATTGCCGTAGCCGCCGACGCCGGCGACGACGCCGGAGACCAGGTGGCGGGTCTTTTCATGGTCGGGCGCGCCGAAGCGCAGCGCGTTCATGGCGGCGACGGGGCGAGCGCCCATGGTGAAGACGTCGCGCAGGATGCCGCCCACGCCGGTCGCGGCGCCCTGATAGGGCTCGATGAAGCTCGGATGGTTGTGCGATTCCATCTTGAACACCACGGCCTGTCCGTCGCCGATATCGACGACGCCGGCATTCTCGCCCGGCCCCTGGATGACGCGCGGCCCCTTGGTCGGCAGGGTGCGCAGCCATTTCTTGGAGCTCTTGTAGGAGCAGTGCTCGTTCCACATCGCCGAGAAAATGCCCAGCTCGGTATAGGTCGGCTCCCGCCCGATCAGGTCGAGAATCTTCTGGTATTCATCCGGCTTGAGGCCGTGGCTGGCGACCAGGTCGGGGGTGATGGCGATGTCGTTGCGCAGGGTCATTGGGCTGGTGTCCGGGAAAGGCGGGCAAGGAAGTGGTCGGCGGCGATCACCAGCACGGCCAGCACCGCCAGGAACACCGTCATATAGACGGCGTTGGCGGCGACCTGGCCATAGCCGAGATCGATCGCATTGAGGATGGGATAGGGATATTCCTGCACCCAGGCGCCGCGCGCCATGGCGTAGAGGAAGTAGATGAAGGTCGGCACCAGCATCAGGGGCAGGTCGGCCCAGTGCAACTGGCCGTGGCGCTGCGTGGCGCTCCACCAGGCCAGGTAAACCAGCGGGCAGACATAGTGGAGGATGATATCCGCCACGGCGAACAGCCCTTCGAGATCGCTGAGAAAGCGCAGCACGAAAAAGACATAGAGGCCGACCAGCGCGATATTGGCCGCCACCAGACCGCGCACCAGCGGCCGGCGGAATAGGCTCAGCCAGTGCCAGCCGGTCGCGTCCGACAGATAGACCAGGACCAGCGCGATATTGGTGAGGATCGTGTAATAGGAGAAAAAGGCGCCCAGGGCGCCGGGCAGGTCCCGCCCATGGGCGAGCATGTCCTGCATCGAGATGGAAAATTGCAGCACCAGGCCGGCGCTGCCGAGCAGCAGGCCGGTCCAGGTCAGAGCGCGCTGCAGGGCCATATTGGGGTTACGCCACCTGCTGGAGCGCGGCGGCGAACAGGGCGCGCCCGTCCTCGCCGCCATGGGCTGCCTCGATGAGGTTTTCGGGGTGTGGCATCAGGCCGAGCACGTTCTTGTTCTCGTTGAAAATGCCGGCAATGTCGTTGATCGAGCCGTTGGGATTGGTGCCTTCGGCATAGCGGAAGGCCACGCGGCCCTCGCCCTCGATGCGCTTGAGCGTTTCGGCATCGGCGAAGTAATTGCCATCGTGATGGGCGACCGGGCAGCGGATGATCTGGCCCTTGGCATAGCCGCGCGTGAAATCGGTGTCGGCATTGACCACTTCGAGCTTCACTTCGCGGCAGACGAATTTCAGCGACATGTTGCGCATCAGCGCGCCGGGCAGCAGGCCGGCCTCGATCAGGATCTGGAAGCCGTTGCAGACGCCCAGCACCTTGACGCCCTGGGCGGCACGCTCGCGCAGCTTGTCCATGATCGGCGAGCGGGCCGCGATGGCGCCGCAGCGCAGGTAATCGCCATAGGAGAAGCCGCCGGGAATGACGATCAGGTCGGCATCGGGAATATCGGCGTCCTGATGCCAGACGATGGCGGGCTTGCTGCCCCCGATCTTGGTCAACGCCGCGATCATGTCGCGGTCGCGGTTGAGGCCCGGAAACACGATGACGGCGGCCTTCATCGCTTGATCCTTTGTTTCTGTGGGGTGTTCGGGGTCCTTGTGGTGAGTCTTGATGAAAAAGGCAAGGGGCTGGGCCGGCCGATGCCGGCAAATTGCGCGGCGCCGAGCGGCAATCGCTGCAAAAGGCGGAACCATGGCGGGAATGCGGCGTTCGGCCTTGGTGCAAGTTTCAGGGAGCAAGCCAATGCAGCAGCAATCGACGTCGTCGCAAAAACCGGTAACCGTCCGGGGCTCGGAAGGCCGGGCGCATCTGGTGTCGGACATGAAGCGCCAGGATGCGCGGCCGCCGCTCCGCATCCGCCCCATTGTGCCGAACATCTTCCGCACGCCGAATTGATCGACATCTACTGATAAAAAAGCCGGCCCCGGTGCCGGCTTTTTCGCGTTCAGCTCATCTCACTCCAGGGTTGCAATGGCTGCCCCACCATCGTCACCACCGGGCCTGTCCCGGTAGTCCATGCTCGCCGCGCGATGGATTGCCGGGACAAGCCCGGCAATGACGACTAGTCGGGTGAGAGCGCCCGGGTTCCGACAGCCGTAGCTACATTTTCCGGTCCGCTGCTTTACTCGGCTGGGATTCCGGCGGGCTTGGTGCCGCGCGCGGTTCCGGGCAGGTGGGCCCAGGCCGGCCGCTCGAACAGGAATTTGCCGAAACCGAGCTTCTGCACCAGCCACCAGAGCAGGAGCGGCGCGCCGATGGCGGCGATCATGGTGACGAGGCTCACCAGGTTGGGTTCCTCGATGCCGAAGCGCAAAAGGGCGATGCGGGCAATGCCCATGGGCAGCACGAAGGCCACGTAGATCACCAGCGACTTGCTGCCCATCCAGCGCAGCCAGTTCATCCAGGGCAGGCGCACCAGCAGGGCCGCCGACATGACCACCGCCATGGAGCCGGCCAGGGCCAGGATGAGATGCAGGCCGGGCAGGGCGCCCCAGCCCATGTGGATATGCACCGGGTCCATGACGAAGCCCGGCGAAAACACCATGACGGCATTGATCACGGCCCAGGCCGCGAGCGCGCCCAGCGCCAGCGCGACATGGTCCATGGCCCAGTCGGCCAGCTTGAAGATATGCGGCGCCAGGGCATAGCCGGCATAGAAATAGACGAAATAGGCGGCGAACTGGTCGATGAGATAGCTGCCGGTATGGATATTGGCCATCTGCAGGATGGCGGCCACGGCCAGAACGGCCCAATGCGGCGCCCTGGTGTCGAACAGGAACTTGGCCACCAGCCCCATGACGCCGAGCATGTAGATGAACCAGAGCACGCCGTAGGGCGAGATGATCGCCCAGGCCAGCGAGCCGGCGGCGCCCAGCGGGTCGCGGCCCACCAGCGCTTCCTTGAAGACGATGTGTATGATGGCCCAGAGCGCGTAGAAATAGAAATAGTGCACCACGCGCCTATCGGCATAGGCGCGCCAGGGCCGGGTGATGACCTGGCTCAGGAACAGGCCGGAGAGCAGGAAGAATTCCGGCATGCGGAAGGGCATGGCGAAGGCGATGGTCCAGTGCAGGAAACCGGTCTGGCCGGTATCCTCGCCCACGCTGGAGGCGCAATACATGATGACGACGAGAAAGATGGAGAGGCCCTTGGCCATGTCCACCCAATCGAGCCTTGTCCTGGCGTTTTCCATCGGCCTGCGCTCCCCCTTGTGATGAGGAGCAGCATAGGCCTGGCAGCGTCACCGCGGGATTAAGCCCGGGCCTGCAAATGCTGTAAAACGCCAGCTTGGTAAGGAATTGGCTAAAGCCTTACACCGGTACCGAAGCATAGGCCGCGAACAGCAGGCCAAGAGAGGCAAAAAACATTACGGAAAGAGCAATCTGGGACTTACGCATGGCTATATGGTCCTGCGCCGAACGGGGCACGAGTTAGGATTTTGCCGTAAAGGCGTTAATGTGAAATTTCGATCGCGAAGTTTTCGATCACAGTATTGGCGAGGAGCTTTTCGCACATCGCTTTGATCTGGGAACGCGCGGCCTGCTCGTCGGTTCCTTCGATCTCGAAGTCGAAAACCTTGCCCTGGCGCACATTGCTGACACCGCCGAAGGAAAGGCTGGCCAGAGAGCCTTCGATGGCCTGGCCCTGGGGGTCGAGAACGCCGTTCTTGAGCGTGACGATGACGCGCGCTTTCATCAGATCTGTTTCCGAAACTACTGGACGAGACGCGGACCGGTGGTCAGCGCATTGTCGTTTTCCACCAGGATGCCGAGGCGCTGGGCCACCTCGCGATAGCTTTCCACCAGGCCGCCGAGATTTTCGCGGAAGCGGTCCTTGTCGAGCTTGTTGCGGGTCTTGATGTCCCAGAGGCGGCAATTGTCCGGGCTGATTTCGTCGGCCAGCACGATGCGCATCAGGTCGCCCTCATAGAGGCGGCCGACTTCGATCTTGAAATCGACGAGCTGGATGCCGACGCCCATGAACAGGCCGGTGAGGAAATCGTTGATGCGGACGGCCAGGCTCATGATGTCGTCGAGCTCGGCCGGGTTGGCCCAGCCGAAGGCGGTGATGTGCTCTTCGGAGACCATCGGGTCGCCGAGCGCATCGTCCTTGTAGCAGAATTCGATGATCGAGCGGGGCAGGCGGGTGCCCGGCTCCAGCCCCAACCGCTTGGCCAGCGAGCCGGCGGCGTAATTGCGCACGATGATCTCGAGCGGGATGATCTCGACTTCCTTGATCAGCTGCTCGCGCATGTTGATGCGGCGCAGGAAATGGGTCGGGATGCCCAGATCGTTGAGCTTGGAGAAGACGAACTCGGAAATCCGGTTGTTCAGCACGCCTTTGCCGTCGATCACTTCGTGGCGGGCGCCGTTGCCGGCGGTGGCGTCGTCCTTGAAATACTGAACCAAAGTGCCCGGCTCGGGACCCTCGAACAGGATCTTGGCCTTGCCCTCATAGATTTTGCGTCGACGGTTCATCTCGAATCCGTTGCCATTGAGAGGTGGGTGGATTGGGCCGCTTCATGCGCCAGAACGGGGCAAGAAAGCAAGGCCTTTCCTGTGGAGCGCGATGCGCGGGGCACGGCGTCGCAGCCTTGGGCGCGGCGTTGATTTGCGGGCAAAGACCCCCTATGTCCAAGAGCGAAGCCGGTTAGGCGGCAAGACAGAGCCATTTGGGAGAGATCATGAACCAGTTTGAAGATCGGCAGAAGGGCCAGGAAGCCAAGTTCGCTTTCGACGCCGAAAAGAAGTTCAAGGCCGAGGCGCGCCGCAACAAGCTGCTGGGCCTGTGGGTTGCCGAGCTCCTGGGCCTGTCGGGCGACGCGGCCAATGCCTATGCCGCCGAAGTGGTGGCCGCCGATTTCGCCACTCCGGGCGACAGCGATGTGTTCGAAAAGGTTTCGGCCGACCTCAAGGCCAAGGGCGTTGCGGTCGATGACGCGGCAATCCGGTCCAAGATGGATCAATTGGTGATCGTGGCCAATGAGCAGGTCGCTGCGGAAGGCTGATCATTTTTAGCTGCAAGTTTAGGGGGCGTTCGCCGGTCGGCGGGCGCCTCTTTTCTTTGCACTCGTTCGGCCTAGGCGCGGGCCGGCACCAGCATGGCCATGCCGATCGAGGCCGGCATGACCGGCTCGAATCCGTATTTCGCGTAAAGATGGCGCGCATCGCCGTCGGCGATCAGGCTGACATAGGCGCCTGCGGGGGCGTGCGTGGCTAGGTGCTGCATCAGCGCCGCCATGATCGCCTTGCCCAGGCCCTTGCCGTGATGGGCCGGCTCCAGGGCGATATCGACGATCTGGAATGCCGTGCCGCCGTCGCCGATGATCCGCCCCATGCCCACGGCGCGGCCGCCATGCCGCACAATGACGCCGAACCAGGTATTGGGCAGGCCCTTGGCCGCCTGTTCCGCCGTCTTGGGGCTGAGCCCGGCCGCCACGCGCAGGCGCTGGTAATCCTCGGCGGAGGGCGTTTCGGGCCGGATGTCGTAATCGCCGGTCACAGCCGCTGCATCAGCCGCGTGAACATCAGCAGCCCTTCCGGCCAGGGGCCGTGGCCGGAATCCACGTTGATATGGCCGGCCTCGCCCGCCATGTGAAAGTCCGAGCCCCAGCAGGTGGCGAATTCGACGGCGCGATCGACGCTGCAATAGATGTCATTGGTCGACGCCACCACCATGGACGGGAAGGGGAAGGGATCGCGCGGCACCGGGCGGAACGGCTCCACTTCCGGCGGCACGGCCGGGCTCAACTCGGCATCGGTGGGCGCCACGAGAAAGGCGCCCCGCACATTCTCGGGCAGGCGCGAAGCGGCATGGGCAATGGCGATGCAGGACAGGGAATGGCCGATGAGCACGACCGGGCGGGTGGTCAGCCGCGTCGCCTGATCGATCGTATCCACCCAGTCGTCCAGTTCCGGCTCATCCCAATCGGCCTGCTCGACGATGGCCGATGTCCGCATCTTTTCCGCCCAGCGGACCTGCCAATGGCCCGGCCCGGAATTACCCAGGCCCGGCAGGATCAGGATGTCGCAATCGGCAATTCTCATGCGCCGAAGACCCGCGCGAAGATCGTGTCGACATGCTTGAGGTGATAACCGTCGTCGAACATGGCGTCGATTTGTTCGTCGCTCAGAGTCACTTGCGGGTCATCCTTGAGGTTCTGCGCGAACAGCCCGGCGCGGTCGCCGCGATGTTCCCAGACCTTCATGGCATTGCGCTGCACCGCCGCGTAGGAATCCTCGCGGCTATAGCCGGCCTGGGTCAGCGCCAGCAGCACGCGCTGGGAATTGTGCAGCCCGCCCAAGAGATCGAGATTTTTCCGCATGTTTTCCGGATAGACGACCAGCTTGTCGATCACCCCGGTCAGCCGCGCCAGCGCGAAATCCAGCGTGATCGTGGCGTCCGGCCCGATCATGCGCTCGACCGAGGAATGGGAAATATCGCGCTCGTGCCAGAGCGCCACGTTTTCCAGGGCAGGAGTGACCATGCCGCGCACGAGGCGGGACAGCCCGGTCAGGTTTTCGGTCAGCACCGGGTTGCGCTTGTGCGGCATGGCCGAGGAGCCCTTCTGGCCGGGCGAGAAATATTCCTCTGCCTCCAGCACCTCGGTGCGCTGCAAATGGCGGATTTCGGTTGCCACCCGCTCGATGGAAGAGGCGATCACGCCCAGGGTGGCGAAGAACATGGCATGCCGGTCGCGCGGGATCACCTGGGTGGAGACCGGCTCGATGGAAAGGCCGAGCTTTTCGGCCACATACTCTTCCACGGAAGGGTCGATATTGGCGAAGGTGCCGATGGCGCCGGAAATGGCGGCGGTGGCGATTTCGGCGCGCGCCGCTACCAGGCGGGCCCGGTTGCGCGAGAATTCGGCATAGGCTTCCGCCAGCTTCACCCCGAACGTGGTGGGCTCGGCATGGATGCCGTGGCTGCGGCCGATGGTGATGGTGTTCCTGTGCTCGAAGGCGCGGCGCTTCAGCGCCTCGAGCAGGGCACCGATATCGGCGAGCAGGATATCGGCGGCATTCCTGAGCTGCACCGAGAGCGTAGTGTCCAGGATGTCGGAGGAGGTCATGCCCTGGTGCACGAAGCGCGCATCGGGTCCCACGATTTCCGAAAGATGGGTCAGGAAGGCGATGACGTCGTGCTTGGTGGTGCGCTCGATTTCGTCGATCCGCGCGACATCGAAGCCGTAATCGCCCAGCTCCGCCTTGCGGGCATTCATCACGTCCCAGATCTTGTCGGCGCTCTCCTTGGGCACGACGCCGAGTTCGGCGAGCTTGGAGGTGGCGTGCGCCTCGATCTCGAACCAGATGGCGAAGCGGCTTTCGGCCGACCAATTGGCAACCATTTCGGGGCGGGAATAGCGCGGGATCATGGGTTTAGCCTTGATAGATCAGAGTTTGATTCAGATGCCCCGGGGGCAGACGGGCCGCGCGGCCCGGAGCCAGCCTGGCCGTTCGCCGAACTCACTACAGCGCCACGCCGATCAGGACCAGCCCAAAGACGCTATCCGGCAATCGCGGCGGGCTGTGAACAATCGCATTTTAACGAATCCGTTAGGGTCCCGTTCGGCGACTCGAGGCAGACCGGTGTCATGTTCAGAGAACGCCGCGCCGCCACCCGCAAAGCCGTCAATACCAGGGCCATCGTCGTTTGGAGCGATGGACTGAAGCGGGCCTTTGCCATCATCCTCGACATGTCCGAGACCGGCCTGCGCATCCGCCTCGATCACGAGGCCGAAATCGGCAGCGACGGCTATATCCTGTTCGACCACAGGATGGAGCCGTTCCGCGTGGCCTGGCAGGCGAGCCGATCGGCCGGCCTGCAATTCACCATGCCGCTGGAGGCTTGAGCCCCCTCAGGCCCGCCGGCTGGCCGCGTCGCGGATGGCCTTGATCCGGCCGGCATAGGTTGCCGGGTCGTTGCCGCCATAGATCGCCGAGCCCGCCACCAGCACATTGGCCCCGGCCTCGACGATCGCCCGCGCATTGTCGGCGGTTACCCCGCCATCGACCTCGAGATCGATATCGCGCCCGCCGATCAGCGCCTTGGCCTGCCTGATCTTGTTGAGGCTTTCGGGAATGAAGCTCTGCCCACCGAAGCCGGGATTGACGCTCATCACCAGCACCAGGTCGCAATCTTCGATGACGTGCTGGATCGCCGAAACCGGCGTTGCCGGATTGAGCGCCACGCCCGCCTTCTTGCCCAGTGCCCTGATGGCTTGGAGCGAACGGTGCAGATGCGGCCCCGCCTCGGCATGGACGGTGATGATATCGGCCCCGCCCTTGGCGAAATCGGCCAGGTAGGGATCGGCCGGCGCGATCATCAGGTGCACGTCGAACACCTTGTCCGTCACCCCACGCACCGCCTTCATCACCGGCGCCCCGAAGCTGATATTGGGCACGAAATGGCCGTCCATCACATCGACATGGATGTAATCGGCTCCGCCTTCGGCAATGGCCTTAACCTCGGCGCCGAGCCGCGCGAAATCGGCGGACAGGATCGATGGCGCAATGCGGAGCGGACGATGTGTCATGGGCACCTCGATGGGAAAAAACCCATTTGCTGTAACGCGCGGGGCAGGGGGCGGCAAGCTCTCTTGGCCGGGGACTCGGGGCCGGCCGGGCGCTCACATCGGCGCGATGCGACCCAAGGGCTCATTGCTTTGTGCGGGACAGGCGCTACACAGGGGCGCGAGCAAGGAGCGTCGTGAATTGGAATTTTCCCTGCCTCTGGTCATCGGTGCGGGCGTATTGAGCTTTCTCAGCCCCTGCGTGCTGCCCCTGGTGCCGCCCTATCTCACCTATATGAGCGGGGCGAGCTATGACCAATTGCGCGCCGAATCGGCGAGTATCGGCGGGCGGCTGCAATTGCGCGTCGCCGTCACCTCGATCTTCTTCATCCTGGGCTTCACCGTGGTATTCGTGGCGCTGGGCGCCACCGCCACCGCTTTCGGCCAGGTGTTCCGCCAGCTCCTGCCGATCCTGACGCCGATTGCCGGCATCGTCATCATCGCCATGGGCCTGCATTTCCTGGGCCTTTATCGCATCGGCATTCTCGACCGGCAGATTCGCCATCAGGGCCCCGGCATGGCGTCCGGGCCTCTGGGCGGGTTCCTGCTGGGCCTGGCCTTCGCCATCGGCTGGACGCCCTGTATCGGGCCGGTCCTGGCCGCGATCCTCTCCGTCGCCGCCAGCCGCGACACCGCCTGGGAAGGCGCCTCGCTGCTGGGCCTCTATTCGCTCGGCCTGGGCATTCCCTTCTTCCTGGCCGGCATTGCCGTGGGGCCCTTCCTCACCTTCTTCCAGGGGTTCAAGAAGCATCTGGGCATGGTCGAGAAGATCATGGGGGGGCTCTTGGTTCTCACCGGGATCCTGTTCCTCACCGGCAATTTCACCCGCATCTCCTATTGGTTCCTGGAGACCTTCCCGGTCCTCGCAACCTTCGGCTGATCGGGAAGCTCGCATTAACCTTTGCACCATTTCCCGCACTTTATCGGCGGATCGCGGCTGCATTTTCAGGACTGATTTACCCGCGCACCCGAAGCTGCGGTCGATCTGGGGTGCCTGGGGGGCGGTTTGGTGCGAGCGGAAAGCCAGTCATTTGGCGCAATGGTGGGGAATCTGGCGAGCGCCATCGCCATGGAGCCGGCCGGCTTCGGCGAGCGGATCGGCATTCGCGTCACCAGGCGCATCGAGGATGTCGAGGTCGCCTGGCGCGACCTGACCGCCGGCGCCGTTCAGTCCCCCGGCCTGGGCTACGATTTCATCCGCCTCTGGGTCCGGGACCGCAAAATTCCGACAAGCCAGCAGCGCTATGTGCTCGCCGAACTGGATGGCCGCGCCATTGCCATCCTGCCGCTCCATCTCAAGCGCGTCTGGGGCATCCGGGTGCTCACCTGGTTTCCCGGCACCAATGCCGGCTGCTATGCGCCGGTGGCGGACCATGCCCGCCTCGCCGCTCTGGGCCCGGCCGGCCGCGCCGAGCTGTGGCGCGCCATGACTGCCGATTTTCGCGGGGCGGAGCTGCTCTTCCTGCGCTCGGTTCCCGCCGAGGTGGACGGACATCCCGGCCTCTTCGACGAATTGGGAACCTGGCTGGAGCATGAAACCCTCTATCGGGCGCAATTCTCGTCCTGGGCGCAATGCGACGGCGAACAGCGCAGCCGGTCCCGCCGCAAGCATGACCGGCAGCAGGGCGATCGCCTGGCGGCGCTGGGAGCGGTCTCTTTCGAGGAAATCACCGATCCGGTCCTTGCTGCGCCCGTCATCGACACCATGTTCCACCAGCGCTCCGAGCGCTTCCGCGCCCAGGGCATCCGCGATTGTTTCGTGGAAGACGATCTGATCGGCTTCTATCACGCGGCCATGGCGCCCGGCTCGGGCATCGATGTGCGCCTGCACGCGCTGCGGGTGGAGGGCGAGGTGGTCGCGGTGCGCTACAATATCGTGCATGGCGATCGCATGTTCTGCCTCATCTCCTCGATGAGCGATTGCAGCCG
This sequence comes from Devosia elaeis, assembly GCF_001650025.1. GTDB lineage: Bacteria > Pseudomonadota > Alphaproteobacteria > Rhizobiales > Devosiaceae > Devosia > Devosia elaeis. Next base: position 12,756 of record NZ_LVVY01000067.1, on the reverse strand, counting down.
CATGCAGGGCGGCTCGCCCGGCAAGCAATGCCTGCTGCGGGTCATGCAGGACGTGTTCGACAACGGCATTGCCGTCTTCGACATGGGCTCGGGCTTCACCGACGAAAAGCGGCATTGGTGCAATGTGCAGGTGCCGCTGCGCCATCATTATATCGGCCTGACGCCGCTGGGTGCCGTGGTGATCGCGGCCCATCGCGGCTTCCAGCAGGTGCGCATATGGGCCAAGGCCAGCCCCGGGGTGAAGAAGAGCCTGCGCGCCCTGCAGCAATTCCGCGACCGGCTGGGCCGCAAACGCTCAGATGAGCTTTAGCCCGCGCAGCGAGGCGTGGCCCGATTTGCCCACGATGATGTGATCGTGCAGCACGATGCCCAGCGGCTTGGCGATCTCGGCAATTTCGCGCGTCATGCGGACATCGGCGGAGGAGGGGGCCGGGTCGCCCGAGGGATGGTTGTGCACCAGGATCAGGGCGGTGGCCGAGAGTTCCAGCGAGCGGCGGATGACTTCGCGGGGATAGACCGGCGTATGGTCCACCGTGCCCACCTGCTGCACCTCGTCGGCGATCAGCCGGTTCTTCTTGTCGAGGAACAGGATGCGGAACTGCTCCACCGTCTCATAGGCCATCTGGCTGCGGCAATAATCGATCAATTGCGACCATGAGGCCAGGATGGGCTGTTCGCGGCTGATCTGGTCGCGGCCATAGCGTTGCGCCGCCGACTGGATGACCTTGAGATTGGTGATCGAGGTGGGGCCCAGGCCCTTCACCTCCGCCAGCCGGGCCGGCGCGGCGCCGAGCACGGCGGAGAACGAGCCGAAATGGCCCAGCAATTCCTTGGCCAGCGCCTTGGTGTCGCGCTGGGGCAGCAGGATATGCAGCACCAGTTCCAGCAATTCGTAATCGGCCAGCGCCTCTCCGCCCACGTTGTTGAAGCGCTCGCGCGCCCGTTCGCGATGGCCCAGATAATGCGGCTTGGCCGCTTCGGACATTCCCGATCCCGTATCGTCCGGCTTTTTCGTCACGCTGCCGCCCGGCTGGCCATGGGGTTGAACAGGTCAGCGGGAGAGAGAGTGAAGATTTCGCAGCCCGTTTCGGTGATGCCGATGGAATGTTCGCATTGCGCCGACAGCGTCCGGTCGCGCGTCACCGCGGTCCAGCCGTCCGAGAGGATTTTCACATGCGGGCGGCCGAGATTGATCATCGGCTCGATGGTGAAGATCATGCCCGGCTTGAGCGGGACGCCAGTGCCCGGCGTGCCGAAATGCAGGATGTTGGGCTCGTCATGGAACAGCCGGCCGAGGCCATGGCCGACGAAGTCGCGCACCACGCTCATGCGCTCGCCCTCCGCCACCGCCTGGATGGCGGCGCCGATATCGCCGGTCGTATTGCCCGGCCTGGCGGCGGCGATGCCGGCCGCAAGGCCTTCATAGGTGACCTCGATCAGCCGCTCGGCCTTGCGTGAAATTTCGCCCACCGGATACATCCGGCTCGAATCGCCATGCCAGCCATCCACCACCAGGGTCAGGTCGATATTGACGATATCGCCCTCGCGCAGCGGCCGCTGGTCGGGAATGCCGTGGCACACCACATGGTTGATCGAGGTGCACAGGGCATGGCGGTAGCCCTTGTAGAAAATCGTCGCCGGCACCGCGCCATGGTCGCGGGCGAATTCGTGGGCGATCTGGTCGAGCTTGGCCGTGGGCACGCCCGGCTCGACATATTCGGTCAGGATGTCGAGGGCCTGTGCCGTCAGCGCGCCGGCCCGGCGCATGCCTTCAAAACCTTCTGCGCCATGCAGGGGGATGATGCCGGGCGTACGGCGGGTTTTGCTGGATGCGTCGACATAGGTGATCATGAACATACTCCTGCCCGCAAAATAGGGGCACAAGCCGCTTATGGGAAGGCCGTACGCGGCTTGACTCGGCTTTGCCCGGGAGGCATCCACAGATGCCCCTTTCGGATAGACACCATGACCCAGCAGAACAATCGCGTCACCGCCGGAATGATCGTCATCGGCGACGAAATCCTCTCCGGCCGCACCAAGGACGTCAATATCGGCGCGGTCGCCGATTTCTGCACCGATCTGGGCATCGACCTCATCGAGGTGCGCGTGGTGTCTGACGAGATGGACGCCATTGTGGAGGCGGTCAACGCGCTGCGCGCCCGCTGCACCTATGTCTTCACCTCGGGCGGGATCGGGCCGACGCATGATGACATCACCGCCGATGCCATCGCCACGGCCTTCGGCGTCGCCCTGCCGATCAATGCCCAGGCCCGCGCCATGCTGGAGGCGCGCTGGCAGCAGACCGGCACCGAGGTAAACGAAGCGCGCCTGCGCATGGCCCGCATTCCCGAAGGCGCCGATCTCATCGTCAATTCCGTCAGCGCCGCGCCGGGCTTCCGCATCGGCAACGTGCATGTCATGGCCGGCGTGCCCATCATCATGCGGGCCATGCTCGAAGCGCTGGCTCCCACGCTCCAGGGCGGCCGGAAAGTGCTGTCGCGCACGGTCAAGGCGGCGGTGGGCGAGGGGACGGTGGGCGGCCCGCTGGGCGAACTCCAGGCGCAATATCCCGACGTCAAGATGGGCTCCTATCCGCAGATGGGCCGCGATCGCGTCATGACCGAACTGGTCCTGCGTTCCGCCGACGAGGCTCGGCTCGAGGAGGCCACCGCCAAGGTCAGGGCCATGGTCGATGCGGCCCATGCCAAGGCCGGCGTGACCCCGCCGGAGGATTGAGCCGCGCCAGTCTTCCCCAGCCATCGACGGCTTTGCCTTTGCCAAAAGCCGGCGCGCCCATTATTTCCTGGATTTTGGAAACATGGGATTGAAAAGAAAAGGTGGCTGTCAACGTTTGGGATGTCGTCGGGATCGGCGCGGTCTTGCTGCTGGTGCTGGCGAACGGTTTTTTCGTGGCCGCGGAATTTTCCCTGGTTGCCGTCCGGCGCAGCCGGGTGACGCAATTGGTGCAGGATGGGGCGGCCAATGCCAGGCCGCTGCAAAAGGCGGTCGAGTCGCTGGATTCCCATCTGGCGGCGACCCAATTGGGCATTACCCTCTCATCATTGGCGCTGGGCTGGGTGGGCGAGCCGGCCTTGGCCCATCTCATCGAGCCGTTGCTGGTCCAGCTCATGGGCCAATATGCCGAAATGGCGTCCCATGTGACCGCGGTGATCATCGCCTTCGTGCTGATCACCATGCTCCATATCGTGGTGGGTGAACTGGCGCCGAAAAGCCTGGCGCTGCAGCGCAGCGAAGGCACGGCGCTGGCCATCGTGCGGCCGCTGAACTGGTTTCTCATCGTGTTCCGCCCGGCCATCACGGTGTTGAACGGCATGGGCAACATGCTGCTGCGCGCCCTTGGCCTCAGGCCGACATCGGGGGAGGAGGGCGTGCATTCGCCCGAGGAGATCAAGCTGCTGGTGGCCGAAAGCTATCGCGCCGGTATTGTCGAGGCCGGCCAGCACGAGGCCGTGGCGCGGGTTTTCGATATCGGCAACCACAAGGTGGCCTCGATCATGACGCCGCGGCACGAAATCGACTGGATCGACATCACCGCCGACGATGCGGAAATCCGCGCCGCCTTGCGGCAGAGCCGCCACCGCCAATTGGTCGTGGCCGAGGGGCGGGTGGATGAGCCGGTGGGCGTGGTCTCCAAGAAGGATCTCCTGGAGCAATTGCTGGCCGGCGGGGATATCGATGTGCGCGGCGCGCTCAAGGAGCCGCTCTATGTGCTCGACACGTCCCCGGTTTTCGCCGTGCTGGAGCGCTTCAAGGCCGAGCCGGTGCGGATCGCGCTGGTGGTGGACGAATATGGCCAGACGGAAGGGATCGTCACCCAGAGCGACCTGCTCAATGCCCTGGCGGGCGACCTGGCGGACGAGGACGATCCCGCCGAGCAGATTGCCGAAACCGATGGCGTTCTCCATGTCGGGGGCGGCTATCCGGTGGCGGAACTGCTGGCCCGGCTGGGCATCGAGGATGGTCCGCGCAATTACCAGACGGCGGCCGGGCTGGTGCTCAATCAGTTCAGGAGATTGCCGCGCGCCGGCGAGAGCTTCCCTTTCCATGGCTTCCGCATCGAGGTCGTCGCGCTCGATCGCCATCGGGTGGCGTCGATCGCCATCCGGCCGGAGGGCGCCGGCGAGCACCAGGAATAGGGAGCAAGAGAGTTGTGGGCGTGTGCGCGCGGTGCAATAGCGCAGGCCTGCGGCTTTTGCTAAGCAACGGCAAATTTCTTTATCGGGCGCGTGGCGTCCACACAGAACAGATCGGCCTCGTCCCGTCAGGAGAGTTCCTTGAGCAACCCGAACCAGAAGTCCTTTCCCGTCACCTGGGATCAGTTCCATCGCGATAGCCGCGCCCTGGCATGGCGGCTGGCCGGCATGGGGCCGTTCGACGCGGTGGTCGCCATTGCCCGCGGGGGCCTGGTGCCCGCGGCCATCGTGGCGCGCGAGCTCAATATCCGCACGGTCGAAACCGTGGCCTGCAAGAGCTATGACCACCAGAACCAGGGCGGGATCAAGGTTCTCAAGGAAATCAGCCAGCCGGTGCTGGAGCTGGCCCGGAACGGCGGTAAGGTGCTGATCGTCGATGACCTGGTCGATACCGGCAACACCGCGCGCGTCGTGCGCGACATGCTCCCCGGCGCCCATTTCGCCACCGTCTACGCCAAGCCCAAGGGTCGCGACATGGTCGATACCTTCATCACCGAAGTCAGCCAGGACACCTGGATCTTCTTCCCCTGGGACCTCGACGTGGCCTATGTGGCCCCGATTTCGGGCGGCACGGACTGAGCCGGCCCGACTTATCCCCTCGTCCATCAAAGTCCGAAAGCTATTGGGACCCGTCGTTTCCGTTCGACACCGCCTGAGGCGTGGTGCGGGCTGCGGATTTACATGCGCGGTTCACGGCATTCGGCATAGGTAAACCGCCAGCCCACGAGATCCGGATGCTTTTGCGGATCGGATAGCTGGCGCGCGAGCACTTGCGCTGCGCCGGCGTCCAGGGCCTCTCGACAATCGAACATGGACATGGCCTGGCGCTGCAATCGCGCCTCGACCGGCTTGTAGGCGCCATTGGCGTCCCGGAACATCATCCAGACGATCGCTTCGGCCTGGGCCGGAACGGCGAAGCTCACCGATAGAGCTGTGGCCGCAAGCAGTTTTTTAAGTACAGACATCTCCAATCGCCCCCCTGTCTGCCGGCCATAAAGGCACGGACCGGCAGGCACCGGCAATCCCTTTGAATCTTCGGGAGAGGAATCCGATCACTGACGAAGTGGCCCTCGGCAGGGCCGCGCCTTCCGGGCTGGTGCGGGCGGCGGGAATCGAACCCGCAAGGCTATCGCCGAGGGATTTTAAGTCCCTTGTGTCTACCAATTCCACCACGCCCGCTTGGCCCGGCCGCCCGTGTTTGTCACAAGGACTTGGACAAGACAATTGCGACGTGACGATTCTTCCCGGAGGCCTAATGATCGAACGCATCGAAACCGGCATCGCGCCGTCCTCGGCGCCCATCAATGACGCGGTGCGCGCCGGCAAGCATGTCTGGCTGGTCGCCATCGCCGAAGACCCGGTGACCGGCGACATCGTCGCCGGCGGCATCGAGGCGCAGGCGCGCCGCTGCATCCAGAACCTGGAGATCGCGATCAGGGCGGCCGGCGGGACGCTGGCCAATCTGGCCATGGTCCAGATTTTCCTCACCGATGCCGCCGATGCCCCGGGCATGAACGCGGTCTATCGCGAATTCTTCACCGCCCAGCCCTATCCGGTCCGCGCCACCGTGGTGGTCAAGGAATTGCTGGCCAAGGGCCTCAGGATCGAAATCACGGCTCAAGGGGTGCTGGACTGATGCTGCTCAAGCGCGATCTGCTCGAAGACATCAAGGCCGGCAAGGTGGACCTCATCTTCCGGCGCTGGAACCGGCCCACGGTCAAGCCGGGCGGCACGCTCAAGACCAAGGTGGGCCTTTTGGCCATCAAGGCCATTACCGATATGAGCCCGGACGAGGTCACCGACGCCGAGGCGCGCCGCGCCGGCTTCAAGGACGTGCCCGATTTCCGCCGCTGGCTCGATAGTATGAAGGAAGGGGCGCTCTTCCAGCGCATCGAGGTTGGGTATATCGGGGAAGAGTAGGGACAGTTCTCGCGAGCCGACCCCACCCCATCGTCATTGCCGGGCTTGTCCCGGCAATCCATTTTCGACATCGCATGGACCACCCGGACAAGCCGGGTGGTGACGCTGCAGGGTGGGCCGGCTTCTCACATCACCGCCTTGGACTAAAACGGCACCGGCGCCGAAAAGGTCATGAACTCTTTCGTCGTCGGGTGGGTGAAGCCCAGTTCCGCCGCGTGGAGCTGCAATCTGTCCGCCGCTGTGAAGTCGGCGCCTTCGGCATAAAAGGCATCGCCCAGAATCACATGGCCGATGGCCTTCATGTGAACTCTCAATTGATGGGTCCGCCCGGTCAGCGGCACGAGCCTGACCCGGGTGGCCTCTTGCTCACGCTCGATCACCTGCCATTCGGTCTGCGCCGGGCGGCCATGTTCGTAGTCGACCTTCTGGCGCGGCTTGTTCAGCCAGTCGGTCGCCAGGGGCAGGTCGACCAGGCCGCTGTCCTGTTCCAGGATGCCCGATACCCGGGCCACATAATGCTTGGTGGTCTTGCGATGCTCGAACTGGCTGCCGATAAAGCCGTGGGCCGGCTTGTTCAGCGCCAGCACCAGGACGCCCGAAGTGTCCTTGTCGAGCCGGTGGCACATGCCCGCCGAGGGCCAGGTCTGGCGGGCGCGATATTCGATGCAATCCCACAGGCTGGGATCCTTGCCCGGCACGCTCAGCAGGCCGGATTGCTTGTTCACCACCAGGATGTCGTCATCGACATGGATGACGTCGAGGTAGGGATCGGTGGGCGGAAAATAGTCGAGCAAAGTGGGCATGGGACCGGGCATGAGGCCCTGTAGCAGACAAGGGCCGGTTTGACCAATGGCCGGTCCCGCGCCGCCTTGTTAGGTGAAGCGGTAATGCAGCCGCACGCAGCCCTTGTCGAGCGCCTTGGCCGAGATCAGCTCGGGCGAGGCCTTGAAGCCGGTGGGCGGGAAGAGCGGGGTGCCCCCGCCGATAATTTCGGGGATGACGTAGATTTCGATCTCATCCAGCGCACCGCGCTCCATGAAGGCCATCTGCAACTGGCCGCCGCCCAGCATCCAGACATCGCCATCGTCCAGGGCCCGCAATTCCTCGATCAGCGCGTCCACATTGGAGCGGGTTTCCAGCTTGCCCTTGGGATTGTCGATCGGGGTCCGCGTCACCACCAAGGTGCGTTGCGCCTCATAGGCCCAGGGCGATTCCTCAGCGGCGATCCAGTCATAGGTGGCCCGGCCCATCACCACGGTGCGGATGGATTTGATGAAGGTGCGGTAATCGTGCTCGCCCAGATTCATGTCATCATATTTGAACAGCCAGTCGAGGCTGTCGTCGGAAGCGGCGATGAATCCGTCCAGGCTGGCGGCGATATATCCGAGAATTCTGGCCATGGTTTATCCCTTCGATTTTTGCGCGCTCTGGTTGATCGGTGCGGGCGACAGAACCTGTCAGCAGCTCAAACGCCCCGCTGGCGCCGCCGGATGCACCGGCCTATGCTCGACGCCATGGAAACCGCGACCTTCGATACGGCCCTGGGCATGTTCGGCATCGGCTGGACCGAGCGCGGCGTGGCGCGCCTGCTCCTGCCGGGGGAGGATGCCGAGGCGATGCGGGACCGCCTCGATCGCGGCGGCGCCCGTCCGGGCGAGCCGGACCGGGCCATATCGGCGTTGATGGGTCGCATCGAGGATTATGCCGAGGGCGTGCGCGTCGATTTTTCCGGCACCAGGCTGGATCTGGCCGGCGTGCCGGATTTTCACCGCCGGGCCTATGATCTCCTCCTGCTGGTGGGCTGGGGCGAAACCCTCACCTATGGCGATCTGGCCCGCCAATTGGGCGATGTCGGCCTGTCGCGCGCCGTGGGCCAGGCCATGGGCGCCAATCCCATCCCGCTGATCATTCCCTGCCATCGGGTGCTGGCCGGCAATGGCAAGCCGGGCGGGTTTTCGGCGCCGGGCGGGGCGGTCTCCAAGGTCAGGATGCTCGCGCTCGAAGGCGTCAGCGTCGGGGCGCCGGCCGGCCAGATGAGCTTCGGGTTCTGAGCCATGGGCGTCGAGATCGAACGGAAATTCCTGGTCGATGGCACGGCCTGGCGGGCAGCGGTCAGCCGGGTCCACATCCTGCGCCAGGGCTATCTCTCCACAAATGCCAAGGCGACGGTGCGCATCCGCATCGTGGACGATGCCAGGGCCTTTCTCACGCTCAAGGGGCCGGTGAGCGGCATCAGCCGGGCCGAGTTCGAATATGAAGTGCCGCTCGACGAGGGCAGGGCCCTGCTGGACCTGGCGCGGCCGCATGTGGTGGAAAAGCGCCGCCACCTGGTGCCCCATGAGGGCGTGACTTGGGAAGTGGACGAGTTCGAGGGGCTGCACCAGGGGCTGGTCATGGCCGAAATCGAGCTGGACAGCCCCGGCCAGGCCATCGCGCTGCCGGATTGGGTGGGCCGCGAGGTCAGCCATGACGACCGCTATGCCAATGCCAGCCTGTCGCGCAATCCCGGCGTGCCGCCCGTTGACCCTGACGTGGCGTGAGGGATTATCTGCTGGTCTCGCGGAGGATGCGGGAACATGAAGACCTATTCTGTCAATCAACTGGCCCGGCTTGCCGGCGTCTCGGTGCGCACCTTGCACCATTATGACGAGATCGGTCTGCTCAAGCCCGCATTCACCGGCGAGAACCGCTACCGCTATTATGGCGAGGATGAATTGCTGCGCTTGCAGCAGATCCTCATCCATCGCGAGCTGAACATTCCCCTGGCCGAAATCGGCGCCATCCTCGATGCGCCCGGTTTCGACCGTCTGGAGGCGCTGCAGAAGCAGCGCGAACGGCTCGATGAACAGGCGCAGCGCTTCGCCGGCATGGTGAGGACGATCGACCGCACGATCGCCCATCTCAAAGGAGAGCGCAAAATGCAGGAATCCCAATTATATGCGGGCATCGTCTCGCCCGAAAAGCAGGCCGAATACGAGGCCTGGCTGGTTGAGCATTACGGGTCGGCCATGGAAGAACGGATCGAACGGAGCCGCAAGGACATGGCGGCCATGAGCGAGGCCGAACGCCAGGCCTGGATGGCCGAACTCAAGGCGATCGAGGATGGCCTGGCCGAAGGTCTGCGGCGCGGCCTGCCGCCACAGGCGGCCGCTCTCGATCCGATGCTGGAGCGGCACCGCCGCTGGGTCGGCCGGTCCTGGGGGCGGGATTGCACGCCGGAGGCCTATGCCAATCTGGCCGATATCTACCGGCATCCCGATTTTCGGGCGCGCTACGAGGCCATCGAGCCCGGCTTTGCCGATTATCTTGTCGCGGCCATGAAGGCCTGGGCCCGGCGGCAGGGCGACTGAACCCCTATTGCCAGCGCTTGAACGTCTTCAGATGTTCCAGCGTGCCGGTGACCGTGCGGACGATCTTGTCGACGCTGTCGGTCACTGGCACGGCCATGACGTGTTCCTGCGCTGCGTCGGGCACTTCAAGCGTTGCGAACTGGCTGTCGAGCAGGCTGGTGGGCATGTATTCGTGGCTGCGGCGGGCCATGCGTTCGCCGATCACCTCCCGGCTGCCGTCGAGATAGACGAACAGCACCGGCTCGCCGGCCTTTTCGGTGATGAAATCGCGATAGGTCTTTTTCAGCGCCGAACAGGCGCCGACCGCCACGCCCTTGCGGGCGGCGGCTTGCTTGAGCGCCGCGCTCAGCGCGTCCAGCCAGGGCCAGCGATCCGCGTCGGTCAGGGGGATGCCGGCGCGCATTTTCTCCACATTGGCCTCGGGGTGATATTGGTCCCCGTCGAGGAACGGCGCATGCAGCGCCCGGCCCAGGGCCGCGCCGATCGTGGATTTGCCGGAAGAGGAAACGCCCATCACGATGATGATGCGGGCGGGCTCAAACCGTGGCTGTGAAGGCGCCGTCGACATAGAGGATGTGTCCGTTGACAAAGCGGGAGGCATCGGAGGCCAGGAAGACGGCGGCGCCGCCCAGTTCTTCGGGATCGCCCCAGCGGCCCATCGGCGTGCGGCCGGCGATCCAGGCGTTGAATTTGTCGTCCTTGAGCAGCGCCTCGTTCATCTCGGTGGAGAAGTAGCCGGGCGCGATGCCGTTGACGTTGAGGCCGTGCTTGGCCCAATCCACCGCCATGCCGCGCGTCAGGTTGGCCACGGCCGCCTTGGTCGCCGCATAGGGGGCGATGGAGGGGCGGGACAATTCGGCCAGCAGCGAGCAGATATTGATGATCTTGCCGCGCCCGCGCGAAATCATGTGCCGCGCCACCGGCTGGGACACGTTGAACACCGAGGTCAGGTTGGTGGCGATCACCTGGTCGAACTTTTCGGGCGGAAAGGCTTCGAGCGCGCTGCGGAACTGCATGCCCGCATTGTTGATCAGGATGTCGAGGGGGCCGATTTCGTCCTCGATATGGGCGACGGCCTCGTTGACGCTGTCGCGGCTGGTGACGTCGAAGGCCACGGCGCGCACCGCATGGCCCTCGGCGGCGAGATCGGCCGCCGCCCGGCCCAGGGCTTCGCCATCGCGCCCGTTCAGCACCAGCGCGGCGCCGGCTTCGCCCAGTGCCCGGGCCATGGCCAGGCCCAGCCCGCGGCTCGATCCGGTGACGAGCGCCCGGCGTCCGGAAAGGTCGAAAGGCGATGCTTTGCTCATGTTCCGGCTCCCTTTTTGCGCGTCAGGACTTGTTAGAGGAGCGGGTGCCGCCATGCAAGGTTGGGGCGCCGAACTTCCATACAAGTTGTGCGTTTTGCGCCGCTTTTGCGCAATTCGCCCTTCCTTCTCCGGCTGGTTTATGCTCACTTCCGCCCGCGCGCCATGCGCTGCGTGCATGATACGACGATTTCGGAAGGACTTTGCGGATGTCGACAGCGGATATTGGCCTGATCGGCCTGGCGGTGATGGGTTCCAATCTTGCCCTCAACATCGCGGAAAAAGGCTATACCGTCGCCGTGCATAACCGCTCGGCCGGCCGCATCGACGAATTCGTCGCCGAGGCCAAGGCGCAGGGCCTGTCCGACCGCACCATTCCGAAATACGACCTCGCCGATTTCGTGCAGAGCGTGAAGGCGCCGCGCTCCATCATCATCATGGTCAAGGCCGGCAAGCCGGTGGACGACATGATCGAGCAATTGCTGCCCCATCTCGAGCCCGGCGACGCCATCATCGAATGCGGCAATTCCCTGTTCACCGATACGCAGCGCCGCTTCGATTATCTCAAGCCCAAGAATATCGGCTATCTCGGCGTCGGCGTGTCCGGCGGCGAAGAGGGCGCCCGCCACGGCCCCTCCATCATGGTCGGCGGCTCCAAGGAGCAATGGCACAATGCCGAGGCGGTGCTGACGGCCATTGCCGCCAAGTTCAGCGGCGAAAGCTGCTGCGCCTATCTCGGCGAGGGCGGGGCGGGCCATTTCGTCAAGACCATCCACAATGGCATCGAATATGGCGACATGCAGATGATCGCCGAGGTCTATGGCGTGATGCGCGACGGGCTCGGCATGTCGGCCAAGGAATGCGCCGCCGTGTTCAAGAAGTGGAACCAGGGCCCGCTCAATTCCTACCTCATCGAGATCACCGGGCATGTGCTGGATGCCGTCGATGACCAGACGGGCGCCCCGCTGGTCGATCTCATCCTCGACAAGGCCGGCCAGAAGGGCACCGGCGTCTGGTCCGCCATCGTGGCGCAGCAGATGGGCGTGCCCGCCACCGCCATCGAGGGCGCCGTCGCGGCCCGCTCGATCTCCTCGCGAAAAGCCGAGCGCGTCGCGGCCGAGGGCATCTATGGCAAGCCGGACCGCGCCAGGACCGACGTGACCCTGGAAGACCTCGAAAAGGCGCTGCTTGCCGGCAAGATCGTCTCCTATGCGCAGGGCTTTGCCGTCATCGCCAAGGCCTCGGAAGAAAATGGCTGGGCGCTGCCGCTGGCCACGATCGCAAAAATCTGGCGCGCCGGCTGCATCATCCGCTCGCGCTTCCTCGACCAGATGTCGAGCGCCTATGAAAAGGGCGAAGCGGTCAACCTGCTGGTCGTCCCCGATTTCGTCGCGATCATGAAGGACAGCCATCCCAGCCTGCGCAAGGTCGTCGCCGCTGCCGCCATCGGCGAATTCCCGATGATCTGCCTGTCCGCCGCGCTGAGCTATTTCGACAGCTACCGCCAGGCCCAGGGCACCGCCAACCTCATCCAGGGCCAGCGCGACTTCTTCGGCGCCCACGGCTTCGAGATCGAAGGCCGGGGCAGCGACCTGCACGGGATCTGGCCGTCGACCCTGGGCAAGTAAGGGCAAACACCGGCACCCACCTCCCCCTTGACGGGGGAGGTAGCGCAGCTTGGCCGAAAGGCCTAGCGAAGCTAGGAGGGGGTGCTCCCGCGCAACAGCGTTAGAGATCAAGCACCTTGCCGCCCACCCCCCTCACCCGTCTCGGCCTGCGGCCGATCCACCTTCTCCCCGAGGGGGAGAGGAATAAGAGGCGCTGTGCCAAAGCAAACGCCGCACCATTCTTCTCCCCCTCGGGGAGAAGGTGGCCCGTCAGGGCCGGATGAGGGGGCTGCTGCCACAAACGCCGAACCCGCAAAAAACCAAAACTTATCCCCACCCCATCACCCCATATTATTCTCCC
>NZ_LVVY01000066.1 GCF_001650025.1 Devosia elaeis | reverse complement strand
GATCATACCATAATCAGACGTTTTCACACAGCCTCGGGTCGGAAGCCGCCGCGACAATCTGGGCCCCATTCCGGCCTCTCGCCGCTGGGCTGCACATGTTGAAAGCGTCTTTAGAATCGGAAGATAGTCGACTTTGACGTGTCACCACTTTCCCGTGTTAACCCGTTCAAACCACTGGCGACCGTTTCCTGCTCTTTGGAGGCGAAATGAACTTCACTCTCGTAGCGCATTGCGATTGGAGCGTAAGTGCTCGCAAGAGATGGATGACGGTAGCACGTCTCGTCGACGGCACTTGGGTCGTGTCACCCCCGGAGCTGGTGCAAGAGAGCATGCTGCTGATAACCGGACTCCAAACTCGCGCCGGGCCTGACAAACATGTCCTGATCGGCTTCGATTTTCCCATTGGGCTGCCGGAGTGGTATGCGCTGCAAACAGGTTTCCAGTCGTTTCGCAAGGCCTTGGCAACACTCGGCCACAACGATTGGAACAGCTGGTTTGACGTCGCCACCCATCGCAGCGAAATCTCGCTACAGCGTCCGTTTTACCCGATGCGGCCGGGGGGAACGAGTCGAAGCCACCAATTAGCGGCGCTAGGGGCAGAGGATCCAAAACTATTGCTGCGACGATGCGAGCTGGCGACGGTGGATCGTCAGGCAGCGTGCAGTCTCTTTTGGACCCTCGGCGGTAACCAAGTGGGAAAGGGCGCGATCTCCGGGTGGTTAGAGTTGATCGTGCCCAATCTGAACGCCATCGGCCTATGGCCGTTCGATGGCGAGCTGTCGGATTTATCGCGTCGTTTTCCCGTCGTATTAGCCGAGACTTATCCCGGAGATGTCTACGCGCAGCTAGGCATCGGTCGCAAAGGCTGGAGCAAGCGCCGGAAAGACGACCGCCAGAGGGTGGGTGTCATCATATCCGATTGGCTTGACGCTCGGCCTAGGATTGATGCTGCGGCTGTCCGGTGGCACCTCGAAGACGGTTTTGGTGCAGACGGCGCCGGCGAAGATCGCTTCGATGCCTTTGTCGGGCTGCTCGGCATGTTGGCTGTAGTGGACGGCGAACGTGGTGAAGGCGCTCCACGAATTCCCGCTGTCATCACCCACGAAGGTTGGATACTGGGGCATCAACGTCAGGCTTTGTGATGCGGACAGGGCGAGGCCTGTTTCCAGCTTCGCTTCTCTTAACCCGATTACGACCAATTTCCGCGAGACATAGCTTCAACGACGGCACCGACGGAAAGGACCCGTACGCTACATTTTTCTTGGCGGCCGGTTTTATGTCCGCGGCGTGATGGCTTCCGGCTCGAAAATGGGGGAGCCGTCCAGCGGCGGTAGCTTGATCTTCTCCACCGCCTCCCGTGCCGCCACCATTTCGGGCCCCTCGGAGTACCGACCCAAGGTCATGCCTTTTCTGGTGTGACCCACGATGGCGGCAAGCAACGGCTCGGGGACGCCGGCACGCTCGCCCTTGGTGATGAACCAGCGCCGCCAGGAGTGGAAGTTGACGCGCGATCGCCGCTTGCCCGATACCACGTCGTCGACACCCAACGCGCGCCGATAGGTGGTGAAATGCTTGCTGGCGCGGAAGCTGCGTTCGCGTTTCGGATTATCGAAATCCTTGGGGTATTCCGGAAAGAGATCGTCCGCCCCCGACTTTCCCTTCAGCCGGCGGGCGACGATTTCCTTGAGGTCGCTATGGATGGGCACGAACCGCGGCCCCGTCTCGCGCTTCTGCGGCTTGAAGCGGAAACACTTGCCCTCGATGATGTCGTCGGCCCGAAGATCGACAACGGCGTCGAGCCGCGCGCCGGTCAGGGCACCGATCATCATCACGTCCCGCAATGCCCGCTTGCAGTCGCCCATCAGCAGCTTGGCGGCCTCGGTCTCGGTGAACGGCCGCTCGAGCTCGTGACTCTTCGACGTCGGCATGTAGACCACGGCCTGGCGCCACGGATTGATGGCGATGCGCCGCAAGGATTTGACGTAGTTGAAATAGAGGTTGAGCCGCGAGACGTATTTCTTGATCGTGCGCGCGGCCATGCCCTTCTCGTTTTCGAGGTAGGCGATGAAGTCGGTGACGACGTACTCGTCGACCTTGGTGATGTCGTCGCCCAATCCTTGGCGAATGCAGAAGGCGGCCAGCATCTTGAGCGCGCGATCGTGGTCATCCTCGGTTCTGGGCGAGACCTTGAGCCGCTTGTCCTTGTAGTCGGCGTCGGCGTTACCGATCGGCAGACCGCCGTGCAGCGCGACGTTGACGAAATCCTTGGCCAGCCGCTCGCGTTCGGTGTCGTAGACCGGGACGCGCGTGCCCACGTCCGGCTGCCTATCAGCGGGATCGAAGCCGCGTTCTTCCTTGGCGCTGCGGTTCGCCATCCAGGGCGCGACCTCGGCATAGCGCACGGGCTTGCCCAGGATGGATTGGACGGTGTCCTCGATGACGTCCATGCCCAGATTGCCGCGGTCTTCGAGAGAATAGGCGGCCAGTGTCTTGGCGATTTCGGCTGCCTGCTCCAGCACCGCTTGTCGATCACCGCGGCTGGCGCCGTAGGTCTTGCGCTCGAAGGCGCGGATCTCGTCCTTGAGCTCCTTGACGATGGCCCACTTCAGTTCGTTGGCGACGGCCAGGCTGTCGGTAGGGAGATGGCGCTTGAGTTTGGTGGCGCCCATATCGCGCTGCAGGCTCTTGGGAACGCTGACGACGACGCGCCAGCGACCGTGATGGTGCTCGAGAAATTGCTTGTCGCTTGCTGCCTTCCGGACCATACTATTTGCCTCGCCCGTACCCCTTGACGTACCCCAGGAGAGTACCCCGGACGTCCGGAATACGGGCATCTCATTAAAGAATAATGAGAAAAATCCTTGCGTCGAGCGCGCCCGCTCAGCTCCACCATTCCGATGCTAACTCCTTTAAGGTAGGAGTTGCTTGGTAATTCAAGCACTTGGCGGGCAGGAACTGGGCCCATCAATGGTGCACACCGGAACGAGTTGTCCGATAGCTTGCATCTCCAACTTCGTGGGACAATCTGGCATTGCTATCGCCGGGCCCCCTTCGCATCTCGTGCCGCTTAGACAAGAGCCGAAACGGCACGTGGTTATGGATTTGGCTGGCTCGGATTCGCAGGTCAAACCTCGACCAGCAGAAGGTGCCGATTCATCAAACGCCGCTCGCATTGGTTCCTTGATTTTTGCAAGAACGTCGGCCGACCACCCAATGGCAGGCTGTTTTTTTAGAGCTGAAACCCGACAGGGCACGGACAAGGACCGGTCGGGCCGAAACATGTCCACCCGGACGATCAGACTAGGAGATGCGCCGGAAAGATCAGCGACAGGCGCGATTCCCCGGCCGTGGCGGAAAAATGAATATGCGCCCCGAGGTCGCGGGCCCGCCGCTTCATGTTGCCCATGCCACTGCCCCTGCCGATTGCGGCGGGCTCATGGCCATCATTGACCACATGGATGACCGCGGCCCCGCCTTCAATCCTTGTGCCTTCAACGCCGATCCGGCGCGCCGGCCCATGCTTGACGGCATTGGTGACGGCTTCCTGAAGGATGCGCAGCACCGCAAGGGCATTGCGGGGCGTGATCCCGGTCACCTCGGGCAGTTTCTCGGTGGACCAGGACAATTCGATACCCAGCCGCCGCAATTGTGGTTCGAGCCTTTCGCGGAAGGCCGCCAGCGCGACGCGCAGATCGCCATCTCCCAGATCGAGCGAATGCACGACCAGCCGCAAATCGTCGAGCGCCGCTCGCGCTGCCCCTTCGATGGCCTGGCTGCCGGTCCCCTCCTGCTCGGCCAGGGCGATGATGCTGACCAGATGCCCGCTCATGCCGTCATGTAGATCCTGCATGAGGCGCTGGCGCTCATGCTCGCGGACGACTTCATTGGCGTGGGCCCGCTCCTTTTCATGCAGCAGCACGAGCTTGGCCTCGCGCGCCGCCAGTTGCTGACGCAGCGTATCATTGGCGGCATCGAGGCTATTGAGGCTCCGCGCCAGCCGACCCATCAGGATGACCATGATAACCAGCAGCACCAGGGTGCGCGCATAGAAGGTCAGCAGGAACGGATCATCGAGCAGTCCCGTGACGACCAGCAGGTCATGAAGGCCGAACCAGGCGGTCAAGGCGCATGCCGCGGCGAGTATGGCGGCATCGACGCTTCGCGAGCGAGCAAAGGCGCGCAGCAGGATGACGCTGGAGACTGCATAGGTAAGAAGCCCCACGGCCGCGCTCAACAGCGCCAGAACGGTATATTCGAGCACCGCCGCCAGCCCCAATCCCAACAGGACCACCGGCACGCCCACCGTGGCGGGCAGCAGCAGCCTGGGGCTGGATTGCCCAGCCACAGCCATGGCCAGGCCCAGCGCCATCAGACCAACCCCGGCCATTGCCAATGTCGACTGCATCTGCTCCAGCGCCCCAAAGGGCATGGCCGGCGACTGGGTGAACACCACCGCGAGGCTCGTTATCGCCATCAATGCCAACCACCGGAAAACCGGATCGTGCCGACGCGCCGTCCAGACCGTGGCGACGCCGATCGTCAACATGATATGGAGCGCAAAGGTCATGGCGCGCACCTGATCGATGAGGAGATTGGATAGCTGGTAGATCGGCATGACAGCGGCCGCCGGCCCCACGCTCACACTCGAGAGGCGCGCCGGCAGCCAGCCCACTTCCCGCGTCTGCCACAGCACGATCTCATTATTGCCCTCATGCACCGCGCCGTCCGGAATGAGCGCCAGGAAGGAATAGCCGCTATTGGGAATGGACCAGGTCGTGTCCAGCGCCGACATGGTTCTTTGCCCGTTCACCTCGGCCCTTATGTTGTGGCGAGCCGCCGGGATCAGCACGAATAGCGGCTCATCGGGCGCTGCATCGAGGTGAAAGCGGAGCCGATAGCGGCCGGTGCCGAGATCATAGGGCGTTTCCGGGACCCAGCGATGGGGCAGGGCAATCGTCGTTTCCGCTGCATCGCCTGCAAGACTGAAACGTGCCTCACTCACCGTCACCGTGCCAGGAGGCGGCGCGACATCGACCAGCAGGGGCAAAAGCGCGATGGCGGCCGTCACCATGACCAGCGTTACCCAAGCGCCCAATCCGGTAACGCTGGACAGGCCTCCGCCCCCTGCCCTCACAGTCGGATCAACCCCAGTCGCGCCGCCTCGAATACCGCCTCGGATCGGTTGGAGGCCTGCAGCTTACGGTAGATATTGCGTATATGGACGGGCACGGTTTGCCGGGAGATGGCCAGACTGTCGGCCAGTTCGCCGTAGGTGAAACCCTTGGCTATGCCCCACAGGATGTCCATTTCGCGCTCGGTCAGCGCGGGCCTCGCGCCCTCATTTTCCGCTGCTGTATTGCCATTCTCGGAGAGGCGCCGCACCAGGACACGCGCGATGCGCGAGGAAATCGGCGACCGGCCCGCCATTACATCTCTGATGGCCTCGATCAGGTCGATCGAGTCTGCATCCTTGAGCAGGTAGCCTGACGCACCCGCCTCGATGGCCGCCAAAACCGAGCGCTCATCCGCCAATACCGAAATGACAATCGCCTCGGCTTCCGACCGCCTCCTGGCGAGGAAACGGATGGCCTCGATGCCCGAGCCATCCGGCAATTTGAGGTCGGTGATCAATAGGTCGATGTCGTCAGCCTCAATAGCGGCTTGCGTCTCTTCGAGCGTGGCACAGGCCGCACACAATTCGGCCTCGGGCCATTCGTGCACGATACGCGCCAGGCGCTCGCGCACCGGCCCGTCGTCTTCGGTTAGAACGACCTTGAGGAGAGGCGTTACCATAAAATTGTCTTCTGGCCCGGTCTCATCGCTGTCTGCAAGGGTGCTCCGCTTATTCGTCAAGCATGCCTGCCGGGGTGAGATCGGCCATACCCTAATCATGGTATTCCACACCTTCGCCATGCGCGAATAGCGTCGATTGCAGCAGCCGGAGTGTTTCCGGCGGCCAGAAGCATTCGGGGGCGAGATGAGCGACACAGTTAGGCCGCGGACATTGACAGCGGCGCAGATGAACCTGCTCGCCGCCCACGCACAGATACGCTCTCTTCAAAAGGGCGAAGTGCTTTTCCGCGCCGGCGATCCCGGCAGGGCTTTCTATGTCGTCCTGCGCGGCGTCCTCGCCTGCGCGCCCAATGCCGACCTTGCGGTCTATCGGGAAGTCGAGGCCGCAATGGCGGTTGGCGAACTCGCCTTTCTCTGCTCGGGCAATCATGAGGAAACGGCGACGGCGCTGCGCGAATGCGATGTCCTGGAAATTTCTCGCACCACCTACGACCAGACGCTGCAGGCGGATCCCTCATTTGCTGCCGCATTGCTTACCCTGGCCGTCCAAAGGTTGCATCATGGCGATGACCGCTCGCAGCGCCGCCCGGGAGGCACGAGGCGCGCTATCGCCTTCGTCCGCGGCGGACATGAAAAACTGCCGTCCGCCTTTTTCGATCGCTTGCGCACCCAGCTGGAAATCGAGAGCTACACCGTGGTCGACCGCGATGCCATCAATAGACAGTTCGGCAAGCGCTCGGTGTTCGATCCGGCCGTGCGCGATTGGCTCGACCAGCTCGAGCGAGGCGCAAGAACGGTCTTCTATCTGGCAGATGACGAGCTTACGGACTGGACCGAATTGTGTATCCGCCGGGCCGATGAAGTGGTGCTCGCCACTTGTGGCAACACGCCCCTCGCCGAATTGACCGCCACGGAGCGGATGGTGGAGCGATGGCACCCGCAATCGGCCTGCCGATTGGTGCGGCTGCACCCGCGCCGCCGGGGCGTGGTCGAGGGAACGGCCGCCTGGCTGGCGCGCACGCCGGTTTTCCTGCACCATCACCTCTCGCTCGAGGACAATGCCGACATCGAGGCGCTTATCCGCTTCCTCACCGGCAGGGCCGTCGGGTTCGTCGCTGGCGGCGGCGGCGGCTATGGCCCCGCCCATGTCGGCATCTACCGCGCCTTTCGGGAGCGGGGCGGCACGTTCGATATCTTCATGGGCACGAGCGTCGGGGCGGCCATGCTGGCTGGCTTTGCCTTTCTGGGCGAGCACGACACCCTCACCGCCGGCACGCATGATATTTTCGTGCGCAGCCGCAGCTTCAAGCGGCCCACCTGGCCGCGCTATGGACTGCTCGACCACAAGGCATTCGACGGCGCCCTGGAGCGCGCCTATGGGGCGGAGACAAGAGTGGAGGATTGTTGGAAGCCGTTTTTCGCCATCGCCACCAATCTTTCGGACAACCGCATGGAAATCATACGATCCGGCCTGCTCTGGCAGGCGGTGCGCGCCTCAAGTGCAATTCCCTGCGTTCTGCCGCCTTTTTATACCACCGATGGCAAGATGCTGGTCGATGGCGGCGTCATGGACGATGCCCCACTCGGCCCCATGCAGCAGTTCAAATCCGGTCCCAATCTCGTGGTGCATTTCGGCCGCGCCGGCGGGCAGCGTTACAATGTTTCCTATGGCAGCCTGCCCGGGCGAGGCAAATTGCTCGCTGCGCTTCTCAATCCGCGCCGGCGCCTCCCGCGCGCCCCACGTCCTCTGAGCGTGCTCTTCCGTACCATGCTGGCGCACCAGCGCTATGAGCTGCCGGCCACACCGCACGACCTCATTCTGAATCCGCCTGCCTTTCCAGGAGCCAGCCTGATGAGCTTCGATCGCCATATGGACGTCTTCAATGCCGCCCATGCCTGGGCCCAGAAGGAGATCGCCGCACGTCTCGACGACAAGGATCAGGCCATTCAGGCCATTCTCGGCAACCAGAACCCCGAAGAGGGCGTGGAGCCGCTCCCCGCCATGCAGGCCGTGGCCTAGGTGTCGTTTCCAAGAAGGTTGTTCAGTCTCTGGAACGGACTGATGCTGCCGATGGCGGAGTGAGGTCTGATGAGGTTGTAGCTATCGCTCCACGGTCCGATAGCCTGACTGCGCTGGTCTGAGGGGAGCTATGGGCGAGTATATGCGTGCCGACCATGGCGCATCTCGCCACGATCAAGCGCGGCGACAGGGTCCATCTCGATGCCTTCGACCGTTGGGGCAATGTTGTCTCGGCCACTCCGTTGGGCGGCTGGTTGCAAAGTTCGGGTTCTGGCCGTTCAATGATCGGCGGATGCGATCGGACCCGCGCCTTCAAGCTTCCTGTTCCATCCGCCCCGCGGCGCGGTCGAAGCCCTGGGCGATGGCGTCGCGCATCGCGGCGCGGGCGGCCGTGGCATTGCGGTCCCGGATGGCTTCGGCGATGCGCCGGTGTACGCCCACCGTCACCGCCAGGGCCGCCGGGTCGTTGACCGGGGAGGAAATGGTGAAGGCCGCCGTCAGCGCCATTTCCACCAGGGCACTGATCGAGGCCATGAAGGGATTGCCCGAGGCCTCGGCCACGGCGCGGTGGAATTCGAGATCGTGACGGGCGAAATCGGCGGGATTTTCCGCCCCCGCCATCCGGTCCACGCAGGCGATCATGGTTTCGGCCTGTTCGGGGCTCGCCCGCTCCGCCGCCAGGGCCGCCGCCTCGATCTCGATGCCGATTCGCACCTCGGCCAGGCTGCGCAGGAAGGCGATGTCCGGCCCCAGCTCGAAATGCCAGGCCAGCACGTCCGCATCGAAGAGATTCCAGCGCCCGCGCGGCAGGACGCGGGTACCGATGCGGGCCCGCGCCTCGATCAGGCCCTTGGCCGCCAAGGTCTTGAGCGCCTCCCGCAGCACCGTGCGCGACACCCCGAACCGATCCAGCAATTCGCTGTCCGAAGGCAGGATGGAGCCCTGCGGATAATGCCCCGACACGATGGCGAAGCCGAGCTCCCACAAGACGTCCGAATGCAGATTGCGCGCCGGATTGCGGCCGGACAGCGTGGCAATGAGGTCGCCCGAATGGCGTGCGCGTCCCCCAGACCTGTCCATGTCGCTCTCCTGGTCGTTTGCCTCCGACCTTAAGCACAGGCTCATAAGTATGACAATAAGAGCGGGCGGGCCGGGCTGGACACTTCCCCATCTGCCGCGCCATGCTTGGCCGCAATGGATTCGACGACAAGGATATTCGGACATGACCAGCAGCCAGATCATCGACAGCGTGCTCGATCAGGTCGATAGCGGGCTGGAACAGAGCCTCGAACGGCTCTTCGCGCTATTGCGCATCAAGTCCATCTCCACCGACCCGGCCTATGCCGAGGAATGCCGGAAGGCGGCGGACTGGATCGCCACCGAACTCAAGGCCCTCGGCTTCGACGCCGCCGCACGCCCGACCCCGGGCCATCCGGTGGTCGTCGCCCATGGGCCGGAACAGGTCGGCCCCCATGTGCTGTTCTACGCCCATTATGACGTGCAGCCCGTCGATCCGCTCAATCTCTGGCACACCGACCCCTTCGAGCCGCAGATCGTCGAAAAGGACGGCCGCAAGATCATCGTGGCGCGCGGGGCCTCCGACGACAAGGGCCAGATGCTGACCTTCATCGAAGCCTGTCGCGCCTGGAAGGCGGCCACCGGCTCGCTGCCCATCCGCATATCGCTGATGCTGGAAGGCGAGGAGGAGAGCGGCGGCAAGAACCTGCCCCCCTTCATGCGCGATAATGCCGAAGAACTGCAGGCCGACATCGCCCTGGTCTGCGACACCGACATGTGGGACCGCCAGACGCCCTCGATCACCACCATGTTGCGCGGCCTGGTCGCCGACGAGGTGGAGATCATCGCCGCCGACAAGGATCTGCATTCCGGCATGTTCGGCAATGCCGCACGCAATCCCAATCAATTGCTGGCCGAGATCATCGCCAGCCTGCGCGCACCCGACGGTTCGGTCACCCTGCCCGGTTTCTATGACGACGTGGCCGAGATTTCCCCCGAGCTCAAGGCGCAATGGGCCGGGCTCGGCTTTGACGAAAAGACCTTTCTGGGCGCGGTCGACCTCTCGGTGCCGGCCGGCGAACAGGGTCGCACCGTGCTCGAACAGCTCTGGGCCCGCCCGACCTGCGAGATCAACGGCATGAGCGGCGGCTATATCGGGGACGGCTTCAAGACCGTGATCCCGGCCCGCGCCAGCGCCAAGATTTCCTTCCGCCTCGTCTCCGGCCAGGACCCGCAGAAAATCCGCGCCGCCTTCCGCGCCCATGTCGAAAAGATGCTGCCCGCCGATGTCAGCGTCAAATTCACTCCCCATGGCGGCTCACCGGCCATCACCGTACCGGCCGATGGCGAATTCTTGCGCCGGGCCCTGTCCGGGCTGACCGACGAATGGGGCAAGCAGGCGGTGATCACCGGCTCGGGCGGCTCCATCCCGGTCGTGGGCGATTTCAAGTCCATCCTGGGGCTCGATACGCTGCTGATCGGCTTCGCCCATGTGGACGACCAGATTCATTCGCCCAACGAGAAATACGATCTCGAGAGTTTCCACCGGGGGATCAGAAGCTGGGTGCGGGTGCTGGGTGCGCTGGCCCAATAGGCCATTGCACTTGCATTAATCATCACCACCGGGCTTATCCCGGTGGTCCATGCGATGTCGCAACCACGATGGATTGCCCGGACAAGCCGGGCGATGACGCCGAACAAGGAATCTTGAGCTAAACCAGCCACACCGCGATGATCGCCAGCACCGCCGGCACCGTCTGCACGAACAAAATCTTCCGCGACGAGGTCACCGCCCCCACGATCCCCGCCACCGCCACGCAGGCGAGGAAGAAGAGCTGGATCTGCCAGGCGAATGCAGGATCGGGATGCACCAGGCCCCAGATCAGCCCCGCGGCGAGGAAGCCATTATAAAGTCCCTGATTGAGCGCCAGCACTTTGGTTGCCCTGGCAAAATCCGGCGCCAACCCGAAGGCCTTCTGCCCACGCGGACTGTCCCACCAGACCATTTCGAGCAGCATGATATAGACATGCAGCAGGGCCACGAGCCCCACCAGCACCATTGCGACGATCGCCATTTATGCCTCCACCGCCACATCCAGGGCCAGTTCGACCATATCCACCAGCGAGGTCTGCCGGTCCTCGGCGCTGATCTCCGCATGGGTGATCAGGCAATCGGTCATGGTGCAGATGGCCAGCGCCCGCACCCCGAAGCGGGCCGCCAGCGTATAGAGCGCCGCCGCCTCCATCTCGACCCCGATGACGCCATGATCGAGCAGCGCGCCATAGCCTTCGAGGCCCGGCTCCCGATGATAAAAAATATCGGAGGACAGCATGTTCCCCGCATGGAATTTGAGCCCCTTGGCGTCGGCCTTGTCGGCCGCCGAGCGCAACAGGCCGAAATCGGCGAGCGGCGCATAATTATAGGGGTCGAACCGACCCTTCACGATGGAGGAATCCGTGGTGGCACCCTGCGCCAGCACCACGTCACGCACTTTCACCTTGGCATTGAGCCCGCCACAGGTGCCGACGCGGATCAGCGTCTTCGCGCCGAAGCTGTTGATCAGCTCATGCACATAGATCGAGAGCGAGGGCTGGCCCATGCCCGAGGCCTGCACCGACACCGGCTTGCCCTTCCAGGTGCCGGTAAACCCTAAGCAATTGCGCACCGAATTGACCAGCTTCGGATTGTCGAAAAAGGTTTCGGCGATCCATTTGGCCCGCAGCGGATCCCCCGGCAGCAGCACGGCTTCGGCATAGTCGCCGGGCTTGGCGTGGTTGTGCGGCGTGGTCATGGCGCTCTTCCCTTGTTGTCCGTTTGGTCAAATCATTGCCATCGGCCCGGGGCAAAGACAATCCATCCCGCCAGAAGCGCTTGACGCGGGGGCCCGCGAGGGCCATTTACCCGCCAGCCAAGGAGGCACGAATGGTCGCGAAGATTTTCATCGATGGCGAAGCGGGAACCACGGGTCTGCAGATCCGCGAGCGCCTGGCCGGCCGCCGCGACCTCGAAGTCCTGTCCATCGCGCCGGAAAAGCGCAAGGATCAAGACGAGCGCAAGCGCCTGCTCAATGCCGCGGACATTGCCATTCTCTGCCTGCCCGACGAGGCGGCGAAGGAAAGCGTGCGGCTGATCGAGAACGAGACGACTCGCGTCATCGATGCCTCGACCGCCCATCGCGTCAATGAAGCCTGGGCCTATGGCTTCCCAGAAATGGATGCCGGCCAGACTGACGCCATCGCCAAGGCGCGCTATGTCGCCAATCCCGGCTGCTGGCCGCAAGGCCTGATCGCCTCGGTGCGCCCGCTGATCGAGGCCCGGCTGCTGCCCGCCGATTATCCGCTCTCCTATCACGGCATTTCCGGCTATTCCGGCGGCGGCCGCCAGATGATCGAGGATTATGAGGCGGCCGGCCAGGTTCCGAGCCAGTTCATGCCCTATGCGCTGACCTTCAAGCACAAGCACCTGCCCGAAATGCAGGCCTATTCCGGCCTCGGCCGCGCGCCTTTGTTCGAGCCGGTGGTCGGCAATTTCGCCCAGGGCATGACCAATTCACTGCCGCTGCATCTCGACATGGTCGCCGAAATCCCGAGCGGCAAGGATATCCACGCCGCGCTCAGCGATTTCTACGCCGCCATTCCCAACGGCTTCGTCAAGGTCGCGCCCTACGACCCCGCTCTGGGCAAAACCGACGCGCTCGACCCGCAGGTCCATAACGGCACCAACATTATGACCCTGCATGTCTTCGCCAATGACGACGCGGCCCAGGCCGTGATCGTTTCGGTCTATGACAATCTGGGCAAGGGCGCCTCGGGCGCGGCGGTGCAGAACCTCAACATCATGCTTGGCGTCGACGCGCGCGAAAGCCTGGAAGGGTAGGCTTCGAGCCGTCGCCACCCACCGCCGCCCCACCTCCCCCTTGACGGGGGAGGCAGCGCAGCTTGGCCGAAAGGCCTTAGCGAAGCTGGAGGGGGTGCCGGCGCACCGAGACCCAACGCATCCTGCCGCCCATCCCCCACCCCATCCCCCACCCCATCCCTCCCCGCAAGGGGGAGGGTGCCGCATCGCGCTTGTGACCCGATCCAGCCCACCCACCGCCTGTCCCCGGGCTTGACCCCGGGACCATCTTTGCCGGACGACCGGCACCGATGCGTATCTCGGACACCATCCGCAAACCCGGAGGCTCTTGGCCGTCCGGCGCTTCGTCACACGCCTGCAGCGCGTCAACCGTACGCTTCGGTACGGTTCAGCCTTGACCAAAACCCCGCTTTCGCGCAAACACGCATGCAATAGCGAGGTCCCAAAACCCCATGGAAAAATTCACCACGTTGACCGGTGTCGCGGCGCCCCTGCCGATCATCAATATCGACACCGACATGATCATCCCCAAGCAATATTTGAAGACGATCAAGCGCACCGGCCTGGGCACCGCCCTGTTCTCGGAAATGCGTTATAACGAGGACGGCTCGGAAAACCCCGATTTCGTGCTCAACAAGCCCGCCTATCGTGGCGCCCGCATCGTGATCGCCGGCGACAATTTCGGCTGCGGCTCCAGCCGCGAGCACGCGCCTTGGGCCCTGCTCGATTTCGGCATCCGCTGCGTGATCTCCACCAGCTTCGCCGACATCTTCTACAACAATTGCTTCAAGAACGGCATCCTGCCCATCGTGGTGACGCCCGATCAGCTCAAGCTGCTGCTCGACGATGCCGAGCGCGGCTCCAACGCCACGCTGAGCATCGATCTCGAAGCCCAAACCATTCGCGGCCCCGATGGCGGCGAATTGCATTTCGACATCGATCCGGCCCGCAAGCATATCCTGCTCGAGGGGTTGGACGATATCGCCGGCACGCTGAAATCCGATCCCTCCATCTCGGCCTTCGAAGGCAAGATGGCCACCGAACGCCCCTGGCTCTGAGGACACCCGAATTGGTCCAGCGCATTTCCACCGGCTCGCCCTTCGAAGCCACCTTCGGCTATTCCCGCGCCGTCCGCCACGAGGACACTATCTATGTGTCGGGCACCACAGGCTATGATTATGCCAGCATGACCATGCCCGAGAGCGTCGGCGAGCAGGCCAGGAATGCGCTCGCCACCATCGACAAGGCGCTCCAGGAAGCCGGCTCCTCCATCAAGGACACCGTGCGCGTCGTCTATTATGTCGGCGACCGCGCTCTGGTGAACGATGTCGTTGCCGCCGTCGGCCCGGTCTTCAAGGACATCCGCCCGGCCGCCTCCATGCTGATCGTGCAGATGATCGAGCCCGGCATGAAGATCGAGATCGAGGTCACCGCCCGCATCGGCGCGGCGAGCAGCCATAGCTGAAGCCGGGAACACTCGCGCAATTGACCCCGCCGCCGGCATGACTCATGCTGGCGGCGTTTTGCTGCGCGGCGGCGCCGGCTCTCGTGCAGCCGCTCCGCGCGGTGGAAGGACCGCCGGCCCCATGAAGGATTGTCCCCTTGGTTGATGCCGCCACATCGTCGCCAGAGGCCGAACCGGCGGAGGCCGGCGCCCCAACCCTTTTGCGGCGGCAAATCGCGCTCGTCGTCCATGCTGGCCTGCTGATCGCGGCCTTGTCCTGGCTTGTGCCTACCCTCGCCGCCTGGGATCCGCGCGCCGGCTATTTCTTCTCGCTGACCTTTTACTGGCTGTTCTTCTGCCTGCCGGTGATCGGCTGGCACGCCCTTCCCGCCAATTCCGGGCAGCTCTTTTCCGAAAGGCTGCCCTGGCGCGACTGGTGGATCATTCCCCTGCTGCTGGCACAGGTTGGCGTCGTCGCCATTCTCATTTTCGCGCCCAACACCACGTTCTTCACCAGCGGCGGCATGTGGCTGGCCATTCTGATCGCCTCGATCAATGGCCCGCTGGAGGAAACGGCCTGGCGCGGTGGCTTTCTCGGTACCTTCCGCAACCGCCCGCTTCTGGGCTACGTGCTGGGCTGTGCCTTGTTCACCGCCTGGCACATCCCCCTGGTCCTGGGCGCCGGCCTCAGCTTCGAAGGCGGCTGGTCAATGCTTCTTGGCGGCACCGCCCTGTTGGGCCTGTTCTGGGCCTGGATCGTCTGGCGCAGCGGCTCGATCTTTTATGTGAGCATCGCCCACACCCTGACCAACATCTTTCTGTTCTGGGTCTTCTTCGACCGCAACGGCCTTGCCGCCTGAGCTACCAGCCGTAATCGAGCACCGTCAGGGTGCGGGTATTGCCCTCGTCGAGCCATTCGATGCTGGAATTGCGGTGCATGCCGATCAGCGCCGCACCCACGGGCCCGAGAATGGGCACATTGCCCCGCTCGCCGAAGGGACGATTGGGATAGGTCAGCCGCCCCAGCCGCACGCGCGGCTCGTCGTCCAGCCGGAACATCACCCGCTGTCCCATGGAGACGCCCGCCGGATGCCAGGGTTCGCAGACCTCGGCGCGGTTGAGTTCGCGCTCCAGATAGGCCGAGACATAGGGCATGGTATGGAAGGATCGCTCCGCCAGCAGCATCACCCGGTTATAATCGTCGGAATTGATGAGGATTTCCGGCAGCGGCAGGGAGGGGAACACGGTCGAAATCTCGGGGAACATATCGAAGTCCTATATTCTGCTGCCATTTTGCACAGTCAATGGGCAGAGAACAATATTTCAGGGCAGTATGCGTCAGGTTTATTGACCTAACAGTAACATCATGGCAGTTGTGTGCCGCATTTTTATGCGTCCTGCATATTTCCTATTCATGAGGGTTAACCATGTCCGACGACACCCTGCTCGACCGCGCGCTCATCCGCCTGGAAGAAGCTGCCAACCACCTGCAGATCGACCCGGACGTCACTGAAAAACTCAAATACCCGCGTGAAACCACCAAGACGCGCCTGTTGATCCGCATGGATGACGGCTCGCGCAAGTCGTTCCTGGCCTGGCGCTGCCGCTATGACGATACCCGCGGCCCCACCAAGGGCGGCATCCGCTTCCACCCCGACAGCACCATCGAGGAAGTGGAAACGCTGGCCTTCTGGATGACCTTCAAATGCGCGGTCATGAACCTGCCCTATGGCGGCGGCAAGGGCGCCATCCGCGTCGATCCGCATGGCCTTTCCAAGTCCGAGCTGGAACGCCTCAGCCGCGCCTATGTCCAGGCTTTCGCCAATATCATCGGGCCCGACCGCGATATCCCGGCGCCCGACGTCTATACCAATGCCATGATCATGGGCTGGATGGCCGACGAATATAACCAGATCACCGGCCAGGTCTCCCCCGCCGTCATCACCGGCAAGCCCATCGCCCTGGGCGGCTCGCTCGGCCGCAACGACGCCACCGCCCGCGGCGGCTTCTACCTGGTGCGCCATCTGGCGTCCGAACTCGGCCTCGACAAGGACCACAGTGTCGCCATCCAGGGCTTCGGCAATGCCGGCCAGTTCTATGCCCGCCTGAGCGCCGCCGACGGCAACAGCGTGGTCGCCGTCTCCGACTCGGCCGGCGCCATCTACCGCCCAGGCGGTCTCGATGTCGAAAAGCTGATCGCCGGCAAGAATGCGGGCCGCCGGGTCGCCGACATGGCCGCCGAACTGGGCGCCAATGTCATCACGGCCGACGAATTGCTGGCCGTCGAAGCCGATCTGCTGGTCCCCGCCGCGCTCGAGGACATGATCACCAAGGACAATGCCGGCACCATCAAGGCCAAGGTCCTGCTCGAACTGGCCAATGGCCCGGTCACCCCCGACGCCGACAAGATTCTCGACGGCAAGGGCATCATCGTCCTGCCCGACATTCTTGCCAATGCCGGCGGCGTCACCGTGTCCTATTTCGAATGGGTGCAGAACCGCCAAGGCTATTACTGGGACCTCGAGGAAATCCACCAGCGCCTGCTCAAGATCGTCGAGCGCGAGGGCCGCGCCGTCTGGGACATCGCCAAATCGCGCAATGTCTCGGCCCGCTCCGCCGCCTATATCCATGCCCTGGGACGTCTTTCCACCGCCATCGAGGCGCACGGCACCCAGCCCTTCTTTGCGGGTTGACACTGCCCGATTGGTCCCTTCGCCTCCTCCAGGGGAGAGGGCTGGGGTAAGGGGTGCAGTCTCTCGGCTTCTACCGGAATGCTTCACCCCTCATCCGGCGCGTTGCGCCACCTTCTCCCCTGCAGGGGAGAAGGAAAGAGCGCCAAGCGAACACTTCTCCCCCTCCCCGTCCTTGCCTAAACATCCAAAATCCCGCTATGTGCGCGGCCAAGTGTACCCACCAGTACGGCTAGGAGTTTTCCCCACATGGCCACCCATTCCCTTTTCCTTCTGCCCGGCGACGGCATCGGCACCGAGATCATGGTCGAGGTGGAAAAGCTCATCGCCTGGACCAATCAGGAAGGCCTCACCGATTTCTCGACCGATTCAGGCCTGGCGGGCGGCGCGGCCTATGACCAGCATGGCGTCGCCATCACCGACGAGGATGTCGCCAAGGCCAAGGCTGCCGACGCGGTGATCTTCGGCGCCGTGGGCGGTCCGAAATGGGACAACGTCCCCTATGAGCATCGCCCCGAAGCCGCCCTGCTGCGCCTGCGCAAGGAACTGGCGGTCTTCGCCAACCTGCGGCCCGCCATCTGCTATCCGGCCCTGGCCGACGCCTCCTCGCTCAAGCGGGAACTGGTCGAAGGCCTCGACATCCTCATCGTGCGCGAGCTGACCGGCGGCGTCTATTTCGGCGAGCCCAAGGAAATCACAGACCTGGCCAACGGCCAGAAGCGCGCCGTCGACACCCAGGTCTACGAGACCTATGAGATCGACCGCATCGCCCGCGTCGCCTTCGACCTGGCGCGCACGCGCTCCGGCAAGGTCCACTCCGCCGACAAGAAGAACGTCATGAAGTCCGGCGTGCTCTGGGACGAAGTGGTCAAGAATGTCGGCAAGGATTATGCCGATGTCGAGCTGCACCATATCCTGGCCGACAATGCCGCCATGCAACTGGTGCGCACGCCAAAGCAGTTCGACGTCATGGTCACCGACAATCTCTTCGGCGACATTCTCTCCGACGTCGCCGCCATGCTGACCGGCTCGCTCGGCATGCTGCCCTCCGCCTCGCTCGGCGCGCCCGATCCGGTCACCGGCAAGCGCAAGGCCTTCTACGAACCCGTCCACGGCTCGGCGCCCGACATTGCCGGCCAGGGTATCGCCAATCCGATCGCCATGATCGCCAGCTTCGCCATGGCGCTGCGCTATTCGTTCAACATGATCGAACTGGCCACCAAGCTCGAAGGCGCCATCTCGGCCGTGCTCAGCGACGGCCTGCGCACCGGCGACATCGCCCAGGACAATCGCAAGACCGTCGGCACCGAAGAAATGGGCGCAGCGATTTTGGCGAAGCTCAAGCAGTAAGCGACCGACCAAGGGTCACCCCGGTGTAGGCCGGGGACCCATCTTGCAATCTCAGGATGGATCCCGGCCTTCGCCGGGATGACATCGAGTGCAGGTCAGGTTCAAGGCAAGCAAAAGCCCCGGTGTCTCCACCGGGGCTTTTTCATTTTCAGCAGCGCCGAACTTATTCGGCGGCGGCTTCCTCGGCTGGGGCATTGGCGGCCGCTTCGCGGGCGGCGCGCTCTTCGGCGCGTTCCTTGGCCTTGTCGCCCGGGACGCCCTTTTTCGGATTGTTGCGGGCATCGCGCTTGGCCAGGCCGGCCGCGTCAAGGAAGCGCAGCACGCGGTCGGTCGGCACGGCGCCGACGCTCAGCCAGTGCTGGGCGCGCTCATTGTTCAGCACAACGCGGTTTTCGGCGTCCTTGGCCAGCAGCGGATTGAAGGTGCCCAGCTTTTCGATGAAGCGGCCGTCGCGCGGCGAACGGGCATCGGCGATGACGATGTGGTAGAAGGGGCGCTTCTTGGTGCCGGCGCGGGCAAGGCGAATCTTGAGAGCCATTTGTAAGTCCTGTCAGTAAACTCGGTTGGGTTGGGTTATTTCTTCTTGCCCAGGCCGGGCAGGCCGGGGAAACGGGGCGCTCCGCCCAGACCCGGCAGAGCCGGTCCGCCGGAGGATTTGAGCAGCGCATTGACGTCGCTGGGTAGCGCCTTCTGCGCCGGAGGAAGGTCCGCAGCGGGCAGGCCCTTCAATTGTTCGGGGTCGATGCCGGCCTGGCGAGCCATGGCTTCGAGCTGCTTGGGGTCCATCCTGGACAGATCGGGCATGCCACCGAGCATGCCGCCCATCTTGCCGCCGAACATGCCGCCCAGCGCTCCCATGCCACCCTTGCCGACCTTCTTCATCATGTCGGCCATCTGGCGGTGCTGCTTGGCCAGCTTGTTGATCTCGCTCACTTCCACGCCCGCGCCGGCGGCGATGCGCTTGCGGCGGCTGGCATTGAGCAGGTCGGGATTGGCGCGCTCTTTCTTGGTCATGGAATTGATGATGGCGACCTGCCGGTCGAACACCTTCTCGTCGACATTGGCGCCGGCCATGGCCTTCTTGAGCTGGCCCGCGCCGGGCAGCAGGCCCATGAGCCCGCCCATGCCGCCCATCTTCTTCATCTGCAGCAATTGGCTGCGCAGATCCTCGAAGTCAAACGCGCCCTTCTTGAGCTTTTTCGCCATTTTGGCGGCGTCTTCGGCAGAGACGTGCTCGGCGGCCTTTTCCACCAGGCTGACGATGTCGCCCATGCCCAGGATGCGGTCGGCAATGCGGGACGGATGGAAATCCTCCAGCGCATCCATCTTTTCACCGACGCCGATCAGCTTGATCGGCTTGCCGGTGGCCGCGCGCATGGACAAGGCCGCGCCACCGCGGCCGTCGCCATCCACGCGGGTCATGACGATGCCGGTCACGTCCAGCCGCCCGTCGAAGGAGCGGGCGACATTGATCGCGTCCTGGCCGGTCAGCGCATCGACGACCAGCAGGATTTCATGCGGATGGGCGATCTCCTTGATGGCGACGGTTTCGGCCATCAATTCTTCATCGATATGGGTGCGGCCGGCCGTATCGAGAATGAGCACGTCATAGCCGCCCAGGCGTCCCTCGCGCTCGGCGCGGCGGGCGATCTCGACCGGATTTTCGGCGGTAACGATCGGCAGCGTATCAACGCCCACTTGCTCGCCCAGCACGCGCAGCTGCTCCATCGCCGCCGGACGGCGGGTATCGAGCGAGGCCAGCAGCACCTTCTTCTTCTGCCGGTCTTTGAGGCGCTTGGCGATCTTGGCGGTGGTGGTGGTCTTGCCCGAGCCCTGCAGGCCCACCATGAGGAGGGTGACGGGGGCCGGCGCATTGAGATCGATGGTGACGGCATCCGAGCCCAGCACGGAGACCAGCTCGTCATTGACGATCTTGACCACCTGCTGGCCCGGCGTCACCGAACGGGTGACCTCGGCGCCCACGGCGCGTTCCCGCACCTGCTCGACAAAGGCGCGGACCACTTCGAGCGAGACGTCGGCCTCGATCAGGGCCCGGCGGATTTCGCGCATGGCCGCGTCGACATCGGCGGCGTTGAGCGCGCCGCGTCCGCGAAGTCCATCGAAAATCTTGCCAAGCCGGTCGGAAAGGCTCTCAAACATAAGCGGGTCCATCCTTCGTCTGCCGGAAACAATTCCGGAGAGATAGGGTGCATCGGACAAAACGCCAAACCCACCCGCGGGCGCAACGCGCTGGCGGATGTTGACCTCCGGGATCGTGTGAACCCTTGCGGGGCCCCGGTCGGCGGTTCAGGAACGAATGCCTGATGAACGGGCTGGCTCTAGAGCAAAGCCGGCAGGGAGTCAAGAAAAGCCGGCAATGGCGTCACCGCGGATCGGCGGTCGGTTGTCGATGAACAGCAATCCTTCCGGCTTCAGCGCCGCCTTGAGCCGCGCCAGGGCCGCCTGTTCGAGTTCAGGATGCCGCCCGTCCAGCGCCCCGACCCGCATGGCGAAAGCCAGGTCGAACCGCGCCTCGCCCGACGCCAGCGCAAAACCCTCGACAGCCGCCTGGCGGAATTCCAGCCTGCCGCTATCCAGTTCCGACCCGGATCCGGCCTTTGCCGCACCAATCGCCTTGGCCGAGCGGTCGATGGCCAGGATATGGCCTGTCGTCAGCATGCGGGCGATTTCCCGCGCCGCCACGCCCGGGCCGCAGCCGATTTCCAGCACGGCCATGTCCGGCCGCAATGGCAACGCGGCGAGATATTGGGCAATGCGGGGCGAGACAGGATTGGCCATGGGCTCAGTCTTTCCCACGCCCCTTGTCACATCCTGTCAGCAGGCTTCCAGCCCCTTGTCGCCGCGGCGATCAGCTCCGCCCGGCCAGCCGCATGAGTGGTACGCGCAACCCTGCCGGCATGCGCAGGAGCGCCGCCTTGATCGCCGGCCGCAATTGCACGTCCCAGAGCCGGGTCAGGACCCAGCCCCTGAAGGTCACCGGCACGGCGAAATCGCGCACCGGCACGCTGCCCGTGGCGAAGGTCAGTTTATAGGGCATGGCCGGCACGCCCAGATCGCACCCCGCCAGGCCCTGCTCGGCACAGGCCCGCAGCACTTCGGCCAGATGCAGCTTGCCCGGGCTTTCGTCGGAATTGGAGAAATCCCGTGCCGCCACATAGGCATAATAGCGCCCGCCCTGCACGAAGCCCCATTGCTCGGCAATGGGTCGATCGTCATGGGTGAGCGAAAAGGCCAGCAAGTCCATGTCCGGACGGCCCGCCAGGCTTTCGCAGAAAGCCGGGAAGCTGCCATCGCTGAAGGCCCGGGAGGTCAGGCCCTGTTCGCGCAGCCGCTCGGCACGCCCCAGAAGGGTCCGTTTGATCAGCTCGCGCTGCGCCGCCGGCTCCACGAGCACCTGGTGGGCCACCATGCCCTCTCGGTCCAGCCGATTGCGGGCATTGCGCATGTTCTTGCGCGTCTTGGCACGAATGGTGGCGAAATAGGCGGCGAAATCGGGGAAGGCATCGAGCGCCACATAGGGCGCGGCCAGTTCGGTGCCGGTCTCGATCCGGCCCCTGGGCAGGCCCCGCGCCAGACCCGATCCGTCCCGGACCTTGAGCAGGCTCACCACGTCCGCCGGCGCCACCTGGATCGCGGCGCGCAGCAATTGCGCCACCGCCACCCCCGCATCCATGCCCGGATCGAGCAGCAGGTCGGCATATTGCCCGAACCCATTGCCCAGCGGCACCAGGGCGCGGCGCGCCGCCGTGCCGATGCGCTCCAGCGGCAATATGGCCACCAGCCGCCGCCCGTCTTCGAGCACGGCCAGGACCGGGTCGAAACCTTCATTGCCGCGCGCGGCCTCGAAATCGTAGACCGCGCGCACCCAGGCCAGGCTCTGGAACGGCGTCGTGTCGACGCTCCTGTTTTCCAGCATCTGCCAGCGCTGGGCCAGGGCCTCGACATCCTGCCGGCTCTGCACCACGCTGGCCACCGGCGTAAAGCCGGATGCCACCGCGCTTGCGGCGCGGCGGCGGTCGACAAAAACAGGGGCGTCGGAAGCGATCATTTTTCGAACGCATAGGCCTCGATGTCACGCACGCCTTCCGGCGCGCTGGGGTCGACCCGGAAGTCGACATTGTACACTTTCTTCTTCTGCGGATTGAGCGGGGAGAATTTCACCGCTCCCGCCAGACCGAGCTTGGCCATATAGGAGAGGCCGGTCACCTGCTGGCTGAGCTTTTTGGCACCCAGCTTGTCGCGCAGCACGCCATTGGCGTAATTGACCGCGTAATGCTTGCGCAGGTCGTCGGTCCAGTGCTCGGTGGTGAAGCTGACATTGAGCATGCCGTGATTGACCACGCGATGCGGCCCGTTGAGCGGCCAATGCAGCATCTGCCCCGCCTCCAGGTCATAGACCTGGGCGAAATCGTCGAACCAGGGCTCGAAGGGCATGTCGGTTTCGCGCAACTGGCCCAGGATCAGCTTTTCCAGCGCCGGCTGGGAAATGAACGGGGCCTGGGCGGGATACACATAGACCTTCTTTGTGCCGCGCACCTGCCACAGGCTCTGCCCCGGCACGTCGGAATGGTATTTCACCGACACATTGGGCGAGGAGATGAGAATAGTCAGGTTCCGCTTGTAGGACTTGAACCCCGGCACGCGTTCCTCGAACTCGGCATAGAGGCTGTCCAGCAGGTCCCCATAGGCAGGATCGGTCTTGGCCGGCGCCGTCAGGTTGACCCAGATATTGCCGTTGCGGATCACTTCGAGCACTTCGGCGCCCGAAATGTCCTTGATCTCGCCTTCGCGGCGCTTGGGCGGATTGCCGGGCGTCTTCTGCGAATAATTGACGTGGTAGGCCTCGCGCGGCGAGCGATCGATCAGCGCCGCCAGGGCCGCGTCGGTGAAGAGCGGGGAATCGGCGAGGCTGTGGCTGAGGCGCAGGGATTGATTGCCCCAGAGCTTGGGATAATGCGGCTGCCAATCGGTGATGATCTGGTTGGACAGGAGCGGCATGTTCATGGATCGGACTCCGAAGGGGACACGAACGACATTCTTCGTTTGCCAATCTATCCCAACCGGCGCCGGACGCACGACAAAGCTCTCGGTCTGGTTAAGATCGCCCCGAAGCCAAGTAGTTAAAAATAAAAGAAAATTTTCGCTATGGCGACTGCCTTGCCCGGAGCGCGGCTCGCCCATGCCGGCCGCGCTCTGGCAATTGCGGCCCAGTTCCGCCATATAGGGCGGCAAAGCCGCATGGCGGCGCAGGTCTGCCGGGAAGCAAGCATTGAGCGACGTCCCCTTTTTGAAGATGAACGGGCTGGGCAACCAGATCATCGTGGCCGACATGCGCGGCACATCTGCGCGCGTCACGCCCCAGGCCGCCATCGCCATCAATGCCCGCTCCGAGACCCGGTTCGACCAGATCATGGCCGTGCACGATCCGCGCACGCCCGGCACCGCCAATTATGTCGAAATTCTCAATTCCGACGGCAGCCAGGCCCAGGCCTGCGGCAATGGCATGCGCTGCGTCGTCCAGGCGCTGACCGCCGAGCAGGGCCGGCAGCGTTTCACCTTCGAGACCATTGCCGGCATCCTTTTCGGCGAGGAAACCGAGGACGGCCTGATCACCGTCGATATGGGCACGCCTAAATTCGCCTGGTACGATATTCCCCTCAACGAGGAATTCGCCGATACCCGCCAGATCGAATTGCAGATCGGCCCCATCGACGCCCCGGTGCTCCATTCCCCCTCGGCCATGTCCATGGGCAATCCCCAGGTCACCTTCTGGGTCAAGGACGATGTCTGGTCCTATGCGCTCGATCGTTTCGGCCCGCTGCTCGAAAATCACCCGCTCTTTCCCGAGCGCGCCAATATCTCCATCGCCAATGTCGTGCGGCCCGATCACGTCATCCTGCGCACCTGGGAGCGCGGCGCCGGCCTGACCCAGGCTTGCGGCACCGCCGCCTGCGCCGCCCTGGTCAATGGCGCCCGCACCCGGCGCACCGGCCGCAAGGCCACGATCACCGTGCCGGGCGGCGATCTCGTGGTGGAATGGCGGGCGGACGATCACGTGACCCTGACCGGCCCGGCCGAGTTCGAATGGCGCGGCCGGCTCGATCCCGTCACCGGCGCCTGGACGCGCAGCGAGGCCGCCTGATGGCTGTCGAAACCCTCACCTTCGGATGCCGCCTCAATGCTTATGAAGGCGAGGTGATGAAGGCCGAGGCCGAAAAGGCCGGGCTCGACAATGCCGTCATCATCAACACCTGCGCCGTCACCGCCGAAGCCGTGCGCCAGGCCAAGCAAGCCGTGCGCAAGGCCCGCCGCGACAATCCCGAGGCCCGCATCATCGTCACCGGCTGCGCCGCCCAGACCGAGGCCCGCACCTTCGGCGATATGGCGGAAGTCGATCTCGTCATCGGCAATGCCGACAAGCTCAAGGCCGAGAGCTACAATCCGATAATCTTCGGCACGCCGCTCAACGACAAGGTGCAGGTTAACGACATCATGAGCGTGCGCGAGACGGCCGGGCACCTCATCGAGGGCATGGATGGCCGCACCCGCGCCTTCGTTCAGGTGCAGAACGGCTGCGACCATCGCTGCACCTTCTGCATCATTCCCTATGGCCGTGGCCCCTCCCGCTCGGTGCCCATGGGGCTCGTGGTCGAGCAGATCAAGAAGCTCGTCGCCAATGGCTATGCGGAAATCGTGCTGACTGGGGTGGACATCACCTCCTATGGTCCCGACCTGCCCGGCACGCCGACCCTGGGCAAGCTGACCCAATCCATTCTCCGCCACGTGCCGGACCTGCCGCGCCTGCGCATTTCCTCCATCGATTCCATCGAGGCCGATCCCGCGCTGTACGAGGCGGTCACCGATCCGCGCCTGATGCCGCACCTGCACCTCTCCCTGCAATCGGGCGACGACCTCATCCTCAAGCGCATGAAGCGTCGCCATCTGCGCGACGACGCCCTGGCCGTGGTCGAAAAGCTGCGCACATTGCGCCCAGACATGGTGTTCGGCGCCGATATCATCGCCGGCTTTCCCACCGAGACCGAAGCGATGTTCGAAAATTCGCGGCGCTTCATCGGCGAAGCCGGCCTTACCTATATTCACGCCTTCCCCTATTCGTCCCGTCCCGGCACCCCGGCCGCGCGCATGCCGCAAGTAGGCAAGGCCATTGCCCGCCAGCGCGCCGCGTTGCTGCGCGCCGAGGGTGAAAAGCAGTTCGCCGCCCTGTGCCGCACCCGTCTGGGCGGCACCGAAAACGTCCTGATCGAGCGCAGCGGCCTGGGCCGCACCGAACAATTCGTGCCCGTGCACGTTCCGGGAACGACGGCCGGCGAATTGGTCGGCGTGCGCGTCACCGGGCTTGGCGAAGACGGGCTGATCGGCGAAGCTCTGCGCGCCGCGGCATAGCGCGCGCATATCGGGCCACAGCGAGCGAAAGACAGGTAATGAGCGAGAAAAAACCCGGCTTCTTCCAGCGTCTCTTCGGCACCCCGCCGGCGCCCAGCCCGGCCCCACCCGAGACGCGGCCGGAAACGCCCGTCGAGCCCACCCCGCCCGTGCCCGAGACCATACCGCCCGTGCCGGAGCCGGAACCGGCGCCCGCGCCACTGGCGCCGCCCGATCATCCGCCGCCGCCCGGCCCGCCCGAGACCACGCCCGATTATATCGAGAGCATCGAGGATCAATTCACCGCCCCGATCCCCGCTTCTGCCGAGCCGGCCCAGCCCCGGAACTGGTTCGCGCGGCTGGCGGGCGGCCTCAGGCGCAGCTCGGACAATCTCACCAATTCGATCACCGCCGTCTTCACCAGGCGCAAGCTGGATGCGGCGACCCTCGACGAGCTCGAGGACGTGCTGGTCCAGGCCGATCTGGGCCTCGACACGGCCATGGCCATCACCGAGACCCTGCGCCGCGACCGCTTCGACAAGGACGTCTCGGGCGAAGATGTCCGCGCCGTGCTCGCCGCCGAAGTGGAAAAGGTATTGGGCCCGGTGGCGCGGCCGCTCGCCATCGATGCGGCGAAGAAGCCCTTCGTGATCCTGATGATCGGCGTCAACGGCTCGGGCAAGACCACGACCATCGGCAAGCTGGCGCAGAAATTCGCCCGCGAGGGCCGTTCGGTCATGCTGGCGGCCGGCGACACCTTCCGCGCCGCCGCCATCGAGCAATTGCAGGTCTGGGGCCAGCGCACCGGTGCCCCGGTCATTGCCCGGCCGGCGGGCGCCGACGCCTCGGGCCTGGCTTTCGACGCGGTCACCCAGGCCAGGGCGGAAGGCCGGGACGTTCTCATCATCGACACGGCCGGGCGCCTGCAGAATCGCGATGAACTGATGAACGAGCTGGAAAAGGTCATCCGCGTCATCAGGAAGGTCGATCCCGAGGCCCCCCACGCCACCCTGCTGACGCTCGACGCCACCACCGGCCAGAACGCGCTGAAGCAGGTGGAGATTTTCGGCCAGCGCGCCGGCGTCACCGGCCTGGTCATGACCAAGCTGGACGGCACGGCCCGGGGCGGCATCCTGGTCGCCATTGCCAGAAAATTCGGCCTGCCGGTGCATTTCATCGGCGTGGGCGAGGGGGTCGAGGATCTCGAACCCTTCGAGGCGAAAGACTTTGCCCAGGCGATTGCCGGGCTTTGAGCCGTCCCGCGGGCGATCGGCCGGCCGTCGCAAATTCACCACTCTTGCCGCCTATCGGCTTGCATCGGGGGCTGCATGCCCTCACATTGGCTGCAATGCCACGGAAAGAACGATGACCGACAAGACCGCCGAACCGGAAGTCAATTGGGACGAATTGCGTCCGCAGATCACCAAGCTGGCCCTCGAGCTGGGCCCTCTGGTCATCTTCTTCATCATGAATGGCCGCGCCGATATTTTCGTCGCCACCGCCTGGTTTATGGTCGCCATGACCGTTTCCCTGCTGTTGAGCTGGCTGATCCTCAAGAAGGTCGCGGTCATGCCGCTGGTCACCGGCGTCGTGGTCCTGGTCTTCGGCGGGCTGACGCTCTGGCTGCAGGACGACACCTTCATCAAGATGAAGCCCACCATCACCAATGTGATGTTCGCCTCGATCCTGCTGGGCGGACTGGCCTTCGGGCAATCGCTGCTCAAATATGTCTTCGGCGATGTCTACAGGCTGCGCCCCGAGGGCTGGTGGAAGCTGACGCTGAATTGGGGCCTGTTCTTCGTGGTCCTGGCCGTGATCAACGAGGTGGTCTGGCGCAATTTCTCGACCGATTTCTGGGTCGCCTTCAAGGTCTGGGGCATCATGCCGCTGACCATCGCCTTCTCGATGACCCAGCTTCCGCTACTCAACAAATATGCCCCCGAGGCGGAGCCGGTAAAGACGACTCCGCCCGCGGCGAGCGGCGACCACCTAGCCTAAGAGGCCGATCACAAGCCCCTGGATGATCAGGGCCGAGCCAGAACAGTCCAGGCAGGCGGCCGGACGGGATAGGAAGGTCAGCGCAGAAGCAGCGCGCCGGGCGCGGCGCGGCCGAGAAATTGCTCGACCTTGACGGCCAGATCCGAGCCGGCCCCATTCTGCGGCGCATCACCGGCAAAAGTATGCTTGAAGCCGGACGCTGTTATCACGCAAACCGTGCCCGCCTGCGCCGCGCCCTTTTCGCGCATCAGAAGGGCGACCCCGGCACAGGCCGAAAACTCGGCGTCGAGGCCATCGTGCCGCAGGAGCGCGGCGCGCGCCGCCGCAAGCTCGGCATCGCTGACCGCATCAACCCGATGCCATGGCTGGCGCGCACCATTTCGAGAACCCTGGTGCCGTCCTGCGGGTAGTTGACCAGCCGGTCGGCAATGGCGGCAGCCTTGGTGTCGACAGCGCCGAGCCAGGGTGCAACCCGGTCATCGCCCGCTGCGAAGGCCCGGGCGATCGGCGCGCAACCGGCAGCCTGCACAGCGATGAGCCTAGGCGAGTCGAGGCCAGCCTGTGCGAGCCCGTTGGCAAGCCCGACCAGTACCGGACCGGCGCTGACTGGGGCCACGATCTGGCTGATCGGCGATCCCGATTGTCCGGCCAGTTCCAGCCCGATCGACCGGCATCCCCATTCCGCCCAGGGCGAGGCGAACGTGGAATAGAGCCGGAAGAAGCCGAGATCGTCGGCCAGCCGATCGGCCAGCGCATAGGCCTCGCTCGGCCCCTCCCCCGCACGCACGACCAGGCCGCCCCGGCTGGTCACTGGCGCAAGCCGCTCGACCGGCACCGCCAAGGGAACGATGGCAACCATGGGCAGATTGCGGCCCGCGCAAAGGGCAGCGGCTGAAACTGCCGCATTGCCGCTGGACGGCACCACCACGCCGGGACAATCGGGCTGGCGCGCCAGCAATTCGCCGAGCGTCGCGGCCATGATGCGGTCCTTGAACGAACCGCTGAGGTGGCTGCCCTCATATTTGAGCCGGACGCCCTCCAGCCCGGGAATGCGCGAGGCGATCAGCGGCGTCCAAGCATTGGCCGGATGGGCCCAATAGGCCTCGGGCAGATCGTCCCCGATCTCGAAAATTGCCCCATCCGGCCCATAGCCGAAAGCGGCGCCGGATCGGGAAACCGTGATGGGCATGCCGCTCTCCTCGCGCCGCTACAGACCACCCATCTTGCAGAGCAGCTTCCATTCCGCCTCGGAAACCTTGGAGACCGACAGCCGCGACAGCTTGACCAGTTCGAGTTCGGAAAGCTCCGGCGTCGCCTTGATCTCGGCCAGCGTCACCGCACGGGGGAAGGGTTTGACCGATTGCACATCGACGCATTCCCACACCACTTCACCCTTGGCGTTGAGCTCGCCGGTGCTGTCCGGATGGGCCAGCGCCACGATCTTCATGATGCCGACGATCTCCTTGCCGATATTGGAATGGTAGAAGAAGGCCTCGTCGCCGATCGCCATGGCCTTCATATTGTTGCGCGCCGCATAATTGCGCACGCCATGCCATTCCTCGGCCTCGCCCTTTTCGGTCTTCCTGACCAGGTCCTCGAAGGAGAAGACGTCGGGCTCCGATTTCATCAGCCAATAGGCCATGTCAGAGCTCCGCGCCCGAATTGTTGATGGCCAGGCGCCAGCGCTTCACCTCGTAGCTGGCAAAGACGCCCGCCGGCACGAAGGGATCGGCGGCGGCCAGTTTTTCGGCCTCTTCCAGGCTCTCGGCCTCGAAGACCACGATCGAGCCTTCCGGCTTCTCCTCGGCATCGAGCAGCGCCCCGGCAAAGACCAGTTTCTTGCCCAGCGACTTGAGGTGTTCCAGATGCACCGGGCGCGTATCGAGCCGAGTCTGCAGCGCGCCGGGCGCGTCCTTGGCGATCATGGCATAGAGCATGTCAATGTTCCCTCTTGAGCGGGCGGGACATCAGCCCCGCGACGATTGTGGCGATATCGGCCTGGCCGGCGACCACCGCGTCGACGGCATCGATCAGCGGCGCTTCGACACCCAGGCTCCGGGCCAGGGCGGCCGCGACCGGCGCGGTGGCGACGCCCTCGGCCAGCTTGGCGCCCGAGGCCAGGATATCCT
Source organism: Devosia elaeis (assembly GCF_001650025.1). Classification (GTDB taxonomy): domain Bacteria; phylum Pseudomonadota; class Alphaproteobacteria; order Rhizobiales; family Devosiaceae; genus Devosia; species Devosia elaeis. The sequence goes on along the minus strand of NZ_LVVY01000066.1, from coordinate 7,544 downwards.
GCCGACTGCCGCCGGCGCCCAGCGCCATGCCGAACTGATAATTGCGCGACTGCACCGACGTGCAGGTCAACGTTAGGTCGCCCAGCCCGGCCAGCCCCGTCAGCGTATGGGCCGAACCGCCCATGGCGGTGACCATGCGCGCCATTTCGGCATAGGCCCGCGCGATCAGTGCCGCCCGGGCCGAGGCGCCCAGATCGGCCCCCTCAACGGCGCCGCAGGCCAGGGCATAGACATTCTTGAGTGCACCGGCGATCTCCACTCCGATCCGGTCATCGGCGGCATAGGGGCGAAAGCTCGGCCCCGCCAAAGCGGTGGCCAGGGCCGAGGTGGCATCGGCATCGTCGCCAGCCAAAGTGACCGCCGTGGGCCGGCCCGCGGCAACATCGGCGGCAAAGCTCGGACCGGACAGCACATAGGGCAGAGCCTCCGGCACCATGTCGGCGAGGATTTCGCTCTGGCGCGCCAGGGTGCCGGTTTCGAGCCCCTTGGCCGAGAGCACAACCGGCCTGCCAGCCAGCAGCGTCGCATCGAGCCCCGACAGGAGGGTGCGCGTCGCCTGCGCGGGCACGGCCAGGATGACGATATCGGCCTCGGCAAAGTCGGACGAGGCCGTGATGGCGGGCAGCAATGTCTGACCCGGCAAGGCCGTCTCGTTGCTCCGGGCAGCATTGATGGCCTCGGCGGTCCCGGCCTGGCGCACCACCAGCGTCACGCCGCGCCCCGCCATCGCAGCGGCCTGCGCCAGCGCCGTGCCCCAGGCACCGCCGCCAATGACCGAGACCGTCTCAAGCCGCATGATCGTCCACCTTCATGCCCGGCGCGTCCAGCGGCCAGCGCGGCCGCGCCGCCACGTCGAGCCGGTCGGCCGCGCCCAGGGCCAGCCGCTCGGCCCCGGCCCAGGCGACCATGGCGCCATTATCGGTGCAGAGCGCGACCGGCGGCACCACCAGGCGCGCGCCCGTTTCGGCCGCCACCACCGCGAGCGCCGCGGCAATGCTACGATTGGCGGCAACGCCCCCGGCCACCACCAATTGCGGCGCGGCTTCCGGCAGCTCGGCCCGGAACCGCTGCAACGCCTGTCGCGACCGCGTCGCCACGATCTCGGTCACCGAAGCCTGAAAACTGGCGGCAATGTCGTTTACATCTTGCTCATCCAGGGGGGCCAGGGCCTCCGCCTGCAACCGCACCGCGGTCTTCAAACCGGAAAAGGAAAAATCCAGCCGCGCCTCGCGCAGCAGCGGTCGCGGAAACTTGAAGCGCCGCGGATCGCCGGCCTTGGCGGCCCGCTCCACGGCCGGCCCGCCAGGATGGCCCAGCGATAGGAGCTTGGCCACCTTGTCGAAGGCCTCGCCCAGAGCGTCGTCGATCGTGCCGCCCCAGCGCTCATATTCGCCCACCCCGCGCACCAGCACGAATTGGCTATGCCCCCCCGAAACCAGCAGCATCAGATAGGGAAATTGCACGTGATCGGTCAGCCGCGCCGTCAGCGCATGGCCTTCGAGATGGTTGACCGCCACCAGCGGCTTGTCGAGCGCGGCGGCCAAGGCCTTGCCGGTGGTGAGCCCCACCAGCACCCCGCCGATCAGCCCCGGCCCGGCCGTCGCCGCCACCGCATCGAGATCGGCGAGTGCGATGCCGGCCTCGTCCACTGCCTGGGCGATGATGTGATCGAGCCATTCGACATGGGCGCGCGCCGCCAGTTCCGGCACCACGCCACCAAATGCCGCATGTTCATCGAGCTGGCTGCGCACCACATTGGAACGAATGATGCCGCGACCGGATTCATCCCGCAGGACGACGGACGCGGCGGTTTCGTCGCAGCTGGTCTCGATGCCGAGAATGAGGACTGGCGCTTGCCCGGTCATGACGAAAAGTCTACTCCCACGAGGGAGCCTATCGCCTACACCAGGACCGCCCGGATATGCAATCGCCCAAGCCCTTCGCCCGGATCGGAACACGCGGAAGCCCATTGGCCCTCGCGCAAGCCAGATTGGTGCGTCAGCGCCTGACCCAGGCTCATGGCCTGGCCGAGAGTGACATCGAGATCGAGGTCTTTTCGACCGGCGGCGACCGCAGCCAGGCCGAGAACACCACCCTGTCCGATATCGGCGGCAAGGGCGTCTTCACCAAGGAGATCGACGAGGCCCTGCTCGCGGGCCGCATCGATATCGGAGTTCATTCCAGCAAGGATGTGGCCACCGGCCTGCCCCAGGACATGGTGCTGGCCGCCTTCCTCGAGCGCGAGGATGTGCGCGACGCCTTCATTTCGGTAAGCGTCAAGGATATCGACAGCCTGCCCGAGGGGGCCCGTTTCGGCACCTCCTCCATTCGCCGCGCCGCCCAGGCCCGGCGGCTCCGGCCCGACCTGCGCATCGTGCCGTTCCGCGGCAATGTGCATACCAGACTGCAAAAGCTGCTCGATGGCGTCGCCGATGCGACCCTGCTGGCCCTGGCCGGGCTCAAGCGGCTGGACGAGGCCCATCGCGCCACCGCCATTCTCGATCCCGATCAGTTCATGCCGGCCCCGGCCCAGGGCGCCATCGGCATCGCCATCCGCGCCGGCGACGACCGCCTTGCTGAAATCGTCGCCCCGCTCGACCACGCGCCGACCCACCAGGCCATTGCCGCCGAACGCACCATGCTGGCCGTGCTCGACGGATCCTGCCGCACCCCGGTCGGGGCACTGACTCACTGGGACGGGGAGATGCTCGTCCTCAAGGGCGAAATCCTCAGTCTCGATGGCCAGACATCGTTCCGCGCCGAAGTCCGCGGCACCGATCCCCAGGCGCTGGGCGACAAGGTCGGCCGGGACCTGCTGGCCCAGGCCGGGCCCGATTGGCTGGCGCAATGGACGGCATGATGCACATGCTGGTAACCCGACCCCTGCCCGATGCCCAGGCCACGGCGGAACGTCTGGCAGCCTTGGGCATCGCCAGCACGCTGGCGCCGCTGATGAGCCGGCAGACCCTCGCCGCCAACCTGCCGCCGGCCCAGGGCTTTGCCGCCATAGCCATCACCAGCACCAATGCCTTGCGTGCCCTGGCCGATCTGAACGCCTTGTCGCAATTGCTCGACATTCCCGTTTTCGCGGTGGGCGACCGCACCGCCCATGAGGCCCGCCAATTGGGCTTTGCCGAGGTGGAAGCCGCCGAAGGCACGCTTGATTCGCTGGTCACCAGGATCGCCCTGGCGCGCCTGGCCGGGCCGGTCTTCTACCCGGCCGGCCGGCATCTGAGCGGCGATCTGGCCGGGGCCCTGGCACCTCACGGCCTCATGGTGGTCACCAGCCCCGTCTATGAAATGGTGGCCGAGACCGGGCTCGATCCGGATGTGGCGACGGGGCTCGCGCAAGGCGCCTTCGGCGCGACCCTGCTCTATTCCCGTCGCACGGCGGAGATTTTCTGCGCCCTGGCCGCGCCGATCCTGCCCGATAGCCGCCGGCGCGACCGTCCCATGCTGTGCCTGTCGGAAAATGTCGCCGCGCCGCTGCTCGAAAACCGCTTCAGCCGCGTCCTTCTGGCCGACCATCCCAGCGAAGAGGCGATGATGGCGCTGGCGCTGGCTTTTGCGCGCGAGCAAACTGGGCCATGATCGGAACAGACAGGAGGCAGGCCCATGGCTGAAAATCCCGGCAAAGCAACGCCGTCCGCCGATTCGAAAAGCCAGGACAAGACCGGGCCGGTCCGTCCGCCGATGCTGGAAGGCACGGCCCGCACCGCGCCGGGCACCGAATCGGGCCCGGCAGCCAAGCCGGGGACTGCCCCGGCCGGCAAGCCCGAGCCCGCAAAAACCGCAAAGCCGGCTGCATCGACCAGGATGGCCGAACCGGAACCGAGCAAGGGATCGCCCTGGCTGGCCGGCCTTCTGGGTGGCGCCATCGGCCTGGGCGCCGCCTATGGCCTCGCCTGGTTCGGACTCTGGCCGAGCCCCCCTGCCGCCCCGCCTCCGACTGACCCGCGCCTGGCCCAATTCGGCACCGCCATCCCACAATTGCAGAACAATGCCGACGCTTTGCAGGGCGAGATCGCCGCATTGACCAGCCGCATATCTGACCTCGAAACCAATATCGCTGCCCTGCCCGCCGCCGCGTCCGAAACCGATAATGGCTTGGCCGAACAGGTAGCGACGCTCGCCGCCCAGGTGGAAAGCCTTGCGGCGGCGCCCAGCGCGTCGTCTGCTTCCACCCCCGATCCGGGCAACGCGGAAGCCATTGCCGCGCTCGAAGCGCAATTGGCCGAACTGCGACAGGCAGCGGAAGACAATGCGACCCGCATCGTCGAAACCGAAAGCCGGGTGACCGCGCTGGCGGAAACCGCCAATGCCAATCGGGAGAACGGCGGCCAGGCCGCCCGCCTGCCACTGATCTTTTCCGGCCTGGAAGGCGCCTTCGCGTCCGGCCGGACCTATGAACCCGAATTGAGCGCATTGCGGCAGGCCCTGCCCGATCTTTCCATCCCCGAAGCCCTGTCGGCCAGCGCCACCAATGGCTTGCCTCGGCCCGACGAGATCGCGCGGCGTCTCGATGCCGCCATTCCCGACATGCTGGCCGGCCGGCCCGCCAATGCCCAAGGCAATTGGCAGGACAATGCCATGGACTGGGCCCGCAATATCGTCGCCATGCGCCCCGCCGGCGAGATCGAGGGCGATGGCCCCGACGCGCAGATCGCCCGGCTGGAGGCCGCCCTGGCGCGCCGCGATTTCACCGCCGCCCAAGCAGCGCTCGAGGCGCTTCCCCCCGCGATGCAGGCCGCGGCGGGCAATGTCGCGGCCGACATCGCGGCCCTGGCCGCGGCCGAAGCCTTCCTGGCCGATCTACGCAAGGCTGCCCTCGCGACGGAGAACGGTGCATGATCCGCCTTGCCTCCTGGATCATCGGCAGCCTGGCCATCGCCGCCCTGGCGGCGTGGGTCATTTCCCTGCCCGGCACGCTGACCCTTGAAATCGCCGGACAGCGCATGCAACCGCGCCTGGGCACAGCCGTCGTCATCCTGCTGCTGGCCGCCGCCCTCATCATCGCTCTCTGGGCCATTGTGCGGCGCGTCATCGGTGCCCCCAAAGCCATGGCGCGCCGCCGCGCCGCCAAGCGGCGCGAACAGGGGGTGGAGGCATTGTCCGAAGCGGTGATCGCCCTGCAATCGGGGGATCCGGCGCGCGCTCGCATCATGGCGCGCGAGGCCCAGGCCCGGCTGCCCGACAATGGCGCCGCCAGATTGCTCGAGGCCCGCGCCGACCTGGCCCTGGGCGACATGCCGGCCGCCCGCGAGCATTACCGCGCCCTGATCGCCAGCGAAAAAACCGCAATCGCGGCGCTGACCGGCCTATACGATCAGGCCCGCACCCAGAATCGCCCCGAAGCGGCGCTGACCTTTGCCCACAAGACCCTGGCTCTGGCGCCGGGAACGACCTGGGCTGCAGAAGCAGTGTTCGGGGACCTGGCGCGCCGCGGCCAATGGGCGGAAGCGGTGGCCATGGTCAATGCCGAAACCCCCGCCACGCGCGAGGAAAAGGCGCGCAAGCGCCGCCGCCAGGCCGTCATCGAGACCGCCCGCGCCCGGGACAACGAAACCAGTCAGCCCAATGCCGCGCTGGATCATGCCCTGACGGCATTGAAACTGTTGCCCGATTTCGTCCCGGCGGCGCTGATCGCGGCGCGCATCTATTCCCATCGCGGCGAGACCCGCAAGGCACAGAGCCTGCTGCGCCGCATCTGGCGGGCGACCGGCCATCCCGATATTGCGGCGCTCTACGCCCATGCCCAGCCCGGCGCCTCCGCGGTCGAGCGGCTCAAGCGCATGCGCGAGATCATCGAATTGCCCCCGCCCCACCGGGCCGCCGGCATGGCCCTGGCCCGCGCCGCCATCGATGCCTATGACTGGCCCCTGGCCCGCGAAGCCCTGCTGTCCTTTGTTGGGCCCGACGCCACTCAGGGCGTCGCCAGCCTGATGGCGGAGATCGAGGAGGGTCAGAGCGGCGACCAGGGCAAGGCCCGCGAATGGCTGGCCCGCGCCCTGCAGGCGCCGCGTGATCCCGCCTGGACCGCCGACAATATCGTCAGCGACGAATGGGAGCCCGTTTCTCCCCTGACCGGGCGGCTGGATGCCTTCGAATGGAAGGTTCCGGTGGCGCTCAATGCCCGCCCCGTGCCGGTCGATACCGCCCCCGCCGACAGCGTCCCCGCCCTGCCCGCCGCACCGACCGCCTTGCCTCTTGCATCGGCCGGAAACGACCAGTAAAAGACCCGCCATCCATCGGGACCAAATCCCGACCCGGCGCCGCTTTAGCTCAGTTGGTAGAGCACATCATTCGTAATGATGGGGTCACGTGTTCGAGTCACGTAAGCGGCACCATATTTTCTCAACGAAATGAGCGACTTACGGACTCTACATTGGGAGCGTTCCGTTAGCAACGGCTTGTCCGTTCACACTGCCGTTCACATTTCAGAAATGCCCATCCACGAATGATGCGGTCGAGCCTTCGGCTCTTGCATCGTGCTCTACCAACTGAGCTAAAGCGGATTGCCGTTTGCGAGCTCAGAGAGACTCGTTGGCTGGCCTAGCGCCCCTTTGGCTACATGGGGAGCATGGCCGCGCTAAAAGGACTCTGTGAGCTTCCTGCGGCCCTTGCGGTATACGCGCGGGGATTTATCGCTCCGAACAGCTTTAGCACGAGTGTCCCCAAGGGTTGCGGCTTGCAGTGGTCAGCAGCGCGATTTCGGAAGGCCGCCACGCTAGCCCCAAATTTGCCGTGCAACAACCGACCTGCACAAGCTTGATGCCGTTCTTTGAACGCCGTTCACAGCCAATATGCGCTTGCACCAGGTACCAAGTCACTGACAGTTCAAGACTATCCCCGTCAATGGATAAGAAGGCAGCGGTAAATTTGAACGAATTTCAGAATGTTTAGGACTCTTCAATCGTCCATATCGGTGCATGTTGGGCAGACGCCCAGATCGAGCGCCGCCAGCCATTTGACCGCAGCACTGACTGACGCATTGTGAAGGGGGCGGACAGGGGGCTGCCCCCAGCCCACATCCGATGCATTCCGGGTCGAAAATTTCTCGGAGAAATGTGCCACTTCCAGTACCAAATATCGGTGGGGTAGCATGGGATGATACAAGCCCATATGTGGACCGAGCCTGTAGGCTGGATGGACGCCTACGATTCCCAGAAAGCATGGGGTTCATGTGGTCGTGGCGCCTAAACGGCAGTGCAGGCAGAGCGTTTATCCATCTTGCGAAGAGAGCCATGAATTTCGATTACTCAAGGCGGAACCGCGTCGACCTCCGCACCGATGATCATTGCGTCATCAGCCTTGCTGGTGAGATTGCAGCTGAAATCGGAGGGACGAGATCACGACGCTACACGCGTGCTGAATTGGAGGAGTGCAAACGTCACGCGATGATCGTCCTACTCGATCTCAAGACTGCTTGGGATTCCAGTCAGAAACTTTCTATCGGATACAGCCGCGGCAAAGCCAACTTCGAAAGAGACGGTTGCTATTGGGATTGACCTGAGCCCCAAGTCCCCTCCGGTTTTATGGAGAGT
>NZ_LVVY01000065.1 GCF_001650025.1 Devosia elaeis | reverse complement strand
GGGTTTGGGTTAGGATCGGCATGTGATTCCATTGGAAGCCCCGCCATGACCGGCGCCGAAGTGCTCGATATCGCCACACAGGGTATCTGGACCCTGCTGATTGTCTCCCTGCCGATGATGCTGGTGGGGCTGCTTGTCGGCGTGGTCATCGCGCTGTTTCAGGCGCTCACGCAAATCCAGGAAATGACGCTGGTTTTCGTGCCCAAGATCATCGCCATTTTCGTCACCATGTTGATTGCGCTGCCCTTTCTGGGCGCGACCATGGCGGCCTATATGGACCGGGTGGTGGACATGATCATCATGGGGTCCTGAGGTGACCATCGCCCTGGACTGGCTCCCGGCCACCGCCTTCACCTACATCATTCTGTTCGCCCGGATCGGGGCGATGATGATGCTGATGCCGGCCCTGGGCGAACAGATGATCCCTATGCGCCTGCGCCTCGCCTTCGCGCTGGCCTTCACCCTCGTGCTTTTCCCGCTGCTTAGTGATGTCATTCCGGCCATGCCCGCCGATCTCGGCGGCATGGTCGGGCTGCTGGGGCATGAGCTCGCCGTCGGCCTGATGATCGGCGCCATCGTTCGCATCACTGTGATGGCTACGCAGGTCGCCGGGGCCATTGTCGCGTTCCAGACCGGGTTGTCGGGCGCGCTTGCGGCCGATCCGACCATGAGCGGCATGCAAAGCGCGGTCTTTGCCAGCTTTCTGTCTTTTCTCGGCGTCACCCTGATCTTCGCTACCGACCTGCATCATGTCGCGCTGGCGGCCATCTATGACAGCTATATGGTTTTCGGTCCTGCCGACCCGCTGATGTTCGAGGATGCCATGCAATTGGCGATCCGCACGGTGGCTGGAGCGTTCATGGTGGGTGTGCAGATGGCGGCGCCCTTCATCGTGTTCGGCCTGGTCTTCAATCTCGGTGCCGGCATCCTGGCGCGGCTGATGCCGCAATTGCAGGTCTATTTCGTGCTGATGCCCGCCAATATCATTGTCGGGCTGCTGCTTTTCGCCATTCTGCTCACTATGATGATGGGCTGGTATCTCACCGCTTTCGAGAACCACCTGGCCATGTGGAGGGGCTGAGCGATGTCCAGCGACGCCCCCGAGCAGGACTCCAAAACAGAAGATCCTTCCCAAAAGAAGCTCGAAGACGCCCATAAGAAGGGCGATGTCGCCAAAAGCCAGGAGGTGACGACCTGGTTCATGCTGCTGGGATCGGCCGTCATTTTTTCGATGATGGCGCCGTGGGTCAGCGCCAATCTCAGCACGTCCCTGGGCCTTGTCATCATGAACGCCGATCAGTTCGACGTCACCGGGGCCGGCTTCTCGCAATTCTTCAACGGGCTGGCGCTGAGTTTGCTGCTCGTCGTCTTTGCGCCACTCTCGGTGCTCTATGTCTGCGGCGTCGTCGCCAATCTGATCCAGCATCGTCCCGTCTGGTCGATTGAACCGATCACCCCGAAACTATCCAAGATTTCTCCGATTTCAGGCGCCAAGCGGCTCTTTTCCTCCGAAGCGCTGGTCAATTTCGGCAAGGGCCTGTTCAAGATCGCCGTGGTCGGAACGGTCGTCGTCGTTGTCTGCTGGCCGGAGCGGGACCGGCTCGACACGATGATGACCGCCGAGCCCTTGTTGATCCTGCTCGATTTCCAGGAAATCGGCATTAAAATCTTCGCCGCAACGCTGGCGATCGTCACTGCTATCGCCGTCGCCGACTATTTCTACGTGCGGCAGAAATGGTGGAAACGCCAGATGATGACGGTGCAGGAGACGCGCGAAGAGTACAAGCAGATGGAGGGCGACCCGCATGTAAAGGGCCGTATCCGCCAATTGCGCCAGGAGCGGGCTCGCAAGCGCATGATGGCCGCCGTGCCGGATGCGACCGTCGTCATCACCAACCCGACCCACTTCGCCGTTGCGCTGAAATACGACAAGTCCATGGGTGCGCCGAAATGCGTCGCGAAGGGTGCCGATGCCGTGGCGCTGCGTATCCGCGCCCTGGCCGACGAGCATGATGTGCCCATCGTCGAAAATCCGCCGCTTGCCCGAGCGCTGTTCGCGTCCGTCGATATTGACGAGGATATCCCCACCGAGCACTTCAAGGCCGTCGCCGAGGTGATTGGCTTCGTGATGCGGCTAAAGCAGGACAGGCGCGGCTGGCGAGCAGGGAGCTGATTACCCTCGCCTCCGCACAGTGTCACATTTTAGCAACAATTATCTTGAAGGGTTGGCCGAATTGGGTCAGGCTTCGCCTTCCATCCATCGCGTCCCTATGTAGAGCGATTGGATGAGGTGCCGGGTCGGCATTGGCGAAGCGGAGGTTTTTGCGGTTTATGGCCGATCTGGTCGCAGCCACTGAAGAACAGGCGAGCGAACGTCTGGCCAAGGCGCGGCCGCGGCGTTTGCCGCTGCTCGGCATGGAGCAGAATCGCGCCCTGCGCGTGCTCGGCTTCGGCGTGGTCTTCGCGTCGGTGCTGATGTCGACCATGTCCTTCCTGATTCTGTCGGGGACCACTGGGATCGAGCCATCGCCCGTGGTCTGGACTATTATCTGGATCGTCACGGGCATCCTGGTGCTGCTGGTGATCGCCCTGGTGGTCACCGAGACGGTCCTGTTGCTCCAGGCCCGTATGCAGCGCGCCCCTGGGGCAGGACTGCAGCTGCGCATGGTGGCCATGTTCGCCTTCGTGGCTGCCGTGCCGGCAGCTCTGGTTGCCGTGGTCGCAACCATCGCTCTCAATCAGGGGCTGGATCAGTGGTTCTCCGACCGCACCCGCGCCATGGTGGAAAGCTCGCGCCTGGTGGCACGCTCCTACATGCTCGAGCATGCCCAGGTGCTGCGCGACGACATCATCTGGGTCGCTACCGAGTTGGAGCAGGCCCACAGTACCTTCGAGAGCGACCCGCAGCGCTTCGAACGCATCCTCACCGCCCTGGCGGTAACGCGCTCGCTACCATTCACCTCACTGCTGGATGGGAATGGCAATGAAATCATGCGCGCGCAGATCAGCGCAGGCGGCGCCTATCCCCGGCCGCCACCAGGCGTGACCGATGGCGTGGTCGAGGGTATCCCAACCCAGATTGCGCCGGGATCAACCCAATTCATAGGCTCGATCGTCAAGCTCCGCGGCTATGACGAAACCTTTTTGTTCGTCGTTCGGCCCGTAGATGCGGAAGTGCTGCAATATATGCGGCTAACCGACGAAAATATAACGGAATACCGGCAATATGCATCGAACCGCCTCGTGTTCCAGATCACCTTTGCCATCATGTATGTCGGCCTCGCGGTCGTGCTGCTGCTCGCCGCCCTCTGGATCGGCATCGCCCTGGCCAACCGCTTCGTCGATCCGATCAGGAACCTGATGATCGCATCCCGCCGCGTCAGTAGCGGAGACCTTGATGTGCAGGTTCCGGTGCAGGAGGGGCGGGGCGACCTGCGCGACCTGTCCAACGGTTTCAACCGCATGACCCAGCAGCTCAAGACGCAGCGCGAGGAATTGCTCAAGGCCAATGAGGTCAATGAAAAGCGGCGCCAGTTCACCGAGGCGGTGGTGGAAGGCGTGTCCGCCGGCATTATCGGCCTTGATCCATTCGGGGCGGTAACACTGGTCAATGCCCGCGCCTGTGAAATGCTGGACAAGTCCGAAATCGAACTCATGGGCGAGCGGATGGAGGCCATCCTGCCGGAAATCGCACCCACCATGGAAAAGGCGCGTTCGGCCCGCCGCGGGCAGGTGCGTGATCAGATCCAGCTGGGCAATGAAACCGACCGGCGCATCTATCAGGTGCAGCTCACCCGGGAGGGATCGATCACCGAGTCGAAGGGCTACGTTTTGACTTTCGATGATATCACCGACCTCGAATCCGCCCAGCGCACCAGCGCCTGGGCCGACGTGGCCCGGCGCATTGCCCACGAAATCAAGAATCCGCTGACCCCGATCCAGCTTTCCGCCGAACGACTGCGCCGCCGCTATGGCAACAAGCTGGAGGATGATCGCGAGGTGTTCGACAAATGCATCAACACCATAGTGCGCCAGGTGGGCGATATCGGCCGCATGGTCGACGAATTCTCCGCCTTCGCCCGCATGCCGGAATCCGCGCCTGAAATGGCCGATCTCAGCGACACCGTGCGTCAGGCGGTGTTCCTGGAAAGCGTCCGTCTGCCGGAGGTGAATATCGTCACCCTGCTGCCCGACGATGCCATCCATGCCTGGTTCGACAACCGGCTGGTTTCCCAGGTGCTGACAAACCTGATCAAGAATGCCGTCGAGGCTTTCGAGGGCATCCCTTTGTCCGAGGGCTGGCAGCCAACCATAAGCGTGGAGGCCCATATCGAGGGCAAGAATGCCCGTGTTTCCGTCTCGGACAACGGCAAGGGCTGGCCCGGCGAAAACCGGCAACGATTGCTCGAACCTTATATGACCACGCGCGAAAAGGGCACCGGCCTTGGCCTGGCCATCGTGGCCAGGATCATCGAGCAGCATGGCGGCATCGTTGAGCTCATCGACGCGGAACCCGACCCGCAGGGCAGGGTGGGGGCATGTGTCACCTTCACCCTTCCTTTGCATTCACCTGCAATGACCACCAGCGAGGACGGCGCCGCATTGGCGGACACCACGTCGACCCACAAGGAGGAGCCGCAGCTTTCCGCGGTTGTTCATAAATAAATGGCTTTGGATATTCTGATTATTGACGACGAGGACGACATCCGCGACCTGATCGCGGGCATCCTCGAGGACGAAGGTTTTGAGACCCGGCAGGCACACGATGCCGATAGCGGGCTCAATGAGATTGCACGCCGCCGTCCAAGCCTGGTCTTTCTCGACATCTGGATGCAGGGCTCCCGCCTGGACGGGCTACAATTGCTGGACGTGTTCCAGAGCCAGCACCCCGACATGCCCGTGGTCATGATCTCGGGGCACGGCAATGTCGAAACCGCCGTCTCCGCGATCCGCCGCGGCGCCTATGATTATATCGAGAAGCCCTTCAAGATCGACCGGCTGCTGCACATCACCCAGCGGGCCATGGAGGCCACGCGGCTGCGCAGCGAGGTGGCGGAGCTCAAGGAACGCTCGGCGAGCAAGAGCGCCGACATGGTGGGAACCTCGCCGGCCCTTCAGCAGGTGAAGGCCATCATCGAGAAATCCGCGCCCACCAATTCGCGCATCTTCGTTTCGGGTCCCTCCGGAGCGGGCAAAGGGCTGGTCGCGCGCCTGATTCATCAGCGCAGTCCGCGCACCAACGCGCCCTTTGTGGAAATCAACGCCTCCCTCTACGCGCCGGACGAGGTGCCCGTCGTGCTGTTCGGCCGTGAAGCGCGCGAGAAGAACGGTCTGCTGAAAGTGGAGGTCGGCGCACTCGAGCGCGCGCATGGCGGCACGCTCTACCTGTCCGAAGTGACCACGCTCCCACAGCAGGTGCAGACCACGCTTCTCCGGACGCTGGTGGAAAACCGTTTCAACCGCGTCGGCGGCTCGCAGGCGGTGCCAATCGACGTGCGCATCATTTCCTCAAGCTCGCAGAATGTCGCCGCCCAGATCGAGGCCGGCGAGTTCAGGTCTGATCTTTTCCATCGTCTGTCGATCGTGCCGCTACCCCTGACGCCGTTGCGTGATCGCCGCGAGGACGTGCCGCCACTGGTCCAGGTCTTCATCGACCAGGTCTGCCGCATGCACAACCTGCAGCGGCTCACCATCGGTTCGGATGCCATGGCCGTGCTCCAGGCACAGGAATGGCCGGGAAATGCGCGGCAATTGCGCAATTCCATCGAGCGCCTGCTCATCCTGATGAAAGATCAGCAGCCCGAGGACGGCGTGATCACCGCCACCATGCTGCCTTCCGATATCGGCGAGGTGCTGCCCACCGTAGGCGACACAGATGCCTCCGCGCATCTGATGAGCCTGCCGCTGCGGGAGGCGCGAGAAGTGTTTGAGCGGCAATATCTGCTGGCGCAGATCGAGCGGTTCGGCGGCAATATTTCCAAGACGGCGGAATTCGTCGGCATGGAACGCAGTGCCCTGCATCGCAAGATCAAGTCGCTGGGCCTATGAAGGCCTGGCGAGATAGCGGGGCGTCATGCGCTTGCAGCGGGTAGGCAGGTCAGTGCATCTGTGCCATAGTGCTTAAGCATGATAAATCCGGACGTTAAGGACTGGGCGGCAGTCCCTCGTGTCCGGGGCGCAAGCGATTGCGACAACAACAGCGACAATCAATGCCGCGGCAAAAGAGGCCACAAATGGCTAGCGAAAAGCAGCAAAACCTGCAGGATTCCTTTCTCAATCACGTCAGAAAGCAGAAGGTCCCGGTCACCATTTTCCTGGTGAACGGCGTCAAGCTTCAGGGCGTCATCACCTGGTTCGACAATTTCTGCCTGCTGCTGCGTCGTGACGCGCAGTCGCAATTGGTCTATAAGCACGCGATCTCGACGATCATGCCGGGCGCACCGATCCAGCTGTTTGACCCCGAGCAAAGCAACGACCACGACTGACGGATTTACATGGGTGAATTTTACGAGGATGGAGACGCCCCCGGCGGCCCCAAGCCCTATATCGATCGGCAAGAAGTGCCGACGCGCGTTGGGCTCGTCTGCCCCGATATACGGGGAAAATCCACCCATCATGACATAGATGCACGGCTGGCCGAGTTCGAAGGGCTGGCCGGCGCCATTCGCCTGGACGTCATCTTCTCCGAAATCGTCAAGGTCAGGGAAATCCGGCCCGCCACCTATCTTGGGGCGGGGCACGTGGAAACCCTGGCTGCCCGCGTCAAGGCCGATGAGATCGACCTGCTACTCATCGATGCGGCGCTGTCTCCCATCCAGCAACGCAACCTGGAGCGCGAAACCGGCACCAAGGTGCTGGACCGTACGGCGTTGATCCTCGAAATCTTCGGCGAGCGCGCCGCGACACGCGAGGGCGTGTTGCAGGTCGAGCTGGCCCATCTGAATTATCAGAAGGGGCGTCTGGTGCGCTCCTGGACCCACTTGGAACGCCAGCGCGGCAGCGGCGGCATGGGATTTATGGGTGGTCCCGGCGAAACCCAGATCGAAAGCGACCGTCGCCAGATCGGCGACCGTATCGCCTTGCTGGAAGATCGGCTGGAAAAGGTGAAGAAGACCCGCGCGCAGCAGCGCCGGCGGCGCACCCGCGCCCAGATCCCGGTGGTCGCACTGGTCGGCTATACCAATGCTGGAAAGTCCAGCCTGTTCAATCGGCTGACCGGGGCCGGCGTGTTCGCCGAAAACCTGCTGTTCGCGACCCTGGACACCACGGTTCGCAAGATCGAATTGCCTCATGGCCGCGAGGTGATGCTGAGCGACACGGTGGGTTTCGTCGCCGATTTGCCGCATGACCTGGTCGCCGCATTCCGCGCCACTCTCGAGGAAGTCATCGACGCCGATATTATTCTGCATGTGCGCGACATCGCCAACCCCGATCACGCCGCACAGGCTCAGGACGTATTGAACGTGCTGGATGAATTGGGCGTGTCGGCCGAGACGACCTCGATCATCGAGGTCTGGAACAAGATCGACCTGCTGGACGAAACGGACCTGGCTCTTGCCGCGGTGCCGGCGGGCAAGGTCATCGCCAGTGTGCCGGTTTCAGCGCATACGCGGCAGGGGCTGGATGCCCTGCTGCTGGAAATCGAGAAAGCGCTCGGCGAGCAGAGCCGCACGTATAATGTGCATGTACCGCACGCTGCCGGCAGCGATATCGGCTGGCTGCATAGCCATGCCGAGGTGATCGCCCGGGAAGAACCGACCGAGCAGGGTTCGGACTTCGTCGTTCGGATCGATCCCCGCCATCGCACGGAATTCCTCGAACGCTTCAACGGCAGGATTTCGGCGGCCGATCTCTAGGCGCGGCGGTCGCGGGCGCGAATCTCGTTCCAATAGCGGTCCAGGCGCTCCAGTCCGGCCGAGGTGGGCTCGATACCTTCTTCGCGGCAGCGCGCCTCGACATGGTGGAACCGCCGGGTAAACTTGCTGTTGGCGTCGCGCAGGGCGGCTTCCGGATCAACACCGGCCTTGCGCGCCAGATTGGCGACCGCGAAAAGCAGGTCGCCAATCTCTTCGCGCAGCGCGCCCTCATCGCCGCTGGCTTCAACCTCGGCGACCTCGGCCAGCTCTTCCTCGACCTTGGCGCGAACGGCCGGCAGGTCCGGCCAGTCGAAACCGACTTTGGCGGCGCGCCTGGTCAGCTTCTCGGCGCGCGCCAAGGCGGGCAAAACCTGCGGAACATCATCCAGCAGGGATGGCTCGGAATCGCCTTTGCGCTCGGCCTTGGCGGCGCGTTCCTTCGCCTTTATCGCCTCCCAGCGCTCCTGAGCATCTCCGGCGCCGTCGGCAGTCACATCGCCGAAGACATGGGGGTGCCGGCGGATCAGTTTCTCGGTGACCGCATAGACCACGTCGCCAATGTCGAAATGGCCTCCTTCCTTGGCCATCTGGGCGTGATAGATCGGCTGCAGGAGCAGATCACCCAATTCCTCCCGCAGATCGGCAAAATCTTCCCGCTCGATCGCATCGGCCACCTCATAGGCCTCCTCGATCGTGTAATGGCGAATGGACCGGAAATCCTGCTCCAGATCCCAGGGGCAACCGCCATCGGGGTTGCGGAGCGCCGCCATGATTTCGATGAGACGGGAAATGTCGCGGGAGGGCTGCATAGGAAACTCATGGCATTGAATCGCTGAGCCTACCTTAGCGCCTGAGGCCACTTCGGGCAGGGGGCATTTGGCCTCAAGGCCGGAATTTCCGTTCGCAGGTGGGTTACTCAGCCGCTGTATCCGGAAATTGTCATCGTCACGTCATCGAGCCCCTGCCAGGACGCGCTATAGGTGCCGTCCGCGAGCGGTAAAGGACCGATCCGCGCGCCGGTGATCACCACCATGCCCGGCAGCAGGGGCCGTACGAGCTCGGCTGCATGACTTTCGAGCCAGTTCGCGGCCGCCAGCAATGAAGTCGGATCGAATGTAGTCGTCACACTCTCCGCCGGATTGTCGGCATGGATCAGACGCAATTGTCCGTCGCCGGCGGCCAACGCCCCGATCGGATGTGCTGCGCCCTGCACCACACCGCCCGCCGAAAGCAGGTCGGCGCGACGGGCCGACGAAGACCAATCCTGCCCAGCAAGACGGGACTGCAGGAATTCGAAGGCAAGGCAAACCTGCCAATCGCCCTCGCCGCGCAACAACGCGAACTCAACCTCCAGGCGAGAGCCTGGCTCCGGCCTGATGACAGCGCCGGATTGGCCCATCCAGGCCTGTGGGATTGGGGCGGCGAGCATCGCCTCGGCAGAGGACCATGGCGTCATTTTCCATCCGCCATGTCCGCCCAGGGCGTCGCTGAACTCGAACTGGATCGCATCCGCCTCCCCGATCGTCTGTGGAACATGCTCGCTGTCCGTAAGCGGCGTCGCCTGGCGATGAGCTTCGAGGAGCGCTTGGGTGAAGGGATGCATGAATTCTGTCCTGGCGCGAATGCTGGACGGATAGGGTACGAGGCCGTCCCCACTTGCGCCAGCGATGATGACGCATCGGCTTTCCACATCGCGGAAAACCGGCATCGCACGGCGGCGGGGCGTGGAGCGGCCTTCTAGGATGGGCGGGACTTCGACAAAAGCATAGCTTTTCAGCGAGCCGGTGCTTTGGTCTGTGAGGAATGACAGTGCCAAAACGGCGATAGCCGGGCGCGGCCGCATCAGGCGGGCGCTCGGAGGTCGGCTTGGCTGGGCCTGAGGAGAAAGACATGAGCACCAATACCACCAGCCTGCGCGACGCCGCCTTGCACTTCCACGAATTTCCCAAGCCGGGAAAACTGGAAATCGTCGCCACCAAGCCATTGGCGAATACCCGCGACCTGTCGCTGGCCTACTCGCCCGGCGTCGCCATTCCCTGCGAGGAAATCGCCGCCGATGACCAGGCTGCCTATAAGTACACTTCCAAAGGGAACCTCGTAGCGGTCATCTCCAATGGCACCGCCGTGCTGGGACTGGGCAATATCGGCGCCCTGGCCTCCAAGCCGGTCATGGAGGGCAAGGCGGTCCTGTTCAAGAAATTCGCCGGCATCGACAGCATCGACATCGAAGTCAACGAGCAGGATCCCAAGCGCTTCATCGAGATCGTCGCGCCGCTGGAGCCGACATTCGGCGGCATCAATCTCGAGGACATCAAGGCGCCGGAATGTTTCGAGATCGAAGAATCGTTGCGCGAGCGCATGAACATCCCGGTCTTTCACGATGACCAGCATGGCACCGCGATCATCGTCGCGGCGGCCGTAATCAACGCCATGAAGCTGGTGGGCAAGGATATCGCGCAGGTCAGGATCGTTACCTCGGGCGCTGGCGCTGCGGCCATCGCCTGCATGAACATGCTGATTGCCATAGGGGCGAAACGCGAAAATATCTGGATTGCCGACAGCAAAGGCCTGGTGACCAGGAAGCGCGACAATTCGGTCGATCGCTGGCGCGGCGCCTTCGCCCAGGACACGGACAAGACCGAGCTCAGCGAGGTGATGGCCGGCGCCGATATCTATGTGGGCCTGTCCAAGGCCGGAGCCCTGAAGCCGGAAATGATGAAGGATATGGCGCCCAACCCGCTGATCCTTGCGCTGTCCAATCCGATCCCGGAAATCATGCCGGAACTGGCCAGGGAAACGAGGCCCGACGCTCTGGTCTGCACCGGTCGATCGGACTATCCCAACCAGGTCAACAACGTTCTTTGTTTTCCGTTTCTGTTCCGTGGCGCGCTCGATTGCGGCGCGACCATCATCAACGAGGAAATGAAGGCCGCCGCCGCGCATGCCATTGCGCGCCTGGCCCATGAGCCCGGCCTCGAGGCAACGGCGCATGGCGTACCCGCCATCTTCGGGCCCGATTATCTGATCCCCAATCCATTTGATCAGCGGCTGATCCTGCGGATCGCGCCGGCTGTCGCCAAGGCGGCCATGGATAGCGGCGTGGCCAGGCGGCCCATCGCCGATTTCAACGCTTATCGCGACCAGTTGCGGCGTTTCGTGTTCCGCTCCGGCATGGTCATGAAGCCGATGATCGAACGGGCGCAGGGCGCCGGTAAGCGCATCGCCTTTGCGGATGGCGAGGACGAACGGGTGTTGCGCGCGGCGCAAGTCATCCTGGAGGACGGCATCGGCAAGCCGATCCTGATCGGCCGCCCCTCGGTGATCGAGAACCGGCTGGAGCGCTTCGGGCTGACCATTCGTCCGGGCACCGATTTCGAGATCATCAATCCCGAGGACGATCCGCGCTATCGCGATTATGTCGGCGATTTTCACGCCCTGGTGGGCCGCAAGGGCGTTACGCCGGACACCGCTCGAACGATCGTGCGCACCAACACCACCGTGATTGGCGCCCTGGCCGTGCGGCGCGGCGAGGCCGACGCCCTGATCTGCGGTTTGCAGGGCCGGTTCATCAAACATGCGCGCGACATCCACTCGATCATCGGATTGAATTCAGGGGCCAGCCAGCTTTCGGCGCTGTCCATGCTCATCCTCAACCGCGGCGTGTTCTTCCTCGCCGACACCTATGTGAATATCGATCCGAGCGCAGACGAACTGGTGGCCATTGCCCTACAGGCCCGCGACCATCTCAAGCGGTTCAATATCGAAGCGCGCGCCGCGCTGCTGAGCTATTCCAATTTCGGATCCCGCGATGGCGACACCGCGCTCAAGATGCGGGAGGTGTTCGACAAATTGCGGGCAGCGGCGCCCGATCTCGTGGTCGAGGGCGAAATGCAGGGCGACCTGGCGGTCAATAGCGAGTTGCGTGACCGCTATGTCCCGGACTCGGTGCTGCGCGGCGAGGCAAACCTGCTGATCTTCCCCAATCTGGAAGCTGCAAACCTGTCGATGACCCTGCTCAAGGAGCTCAATAACGGCCTGCATATCGGGCCGATCCTGATGGGCACCAATCAGCCGGCGCATATTCTGGCGCCGACGGTGACCAGCCGCGGCATCGTCAACATGGCAGCTATTGCGGCCACCGAAGCGGCCGGCTGACGCCAGGATGCCGGGCCGTCGCAGGGCGTCCCGGCACGATCGTTTTTCACGATGCGGAAAACTCGGGGGCCATCGTTTCGAAGGCATCTCCGTGTCCCTATGACGGAGCAACGGAGGTGCATCATGACTGCATATGCGACGCGCGGCCGACTGCAAGTGGCCGAAGAACTCAGCCGGTTCATCGAAACCGAAGCTCTGCCCGGTACGGATGTAGCACCGGAGCAGTTCTGGACTGGACTTCAGGAGATCGTCGAGGTCCTCAGGCCGATAAACCGGCAATTGCTGGAAAAGCGCGACAGGCTGCAGGCGCAGATCGACGATTGGCATCAAGCCCGTCGTGGTAGGCCACATGATGCAGAGGCCTATAGAGCCTTCCTGGAAGAGATCGGTTACCTGATCACGGACGACGCGCCGCTGACCATCGGCACGGCCAATGTCGATCCGGAGATCGCCAATCTCGCCGGGCCGCAACTGGTCGTTCCGGTGATGAATGCGCGCTTCGCGCTCAATGCCGCAAACGCGCGCTGGGGCAGTCTTTACGACGCGCTCTACGGCACCGATGCGATTCCGCCGGACGGCAATCTCGGGGCCGGCAAGGCTTACAATCCCGAGCGCGGCGCGGAAGTCATTCGTCGCGGTGTCGAGTTCCTCGATATGGCCCTGCCGCTACAAGGGACCTCCCATGCCTCGGTCACCGAATACGGCGTTTCCGGTAACCGCCTGGTTATCCGTGACAATGACAGGGCGCTCAGCCTGGCCGATGAAGCCGCCTTCAAGGGGCATGCGCAACGCGGCGATGCGCTCGTGCTGCTGTTCGCCCATAACGGCATCCATGTGGAGCTGGTTATCGATCGCCGCACGGCTGCCGGTGCACAAAGCCGGGCCGGCGTCTCCGATATCGTGCTCGAGGCGGCACTGACCACCATTCAGGATTGCGAAGATTCCGTGGCCGCCGTGGACGCGGAAGACAAGGTGGTCGTCTATCGCAATTGGCTGGGCCTGATGCGAGGTGATCTCGTCGAAACATTTGAAAAGGGCGGCCGTGTCGTCGAGCGCAGGCTGGCGGCCGACCGCCATTATCGCGGGCCCGACGGCCAGCAGCTCATGCTGCCGGGACGCAGCCTCATGCTGGTGCGCAATGTCGGACACCTGATGACAACCGATGCGGTGCTGGATGCCGAGGGCCAAGAGATCCCCGAAGGCTTTCTCGATGCCATGGTGACGGTTCTTTGCGCCATGCACGATCTCCGTAAATCCACGGGGCTGCGCAATTCCCGGTCTGGCAGCGTCTATGTGGTGAAACCCAAGATGCACGGCCCTGAAGAGGTCGCCTTTGCCGATCGGCTGTTCCAGGCGGTCGAAAATGCCCTGGGTCTTGTCGCCAATAGCGTCAAGATCGGCGTGATGGACGAAGAACGCCGGACGACGCTCAACCTGCGTGCGGCGATGCGGGCGGTCAAGGATCGGCTGGCTTTCATCAATACCGGTTTCCTGGACCGGACCGGAGATGAAATCCACACTTCCATGCAGGCCGGGCTCGTCGTGCCCAAGGGTGACATGCGCAGCGCTACCTGGCTTCAGGCCTATGAAGACAACAATGTCGATATCGGCCTGGCCGCCGGTTTGCCCGGCCACGGCCAGATCGGCAAGGGTATGTGGGCGAAACCCGACGCCATGGCCGAAATGCTGGCGACCAAGGCCGGGCATCCGAAGGCCGGTGCCAGCACCGCCTGGGTGCCGTCACCGACCGCCGCCGTCCTGCATGCCCTGCATTATCATGAGGTCGACGTCACTGCGGTTCAGGATCAATTGCGGGGCAGGGCGCCGGCATCGCAGGACGCCATACTCACCCTGCCTCTGCTCGGGAAGCGCAACCTTTCCGCCGACGAGGTCCAGCGTGAATTGGACAACAATGCGCAGGGCATCCTGGGCTATGTGGTGCGCTGGATCGACCAGGGAATCGGTTGCTCGAAAGTGCCGGATATCAATGGCGTCGGCCTGATGGAAGATCGTGCGACGCTGCGCATTTCCGCCCAGCATATTGCCAACTGGCTGCAACATGGCCTGGTGAATGAAGAGCAGGTCATCGAAACGATGACGCGCATGGCGGCCGTGGTCGACGAGCAGAACGCCCATGACCCCGCATATCGCTCTATGGCCGTCGCGCCCAGCGAGAGTGTCGCGTTCCAGACCGCGCTTGAACTGGTGCTCAAGGGCGCGAGTCAGCCCAATGGCTATACCGAGCCTGTATTGCACCGCCGCCGCCGCGAGGCCAAGGCGCGCAACCAGAATGTGGAGGCATGACCATGATAAACGTAATGCGGCTGGACCTTGACGACGCGCGCATCTTGCTCGAAGGCGGCCGGGCGGAAGCCGAGAAAATCGGCATCCCGATGTGCATCGCCATTGTCGACGAAAGCGGCAATCTGATTGCGTTCGAACGCATGGAAGGCGGCAAGGTGACCAGCACCACGATCGCGATCGACAAAGCCTATACGGCGGCGGCGGCGAAACGAGCCACCCACGAATATGGTCAGGTGAGCCAGCCCGGCGGGCCGGCCTATGGCATCAACAGTGCCATAGGCGGCCGTTTGATGGTCGTTGGCGGCGGCCTGCCGGTCATCATCGATGGCGCCGTGGTCGGTGGAATAGGCGTCAGTTCCGGAACGCCCGCCCAGGACCAGCAGGTCGCCCAGGCGGGTTTGGATCATTTCCTGGCGCGGGCCGGCAAGTAATACCGGCGGGTGGGGCGGCGATGCTCACTGCCGCCCCCGGGCTCATGAAAAGAACGTGCTGAACCTATCGTAGGACCGTTCGACATGCACACGCATGGCTTGCTCGGCGCGGTCGGCATCGCGCGCTTCCAGCGCATCGATCAGCTCGGCATGCTCGGTATTGGCGGTGGATGCCGCCTGCTGGTGATGAAACAGGCGGAACAGGTGCATATGCGTATGCAGGTTGGCCAGCGTTTCGTGAATCAGGTCGTTGCCGCTGGCTAGAGCGATCAGATCGTGGAATTGGCCGTCCAATCGCGCAAAATCGCTATAGCTCACCCGGCCTTGTCCACTGACCGCCATTTCCGCTGCCAGGCGCCGGAGCGTGTCGAATTGCTCCGTCGTGATCAAAGTGGCAGCCTTTCGCGCCGCGAACGGCTCAAGCAGCAGGCGCAATTCATAGAGCTGATCGAAACGCGTGCGATCCATCTGGCTGGCGGCGCTGAAGCCGATCAAGTGTGTCTTGACCACCAATCCCTGCGCTTCGAGCCGCGACAATGCCTCGCGAATGGGCGTTTGTGACACGCCCATTTCGCGCGCCAAATTGTCGATGGAAATCCGGCTGCCAGGCAGAATCTTCTGGCTCATCAGCTGCGCGTAAATGGTGTTGTACACCTCATCCCCGAGGCGGGGAGGCCGCTTAATAGGGTTGCTCGGAGGCGGGTTTGTTGAAATCGCCAAAGGGTTTGTCCTCCTATCGCTGTCGGAAGCGGGGCCGATGGTCCTGTATCCTATAGTATTCCCATTGAAAACGTTAGCGTCGCTCATTTGGCGTTTGACACACTGCAAAAACCGATCCTATATCCTACTCAAGAATAATCCTATAGGATACACGGGAGGATATATGATATGGCCGAGGCCGCCACACGCGACATGCCGGAATCGACCGCAACCCTCATAAAGCGGATCGACCTGAGGATGTTCAGCTATCCTATGGTGGGCGTTGGGCCGGGGGGTATCGACATGCCCGAAGGCAAGGGGAGCCGCGCCCGCATCGCTGTCCGTATCGAAACCAATGACGGCGCCGTCGGCGCCTATGTTGGCGGGCAGGCCAATTCTCTCGCGCAGGCGGCAACCTGTGCCAAGGCCGTCCTCGGCAAGGATTGCTTCGCTCGTGAACAGGCTTATGAGGACATCCGCCGTCACCTTCGCAAGGAAGATAGGATGGGGGCGGGGGTCATCGACTGCGCGCTCTGGGACCTTGCCGGGCAGCGCCTCGGCGTCTCCGTCGCTCAATTGCTGGGTGGCGCACGCCGTTCGGTCAAGGCCTACGCCTCGACATGGTTCGGCGGCGATGGCGGTGGTCTCTCGACTCCCGAAGCCTATGCCGATTTCGCCGAAGAATGCTACGAAATGGGCTATCGCGCCTTCAAGATGCACGGCTGGTCTGACGGCGGCATCGAGAAGGATATCGGCGCCGTCCTTGAACTGGGAAAACGCGTCGGTGGCCGTATGGCGCTGATGCATGACAGCGCCTGTAGCTTCAAGACTTTTGCCGACGCCCTGGCCGTTGGGCGCGCCTGCGATGAGGCGGGCTTCTTCTGGTACGAGGACCCCTATAGCGACGGCGGCCTGTCGGCGCATGCGCATCGCCGCCTGCGCGAACTGATCAAGACGCCGCTCCTGCTCGGTGAACATGTTCGTGGGCTGGAATCGCTGGCAACATTGGTCCTGGCCGATGGCACGGATTTCGTGCGGGCCGATCCCGATTTCGACATGGGTATTACGGGGACGATGAAGATCGCCCATTTTGCCGAAGCCTTGGGTCTTGATGTCGAGCTGCACGCGCCGGGTCCCGCGCATCGCCATTGCATGGCCGCGATCCGCAATACCAATTTCTATGAATTGTCGATGATCGGCCCGTCTCGCGGCAATTTTAACGCGCCTGTCTATACCTGCGGCTATTCGGACGCGCTCGACGATGTCAGCGCCGACGGCACCTTCCCGGTGCCCGAAGGGGCAGGGCTGGGCGTCAGCTACGACTGGGAGGCCATCGAGAAGATGACCACCCAGCACGTGACCATTCAGTAAGGCGCCCGGCGATGACACAATCTGCAAGCGAATCCGGTCGCGGATCGGCGATCAAGAAGGTCGAGCTTTTCCTGTTCAAGCAGGATGTCGAGAACGTCGCCTTCGACGTCAATCCCGGCGGCATCGACATGCCGGGCGTGCGCACCACGCGTACGCGTCTGGGCGTCGCCATCGAAACCGCCGACGGCTCGCGCGGCGAATATATCGGCGGGCGCTCGGACACCTATCTGCACGCAAAATTCCTCGCCAAATGGATTTTGGGGATGGACGCTTTCGGGCGCGAGCAGATTTACGAAATCGCCCGCCGCTATCTGCGTAAGGAAGATCGTATCGGCGCCTGCCAGATCGACAATGCGCTTTGGGATCTGGCCGGCAAGCGCATCGGCGCATCGGTGACTCAGATGCTCGGCGGCAAGCCGCGGCGTTTGCCCGCCTATGCCTCGACCTGGTTCGCCGGGCCGGGCGGTGGCCTCGCCAGCCCCGAAGCCTTCGCCGATTTCGCCGAAGAATGCTACGGCCTCGGCTACCGCGCCTTCAAGATGCACGGCTGGACCGATGGCGGCACCGAAAACGACATCGGCGCCATTCTGGCCCTGGGCAAGCGCGTCGGCGGCCGTATGGCGCTCATGCATGACAGCGCCTGCCATCTGAAGACCTTCGGCGACGCGGTCCTGGTCGGTAAGGCCTGCGATGAGGCCGGATTTTTCTGGTATGAAGATCCCTATAGCGATGGTGGCCTCGCAGCCCATGCGCATCGTCGCCTGCGGGAGATGATCAAGACGCCCATCCTGCTCGGGGAGCATGTGCGCGGCGTCGAAGCCATGGCCAACGTCCTGTTGCTGGATGGCACGGATTTCGTGCGGGCCGATCCCGATCTCGACATCGGCATTACCGGCACCATGAAGATCGCGCATCTGGCCGAAGCCATGGGGCTCGATGTGGAGCTGCATGGCAACGGCCCCGCACACCGCCACTGCATGGCTGCGATCCGCAACACCAATTTCTACGAACTGGCCATGGTCGGTCCCTCGCGTGGCCAAGCCGTCAATTCCATCTACGCCTCGGATTATTCCGACACGCTCGACGCCGTGGGCGCAGATGGCTGCTTCGCCGTGCCGGAGGGACCCGGGCTCGGCGTCCAATACGACTGGGACTTCGTGAAGAAGAACCTGGTCGACCACATCGTCATCCAATGATCCCGTAGAGGAGGAGACTACGATCATGCGAATTTGGGGAAGCAAACTGCTGCTCGCGGCAGCCACCGCAATAGTGCTGACCGGCACCGCCATGACCACAGGCGTGGCCTTGGCACAGGAAACGCTCAATATCCGCCTTGGTGCGCGCGATATCGGATCGCTCGATCCGGCGCTGACCAAGACCGGCGACGACGAAACGGTCGCCCTGCAGGTGTTCAACTCCCTGGTGGCGCCGCCGCGGGGTACCCTGGACCTTGCCCTCGAGAACCTGCAACCACAGCTCGCCGAGCGCTGGGAAATTTCCGAGGACAGGACCGAATGGACCTTCTACCTGCGCCCCGGCGTCAAATGGCACAAGGGCTATGGCGAAGTGTCGGCCGAGGATGTCAAGTTCTCCTATGAACGGCAGATGGACCCGGCCCTCGGCGGCGTCCACGGCGCCAGCTTCAAGGATATCGCCTCCATCGAGGTGATCGATCCGCTGACCGTCAAGTTCAAGCTTCACAGCCCCAATGCCTTTTTCCACGGCCAGGCGCTGACACCGGGGTTCGGGCGTTTCATCGTGCCCAAGAAGGCGGTCGAGGAATTGGGCGATCAGTTCGGCTTCGCTCCGGTGGGCAGCGGTCCTTTTGAATTTGCGGAATATCGTCCGCAGGACCGCGTGGTGCTCAAGGCCTTCGACGACTACTTCCTGGGCCGCCCGCCGATGGACGAGCTGCACCTGCGCTACATCCCCGACAACAATGCCGGGACCATCGCCTTCATCGCCGGGGAGCTCGATACCACCGGCGGCGATCGCACGCCCGAATGGGTTGCCTCGATCGAGGCCGCCGTTCCGGACGCCCAGATCATCACCCTGCAGCCCGGCTCGCTGCAATTCCTGCATTTCAACATGAATGTCGAGCCGCTCGATGACGTGCGGGTGCGTCAGGCCATCGCCTATGCGATCGACCAGAGCGTGTGGAGCGAAGTCTTCGGTGTGCTCAGCGGTCCCTTGCCCTCGATCGTGCCGGCCACCTTCTTCGGCGCCTTGCAGCCGGAGGATACGCCCGAGGACCTGCGCTACGAATACAATCCGGAGCGCGCCAAGGAACTCCTAGCAGAAGCCGGCTATCCCGACGGCTTCTCGATGGACGTCATCATCTCGGAGCGCGACGATTACCTGACCAACATGCTGATGGTGCAGGACATGCTCCGCCAGGTCGGCATCAACCTGAACCTGCAAGTGCAGGACCATGCCTCCTATCACGCCAATATTCGCGAGAATAAGGGCACGATCGTGGAACTCTCGACCGCCATTGCGCCCAGCGCACCGGCGGTGATCAACGAATTCCTGAGCGAGGCGGCCGCCGTGGGCAAGCCATCGGCCCTGCGCAATTTCTCCCACTATGGGGAAGTCGGCGGCAATGTTGACGATCTGGTTACTCAGGCCGTCGCCGAAACCGACACGGAAAAGCAGATGGAACTGCTGCGCGAGGCGCAATTGCAAATCCTGCGCGACATGCCGGTCTATCCGCTTCAGACGGCCCCGCTGCTCTCGGTCATGCAAGGCGATATCGACCTTGGCTACGAGCCGGTCGGTGGTTTCGGCCAGCACGAATTCGCTACCGCTCGCCGCGTCAGCGAATAGGGCCCCAGGGCCCGGATCGGACCTCCCATCGATCCGGGCCCACCCTTCCCAGGAGATCACCATGCTTCGCTTCGTGCTGAAACGATCGGCCGACGCGATCCTGACGGCCTTTCTGGTCTTCAGTTTCGTCTTCTTCGCCATGCGCCTTTTGCCCGGCGACCCTGTCATTGCCATGCTCGGGGACCAAGCCAGCGCCGAGACCATCGAGAATGTCCGCCGCTCGCTGGGCCTGGATAAGCCCATCTTCGTTCAATATGGCGAATTCCTGTGGGGGCTGTTGAACTTCGATCTCGGCACCAGCCTGATCAATCGCGCCGCGGTCACCGAGACCATGATGCGTAACCTGCCTTATACCATTGCGCTCACGATCGCCTCGACCATTATCGGTGTGCTGGTCGGCATTCCGCTCGGTGTTCTCTCCGCCATGAAGGCGGGCAAGGCCGCCGATCACGTGACCCGTCTCACATCCTTCTTCGGCTCGGCACTGCCGGATTTCTATCTCGGCGTGCTGTTCCTGCTGCTCTTCGGCCTGACGCTTCGCTGGTTTCCCCTGCTTGGCGGCGGCGAAAATGCCTTCGATCTGCGTTACCTCGCCATGCCTGCGCTCACCCTCGGCCTGCTCAAGGGCTTCGGAATGATGCGCCTGACACGCACCGCAGTGCTGGATGTCTCGGGACGCGACTATGTCCGCACCGCAGAGGCCCTCGGCATGACCCGGCAGAACGTCATCTGGCGCCACATCTTCCGCAACGCGCTCCTGCCGGTCACCACGCATCTGTCGCTGTCGACGATCGCGACATTGGGCGGGACCATCGCCATCGAGCTGGTGTTCAATCGGCCCGGAGTGGGCCAGCTTCTGGTCGGCGCCGTCACCTCGCGTGACTACACGCTGATCCAGGGTGGGATCGTGATCCTCTCGGTGCTGGTGGTGGCCATCAATTTCCTGACCGACCTGCTTTACGCGGTGATCGACCCACGAGTGAGGACGGCCTGATGCTCGACCGGATTTTCATAACCTTTGCGATCATATTCCTGAGCATGCTCGCCATCCTGGTCGTGTTCGGCGACTTCATTCAGCCGCACGATCCGTTGCTGCAGAATTTCCGCGCCCGCGACCAGGGGCCGAGCGCCACCTATTGGCTAGGCACGGATGATTTCGGCCGCGACGTCTTTTCGCGCATCCTCGAAGGCTCCCGCCTGTCCATGACGATCGGGCTGGTCGCTCCACTCATCGCGGCGATCGTCGGCATCACCATGGGCACCACTGCCGCCTATTTCGGGGGTTGGACCGAGCGTATTGTCAGCCGTGTGACCGACATGATGATGTCGTTCGACCCGCTGCTGCTCGGGGTACTCGTCGTGGCTCTGCTCGGCCCCGGCATCGTCAATCTTTCGATAGCGATCTCGTTCGCGCTCATTCCCAGTTTCATCAGGTTGTCGCGGGCCTCGGCGCTCTCGGTGCGCCAGGAAGGATATGTCGATGCGGCCATCGCCATGGGGCGACCGTCCTATTCGACCATCCTGCGCCACGTCCTGCCCAATATCGCCGGCCCCCTGGTGGTGATGACGACGATCTGGATTGGCTCCGCCATCCGCATGGAAGCGACCCTCAGCTTCATCGGCCTCGGCGCTCAACCGCCGGCGCCGTCCTGGGGCAACATCGTGCGCTATGGGGTGCAGAACATCTTCGGTTCGCCCCTTCCTGCTCTCTTCGCCGGCCTCGCCATCACCCTGACGGTGCTGTCGTTCAACATTCTCGGCGACGCCCTTCGGGATCGTCTTGACCCGGATCGGACTGTGCGATGAACAACCCTATCCTCACCATCCACGATTTGAAGGTCGCATTCGGCCCGCAAACCGCACCTGTCGACGCGCTTCGTGGCGTCAATCTCAGCGTCAATCGCGGCGAATGCCTCGGTCTTGTCGGGGAATCCGGCTCGGGCAAAAGCCTTAGTGCCCTGGCGGCGATGCGGCTTCTGCCTTCGGCTGCGCGCATCACCGGCGGCTCGATCACATTCGAGGGTCGGGAAATGGCGACGATGCCACGCAAGGAGCTGGAGGGCTTGCGAGGCAACGAGATATCGATGATTTTCCAGGAGCCCATGACGGCGCTCAACCCGGTCATGCGCGTGGGCGATCAGATCGCGGCGCCCCTGCGCAAGCATCTCGGCCTGTCCAAGAAGGCGGCGCGCGCCCGAGCGATAGAGCAACTGGATTCGGTCGGCATTCCCGATCCGCATCGGCGCATCGACAATTTTCCGCATGAAATGAGCGGAGGCATGCGTCAGCGCGTCATGATTGCCATGGCGCTGGCCTGCGAGCCGAAACTGCTGATCGCCGACGAGCCGACCACCGCCCTGGACGTGACCATTCAGGCGCAAATCCTGGATCTTCTGCGCGCCAAGCAGAAGGAACTCGACCTGGCCATCATCATCATCACCCACGATTTCGGCGTCGTTGCAGAAATCGCCGACCGGGTGAACGTGATGTATGGGGGCAGGGTGGTCGAGGAGGCCGGTGTCGGGGCGCTGTTCGACAATACCCAGCACCCCTATTCGATCGGCCTGCTCAACGCCACACCGACGATCGAGATGGAGCAGCAGCACCGTCTGCCGGCCATTGGCGGTGCCGTACCTCATATCTCGGACATGCCGGCCGGTTGTTCGTTCCATCCGCGTTGCCCTGAGCGGCGTCCCGAATGTGATCGTCTTGTCCCTCAACTCGAAACCGTGGCGCCCCATCAACGGGTGGCCTGCTGGGCAAGGAGCACGGCCGATGAACAAGCTGCTTGAAGTCACCGACGTCAGGAAAATCTTCGGCGGCTCGGTGCGCGCGGTCGATGGCGTCAGTTTCTCGCTGGCCGAGCGGGAGACGCTGGCCCTGGTCGGCGAATCCGGATGTGGCAAGTCCACCGTGTCGCGGCTCATCCTGCGCCTGACCGATCCCACGGAAGGCACGATCCGTTTCGAAGGACGGGACATCACGCATATGTCCCAGGGCGCGCTGAAAGACATCCGGCGCGAAATCCAGTTTGTGTTCCAGGATCCGTTCTCCTCGCTCGATCCGCGCATGACTGCGGGGGAGATCGTCACCGAACCATTGGCCATTCACGGCAAGGTGCGCAACAAGGCCGAGCGGCGGAGCACCGCCGAGCAGCTTCTGCAGGCCGTCGGCCTCAGCGCCAAGCACGTCGAAAGCTGGCCGCGCCAATTTTCCGGCGGCCAGCGTCAACGCCTCGGTATCATCCGGGCCTTTGCCCTCGGTCCCCGCCTGATCGTGGCCGACGAGCCAGTCTCGGCGCTTGACGTCTCCGTGCGGTCGCAAGTGATCAATATCCTGCAGGACATGCAGGAGGAAAAGGGCACTGCCTATCTCTTCATTTCGCATGACATGGCGACGGTCAAGCACATGGCGGACCGGGTGGCGGTCATGTATCTAGGCAAGATCGTCGAACTGGCGCCCAAGGCGTCATTCTTCGCCGGGCCGCAACATCCTTACGCGGAATCGCTGCTCTCCGCTGTGCCGGCTTCGCATCCCAACAAGCGCCGGAAGCGCATCCTGTTGGCCGGGGACCCGCCCAGCCCGATCCGAATTCCCGGCGGGTGCCGTTTTCACACGCGTTGTCCCATCGCCCAGGACATCTGTAAAAGTCAGGAACCCTCGCTCCAGTTAGTGGGCGACAACCACCTGGCCGCGTGCCATTTCGCCAAAGCATGGCCGATCGCGTCGCGGATTGGTGAATTACAGCCGGCGACCACAACGCTGGCGATCAGTTGAAAGTGTTCCAAGCATGCCCATAGTGCCGCTCCAAGAAGTCAAGGACGTTGCGGATCGTGTTCTCGCCGCCGCCGGTGTGCCGCCGGACAATGCGGCGCTGCAGCGCGACCTGTTGCTCGATGCGGAAATGCGCAGCATCGCCTCGCATGGCCTGTTGCGCCTGCCGCGATTGGTGGAGCGGATCGGCAACGGCGTTGCCAACCCGGTTACAAAAGGCCGGCAGGAATGGACGGCGCCGGGCTTTCTCAAGGTCGATGGCGAACAGGGGCTCGGGCCGGTCGTGGCCCAGGCAGCGATCGATGCGCTGATGGACCGTTCCGCAAGCCAGGGCGTGGCTGTGGCCGCCGTCGCCAATGCCAATCATATCGGCATGCTCGGCTTCTATGCCGATCGCGTTGCCGAAGCCGGAAAGTGCCTGATTGCCTTTTCCACCAGCGAAGCCCTGGTCCATCCCTGGGGCGGTCGTCGGGCCATGATCGGCACCAATCCGATCGCCATTGGTCTTCCCACCGGCGATGGCGTCTTCATGATGGATACGGCCACCAGCATCGTCTCGATGGGCGAGATTCACGATCACGCCAATCGCGGCGCACCCATCCCGCAGGGCTGGGCATTGGACGCGGCCGGCAACGCCACGACCGATGCCGCCGCGGCGCGCGATGGTGCCATCGCGCCGTTCGGTGGCCCGAAAGGATATGCGCTCGGCCTGGCCTTCGAATTATTGCTGACGGCTCTTGCCGGCTCGGCCATCGGCCGGAATGTCAAGGGAACGCTTGATTCCACCGAGCCCTGCACCAAGGCCGATCTCTTCATCGTCATCGACCAGCCCTTAGCTGCCGTGTCGGATTTTCTCGATCTGCTGCGGAGCGAAGCGCCCGCTGAAGGATTCGACAATGTGCGGATCCCCGGTGAGCGCGGCCGAGAGCTGCGCCGCCGTGCCGTCGCTGACGGCCTCAATATCGCGGACGTGACCTGGTCACGTCTGCAGGACCTGGCCGGAACGGCCTAAACCATCAAGGACTACACCATGTTTGGCGCTCTTCGTTCGCCTCGCAATATCGTATTCGGCTCGGGCCAGCGCGCGTCGCTGCCGGGCTATGCCGCCGCCCTGGGTCATAAGGTTCTGCTGGTCACCGACCAGCGCATGGCCGGCGAAGAGACGTTCCGGATACTCGAATCCGGCTTACGGGAGGCCGGGCTGTCGGTATCGACCTTCGCCGGCGTAGAGGCGGAGTTGCCTGCCGAATGCCTGGTGGCGGGGGTAGCGGCCGCAAGCGATTTCGGTGCCGAGGTCATTGTCGGCATCGGCGGCGGTAGCTGCATTGACGCCGCCAAGGTGATTGCGCTGATTGCTGCACATGGCGGAGCGATCAGCGACTATTACGGCGAGTTCAAGGTGCCAGGACCCGTCCTGCCGCTGGTGGCCTTGCCGACGACGGCCGGTACCGGATCGGAAGTGACGCCGGTTGCAGTGGTGGCCGATCCGCATCGCGCGGTGAAGGTGGGCATTGCAAGCCCGCATCTGATCCCTGTTACGGCAATCTGCGATCCGGATTTGACACTGACCTGTCCGCCGGTTCTAACCGCCATGTCCGGCGCCGATGCGCTGGTCCACGCCATCGAGGCCTTCACCACCGCGCCCCGATCAGCGCTGACGAACATCACGCTTGAACATGTCTTCGTGGGCAAGAATGCCATGACGGACAGCTTCGCCATGGCTGCCATCGGCAATATCGGGCGTAGCCTGGCCGCGGCCGTCAAGAATGGCGGCGACGTGCGGGCGCGCGCCGATGTCATGCTGGGGGCGATGCAGGCTGGACTTGCCTTCGGCACCGCCGGCACCTCGGTGTGCCATGCCGTGCAATATCCGGTCGGCGCCTTGACGCATACGGCGCATGGCCTGGGTGTCGCCTTGATGCTGCCCTACGCATTGGCATTCAATCGAGAGCATGCGCTTGCCGACATTGCCACGATCGGGCGAATTCTCGAATTTGCGACCAAGGACGACGATGACGCGGCCGCAGCGGACCGCTGTATCGTGGGTATCGCGGACCTGCTGAACACGATTGCAGTGCCCAGGACATTGGCGGAAATTGGCGTCAAGTCCGATGACCTTCCCTGGATCGCCGATCAGGCCCTGGCCGCCAATCGGCTGATCAAGAACAATCCGCGCCCGGTCGACCGGGCCGGCATGGATTTGCTGATCGCTGCCGCCTTCGCGGGCGATCTCGCCATGCTGACCACCAACACCAAGCACGCCAAGGCAATCTGATGAGCACGTTTCCTCTTTCGTTCGATCCCGCAACCGTGCCGACCGATCTGTGGATCGGCGGACAATGGCGCCCCGGCAGTACCGGCAATCAACTCGATGTGGTCGATCCGTCCACCGGTAAGGTGATCTCCCGTGTCGCAGATGCCTCTATCGAAGATGCGCTCGCCGCTGTATCGGCGGCCCATGAAGCCGGGCCGGACTGGGCCGCGACCCCACCGCGCAAGCGCTCCGATATCCTGCGCCGCTGCTATGAACTGATGATCGAGCGTAAGCAGATGCTTGCCGAGCTGATCAGCCTCGAAAACGGCAAGGCGCTGCCGGACGCGGAAGGCGAAGTCACCTACGCTGCCGAGTTCTTCCGATGGTTCTCCGAGGAGGCCGTGCGCCTCAATGGCGATGTGTCCGTGGCGCCAAGCGGCGCCAACCGCATCCTGGTGCAATACCAGCCCATCGGGGTATCCGTGCTCGTCACGCCCTGGAATTTCCCCGCCGCCATGGCGACCCGCAAGATCGCCCCGGCCCTCGCCGCCGGGAGCACCTGCGTGTTGAAGCCGGCAACTGAAACGCCACTAACGGCTTATGCCCTGGCGGAAATCTACCGCGAGGCCGGAGTGCCCGACGGCGTGGTCAATGTCATCACCACCTCGAAAGCTAGCGCCACCGTCAGCGCCATGCTGCACGATCCGCGCGTACGCAAGCTCAGCTTTACCGGTTCGACCGAAGTCGGGCGCAAGCTGCTGCGGGAAGCCGCCGACCAGGTGATTTCCTGCTCGATGGAGCTGGGCGGCAATGCGCCCTTCATCGTCTTCGACGACGCCGACCTCGACAAAGCGTTGGATGGCGCCATGGTCGCTAAGATGCGCAATGGCGGCGAGGCCTGTACTGCTGCCAATCGCTTCTTCGTCCAGGAAGGCATCATGGAGGCCTTTTCCAAGGGTCTGGCCGAACGCATGGCCGCGCTCAAGGTCGGCCCCGGCTACCAGAAAGGCGTTCAGTGCGGCCCGCTGGTGAACCAGGATGCGCTGGAGCGGATATCGACATGGGTGAACGATGCTGCGGGGCAGGGAGCCGAGATCCTTGCCGGCGGCAAGGCCCCGGGGGGCGACGGCTTCTACTACCCGCCAACGGTCATCAGGAACGTGCCCACGGACTCGCCGCTTGTTCGTGACGAGATTTTTGGCCCGATCGCGCCGCTGGCCAGTTTCAAGACGGAAGAAGAGGTCATTGTCAAAGCCAACGACACCGAATACGGCCTGATTGCCTATCTATTCACCGAGGATTTGGCGCGCGGTCTGCGCGTGTCGGAAAAGCTGGAGGCGGGCATGATCGGTCTCAATCGCGGCCTGGCATCGGACCCGGCCGCGCCGTTTGGTGGTGTGAAGCAGAGCGGCCTTGGACGGGAAGGCGCCCATCATGGCATCCTCGAATTCTGCGAGGCCAAATATATAGCGGTGACCTGGTGAGCAGCGACAAGCACAATGTGCAGTCCGTAACACGCGCATTGGTGCTGCTGGAAACGCTGGCAGAGGACGGTGCGGGCTGGCGCCTCACCGACCTCGCTCGCCGAACCGGCCTCTCGCCCTCAACGGTGCATCGGCTGCTGACCACGCTGCAGGAGCGGCGTTTCGTCCAGTATGATGCCGGGCGTCAGTTGTGGTCCGTGGGCCAGCAGGCCTTCTCTGTCGGCGCCGCCTTCGGGCAACGCCAGGCGCTGGTCGCACCGGCCCTGCCGCATCTGCGCCATCTGCGCGACCTCACGCGAGAGACCGCCAATTTCGGCGTGCTGGACGATGGGGAAATCGTGGTGATGGCCCAAGCCGAAAGCCGCGAGATCGTGCGCGCCATTGCCCGGACAGGTGGGCGCGCCGGGCTGATCAACTCTGCCATGGGCAAGGCCGTGCTTTCCGCCTATGCCCAGGACGAGATCGAGGCCGTGCTGGCCTTGCCCGACGGCAGGGCAAGGCCGATTGCCGGCAGAGCGGCTGCGCTGCGCGCAGAGATTGCCAATGCAAGCGCCCATGGCTACGCAACCGATAATCAGGATGGCGGCAAGGGCATCACCTGCGTCGCCAGTCCGGTCAAGAACGCGGCGGGCGATGTCGTCGGTGCCATATCGGTGTCCGGACTTTCCGCACGGATGACCGCCGAACGTCTGCCGATCATCGGCGCCTGGGTCGCCCAGGCCGCCGCCGATTTCAGCGCGACGCTGGCGTCTGGCCGGACGCTTCGATCTGTTCGAGAGCCTGGGCGCCCAGCGTCGAATGACGCACCAGAAGTTCGCCGCTGAGCGGGTTCTGTGTGGGCGTATAGGCCTTGCTGGCCAATTGCTCCATGATCAAGGCGACCGTTTTCGCCACGATGGCATCAACCGGTTGGCGGAACGTGGTCAGCGAATAGCGCGGCCAGCGGGTCATGGCCACGTCGTCAAACCCGGCGATGGCAATGTCTTCCGGAACCCGCAGACCGAGCCCGTCCTTGAGGGCATCGAAGCCGCCGATAGCCAGAATGTCATTGGCGAAGAAGGCCGCATCGGTGCGCTCGGCCGCGCCAATCTCCATGCCGGCCTTGTAGCCCGCCTCGTAGCTGTATTCGCCGCCGGAAATGGCGTGCGTCAGCGTCATGCCGAGTTCGGCGACGCGTGTGATGAAGGCGTTCTGGCGCTCGAGATTCGTCGAGGTATGCGGCAGCCCGCCGACAAAGGCGACGTTTCTGCGACCGATCGCGTGAAAATGGTCCGCGATCGCCCGCGCGCCTTCTATATTGTCGCAACTGACCGAGGTGAGCGTCTGGTCCGGTATGGTGCGGTTCACCAGAACGGCCGCGCGCCCCTCTGTGGCCCACCGCAATGAAGCGCCGGACAGCACGGTGGCGGAGATCACCACCACCGCGTCCACGTTGTATTTCCGCAGGGCGACCAATTGCTCTTCGATATTGGAGCCGCGCGTGATGTTGAACATCAGGCTTTGCAAGCCTACCCGCTGCAATTCGCGCGATAGCTTCTCGATAAGCGAGGGATAGAAAGGGTTCTGCATCTCCGACACTACGATGCCGGCAATATTGCTGCGTCGCGTCGAGAGCATGGATGCGATGGCATTCGGCTGATAATCGAATTCCTCGGCCGCGCGCAGGATGCGTTCGCGTAATTCCGCTGAAATCGATGTGCCAGGCGTAAAGGCCCGCGAGACCGCCGATTGGCTGACGCCCATCAGCCGGGCGAGTTCGCGCGCCGTGATCGGCTTGCGGGGCGATTTTCCATCATTGCCTGCATTAGTGCTCATGTTGCCCCGATCGTATCCGACCGGCCCATCGTCCCCATGTTAGGCATCTATGCCATAGATTTGCATCCGTATGCAAATAGGCATTGCATCCGGATGCAAACTCGTCATATCGTAATGTCATTGGCGCCATGAGAACGGATCGCAGAAGTCCGCGCGCATTTCGACAAAAGCATTGACGGGAGGAGCGAGCCCATGGGCGGCGCCTTGGACCACCTGCGCGTGGTCGACTTTTCCGAGAGCCTGGCTGGGCAATATTGCGCCCGCCTCTTTGCCGATTACGGCGCGGCGGTTTTTCTCGCTGAGCCCGAGGGCGGGTCGCGGATCCGTGGCATGGCGCCGATGTCGGAGCATGGCGACTCGCTGCAATTCTTTCACCTCAACACAGGCAAGCAATCCCTGGTTGTCGATCAGGGTTCTGCGGAGTTCGAACGCCTTCTGGCCGGTGCCGATGTCGCCGTTCTACCGGTTGGTGCCGGCGCGGATAGCCTGAGCGCGAAATATCCGGCCTTGGTCGTGGTCCAGCCGTCCGATTTCGGCGCTGATGGGCCGCGGGCGGACTGGCAGGGGGCGGAAATCGTGCTGCAGGCCCTTTCGGGCATGATGCACAATAATGGCGCGGCGGGGCGCGAGCCCTTGTTTGGAACCGGGAACAGGGCGTCCCTGGCCAGTGGTGTCGCAGCCTATCTCGGCACCCTCGCCGCCTTGTTTGCGCAGACCCGGAGCGGGCAGGGGCAGGTGGTGAAGGTGGATGCGGCGGAAACCGCGGCGGCCATGTGCTTCCCCTATGTCATGCAGCATATCTATAACGGCACGGTGCGGCAGCGGACCGAGCAGGCCGTGCAGGCGGGGCAGGTGCTGTGCCGCGACGGCTGGGTCTGTATCTGGATCTATAATTTCCGCTGGCATGCGCTGCTCCAAGCCCTGGATCTTCTTGAACTCGAGCAGGATGCACGCTTCGCCGAGCCGATCGCACGCCGGACGCATTGGGACGCGCTTTTCGCCATCATCCAGGCCAAGGTGGCCCAGATGTCGGCCGAGGACCTGGTGGATATTCTCCAGCGCGCTCAGGTGATCGCGGCGAAGGCCTATCGGCCTTCCGAGCTGATCGAAAACAGGCATCTCACGGCGCGGAATTATTGGGAAGAAATCGATGGGCGGCGCCTTCTCGGTCCGGCTTTCAGGCTGCACGGCACCCCGCGGCGGATAGCCAGTGGCGCGCCGGCTTTGGGTTCTGGAACCTTGCCGGCATGGCCGAAGCACGAACCGGCCGCCGGCGAAAAGCCTGTCGACGGCAGCCCACTGGGCGGCCTCCGGGTTATCGAGCTGACCACCGCTTGGGCAGGGCCGATGTCGGGCCGGGTTCTGGCCTATCTCGGCGCGGAATCGATCCATGTCGAAGCGCCAAACCGGGTCAATTCCTGGCGGCTCAACAAGGATGCGCCCAATCCGGTGAACTTTCCGGATCGCCAGCCCGGCGTGCGCTGGTATGATCGATCGTTCCTGTTCAACTCCCAGAATGTCAACAAGTTAAGCTGCATTCTTAATCTGAAGACAGAGGAGGGCAGGGCCACCCTGCGCCGGCTGGTCGCGGTGAGTGACGTGCTGATCTGCAATTTCCGCCCCGGCACGCTGAAAAAGCTGGGCCTGGACTATGACAGCCTCAAATCCATCAAGCCGGATATCGTCGTCGCCGAACTGCCGGCCTTCGGGATCAGCGGGCCGATGTCCGGTTATGCCGCGCTCGGGCCGACCATGGAAATGGCGGCGGGCATGTCGGCGATGATCGGCTATCCGGGCGGGCAGCCCGAGGTGACCGGGCCGTCCTATCTCGACCCCATCGGTGGTTTCAACGCTGCAGCAGCCATTCTTACAGCCCTGATTCATCGGCAGAAAACCGGCGAAGGCCAATATGTGGAAGTGCCCCAGGTCGAAGCGGCGATGCATTTGATCGGCCCGGAAATCCTGAAAGCCGGGGAGACCGGGGACGATCCGGCCCCAAATGGAAACCGCGTCAATTTCGCCAGTCCCCATGATGCCTTCCCGACCAAGGGTGGGGACGAATGGATCGCCATCGCTGCCTTGGATGAGGCACAATGGAAACAGCTCTGCGCCGTCATGGAGCAGCCGCAACTCGCTGAGGATACTCGATTTTCCACGCTGGCGCGGCGGCGCGACAATGAGGATGAGCTGACGCAGATCATTGCCGATTGGACGATTGGGCAGGACAAGCACCTGCTTGCCGCGCGGCTACAGGCGGCCGGGATCGCAGCGGCGCCGGTACAGAATCCAAAGGACGTGGCAGAGGATCCCTACCTGGCGCATCGCGGCTTCTTCACCGAACTCGACCATCCCGATGCTGGGCGGCATCGACATCCCGGCCTGCCCATCCACCTCAGCGCCACGCCCGGATCGCAGCGGCAGGCGGCACCGCCTTTCGGATGGCACAATCGCTATGTCCTTGAGAATATTTTGAAAATGCCGCCGTCGGTCATTGCCGTCATCGAGGCCAGCGACGCGATGGCGACCGAACCTCTGGAAGGGGCGTGACCATGGGAACGACCTTTCCGCGGGACTATGACGTGCATATCCTGCTCGACGACGCGCCGCATTACAAAGGGTCCATCCACGATGATGAGGTGGCGCGGGCGCGGGGCTATAAGGCAGCACTGGTTCCGGGCGCCTTCATCTATGGCCATATCAGCCGTGGGGCGATCGAGACCTGGGGCAGCGACTGGGCCGAGCGTGGCGCCATGGCGGTGCGCTTCCGGAAACCCGTTTATAATCATGATGATATTCGCGTTTCACTTGGGCCGCTCGAGGACGATGGGACCCATCTGCGCAGCGCTGCCAGTGTGCGCAATGGCGGTGGCGACGAGGTGGCGACCGGCTGGATTGCGTTGGCGCATGAACCGGTCCAACCGCCCGATGCCAAGACATTGAAAATACTGGACTTGCCGGAAAACCCGCCAGCGGTGAAAGCTGGTGACTTACCGATCGGCGCGCCGCTGCATAGCCGCCAAAGGGTTCTGACGGCTGAAGATTTTCAGGTTTCGCTGTCGGCCTTCGCCGAAACGCATCCGATCTATAGCGACCCGGGCTTCGTGCATTCGGGAATGCTGATGCGGACGGCCATGGGCGACGTCAATTCCGGCTGGAAATTCCCCGCCGCCATCGTGCTGGTCGAGGCGGAAACCCAGCATTTCCGGCCGGTTTACCCTGGCCAGACCATTCGCACAACAGGGCAGGTGGCCGACACCTACGAGCGCAAGGGCAAGCATTATTTCGTCACCGACGAAGTGCTGCTGGCCGATGGCGTGCCCGCCGCGCGGTTCAGGAGGACACAGATCTATGGCTAACATTTGGAGCGAGTCCGTTAGCAGACTGTTAGCGTCCTACACGACCACAGTGCACGAAAGTGACATTGCGGCCTTCGTCGCGCTGAGCGGCGACGACTACGAGGCCCATACCGATGCGGAAGTGATGGCGAGCTCGAGTTTCGGCGGCATCATCGCCCATGGCGCCCTCCTGGTCGGCTACATGTCGGCCGCCGGCACCAAGGCGATCAGGCTGGCGCGCGAAAGAGGCAATGACTGCACGCCGGTGGCGCTCGGCTATGACCGCCTGCGCTTCGTCGCGCCGGTCTTTCCCGGCGACGAGCTCAAGGTCACCTATGAAGTCAAAAGCGTCGATATGGAGCGCCGTCGCTCGCTCGCCGATGTGGTGATCACCAATCAGTCCGGCACGACGGTGGCCGTCGCGGAGCATGTGATGAAATGGCTGCCAAAATAGTTCCTATAGGATATAGCAGGGGCTTGCATGCGGATGCAATCGATGCAAGGGTAACGCCGATTGGCATGACAGGTTGACGACAGAAACGACCGCTCAGCCGCGAGGAGATTCGAACATGACCGGAAGCCGCCCGCGCGTTTTCGCGCCACGGTTCCTGCTGCGATGACGACCAGGCGCCCCCCCGAGGTCCGCGATGCGTTCCGCTGGTTCACCGGTGTGACGCTGCGCTGGAACGACCTCGACATTTTCGGGCACGTCAACAATGCCCGCTATTACGAGTTCTTCGACAGCACGGTGCTTGGCTTCCTGTATGTCGAGGACCTGGGATTGAGCCATGGCGGCGCGGCCATGGTGGTGGCCGAGAATGGCTGCCGCTTCCATCAGGAGATCGTCTTCACCGACCGGCTGGAGATGGGCTTGAGGGTCGAGCGCATCGGCACTTCCTCCGTCCGCTACGGCCTGGCGGCCTTCATCAATGGTGGTTCGACCGCCGCCGCCGATGGTCATTTCGTCCATGTCTTCGTCGACCCCGAGACGAAGCGGCCCGCGCCATTTTCGCCGCCGGTGCGCCGGCATCTCGAAACCATTCTCGTTCCGACGGCCTGAGGAGGGCCGCCCATGTCCAAAGCGTCTATCATCAAATCGGTCGATGCCTTCCAGGTGGCCTGGAATCCGGGCGATCCGCCGGGCCGCCGCAGCGCCATCGTGCGGGTGACCACGGAAGAGGGACTGGTCGGCTATGGCGAGGCATCCCCGATGCATGGCGGCGAGCATTCGCTCTGGGTGCTGCGCGACGCCGCAGCCACGCTGGTCGGCGCGGATATACTCGACCATGCGGTGATCTATGATCGTCTGCTGCATCGCTATGTGAAGCTGGGGCCCGAAGGTACGGTCACCGGTGCGCTCGCGGCGCTCGACATCGCGCTCTGGGACATCAAGGGTAAGCTGTTCGACCTGCCGATCTACAAGCTGCTGGGTGGCGCCTGGCGGACTGAAGTGCCGTTCTATGCCTCGATCGGCGGCAATGCGAACCGCAGCGTGGACGAAACCGTGCGCGTGGTGGAGCAGCGCTGGCAGAAGGAAAAGCCGGCCGCGATCAAAATCCGCTGGGATGGCGACCGGACGCGGCAGGACTACGATATTCCCGGCGATATCGCCAAGGCCAAGGCGGTGCGCAAGCTGGTGGGTGACGACTTCCCGCTCGCCTTCGACGCCAATAATCAATATTCGGTCGGCGGCGCGATCCGCGTCGGCCGGGCGCTCGAAGAGCTGGGCTATGTCTGGTTCGAGGAGCCGGTGCAGCACTATGACGTGCGCGCCATGGGCGAGGTCGCGCAGCGGCTCGACATCACCGTCTCGGCGGCCGAGCAGACCTACACGACCCAGGCCCTGGTCGACATCATCAATGCCGGCGTGCGCATGGTGCAGCCCGATATCGTCAAGATGGGCGGCATTACCGGCCTGATGCAATGCGCGGCGATCGCCTATGCCCATGGGGTGGAACTGGTGCCGCACCAGACCCAGCCGACCATCGGGCACATGGCCAACCTGCACGTGCTGGCCACCATCATGCACCTGACCAAGCCGGCCGAATTCGCCGATCCCGATACGCGCATGCACCCGGCTTTCCGCAATCCGCCAAAGCCGGTCGACGGCAAGTTCCAGATTCCTTCCGGGCCGGGCCTGGGGCTGGAACTGATCGACGCCGAACTTGAACAACGCCGCGTCCGCTGAGACGCCGACCCTATCCGGAGGAAAATCGATGAGTCTCAACCGCCGCAATTTCATGGAGCTGGCCGCTGCATCCACGGCGCTGACAGCTTTCGGCCTCGGCGCGGCCAATGCCCAGGACGACGATACGATCCGTATCGCCCTAGCCGCCAACCATCCGCGCCATTCGGACCCCAACCAGACCACGCAGGGCCCGGACAATTGGGCCACCGAGCAGATGTACGAACAGCTCGTGCGTCCCGACGACGGCCGTTTCGCCCTGACGCCGGAGGAATATCTGCCGGTGCTGGCCACCGAATGGACCATGTCCGAGGATGCCAAGACCTGGACCTTCAAGCTGCGCGAAGGCGTGCAATTCCACCGCGGCTATGGCGAGATGACCTCCGAGGACGTGGTTTTCACCTTCCTCAAGGCCAAGGATTTCGGCACCGGCCGCGTGATCTTCGCCAATGTGGCCGATGCCGTGGCCAATGGCCCCTATGAAGTGGCCATCACGCTGCACCAGCCCGACGTCAATTTCCTGGGCACCACGGTCTTCTCGCTCAACGCCAATATCGTTTCCAAGAAGGCCTATGAGGAAATCGCGGTCGAGAAATTCACCACTGACGCCGTGGGCACCGGGCCTTACGAACTGGTGCGCTACGATGCGGAAGGCGGCGTCTATCTCAAGCGCTTCGAGGATTATTGGGGCGAGAAGGCCAAGGTCGGCAATGTCGAATGCCTCTACATCGCCGATACCACGGCCCGCACCCTGGCGCTGGTCTCGGGCCAGGTGGACATGATCGAGGCGGTGCGCGCGCCGGGCTGGATCGACTCCATCCTGCAGCGCGACCCCAACATGCTGATCGACATGACGGTGCCGGGCTCGTTCAACACCCTGCACGTCAATCTCAACCGGGCACCCTTCGACAATCTGCTGGTGCGCCAGGCGCTGATGCACGCCATCGACCGTGAGGTGGTGGCGCAGGCGCTGGCGCCCATGGGCGGCATGCTGGTGGGCCTGCAACCCTCGTTCTTCCCGCCCGGCCTCAAGACCGAGGACC
The DNA here is from genome assembly GCF_001650025.1 of Devosia elaeis. Classification (GTDB taxonomy): domain Bacteria; phylum Pseudomonadota; class Alphaproteobacteria; order Rhizobiales; family Devosiaceae; genus Devosia; species Devosia elaeis. The sequence goes on along the minus strand of NZ_LVVY01000065.1, from coordinate 110,636 downwards.
TGCCCGAAGAGCTGCAATATCCCTATGACCCGGAGAAGTCGCGGGCGCTGCTGGCCGAGGCCGGCTTCCCCGATGGCGTGAGCTTCGACGCCCTGTGCAGCCAGCGCGAGGACTATTCCTCCACCATGCTGATCGTGCAGGAACTCATCCGGCCGGCCGGGTTCAACATGAACCTGATCATCGGCGACCACACGGCCTATCATGCCGACAATCGCTCGGACAAAAACACGCTGGCCATGCATGCGTCGAGCTATCCGCCGATCCCGACGCAGATCTACATCCAGCAGCTCTATTCCAAGGCCGAAGTGAAGGCCGACGGCACGGGCGGCGGCAATTACAGCCATTACGGCGTCACCATTCCTGGCGTGGACGACCTGCTCGAGCAGGCGCTGAGCGCCACCGATTACGACACCTATCTCGACCTGTGCCGGCAGATCGAATTGCAGGTGCTGCGGGACCTGCCGCTGATCGGGCTGTCGACGCTGTCCTATACCATCGTGCGCAACCCGCGCCTCGACCTCGGCTACGAGGTGGAAAGCGGCTACGCGCGCTGGAGATTGCACCGCGCCACCAAGGCGTAGGCAAAAACGGCGCCGGCGAGGGGCCGGCGCCTTCAAGCTGGGAGGAGGAGAACCCATGGCTTTGAACAGACGCTCTTTCATGGAACTGGCCGCGGCCACGACGGCATTGACCGCCATCGGGGTGGGGACGGCCAGGGCGCAGGACGCCGATACGCTGCGCATGGGGATCGCGGCGAACAATCCGCGCCATTCGGACCCCAACCTGACCACCCAAGGGTCGGACAATTGGGCGACCGAGCAGATCTACGAGCAGCTCGTGCGGCCCGATGACGGTCGCTTCGCGTTGACGCCCGATGAATATCTGCCGACCCTGGCGACCGAATGGACGCAATCGGAGGACGCCAGGACCTGGACCTTCAAGCTGCGCGAAGGCGTGCAGTTCCATCGCGGCTATGGCGAGATGACCTCGGAAGACGTGGTCTTTTCCTATGAACGCGCGATCAAGGAAGGCACCAACAGGACCATCCTGTCCAATATCGACAGCGTGGTCGCCAATGGCCCCTACGAGATCACCCTCACGCTCAAGCAGCCCGACGTGAACCTGCTGGGGACCTCGATCTTCAACAACAATACATCGATCGTCTCCAAGAAGGCCTATGAGGAAATCGGTGCGGAGGCCTTTGCCACCGATGCCGTGGGCACGGGCCCCTACGAATTGGTGGAGTTCAACCCCGAATCCGGCACGCGGATGAAGCGGCACGAGGATTACTGGGGCGAAAAGGCCAAGATCGCCAATGTGGAATGCGTCTATATCGCCGATACCACGGCGCGGACGCTGGCCCTGCTGTCGGGCGATGTCGATATCATCGAGGCGGTGCGGGCGCCGGGCTGGATCGACTCGATCCTGCAGCGCGATCCGACGCTACAGATCGACATGACCACGCCCGGCTCGTTCAACACCCTGCATGTCAACCTGACGCGGGCGCCGTTCGACAATCTGCTGGTGCGCCAGGCGCTGATGCATGCCATCGACCGGCCGGCCGTGGCCGCGGCGCTCGCCCCGATGGGCGGCACCATGGCCGGATTGCAGCCCGATTTCTTCCCGGCCGGCTTCAAGATCGAGGACCTGCCCGAAGAGCTGCAATATCCTTATGACCCGGAAAAGGCGCGCGAGCTCCTGGCGGAAGCGGGATATCCGGACGGGATCAGCTTCGATTCCCTGTGCAGCCAGCGCGAAGACTATGCCTCCACCATGCTGATCGTGCAGGAGCAATTGCGGCTGGCAGGGTTCAACATGAACCTGCAGATCATCGATCACACGGCCTATCACGCCGACAATCGCTCGGACAAAAACACCCTGGCGATGCATTCGTCGAGCTATCCGCCGATCCCCACGCAAATCTACTTCCAGCAATTGGCCTCGGCATCCGAGGTGAAGTCCGATGGCTCGGGCGGCGGCAATTACAGCCATTACGGCGTCGCCATGCCCGGCATCGACGAACTGCTGGCGCAGGCGCTCGAGGCCACCGATTACGAGGTCTATCTCGATCTGTGCAAGCAGATCGAGCTGCAGGTCCTGCGTGACCTGCCGCTGATCGGCCTGTCGACGCTCGGCTTCACCGCCGTGCGGCGGGCGCAGATCGATCTCGGCTATCCGGTCGAGAGCGGCTATGCGCGCTGGCGGTTCCATCGCGCGACCAAAACGGTCTGATCTTTTCCCCCGGGCTCCCGGACAGGGAGCCCGGCTTCAACGAGGCGGTGCACAAATGGCCCGATATCTGCTGTTGCGACTGGGTGATGCGATACCCACGCTGTTCCTGGTTCTGACACTGGTGTTCATCGCCATGCGCATCCTGCCCGGCGACCCGGCGCTTGCCGCCCTGGGCGACGGCGCTCTGCCCGAGCAGCTCGCCGATTTCCGCGAGCGCATGGGCCTCAACGTGCCGCTCTGGCAGCAATATTTCAACTTCCTGGGCGGCGTGCTGACCCTGGATTTCGGACGCTCGCTGCTGACCAATACGCCGGTCTTGCAGCTCATCGGGCAGAACCTGCCCTATACGATCGAGCTCACCCTGGCGGCCATGCTGATGGGCATCGTCGCCGGCATTCCGCTGGGTGTGATGGCGGCGACCAACCGCAACAAGGCCCCGGATGGCGGCATGCGGATCTTCTCGCTAATCGGCTATGCCATTCCCGATTTCTTCCTCGGCGCCATCCTGCTCATCACCTTCGCCCTCAATCTGGGCTGGTTCCCGATCAACGGGGCGGGCAGCGATTTCGTCAGCCGGCTGCATCACCTGTTCCTGCCGGCCCTGACCCTGGCCTTCGTCAAGGCCGCCTTCCTGGGGCGCCTGACGCGGACCAGCCTGCTCGAAGTGCTGGGCAAGGATTATGTCCGCACCGCGCGGGCCAAGGGCGCCAAGGAAAACCGCGTCATCTACAAGCACGGGCTGCGCAACGCCATGCTGCCCATTTCCACCGGCCTCGGGCTCAGCCTGCTCTCGACGCTGTCCGGCTCGGTGGCGGTGGAACTGGTGTTCAACCGGCCGGGCATCGGACGCCTGCTGATCGATGCCATCGCGCAGCGCGATTATGCGGTGATCCAGGGCGGGGTGCTGGTCTTTGCCGGCTTCGTCGTCCTCATCAATCTCCTCATGGACCTGGTCTATGTCGTCGTCGATCCACGGGTGCGGGTGAAGTAAATGTCAGTTATTGCAGAAGAAACTCCGCGCGTGCCGCCGGCCGAACCCGGCTTTTTCACCAAGGCGCGCAAAATCCTGCTCGGGCGGCCGGAAACGGCCTTCGCCACGGGGATGATCGTCGTCTTCATCTTCATCGCCATCTTCGCGCCTGTGCTGGCGCCCTATGATCCGCTGGCGCAATCGGTGATCAAGATCAACCGCCTGCCGAGCCAGGAGAACTGGTTGGGCACTGACCAGTTCGGCCGCGACGTGCTGAGCCGGCTGATCTACGGCTCGCGCAATTCGCTGCTGTTCGGCTTCATCTCGCCGGTCCTGGCGGCCCTGTTCGGGACCATGCTGGGCGTCGTCGCCGGCTATTTCGGCGGCATCGTCGACCGGCTGATCTCGCGCGTCATCGACCTGTTGCTGGCCTTTCCCGAACTGCTGCTGGCGATCCTGATCGCGGCGGTGCTGGGCGGAGGGTTCTGGAACATCATCGCCGTGATCACCGTGGCCTTCATCCCCGGCTTTGCCCGCGTGGCGCGGGCGCAGACCCTGTCGGTCAAGCAGGAGCCCTATGTGGAGGCCGCGATCGCCACGGGCGTCCGGACGCCGGTGATCATCGTGCGCCACATCATCCCCAATATCATGGCGCCCATCGTCGCGCTGATGACGCTGTGGGTGGCCTCGGCGATCCGCATCGAAGCCTCGCTGAGCTTCCTGGGCATCGGCACGCGGCCGCCCAATCCGAGCTGGGGCAATATCATCCGCGACGGGCTCAATAGCCTGTTCGGTTCGCCCTGGCCGATCATCGGCGCCGGTATCGCCATTACCCTGGTGGTGCTCTCCTTCAACCTGGTCGGCGACGCGATCCGCGATGCGCTCGACCCCTCGACGGCACGATAGGAGACCGGCATGAGCGCCATGAGCAATTTCGCCGAAACGGTCGTCCCCAATGCGGATGTCGAGCCCGTGCTGTCGGTACGCGACCTGAAAACCTCGTTCCTGACCTCCAAGGGCTGGGTCGAGATCGTCAAGGGCATCAGCTTCGATATCGGGCCCCGGGAAACGCTCGCCGTGGTGGGGGAATCCGGCTCCGGCAAATCGGTGACCGCGCTGTCGATCATGCGGCTGCTCGATCCGGAAATGAGCCGGGTCGACGGCTCGGTGAAGCTGGCCGGACGGGAGCTGCTCAAGCTCAGCCCGGGCGAGATGCGCAATATTCGCGGCCGGCAGATGGGCATGATCTTCCAGGAGGCGATGACCAGCCTCAACCCGTTGCAGACCGTGGGCCAGCAAATCGCCGAGGTCCTGAGCATCCACGGACTTTATTCCGGCCAGGCCGCGCTGAAGGAGGCGGAACGCCTGCTCGACCGGGTTCGCATCCCCGGGGCGGCATCGCGCCTCAAGGACTATCCGCATTCTCTCTCCGGCGGCATGCGGCAGCGGGTGATGATCGCCATGGCTTTGGCTTGCAAGCCCAAGCTGCTGATCGCGGACGAACCCACTACCGCGCTCGACGTGACGATCCAGGCCCAAATCCTGCAATTGATCAAGCAGTTGCAGCAGGAAGAGGGAATGGGGGTGCTGTTCATCACCCATGACATGGGCGTTGTCGCCGAGGTGGCCGACCGCACCGTCGTGATGCTGCAGGGCAAGGCAGTTGAAGCCGACAGCACCGAGGTGATCTTCGAACGGGCGGAAAATCCCTATACCCGCGCGCTGATCGCCGCCGTGCCGAAACTGGGGCAGGGCAGCCAGAAGGGGCCGCAGCATTTTCCCATCCTCGACCGGAAGACCGGCACCATCGTCACCGGCCGCGAGCGGCCCGACACGGTGCGGCACGATGCCGAACCGGTGCTGCGGGTCAAGGACCTGACCAAGCGCTTCGATATTCCGGGCGGCCTGTTCAGCGGTCCCTCGGGACGCGTTCATGCCGTCGAGAAGGTCAGTTTCGACCTGCGAGCCGGCGAGACGCTGTCGCTGGTGGGGGAATCGGGTTGCGGCAAGTCCACGACTGGCCGCGCCATAATGCGCCTGATCGAACCGCAGAGCGGAGAGGTGAGCATCGAGGGCACCGATATCCGCGCCCTGGATAAGGAACGCATGCGCGACATGCGCCGGCATATCCAGATGATCTTCCAGGATCCCTATGCCAGCCTCAACCCGCGCATCAATATCGGCGAGGCCATTGCCGAGCCCTTCCTGACCCACAAGCTGGGCACCAGGCAGCAGGCCCGGGAAAAGGCCATGGACCTGCTGGAACGGGTGGGGCTCAGTCCGGACATGGCCAGCCGTTTCCCCGCGCAATTCTCAGGCGGGCAGCGGCAGCGCATCTGCATCGCCCGGGCCCTGTCGCTCGAACCGAAGGTGATCGTGGCCGACGAAAGCGTTTCGGCGCTCGACGTGTCGATCAAGGCCCAGGTGGTGAACCTGATGATGGATCTGCAGGAGCAGTTCGGCCTGTCCTATCTCTTCATCAGCCACGACATGGCCGTGGTGGAGCGCATCAGCCACCAGGTGGCCGTGATGTATCTGGGCGAGATCGTGGAAAAGGGCCCTGTCGCCGCCGTGTTCGGCAATCCCCAGCACCCCTATACCAAGCGCCTGATGGCGGCCGTTCCGGTGCCGGACCCGGCACGGCGCAAGCAATTGCGCCCGGTCAGCAATGACGAGGTCAAGAGTCCGATCCGCCCGGTGGACTACGTGCCGCCGCAGCGCGACTATCGCGAGATATCGCCCGGCCATATCGTGCAGGCCTGGGGCGATGACTGGAAGGTTTAGGGGCGCGCTTCGATATCTCGGTCGTCACCACCGGGCTTGTCCCGGTGGTCCACGAGCTGCCGAGGCAAAGCTGGACTGCCCGGACGAGCCGGGCAATGACGGCGGATGAGAGCGACCACCAAGCGGAACACAAACGCAGCGGACATGCCTAATTCGTTCCGCCGCAGACCAAAAGCAAAAAGGACAGTTTCATGAGTTTTCAGGCGCTCGTCACCAGCAAGGGCGATGATGGCAAGGTTAGCTCCAGCGTCGAGACACTGACCGACGATCGCCTGCCGGAAGGCAATGTGACGGTCGATGTCGAATGGGCCGGGCTCAATTACAAGGACGGGCTGTGCCTGACCGGGGCAGGGGGGCTGGTCCGCACCTATCCCCATGTGGCCGGCATCGACTTTGCCGGCATCGTGCGCGAAAGCCAGGACCAGCGCTACAAGGCCGGCGACAGGGTGGTGCTGACCGGCTGGCGCGTCGGCGAAGTGCATTGGGGCGGCTATGCGCAGCGGGCCCGGGTGAATGCCGACTGGCTGGTGCCGCTGCCGGACGGCCTCGACACGCGTGACGCCATGATCGTGGGCACGGCGGGCCTGACCGCCATGCTGGCCATCGACCGGCTGGAAAATCTCGGCGTCACGCCGGAAAGCGGCGAAGTGCTGGTGACCGGAGCCGCGGGCGGGGTAGGGTCCATCGCCATTTCGCTCCTGGCGCGGCTTGGCTACCAGCCTGTGGCCCTGTCGGGACGGCCCGAACACAGCGCCACGCTGAAGGAACTCGGCGCGACGGACATTGTCGGCCGCGAGGACTTCCTCGGCCAGCCTGACAAGGTGCTGGAATCGGCCCGCTGGGCCGGCCTCATCGACAATGTCGGCGGAAAAATTCTCTCCAAGGCGCTCAAGCAGGTCAAATATGGCGGTGCGGCGGCCGCCATCGGCAATGCCGGAGGGATTGATCTCGAAACCAATGTGTTACCCTTCATCCTGCGCGGCGTGACCCTGAGCGGCATCGATAGCGTGATGCAGCCCTATGCCAATCGCGTCGCCGCCTGGTCCCGTATCGCCAAAACCTTCGACCTGGCCGCCTATGCCGCGCTGGTCGAGGAGGTGGGGCTTGCCGAATTGCCCGACGCAGCGGCGAAAATCCTGGCGGGGCAGGTGCGGGGCCGCACGATCGTGAGGCTGCGCTAGGCCAGGCCATGACAGTCACCATCGCCCATCAATATGACGACGCGCTCGGCGCGCGCGTGGCCGAAAGCGTGCCGGAGGGCATCGAATTTCTGGGCCTGGGCGCCAGCCCGGATAGCGGCTGGGCCGTTCCGGCCCGCGCCGAAATCCTGCTGATCAACCAGAACAGCGCGGCGGTGGGGCTCAACAGGCAGATGGAGCGGCCGGTGGGTTGGCCGTTCAACCTCAAATGGGTGCATCTGCGCTCCACCGGGATCGACAAATATCCCGATTGGATATTCGAGGTGCCGCAGGTGACGGTGACGCGCGGCGGCTATGCCACGCCCATCGCCGAATATGTGCTGGCCGCCATGTTGTCGGTGGCCAAGCATATCCCGACCATCTGGGCGCGGGAGCGCGGCGACTGGCATGGGCACGAACTCGATGGGCTGGCGGGAAAGACGCTGGGCATTATCGGCTTCGGCGAGATCGGCAAGGCCATAGCGCGGCGGGCCCTGGCCTTCGACATGAAGGTAGTCGGCACCAGGCGCAATCCGGGGCCGAGCGGCATGGACGGGGTCGATATCGTCGCGCTGGACGCGCTGCTGGCCCGATCCGACCATATCGTCGTGGCGACGCCGTTGACGGCGGATACGCGCGGGCTGCTCGATGGCCGGACGCTGAAACTGGTCAAGCCCGGCGCCCATATCATCAATATCGGTCGTGGGCCGGTGATCGACAATGCGGCGCTGCGCAGCGCCCTCGACACAGGGCTCGGCGCGGCGACCCTCGACGTGACCGATCCCGAGCCGCTGCCCGAGGGCCATTGGCTCTACCATCATCCCAAAGTGCGGATTTCCCCGCATGTCTCGGGCAATGCGCCCGATACCGAAGCGGTCATCACCCGGTTCTTTCGCGCCAATCTCGACCGATATCTGAGCGGGCAGGGGCTCTCCGGCCTGGTCGATCCCGACGCCCGCTACTGATCTTTTGCGCATTCTCGGCGGCAATCGCGGATGATTGTGCGCCCCATTTCGTGGAGTTCTACCAATGGCCATTTGGCTCAAACGCGGCAAGGATGTGGATGCGCGGGCCGCCGCGGACCGGCAGGTGCGGACGATCGTGGAGGCCATCCTCACCGATATCGAGCAGCGCGGCGACGCCGCCGTGCGCGATCTCTCGATCCGCTTCGATCAATGGGATCGCGACGATTTCCGCCTCAGCCCGGCCGAAATTGAAGCCTGCAAGGCCGAACTGACCGACCAGGACCTGGCCGACATCGAATTCGCCCAGAGCCAGGTGCGCAATTTCGCGCAGAAACAGCGCGAGACCATGCTCGATCTCGAGGTCGAGACGCTGCCGGGGGTGACCCTGGGGCATAGGCATGTGCCGATCAACGCGGTGGGTTGCTACGTGCCGGGGGGCAAATATCCGCTCCTGGCCTCGGCGCATATGTCGGTGCTGACCGCCAAGGTGGCGGGCTGTCCGCGCGTCATCACCTGCGCGCCGCCGTTCAACGGGCGCCCGGCGCCGGCCATCGTCGCGGCGCAGGCCATGGCGGGGGCCGATGAAATCTACGTCCTGGGCGGCGTCCAGGCCATCGGCGCCATGGCGATCGGCACTGCCAGCATCGATCCGGTGGACATGCTGGTCGGGCCAGGCAATGCCTTCGTCGCCGAAGCCAAGCGCCAGCTTTACGGCCGCGTCGGCATCGATCTTTTCGCCGGGCCGACCGAAACGCTGGTCATCGCCGACGAGAGCGTCGATGGCGAATTGTGCGCCACGGACCTCTTGGGGCAGGCCGAACACGGGCCGACCAGCCCGGCCATCCTGCTGACCAATTCGGAAAAGCTGGCGCGCGACACCATGGCCGAGATCGAGCGGCTGCTCGCCATTCTGCCCACGGCCGACATGGCCCGCAAATCCTGGGCCGATTACGGCGAGGTGATCGTCTGCGAGAGCTACGAGGAAATGCTGGCCGAAGCGGACCGCATCGCCTCCGAACATGTGCAGGTGATGACCGACCGCGACATGTGGTTCCGGGACAATCTCAGCAATTTCGGCGCCTTGTTCCTCGGCCCGCGCACCAATGTGGCCTATGGCGACAAGGTCATCGGCACCAATCACACGCTGCCGACCATGAAGGCGGCGCGCTATACCGGCGGACTGTGGGTGGGCAAGTTCATCAAGACCTGCACCTGGCAGACCGTCACCAGCGACGCGGCTTCGGCGACGATCGGCGAATACGGCTCGCGCCTGTCCATGCTGGAAGGCTTTGTCGGACACGCCGAGCAAGCCAATATCCGCGTCCGCCGCTATGGCAGCCGCAACGTGCCATACGGCGAAGCCGCAGCGCCCATGCCGGAAAACGCCTCGTAGCACTTGCGCCGCAGCCAACCCAGCCAAGCGACCACCAACGCGCCGCTTGGCTAATTTATAGCAAGCCCGGACGACGCTGGTGATGCCCTGTTTCCTTCTGAAAGGCACGTGCAGCGCGCAGAAGGAGAGGCTCTGCGAGCGGCTTGGCGACCAGCTGGAGGGCGTAGGGCAGGCCTTGTGGTGTCAGACCGCAGGGCAGGGTCAGCGTGGGAACGCCAGCCATGGAAAAGGGAGAGGTGAAGCGATGGAGCGCGAACATGGTCTCGTTGTCCATCGTCTCGACGGCCCGGCGCGTCGGCGGCGCCGTGGGGATGGCCGGAACGGCGAGCAGGTCCAAATGCATCATCCCATGGGCCAGCCGACCTGAAAACTCGCTGCGATAGCGGTAGGCGCGCTGCAGCCTGTCGCTCGAAAGCGAACGCCCCGTTTCGATGGCCAAAGCCAAGGGCTCGGAATAGCTGTCGCGGTGCCGCATGAAGCTTTCCTCATGGACCAGAGCAACATGGGCCGTGCAGATATCGTACCAGCGATCCACGAGTTCGGGTTCGGGAGCGAGGGCGGCATCCGAAATGGTCGCGCCAAGCCGGGAAAAAACGGCGAGTGCCGTTTCAATTGCGTCAAGAAGACCAGTCTCGACGCCATGGGCCAGCCATTGCCGCGGTACACCGATCCTCAGGCCGGACACGGGTTCATCAAGTGCGACGCGGTAGTCGGGAGCGGGCCTGGCAAGGGTGGTCGGGTCTTTGGGATCGGGACCGGCAACGGCCTGGAGCATCAAGGCGACGTCTTCGGCAGAGCGGGCAATGATGCCGACATGGTCAAGCAGCGCCGCCAGTTCGAAGGCGCCATGGCGGCTGATACGACCCCAGGTGGGCTTCAGGCCGGTGACGCCGTTGACCGCACTGGGCATGCGGATGGAGCCGCCGGTATCCGAGGCCATGGAGCCGTAGCCCAGCCCCGCGGCGACCGATACGCCGCTGCCACCGGACGAGGCGCCGCCCCAGTGTTCGAGGCTCCACGGATTGAGAGGCTCGTTGAAGGGCGGCAGATATTTGCCGAAGACGCCTTCCGCCAGGTTCACCTTGCCGATGATGATTGCCCCGGCGGCATCGAGCCGTTCAATGATTGTAGCATTTTGGGTGGCCACGTGATCGATCCGGCTTGGCATGCCGGCCGTGGTTGCAACCCCGGCAATGTCGAACATGTCCTTGACCGTGATGGGCACGCCATGAAGCGGGCCGAGCAGGCGGCCTGCCGCACGCGCCGCATCAGCGCGGTCGGCTGCTGCCAGGGCGCGCTCGGGCAGCAGGGTTATGAAGGCATTGGTGCGGGCCGACAAAGCTTGCGCCCGATCAAGGATCTGGCCGGTCACCACCCGTGCGGTGACATCGCCCTCGCGCAGGCGTTGGGCGATCTCGGCAAGCGATAGCTCGTGCAGGGGCGTCATGGTGCCTCAAAGATAATGATGAACTGCGGCCTTGACCTTGGTATGGGCCAGAACGGCCGTTTCGCTCAGGTCTGCGCCCATGCCAGAATTCTTCCAGCCGCCAAAGGGCAGGGCGACATCCAGAGCGTTGTGCACATTCACCCAGATCGACCCAGCTTCGAGCCGGCGGGTCATATGATGCACGCGGTCCAGGTCGTTGGTCCAGATGCTGGCGCCAAGGCCATATTCCGACGCGTTGGCCAGCGACAGCGCTTCACCGTCGGTAGCGAAACTGGCGGCCACCAGGACGGGGCCAAAAATCTCTTCGCGTACCGGCGTCATATCCGCCCGCACATCGGTGAGAACGGTGGGAGGCACGTAGCTGCCCGGCCCCTCGATCGGTTCGCCGCCGACCACGACGCGGGCGCCCTCTGCCTTGCCGGCTTCGATGAGTTCATGAATGCGCTTCTGCTGCGCCTGGGTGACCACGGGGCCCATTTGTGTGGCTTTATCCAGCGGCGAGCCAATGGTGATGCTCCTGGCGATTTCTGCCACGCCCTCGATGACCTGTTCATAGATCGAGCGGTGCACGTAAAGGCGCGAGCCGGCACAACAGTTCTGGCCATGATTTGAAAAAATAGCCCAGGCCGCGGCAGGAATGGCGCGCTCCAATGGCGCATCCTGGAACAGGATGACCGGGGACTTGCCGCCAAGTTCGAGGCTGCAGCGCTTGAAACTACCAGCGGCATCGACGGCAATCTGCCGCCCCACGGCGGTAGAGCCGGTGAATGTCACCATGTTGATGTCGGGATGGCGCACGAGGGCGATGCCGGTCTCAGCGCCGCTGCCGGTGACAATGTTGATGACACCTTCGGGAATACCGGCCTTCAAGGCCAGTTCAGCGAAGCGCAGGGCACTGAGCGGGGTCTGGGCCGCCGGTTTGAGCACGATCGTGCAACCGGCGGCAAGAGCCGGCGCGATTTTCCAGACGGCAATGCCGAGCGCCACGTTCCAGGGCACAATGGCGCCGACGACTCCTATCGGCTCCCTGAACGTGAAGCCGGCCATTTCGCCATCGGGAATATAGGGGATGGAAAGACGGGCGGTCTGTCCTGCAAGCTTGGTGGACCAGCCAGCCATGTAGCGCAGGAAATGGGCGGAATAACCGACATCGACACCGCGCGTATTGGCCAGCAGACGACCCGAGCAGAGTGTCTCGATCTCCGCGATTTCCGTTTCATGGCGTTCGAGCAGATCAGCCAGGCGCAGCATGGCGAGTTCGCGCTCATTCGGCCGCATGCTGCCCCAAGGTCCGGCAAGGGCGGACCGCGCGGCCTTGACGGCGGCGTCGACATCGGCCGCCGAGGCATCCGCGGCCCGGGCGAAAACCAAGCCGCTGGTGGGATCCTTCAGCTCGTAGCTTCTGGCAGTATCATGAACATTTCCGCCGATATGCAGGCCGTGGGTCCTGTCGAGATAGGCACGGGCGGCATCGCCGAGGGTCGTGAGATCGTTTTCCAAGCGGGGCACTCTGCCCTCCCTAAATGCGGTATTGGCAAATGTGCCGCAGCACCGGCAGGTACGACAGGCGGAGGGAGCAGCAGGTAGCCCGATAGCGCAGAATTAGTCGTGTTCTAGCGCGCGCCACCGCGCATCATTTCCGAAGGCAGGGCGCCGAAACTGGCGCGGAAATCGCGGGCGAATTTGCTGAGGTGGTAGAAACCGTAAGTGGTGGCGATATCGGTTACGGTACGCGACGTGTCGGCCGCCTTCAGGATATCCGCGCGCGCCGCTTCAAGCCGCATCGTCTTATGCAATCCGAGCGGCGTGGTGTTCCGGAAACGCCGAAAGCCGGCATGCAGCGACCTCCGGCTGACGCCGGCAACATGCACCAGATCATCGATGCCGATATCGTCGGTCAGATGCGCGCGCATGAATTCCTCGGCGCGGCGGATGTAATAGGGTATGGCGCAGCGCTGGCTGTCGCCGAACTTCCCCGAGAGGCTGTTGGGCAGTGACAGGATCAGCGAGACGAGCGCCATCTGGAAGGAGCGCTGTACCATTGGCTGCTCGAGGAGCCCGTCGCCCATGTCGAGCGCCTGGCAGATCGAGCCGAGGGTGCTGAGGAACAAACGCGGGGCAGGGCCGCTATTGACCGCATCCACGTCGAAATGCAGGGCATCCGGACAATTGTTCTGCAATTCGGCACTCGCCGCATGCAGCAGCACGGACATGGGGATTTGCAGGGTGAGTTGCTGGTAATCGGCCGACATGGACGACATCAGCGGCTTGCGCGGTTCGGCCAGGTAGATCATGCCGGGGCGGATTTGCTTGACGTCCTTGCCCTGGGATATTTCAGCGCTGCCGGACAGCGGAACCTTCACCAGAAGATTGCTCTCGAGCTTGGGCGCAAGCACGTCGACTCCTGATGCGTCGGACTTGTAGGCAATGAAATGCAGGCTGAGCTTATGCAGCTTCGCGCTGTTGTGAATGAGGTGAAGCTTCTGTCCGCGGCCGCGCAGGGACAGGTTGTGCGGCGCGATGAGATTGGTGAGATAGTCGCGGGCCTCGTCCAGCGAGCAGGCCTTGACCGGCGATTGCGCGGTGAATGGCGAGCTGGCGAAGGCGCTGAATATGACGGGCGTTGCGGCCTGCGTGTCCAGGTTGACTGCAATGGTCATCGAGCTACCTCCTTAAGGGCGCCCGGCGGGCGATCCGCCGGGCGAGAGCGTCAATCCTCGAGCGGGATGTTTTCGAGCGAATAGGGGCGTTCGAGCGGAGCCACCCAGGTGTCGATGTTGTCGGACGTGAACAGGGTGGACTGGACGGTGAGGTCCGGATGTTCTGCCTCGGGGTTTTCGATGGCGTTCTTCATCGCCAGGGCGACAGCCCAGCCGGTGGCGTAGCTATCCGGGTCCCAGGTGCCGGTGATGCGGCCATCGCGGACGGCCTGAATGGCATCATCGTCGCCATTGATGCCGAACACCATGACGCCATCGGTCGACTGGCCGCCATAGATCGTCTTGCCCGATGAGGCCAAGGCAGCCGAGATCCCCAGCGCGCTCTGATCGTTATAGGCCCAGAAGACCTGCACGTCCGGGAAGCGCAGGACTTCGTCGGCCGCCAAGGTCGAGGCGTTGGCAGCCGAGTCCTTGGTGTTGTCGACCTGGTCGATAACGTCGAGCCCAGCAGACTTGGCGGCCTCGGTGAAGCAGGCGACGTTATTCTGGATCGAGGGAACCGGAGGGCCGCCCATCACGATGACCTTGGCGCCCGGAGCGCGCTCGGCAATCCAGGCCGCCTGCTGATCATAGGCGCCACCCTCGGTGCAGAGGTTGGCGGCCCACCAGACCGAGCTGGTCACGCCTTCGCCGCTCGAATTGACACCGATCACCGGGACGCCCTGGGCATTGGCGCGCGAATACGCGCCGGCAACTGCGTTCGGATCGAGCGACCAGGACGCGAACGCCTTCACGCCGAGGGTCAGCAGGGTGTCCACATGGGAGACCTGCCGGTCGGCAGAAAGGTTGGCGTCGAGCAGGCGCCATTGCCAGCCCAGGTCGGCCGCAGCCTTTTCCATGGCTGCGTTGATCACCTGCTGGCCGGGCTGGGCCGCAATCGGCGAGATATAACCGATCGTGGTGTCCTGGGCGAAGGCTGCCGGGGCGGACAATGTTGCCATCAGCGCCGCCGAAGCGGTCATGATGATGGATCGTTTCATTTTAGTTCCCTTCCTTGGATCGTCTGTCTTGGGCCCTTTCCCCGGGCCTTTTGGGTCCACCCCTCGTGGACGCACTTTCGGCCGGGGTCAGCTTCCAGTGCTTTGTCGTCTGCGGCGCAGCAATTGGCGCATGCCGCCCAGCCACACCGCAAAGATGAGAATTCCGCCGCTGACCATGCCCTGCCAGAAGGAGGAGACACCGCTCAGCGTCAGCCCGTTCTGGATCACGCCCAGGAACAGCACGCCAATCATGGTGCCGAACACGCCGCCTTCGCCGCCGGTAAAAGCCGTGCCGCCGATGAGCACCGCCGCCAGCACGGTCATCAGCAGCGTCGGGTCAATTTCCGCGGAAGCTGAAGTCAGCCGACCGACCTGAACGACGCTGCCCAAGCCAGCGGCAAGACCGGCAATGACGAAAACGAAGAACATGACGCGCTTGACGTCGATGCCATTGAGGCGCGCGGCTTCCATATTGGCGCCGATAGCGTAGAGCGAGCGGCCGAAGGTCGTGTAGCGAAGCACGCCGCCGGCCAGGAGCAAAAGCGCGATATTGAAAATCAGGATCACCGGCACCGGGCCCACATTGCCGTTGACGAATGCGTTGACGGGGGCGAAGCCCGGCGCAGAGAACACACTGACGCTGACGCCGTCATTGATGATCAGCGCAAAGCTCTGGAACATCGAAAGCGCCCCAAGCGTCACCACAAAGAACGATATCTTGAGGTAGCTGATCAGGAAGCCGTTCATGGCGCCGAGAAAGGCGCCGAACAGCACGGCAGCGGCGACCGCCACCGGTGTGGCGAGCCCTGCGGCCAGAAGCAGGCCGAAGATCATGGCACTCGCCGCCGTCGCACTGGCCACCGAGAGGTCAATGCCGCCGGCGATCACCACATAGGTGGCACCCAGGGCCAGGATGAACACCACGGTATTGGATTTGACGATGTTCATCAGGTTCGGCCAGGTCAGGAAGACCGGCTGCGTCAGCGCCAGAAAAGCGGCCACCAGCAGCAGGCTGACCAGCGCGCCGGTGTAGCGGTTCTGCAGGACGCGTCCGAGAAGTGATGGCGATCCAGCGTAACGGCCGTGGCTGTCGGTCTGTGCGATCGATGGTGCGGTCATGCTGACGCTCCGATGTGCGGGGAGGTTTGGTGGTGCCGGCTTGCGCCAGCAACGGCGACATGGGCGATGGCTTCTTCGTCCGCCGAGGCGCGGTCGAAGACCTTCTCCAGGCTGCCCTCGAAGAAGACGGCGATGCGGTCGGCAATGCCGAGCAGTTCAGGCAGTTCCGAGGAGATGACGATCACCGCCGCACCCGCTTCGGCAGCATCCTGCAACATGCGGTAGATTTCACTCTTGGCGCCGACGTCGATACCGCGGGTCGGTTCACTCAGAACGAGGACATCCGGCCGCCGAACGAAAGTCCGGCCGAGAATGACCTTCTGCTGGTTGCCGCCGGACAGCGTGCTGATGGCAGGGGACGAAGAGCCGGTCGCGACCCGGTAGGTGCGGATCGCAGCGTCGACCTCGGCCTGTTCCCCGCGCAGGTTGAGCATGCCGGCGCGGCCGCCAATGCGATCGAACCATGCCAGCGAGAAATTTTCGAGAATGCTGCGGACCAGCAGCAAGGCGGACGCCTTGCGATCATCGGGCACGAAGCCGATACCGGCCTGGATTGCCTTGCGCGGATCCCCGAGAGCAACTTCGCGCCCCGCAACTTTGACGGAGCCCGTGGCAGCGATGGCGCCGCCAAGAGCGAGCCCGAATTCGGCCTTGCCGGATCCGACCAGCCCGGCCACGCCCAATATCTCTCCGCGCCGCACGCTGACGGTCGTGGGGCCCAGAATGCCTTGCGGCGTGGCGAGCTTGTCGATCTCGATTATGGTTTCGCCGGCGGCAACGCTGCGCTTGCCATAGAAGTCCTGGATCTCGCGGCCCACCATCAGTCGCACCAGCTTCTGCTCGTCGGTTTCCGACAGCGGCGCGGTGGCGACGAATTGCCCATCGCGCAAGACCGTGGCCACGGAGGCGGCGCTGTAGATTTCAGGCATGCGGTGCGTAATCATCACCACAGCCATGCCCGCATCGCGCTCCTTGCGAACGAGATCGAGCAGACGCGCCGTTGCGGCTTCGGAGAGGGAACTCGTGGCCTCATCCAGGATCAGCACGCGGGCATTGGACGAAAGAGCTCGCGCAATCTCGATTTCCTGGCGCAATTCGACGCTCAGGTCGCTGACCTTTGCGCGCGGTGAGACATGGACGCCCAGCCGATCGAGTGCCGCCTCTGCGTCGCGCTCCAGTCGCGGCCAGTCGACAAGGCCGAAACGGTTCCTGGGGAGGCGACCGAGAAAGATGTTTTCGGCCACCGTCAGGGTTGGAGCGAGGGTCAATTCCTGGCTGATGATGACGATGCCCAAGGCGATGGCGGCTGCGGGGGACGGTATGGTGCGCTCCCGGCCATCGACGTAAATCTGCCCTGCATCCGGCTGGATCATGCCTGACATGACCTTGGCGAGCGTGGACTTGCCGGAGCCATTCTCGCCGGTAAGCGCGTGCACTTCACCGGCACGAACGACGAAATCGACATTCTGCAGCGCCTTCACGCCCGGATAGGTCTTGGAGATTCCGGCCAGGCGGAGGATGGGTTCGGAACGGTCCGTCATGCTGCCTGTCCCAGGATTGCAGCCGCAGCCTTTTCGGCGATCATGATGGTGGGGGCATTGGTGTTCCCCGAGATCAGGGTCGGCATGATCGAGGCGTCGACCACCCGCAGACCGCCAACACCGTGCACGCGCAAATTCGGATCGACGACCGCCATGGCGTCCGTGCCCATCTTGCAGGTCCCCACCTGGTGCGAAACGCAGCCACCGTTCTCGACAAGGTAATCCTCGATCTGCTGATCGGTCGCCGTCTCCGAGCCCGGCAGGTGTTCGGAAATGACGAAGTCTGCAAGAGGCCTGCTGGCCGCCATGCGGCGCGCCAGCTTGAGACCTTCCACCGCGGTGCGGCGGTCGCGTTCGTCAGAGAAGTAATTCGGTTCCAGGCGCGGCTGATCGTACGGATCGGGCGAGCGGAGCGTGATCTGGCCGCGGCTATTCGGGCGCACCGGGCAGATGAAATTGGCAAAGCCCGAGAACTTGAACAGCCCGTCCTCGTAGTAGCCGCCACTGAAGGTTTGGAACAGAAATTGCAGGTCCGGCGTGGCGCTGTCGGGCAATACGCGCGCGAAAAGGGCGGCCTGGCCGGCGGGAACAGAGAGCGGTCCGCGGCGCGTGAGCAGCCATTGCAGACCCACCTGCATCTGACGGAAGCGGCTCATCATCACGTCGTTCATGGTAATCGCCTGGTTACATTTCCAGGTGATCTGACCGCCATAATGGTCCTGAAGATTTTGCCCGACGCCGCGGAGATCGTGACGCGGTTCGATGCCCTGTTCCGCGAGGTGCTGTGCATCGCCGATACCGGACAGCATCAACAGGTGGGGAGATTTGATAGACCCAGCCGACAGGATGACCTCGCGGCCTGCCCTGGCGGTCAGGACCTTGCCCTGGTGGCGGAACTGCACGCCCGTGGCCTTCTTGCCGTCCAGAAGCACCTTCTCCGTCATTGCGCCGGTCAGAACGGTCAGATTGGAGCGGCGAAGGGCAGGGCGCAGATAGGCGGTCGCGGCGGACTCGCGACGGCCGTTGCGCACGGTGGCCTGGAAGTAACCGGCGCCTTCCTGCTGGGCGCCATTGAAATCATCGTTGCGGGGAATGCCCTGGCTTTGCGCCGAGCCGATGAAGGCGTCACAAAGCGGATTACGCTCACGCAGGTTGGTGACGGTCAGCGGGCCGCCAACACCGTGGAAGGCGTCGCTTCCGTTTTCCTGGTTTTCGGCCTTTTTGAAATAGGGCAGAACGTCTTCGTAGGACCATCCGGGATTGCCCAGCTGGCGCCAGTGATCATAATCCTCGGCCTGGCCGCGGATATAGATGAGGCCATTGATGGAGGACGAGCCGCCGAGCACTTTGCCGCGCGGCCAGTAAATGCAACGACCGCCCAGGGCCGGGTTCGGTTCGGTCTGGAACTTCCAGTTGACCTTTTCGTCAACGATGGTCTTTCCGTAGCCGATCGGAATGTGGATCCAGAAGCTGTCGTCCTTGCCGCCGGCTTCGAGCAGCAATACCTGATGGCGGCCGCCCTCGCTCAGGCGGTTGGCCAGAACGCAGCCGGCCGACCCGGCACCGACAATGATGTAGTCATAGCTCTGACCGTCTTGCACGGCTGTGCCTCCACTTTCGAAGCCAGCACCGAAACCGGCGCCTGCTCCCCTCGTCGTCCTGCCGCCAGTTTCCCGCCGGCAGGGTGGCCGGACGCCCTCACGTCCGGACCAAGCTTAGTGTCGGGGTTTTGCGCCCCAATATCCCCTGAGTGCAGCCGACCCCTTCGCCGGCAGCGCTCAGAGGCTCCGCCCGCGGATCATGTCTGCGGCCTTTTCAGCGATCATGATCGTCGGTGCGTTGGTGTTGCCCGAAATGAGCGTGGGCATGATGGAGGCATCCACCACGCGCAGGTTCTGCAAGCCGCGGACCTTGAGCGTTTCGTCCACGACAGCCATGTCATCGCGCCCCATCTTGCAGGTGCCGACCTGGTGCGCGATGGACAGACCCGTCTCGCGTGCAAAAGCGAGGAGTTCGTCGTCGCTCTGGACCTGCGGGCCGGGCGAATACTCGGCGATGATGTGTGACCGGATGGCCGCCTTTTCCGCAACGCGGCGCGAAATCTTGATCGCATCGACCAGGATGCGGCGATCCGCTTCGGCCGAGAGATAGTTCGGCTGCATGGATGGGCTGTCCTTGGCGCTGGCGGAACGCAGCTTCAGCGTACCACGACTCTCCGGCCGGACCGGACAGACGACATTCGCAAAGCCCGAGAATTTGTGCAGGCCGGCATCGTACTCGTCGTGGCTGAAGGTCTGGAACAGAAACTGAATATCTGGCGTCGTCGCCTGCGGGCCGGACTTGACGAAGGCACCGACCTGGGCGGCCGAGATAGTCAGCGGGCCCTTGCGGAACAGCAGATAGTCCAGCCCCGCCTTTACCTGGCGCACAGGGCTGGTCATGATGTCGTTGACCGTCAGCGGCAGCCGGCTCTTGTAGGTGATGATGGCGCCGTAATGGTCCTGCAGGTTTTCGCCGACGCCCGGTATATCGGCCACGACAGGGATGCCGAACTCGCCCAGATGCGCCGCCGGGCCGACACCCGACAGCATCAGCAATTGCGGGGAAGCGATAGAGCCGGCCGAGATGATAACTTCGCGGCGCGCTCGAACGATGTGGCTTCGGCCGCCCTGTTCATACTGGACGCCGACAGCCTTGGTGCCTTCGAAGATGATCTTCTCTGCCGCAGCCTTGGTGATGACACGCAGGTTGGGACGCTTGGCTGCTGGATGCAGATAGGCCACGGCAGCTGAGCAGCGACGGGCATTTTTCGTCGTGATCTGGTAGTAGCCGATGCCCTCCTGGTTGGCGCCGTTGAAATCGTCGTTACGCGGTATCCCCGCCTCCACGGCGCTGTCGATGAAGGCATCGCAAAGCGGATTGCGCTCACGCAGATTGGAGACGGTGAGCGGGCCTTCGGCGCCATGGAACTCGTCGGCACCGTTCTCCTGGTTTTCAGCCTTACGGAAATAGGGCAGCACATCGTCGTAGGACCAGCCGACATTGCCCAGTTGGCGCCAATGATCGTAGTCACCGGATTGGCCCCGGACATAGAGCAGCCCGTTGATCGAGGACGAGCCCCCCAAAACCTTGCCACGGGCCCAGTACATCGGACGGTCGGCGATCTCGGCGCCTTTTTCCGTTTTGTAACGCCAGTTCAGGGCCGGATCGACAATGGTCTTGCCGTAGCCGATCGGCACATGGATCCAGGGGTTCCAGTCGCGTCCGCCCGCCTCCAGCAGCGTGACGGAATTGCCGGCATCCTCCGAGAGCCGCGCTGCCAGGGTGCAGCCGGCGGAGCCGCCGCCGACGATGACGTAATCTGTTTCGGTGCTGTTGGTCATGGTCACGGTCGTCGTTCCGATAGTCAGTATTCGCCGGCTAGCCGCATCACCACGGCCTTGGGTTCGGTGAAGGCGTTGATTGCCTCGGTGCCGAATTCGCGGCCAAGACCCGACATCTTGGTTCCGCCGAAAGGCACGGCGAGATCCAGGATGTTGTGCGTGTTGAACCACACCGTGCCGGCGTCGATTTCGTCTGCGAGCAGGTGGGCGTGATCCAGATTGCGGGTCCAGATGCTCGCGCCCAAGCCATATGGCGTGTCGTTGGCGATCGGCTTGATCTCGCTGCGATCCTTGAACGGGATAGCGCAGACCACAGGACCAAAGATTTCTTCCGTGATGACCTGCATGTCGGGCCGGACATCGGCGAGCACGGTAGGTTCGAAGAACCAGCCGTCGCGGTCGGGACGATTGCCGCCGGCAAGGGCGCGCGCGCCATCAGACAGACCGCTCTGCACGAGACCGGAAATGCGTTCGAACTGGCGGGACGAGACGATCGGGCCAAGCTGGGTGCCCTCTTCAAGGCCGGGCCCAAGACGGAGACCACGGGCGATCTCCGCCACGCCGGCGATGACTTCCTCATAGACCGCTTCTTCGATCAACAGACGCGAGCCTGCCGTGCAGACCTGGCCGGAGTTTCCGAAGATGGCATTCGCTGCACCGGGGATAGCGCGCTCGAGATCGGCATCGGCGAGGATGATCGTAGGCGACTTGCCACCCAATTCGAGGGTGACGCGCTTCATCGTCTTGGATGAAGCGGCCAAGATGCGTTGGCCGGTGGCAGTCGAGCCTGTAAAGGCAATCTTGCGCACCAGCGGATGATCCACCAATGCCGCGCCGGCATCGTGTCCGTAACCGGTGACGATATTCACCGCGCCTTTGGGGAACCCGACCTCGTCGATGAGCTCGGCCAGGCGCAAGGTCGTGAGCGAGGTTTCTTCGGATGGCTTGAGCACGACGGTGCAGCCGAAGGCAATTGCCGGCGCGACTTTCTGGATGGCCTGGCCGAGCGGAAAGTTCCAGGGGGTGATGCCGCCGACGACGCCGACCGGTTTGCGTTCGGTATAGGCGCGATAGATACCGCCATCGTCAAAGAACGGAGAGAGTGTGATATACTCACCAGCAGACTTGGACGCCCACCCCCCGAAGTACCGCAGGGCATCGATGGTGAAGGCAAGGTCCACATAGCGCGACGTGGCGTAAGGCTTGCCATTGTCGAATGTTTCCAGTCGCGCCAATTCGTCGGCATGGTCCTCGACCAGCAGTGCGAGCTTTTCCAGCAGACGTCCGCGATCGAGCGGACGCATGCGCCGCCAGGCGGCACTTTCGAAACAGGCATGCGCGGCCTCTACGGCGCGATTGACGTCTTCCACTGATGCTGCGGCGATCTCGGCGATCTGCGCTTCGGTCGCCGGATTGAAGACCGGAATCGTTTTGCCCGAGCTTGCCTTGACCCAGGCACCATTCACATACAGGTCAGTTCGTGGCAGTCGCAGGCTGTGGTCTATCGCATTCATACCTATATCCTCCGGTTTCCCGGCGGACGGCAGACTTCCCGTGTCTGTCATGCAAGTGCCAAGAAATTCCTTTAATCCTGAATGATCCCCAGTTTAAGCCGGACTTCCAATACAATTGTGGGCCGGTTATGATGCCAAAAAGGCATCGAACATAATGAATCTGCGTCAAATCAGGTATTTCGTAGCGGTCGCGCAGACGGAAAATTTCCGGCGTGCATCCCAGCTTCTCCATGTTGCGCAACCGGCATTAAGCCGCCAGATCTCGGCTCTGGAAGAGGAACTGGGGGTAGAACTTTTCCTCCGCCTGCCGCGGGGTGTCAGGCTCTCCAATGCCGGACAAGTGATGCTGCAACGGTGCCAGGCGCTGCTCGAGAGCCTCGATGGCATGGTCGAGGAGGTTCGCGGCGTCGGACGTGGACTGGCCGGACATTTGAAGCTGGGCTTTATCGAAGTGGCCGCGCTTTCGGAGATCATGCCGGCCTCGATGCGCAGCTTTCGCGATCGCGTACCCGACGTTCAGCTTGAATTGCTATCCATGGCCAGCCTAACCCAAATCGAGGAAATTCGCGCGCGGCGCCTCGACGGCGGATTTCTCTACAATCCGCCCAGGGGCGATCCCGACGTGGTATCGATCCGGCTGGAGCGTCATCCGGTCTACCTCGCGGTGCCCAACGTCTCCCCGTTGGCACAACTCTCATCGGTGCGACTGCCTGCACTGCAGCAGGAGCGCTTTATCTGGTTTCACCGCTCCGCCAGCCCGCAATATCACGACCAGCTGGCCGAGGCGATCCGTGTGGCCGGGGTGCATTATAATGTCATCCACCATTCCGAAAGCGAGGCCGTCATGCTGGCGCTGGTGCGGATGGGCCTCGGCATCGCATTCGTCAATGCGCGACAGGCGAGGCGGCGTCCGGATGGGGTCACCCTGCTACCCGTGGACGATCTGCAGGTGCTCATAGACCTGCATTTCGCCTGGCGCGCCGACGAAATCTCACCGGCCTTGCGGCGCCTCATTGCACTCTTGGGTGAATTGGCCGAGGTGGACTTGCCAAAGGGCCCGTCTTAGCCCTCAACGGCAATTTCGCGGCTGCGCTCGTGAGCTAGTCGGTTTGTTCCTGCCCGTGGTCTAGGTGATGCTACCAATCACTTTCCTGGTGAAGCATGCCCTTGAGCCGAAACGGGAACCGGCAACCGTATAACGATATTTATGCCGTTGCGCCCGTCAGCCTGACCTATCAACGCTATTCGACGCAGCCGGCCCAGTGGTGGATCGGAGCGGCTTTGCGCGGGCTGGTTGCGGCATCGGGCATACCGCATACCGCTTATGATGGACTCAGCCTTGCCAGCTTTACGCTGGGGCCGGACCCCGCCATCGCCATGACCCAGCATTTCGGCATGACCACGCGCTGGATCGACAGCATGGCCATGGGCGGCGCCTCGGGTATTGCCTCGATCCGTAGGGCAGCGCGAGCTCTCGAAGCCGGCGATGTCGACATCGTCGCGTGCATCGCGGCCGATACCAACTACACCGATACTTTTCGGCAGTTACTGGCTGGCTTTTCGCGTTTCTCGCAGGATGCGGTCTACCCACACGGCGCTGGCGGCGCCAATGCCAGCTTCGCACATCTGACCAATGCCTACATGGATCGGTTTGGCGTGACGCGCGAAGACTTCGGCCGCATCTGTGTCGCACAGCGGCAGAATGCGCTGCGCAATCCGCGCGCAATCATGAAGAAGCCGATGTCGCTCGATGATTATCTCGGCGCTCGTCCCATCGTCGACCCGCTCGGGCTCTTCGACTGCGTCATGCCGGTCGCCGGCGCCGAAGCTTTCTTGCTGATGCGCGGTGAGACGATGCGCACCCACGGGCTCACCGGCGCCAGGCTGCTTTCCAGCATCGAGCGCCACAATGCGTTTCCTGATGACCCGGTGCAGTATCGTGGTGGATGGGCGCTCGACGTCGACGAGCTTTACGGGATGGCCGGTGTCTCCCCCGATGATGTGGATGTCGTGCAGACATATGACGATTATCCGGTCATCGTCATGATGCAGTTCGAAGACTTGGGCTTTTGTCCCAAAGGCGAAAGCGCCCGCTTCGTGAGCGACAACGATCTCACCATCGATGGCAGCTTTCCGCACAACACGACCGGCGGACAGCTTTCCGCAGGCCAGGCCGGTGCCGCCGGCGGGCATCTGGGCATCGTCGAAACCATTCGTCAGGTCACAGGCAGCGCCGGGACGACCCAGGTCGAAGGGGCGCGGCTGGGCCTCGCTTCTGGATTCGGGATGATCAACTATGACCGGGGCCTCGCCTCTGGCGCAGTTTTGTTCGGGGGAGAAGGCATATGATCGTTCAGCGTCAGCGCCCCCCGCGCAAGAACCCTCTGCAACGGACTGCTGCGCCGCTTCAGCCGCCGGCACGACGCAGCAGAGCGGCCCAGGGACTGACCCGCGCCGCAGCGCAGGGGCAATTTGCGCTTCACACATGTCAGGCTTGCCAGGCGGTCAGCTATCCGCCGCGAGATGCCTGCCCCAAATGCCTGTCGGAAAACCTTATTGTCGCTCCGGTTCCGAACGGCGGCACCATCCTGTCGGTCACCACGATCCAGATCAGTGGCGAGCCCTATTTCCGGCGGCTCGTCCCGGCGCGGCAGGCATTGATTGCGCTGGATTGCGGACCCACCATCGTCGCCGAAGTGCGCCCCGACTGTGCGGCCGGCATCCGGGTGCGCGCATCCCTTCAGCTGGATAAGGCAGGTCAACCCGTGATTTATGCCCGGCCGGAACATGGCGACGCGAATAGTGACAGCGATCCACATTGGCGCGAGCTGGTTGCCGACCCGCTCCATCGTCGATGCCTGATTACCGACGGCCGCAACCCTGTTGCGCTGCCGCTCGCCAAGGCGTTGCTGGCTGCCGGCGCCGCCAAGGTCGTCGTCGGCATTTCGGAGCGCTGGAAGCCTTTTGCCGAGGCAGCCAAGCTTGAGGCCCTGGGGTCAGTGGAACTGGTCGATCTCGATCTTGCCGACGACCAATCCGTCTCGGCCCTCGCCTCCGACTATGGCGCGAAAACCGACATCCTGCTGCACACGGCGCTGCATCTGCGACCGGGCAGCGTGTTTTCCGGCGCCGAACTGCTCAAGGCCCGTGACGCCATGGAAGTCAGCTATTTTGGCGCTTTGCGTCTGGCGCATCACTTTGGACCCGTTATGCGCTCTCGCGGTGCCGACCGCGACAACAGTGCTGCCGCCTGGGTCAATCTTCTTTCGATTTTCGCGCATCTCAGCTGGCCGGGATTCGCCGCCTATTCGGCCACGCAGGCTGCCAGCCTGTCCTTTTCGCAGGCCTTGCGCGCAGAGATGCGTGGCAGCGGTGTGCGGGTGCTCGACGTGTTCACCGGTCCGATGGAGATCGACTGGCTGGAACATTTGCCACCGCCAAAGGTGCAGCCCTCCGCCGTCGCCAACGAAATTGTCGCCGCCCTGAAGGGTGGCGAAGAGGAACGCTGGGTGGGTGACGTAGCTAAGGATTTCCGCGAGCGGTTCACCGCCAATCCCAAGGAAATCGAACGCGATCTCTGGCAGCAATGACCATGAACGAACCAACTTCGCCCATCGCCCTGATGACCGCCGCACTTGCCAGTGGCAAGGTTCGCGTGGTCGACCTAACCCAGACGCTCGAGCCGGGCGGGCCGACCATTGTCATGCCTCCCGAATTGGGCCAGTCCTGGCCGGTGCGTATCGAGCCCATCTCCCGTTACGACGACAGCGGCCCCGCATGGTATTGGAACAATATCAGTTTCGGTGAGCATACTGGTACGCATCTGGATGCGCCCATCCACTGGATCACCGGCCGCTACCTGCCGCACAATAGCGTCGATACCATGCCGACCAGTCTTATGGTCGCACCGGCCTGCGTGATCGACTGTTCGGCGGAGAGCGCTACTGACGCAGATTTCCTGGTGACGGTGGATTTCGTAGAGAAATGGGAGGCGCAGCACGGACGCATCCCGCCGGGAAGCTGGGTTCTGCTGCGCACCGACTGGTCGCTGAAACGCGGCGCAGCCTATGCCAATCTTGACGACACCGGCGCGCATACGCCTGGACCGGATGCCGAATTGATGCGCTGGCTTGTGGAAGAACGCGACGTCCTTGGCGTCGGCACGGAAACCATCGGTACCGATGCAGGGCAGGGCGGTCATCTCGATCCGCCCTATCCAGCACACCACTATCTGCATGGCGCAGGCAAATATGGCCTGCAATGCCTGGCCAAGCTCGACGCCCTGCCGGCAAAAGGCGCTCTGATTATCGCGGCGCCGCTCAAGATCAGGGAAGGGTCCGGCAGTCCGCTGCGCGTCATTGCGCTGGTGGAGGACTGAACATGTCGGACATTCTGAGCCCGGCAGAGAACCTGGCGCTCGGGCAGCGCTATCTGTCTGCGGCCACCGTTTTCGGCCTGCTGGAACGGCAGGTCGAGGAATTCGGCTCAAACGATCTGTTCGTCTTGCCGCAAAAGGTGCGTGCGCTTTGGCACGAACCATATGATAAATTGACATATTCCGACGTTCTGCAGACCGCGATTGGCCTGTCGGATGCCTATGCTGCGGCGGGGTATGGACCAGGACAGCGCGTTGCGCTGTCGCTGGAAAATCGGCCCGCGCATTTCTTGAACTGGCTCGCGCTCAATCGCCTAGGCGTAAGCGTTGTCCCGGTCAATCCGGACCTGCGGGATGAAGAAGTCGAGTATCTGCTCCGCCATAGCGGCTCGTCTCTGCTCGTGCGCCTCGAAAGCCATGCAGCCCGGCTGGATCCGGTGGCGTCCTCGCTCAACATCCCGGTCATGGCTTCCGGTGGCAGAGTACCTAAGACCAGCGATGCGGTGATCACCGGCGCCCCGGCACTGGAGCAGGAGGCGGCGCTTATCTACACCTCGGGCACGACAGGCAGGCCCAAGGGCTGCATTCTGTCGAACCGGTTCTTCCTCAATTGGGCCTGGTGGTATGGGGGACAGCGCGGGTTGATCGCGCTTGAGCCGGGCCGCGAACGGCTGATGAACCCTCTGCCCGCCTTCCATGTCAATGCCATGGGGCACAGCTTCATGGGCATGCTGGGCAGTGGCGGCGCGCAGATCATCATCGACCGCTTTCACCCCAGGGATTGGTGGGACACGGCGCGCGAGACCGGGGCAACGGCCTTTCACTATCTGGGTGTCATCCCGGCCATCCTGCTGCAATTGCCAGAGAGTCCCGGCGACCGGGGGCATGGCGTGCGCTTTGCGCTGGGCGGCGGTGTTCATCCGGATCATCACGCTGCATTCGAAGCGCGCTTCGGTGTTCCCCTGCTCGAGGGCTGGGCGATGACGGAGACCGGCGGCGCAGGAACATTGTGCGCCGCATTCGAGCCGCGCAGTATCGGCGAGCGCTGCATCGGATCGCCGGACCGGGCGGGCCCACCGCTCGAGATTCGCCTTGCCGACGACGATGACGATGACGTGCCGCCGGGCATGCCCGGCGAACTGCTGCTTCGTTCGGGCGGCAGCAATGCACGCGAGGGCTTCTTCTCCGGCTACCTGCATGATCCGGATGCAAGCGAAAATGCTTGGTCGGGCGGTTGGCTGCATACCGGTGACGTCATGCGACGCGACGAAAGCGGCCAGCTCTATTTCGTCGACCGCAAGAAGAACATCATCCGGCGCTCCGGTGAGAACATTGCCGCCGCCGAGGTCGAAACCGTCCTGGCAGCGGTCCCCGGCGTGGCGCAGGTCGCGGTCATTGCGGCGCTCGATCCGCTGCGCGGGGAAGAAGTCATGGCCGTTGTCGTCCCCACCACGGAGGATGATCCTGCGCTGGCAGACGTCCTGTTCGATACCGCGGCGCAAAGACTTGCCTATTACAAGGTGCCGGGCCTCCTGCTGTTCGTTCCGACCCTTCCCACGACATCCACGCAAAAGGTTCAGCGCGAAAAACTGCGCGGCCTTGCTCAAGACCCCTTGGCACAACCGGGCTGCATCGATTGGCGGGCCCGAAAGCAGAACCTGCGGCAGGCCGCGCACTAGATTATTCGACCGGCTGCGCAGCAGTCCGTCATTGCGAGAAGACACCATGACCACGCCTTTTTCTCTTTTTGCCGAAGCGGCGCACGCGCGGGCGGAGCAGATTTTCCTTTCGCTGCCTGCCGCTGCCAAGCTCGACTATGCGCCGGATGGCCGGCAGATTGCTTATGGGGCGCTGGCGCAACTGGTGGATGCGCAACGTGAAGCCTATCGACAGGCGGGCTATGGCGCGGGGAACGTTGTTGCCATCTCGCTCGACAACCGGCCCGATTTCTTCGTCCACTTCCTGGCGTTGAATAGTCTGGGGGTCGGTATCCTGCCGCTCAATCCCGACCTGCGCAGCGAAGAGGTGGCATACCAGTTCACCATTGCCGAACCCGAACTGCTTGTCGCGTTGCCTGCCTATCATCGTGTCGGGATCGAGGCCGGCCTGACAGCAGATCGTCTGATGGGCCCGCTCGATGCAATTCCGCCGGCCCGCCGAAGGGCCGAGCGATTCGAGGCCACGTCGGACGACCCCTGCGCTTTTCTTTTTACGTCCGGTACGACCGGCAAGCCGAAGTGCTGCGTGCTCTCGAATGATTACTTCGTCAGGCTGGCCCGGTGGTATGTGGGCGCCGGAAATGGCGGCAAGCTCAGCACAGGGGAAGAGGTGATCCTCACCCCATTGCCGATGTTTCATATGAATGCGCTTGGCTGTTCGGCCCTGGGCGCCATCATTCTTCAATCGACCCTGGTGCCGCTCGACCGATTCAGCGCCTCGCGCTGGTGGGCGACAGTGGCGGAATCCGGCGCAACGCTGATTCATTATCTCGGCGTGATGCCGGCAATCCTGCTCAAGCTGCCGGCGACCGAGCACGATCGGGGTCATAAGGTTCGCATCGCCTTTGGCGCTGGTGTCGATCCATTGCACCAGGAAACCTTCGAGCGACGGTTTGGCATCGAGCTCACCGAAGCCTGGGCGATGACGGAGACTGGCGGCGGCGCGACGACGTCAACCGCAGGGGGCGACCGGCACCTGGCGATGCGGTGCATCGGCTATCCGCATGCTGATATGGATTATCGCATTGTCGGTGAAGCCGGCACGGATGCGGAAGAAGGCGAACCTGGCGAGCTGATCGTAAGGGCTGCTGGCGACGACCCGCGGCGGGGGTTCTTTACCGAATATCTCAAGGACCCCGACGCTACTGCCGAGGCCTGGGCAGGCGGCTGGTTCCACACAGGCGATGTTGTCCGGCGCGGCGACGATGGTGCGCTCTATTTCGTCGACCGGAAGAAGAACATCGTCCGGCGCTCAGGCGAGAACATCGCCGTGGTCGAGGTCGAAGGGGTCCTGCAGAACCTCGACGATGTCGCCGGCGTCGCGGTCGCCCCGGTGCCGGATGAACTGCGCGGCGAAGAGGTCATGGCGCTGATCGTTCTTGCCGCCGATAGCACGGAAGTACCCGGTGTAGATCTGGCCCGCAGGATAGCGCGCGCTTCTGCCGACCGGCTCGCCTATCACAAGGTTCCCGGCTATGTGGCCTTCGTTTCCAGTCTGCCGACAACCGCAACGCAGAAGCTGCAGCGCGGCGAAATCAAGAAGCTGGCAAGTGCAATCATGACCGACGCCGCAACCATCGATCTGCGCGACTTTAAAGGCGAACTGCGCCGCATGGAGCCGGACGCGAAAAGCGTTGCCTAGCGGGGCCGCCGGGCGGCGCATCGCGTGATGCAGAAAATTAGTTTAGGTCTTGACTAATTTCAGCCGGCGCAGATAGTTTAATCATAAAGTAAATCACTGTGTGCCGGCTGCGGCTTTGACGGAGAAGCGAGATGCGCATCGTTTGTATCGGCGGGGGGCCCGCGGGACTCTATTTCGCCCTGTTGATGAAGAAGAACCATCCCGAGCACACCATCACCGTGGTCGAGCGCAACAAGCCGTACGACACGTTCGGTTGGGGCGTGGTGTTTTCGGACGCGACCATGGATTCCATGGAAAAGTGGGACCCGGAGAGTGCAGCCATCATCAAGGATGCGTTCAATCATTGGGACGACATCGAAGTGCTGTTCAAGGGAACGCGTCAACGGACTTCGGGGCACGGTTTCGTCGGCATCGGCCGCAAGAAATTGCTGAACATCCTGCAGGCGCGCTGCGAAGAACTCGGCGTAGAATTGCGGTTCGAAACCGAGGTCAACAGTGACCTCGATTTCCCCGATGCCGATCTCGTCATTGCTTCAGACGGTTTCAATTCCCGCGTCAGAAACGCTTACCAGGACGTGTTTCAGCCTGATCTGCAAACCCGTCCCAACCGCTATATCTGGCTTGGAACAAACAAACTTTTCGACGCTTTCACCTTCGATTTTCGCAAGACCGAACACGGCTGGTTCCAGTCGCATATCTATAAGTTCGACGACCAGACCTCGACTTTCATCGTCGAAACGACCGACGAGGCGTATCACGCGCATGGTCTCGACAAGATGGACCAGCAGCAGTCCATCGACTTCTGCCAAACGCTCTTCGCCGAAGTTCTCGAGGGCGCGCCGCTGATGACGAATGCCCGGCATATAAGCGGCTCTGCCTGGCTCAATTTCAATCGCCTCATCTGCGGAAAGTGGAGTCACTACAACGGACACTCGCATGTGGTGCTGATGGGCGACGCTGCTCACACCGCGCACTTCGCAATCGGCTCCGGCACCAAGCTCGCCATCGAGGACGCCATCGAGCTGACGAACCAGTTCGGGATCCGTGGACACGATGCGGATGCCATTCCGGCGGTCCTGCAGGCCTATGAGGAAATCCGCCGCGTCGACGTTGCCCGCATTCAGAACGCGGCGCGGAATGCGATGGAATGGTTCGAGGTGGTCGGTCGCCGCTACGCCGACACGCTCCCGCCCGAGCAGTTCATGTATTCCATGCTGACCCGTTCACAGCGCATTAGCCACGAAAATCTCCGCTTGCGCGATGCCGATTGGCTGGAAGGCTATGAGCGCTGGTTCGCCACCACGACAGGCCTCAACGCGGAACCCGACAAGCGCGGTCTGCCACCGATGCTGACGCCGTTTACGATACGCGGCGTTACGCTCAAGAACCGAGTCGTCGTCTCGCCTATGGCAATGTATTCGGCCAAGGACGGACTGATCGACGATTTCCATCTGGTGCATCTGGGCGCCCGCGCCATGGGCGGGGCAGCTCTGGTCTTTGCCGAGATGACCTGTGTGTCACCTGACGGCCGTATCACGCCGGGCTGCCTTGGCTTGTGGAACGATGAGCAGGCGGCAGGATGGAAGCGGCTCGCCGACTTCGTGCATGCCAATAGCGATGCCAAGCTCGGCTGCCAACTGGGTCACGCCGGCCGCAAGGGATCAACCAAGCTTGCCTGGGATGGCATCGACCAACCTCTGGAAGTGGGGAGTTGGCCGCTAATTTCGGCTTCCGCCTTGCCATATCTGAAGAATAGCCAGGTTCCCAAGGCCATGGACCGAGCCGATATGGATCGCGTCAAGGCCGACCACGTCGCTGCTGCCATCCGCGCCGCCGAAGCTGGGGTGGATTGGCTGGAACTCCACTGCGCGCACGGCTATCTGTTGTCGAGCTTTCTCAGCCCGCTGACCAATCGGCGTGAAGATGAGTACGGCGGCAGCCATGAAAACCGTGCGCGCTTCCCGCTCGAAGTTTTCGAGGCAATCCGCGAGGTTTGGCCGGCCGACAAACCGATCTCGGTGCGCCTGTCCTGCCATGACTGGGCAGAGGGCGGTAATGGTCCAGACGATGCGGCGATTTTTGCGGCCATGTTCAAGCGGGCCGGCGCGGACGTGATCGACTGCTCTTCCGGACAGGTCTGGAAAGAAGAGAAGCCGGTCTATGGCCGCCTGTTCCAGACACCGTTTTCAGACAAGATTCGTAACGAGGTCGGTATTCCGACCATCGCGGTTGGCGCCATCTCCGAAGCGGACCACGCTAATTCGATCATTGCGGCAGGGCGCGCCGATCTTTGCGCGATCGCACGGCCCCACCTGGCTGATCCGAGCTGGCTCATGCACGAGACGGCCAAGATCGGTATCAAATCGGTGCCGTGGCCCAAGCAATATTACTCGGCGAAGTCGCAATATGAGAACAATCTCGAACGGGCGGCCCGATGAAAACCGGGGCGGGAAAGCTCGAGGGGCGCCATGCGCTGGTGACCGGTGCCTCCGGCGGCATCGGGATGGCCATCGTCGAGGCCCTGCTGGAGGCGGGTGCAAAAGTCACGCTGACCGGACGTGATCGCACCCGGCTGGAGCAGAGAACGCGGCATCTGCCGGCCAATAGCGTGTCGTTGGTTAGTAGCTTCGATGTTACCGATGCCGATGCCGTTATCGTTGGCGCGGAGGCGGCCCGGGCCGGCTTCGGTCCCATCGATATCCTCGTCAACAATGCCGGCGAGGCGCCGAGCGCTCCGTTCGACAAAACCTCGGCGGCGATGTGGAACAATGTGATCGCTACCGATCTCAGCAGCGTCTTTCTCGTGACACAGGCATTCATGCCCGATGTGAAGGCGGCTGGGGCAGGGGGGCGGATCATCAATATCGCATCCACCGCGGGATTGACCGGCTACCGCTATGTCAGCGCCTACGCGGCAGCCAAGCATGGCGTTGTAGGCTTAACCCGCTCTCTGGCCCTGGAGCTGGCGCGGAGCGGCGTAACCGTTAATGCGGTTTGTCCCGGCTTCACTGACACGCCGCTGATCGCCCGTGCGGTCGAGGAAATCGTTAACAAGACCGGACGTACCGCCCTGGAGGCACGTGCCGATCTGGCTCGTGCCAATCCGCAGGGCCGTCTGGTCGATCCGAAGGAAGTAGCTGACGCCGTATTGTGGCTGGCGGGGCCGGGAGCCTCTGCCATTACCGGACAGGCCATCGCCGTCGCCGGCGGCGAAGTGTTGTCCGGATAAGGAGTAAACCATGCCTTTCACTCAATCCAAGCCGTTGCGGTTTGGCGACTGCGACCTCACCGGCATCGCCTACCATCCCGCCTATTTGTCCATGCTCGTGGATGTGAACGAGGCAATGTTCGCCTCGTTCGGTGTCACCTGGAAGGAATTGATGTTCGACCGCAAGATGGGCTTGCCCACGGTGACGATGCATATCGAGTTCAAGCGGCCGGCCACATATGGCGACGTGCTGGATTTTGCCGTGCATGTCCGCAAGATCGGCCGGGCCTCGCTCGATCTCGAGACGGTCGTATCAGTCGGCGAACACGTCATCTGGACCATCCAACAGCGCATTGTCGCTACCTCGCTCGACGACCACAAGTCGACCCCTTGGCCGGACGATGTCCGCGCCGGTCTTTCCCGTTACCTGGAGCCTACGCCGTGACCCATCAATTCATCCAACCCGACAATTGGGCCAAGCCCATCGGTTATGCCAACGGAATCTCGACGCGTGGGCGCATTGTGCAGGTCGGCGGCCAGGTCGGCTGGGACGAGAATTGCGAATTCCATTCCGACGACTTTGTCGACCAGGTCCGCCAGGCGCTGAAAAACATCGTCACGGTGCTTGAGAAGGCGGATGCCAAGCCGGAGCATATCATCCAGCTCACCTGGTACTTCACGGACAGGCACGCCTACAAATCGCGGCTCAAGGAAATCGGCGCGGCCTATCGCGAGACCATCGGCCGGCACTTTCCGCCCATGGCGGCGGTGCAGGTCGTGGCGTTGATGGAAGATCGCGCGAAGATCGAGATCGTCGCTCTGGCCGTCGTGCCCCACGACCTCTAGCGGGACTTTGCCAACGAGCGGCGCACAGAGGTTTTCATCTTGAGCAAGAGCGACATCAGCGATTTGACATCGGAGGGACTGAGCCCTTCGCAGAGAGAGCGGATCCAGCCCTCGTGGGCGGCCGCCATCTCTGCGAACCGCGCAGTGCCCAATGGCGTCATGCGCACGATGTTCTCGCGCCTGTCGTTCGGATTCTGGATGCGGACGATGAGACCGTCATCCATGAGGCGTTTGATGACCGCGGTAATGTTGCCGGGCGACACCATGAGCCGCTGCGACAGCTCGCCCAGGATCAGGCCCTCGGGAACACGGTACAGTTGCGACAGGATGTCGAAGCGCGGAAACGTCACGTCGAACTCGTCCTGCAGGCGGCTGCGTACTTCGTTTTCCATGAGCCGCGCGACCGTGAAAAGCCGCAACCATAGCCGAAGCTGGTCATGGTGGTCCTCCGGCGCGTCGGCGATCTTGGTTTCGGCGTCGATCCAGGCCTTCGACTGTTCGTTCATGCGAATTCCCCCCGCTGCAGAGCGACATAATTCACACCTAAACTAAAAATCACTATCAGCCAACGCAATGCGTTGACCCGATCGATTGGAGGAAAAATGGCATCGAATATCAGGGCAGTGGTCACCCGCAAGGGTTCTGAGGATACCAGCACGGGGCAATCCGGTGGCTGCGTTCGCGTAACGGGAGTCGGCCCGCAACACACGCCTGCAACCAAGATCTGGTTCGGCAAGGTCAGCAATGACCCCGGCTACCGATCGCTGCCGCATCATCACGGCGAAGCCGAAACAGGTGGTTATGTGCTCAAGGGTAAGGGCCGCATATATTTCGGCGAAAACTATTCGGAATATTTTGACATGGAGGAAGGCGATTTCGTCTTCGTGCCGCCGAACTGGCCTCATGTGGAAGCCAATATGTCGACGACCGAAGAACTGGTGTGGCTTACCACGCGCACGCCGGACAACATCGTCGTCAATCTCCCCGATGTCGAAGATGACAGCCTTCCCGGTTATCGGCGCGCGGAATGAAACTGCTTCGTATCGGTCAGCCAGGCGCCGAAAAGCCGGCCTTGCTTGATGAAGACAATGTACTGCGCGACTTGAGCGGCATCATCGATGATGTAGCCGGCAAGGCACTCTCGCCCGACACCCTGTCGAAAATCGCCGCGCTCGATCCGGCCAGGCTGCCGGCGCTGCCCGAAGGACAGCGGATTGGGCCGTGCGTGGGCAAGGTCGGCAAGTTCATCTGTGTCGGCCTCAACTTCGCCGATCATGCTCGGGAAACCGGGAAGGAGCCGCCAGCTGAGCCGATCCTGTTCATGAAGGCGACGAGTGCCATTGTCGGCCCAAACGACGACGTTGAAATCCCAAAAGGGTCCAACAAGGCCGATTGGGAAGTCGAACTCGGCGTGGTGATCGGCTCGCGCGCAAAATATGTGAGCGAGGATAGGGCCATGGATCATGTGGCGGGCTTTTGCCTCGTCAACGATGTGTCCGAGCGCAGCTTTCAGTCGGAACGCGGCGGCCAGTGGACCAAGGGCAAGAGCCACGACACGTTCGGCCCTATCGGGCCTTGGCTGGTAACGACCGACGCTGTCTCCGATCCACAAAACCTATCGATGTGGCTCGACGTGGATGGAGTGCGGCGCCAGACCGGCAACACGAAGACCATGATTTTCGGGGTTCGTCATCTGGTTAGCTATATCAGCCAGTTCATGACGCTCGAGCCCGGTGACATCATTGCCACGGGCACGCCCCCTGGCGTTGGCATGGGGATGAAACCCGAGCCGGTATTCCTGCGGCCTGGACAGGTCATCACGCTT
The DNA here is from genome assembly GCF_001650025.1 of Devosia elaeis. Taxonomy (GTDB): domain Bacteria; phylum Pseudomonadota; class Alphaproteobacteria; order Rhizobiales; family Devosiaceae; genus Devosia; species Devosia elaeis. The sequence goes on along the minus strand of NZ_LVVY01000065.1, from coordinate 74,796 downwards.
GGCATTGAACAGCTGGGGAGCCAGCGCCAGCACACAATCGAGGCGAGGTCCTGAGATGACACGATTGGAGAACAAACTCGCCATCGTCACCGGCGGTGCCCGCGGGCAGGGCGAGGCGGAGGTCAGGCTCCTGGCATCGGAGGGCGCAAGCGTGGTCATCGCCGATGTGCTTGAGGCCGAAGGTGTCGCCCTGGAACGCGAATTGTCGGACGCAGGACTGGCCGTCCGTTTCGCACGCCTCGACGTCACCAAGCCCGAAGAATGGCAGGCGGTTGCGGCGCTGGCCGCGGACTGGATGGGAAAGATCGATATCCTGGTCAACAATGCCGGCATCATCAACCGCACCACCGTTGCCGATACCGGCCTGGAAGCATGGGAACGGGTGCTGCGGGTCAATCTTACCGGCGCATTCCTGGGCATCCAGACCGTCGCGCCGGTCATGGCGCAAGGCGGGGGTGGCGCAATCGTCAACATCTCGTCCAATAGCGGATTTTCCGGCCATTACGACCCGGCCTATACCGCCAGCAAATGGGGTCTTCGTGGCCTCACGCGCAGTTCGGCCATGGAATATGTCGGCCACAACATTCGCGTGAATGCCATTTGCCCCGGATTGGTGGTGACCGGCCTCAATGCCAGCAGTCCGCACCTCAAGCCCATGATTGGGATGACGCCGATGAAGCGCAGCGGCACGCCCGAAGAAATCGCGCAGCTCGTACTCTTCCTCGTCTCGGATGCATCGAGCTTCATCACCGGCGAGGACTTCGTCATCGACGGTGGATTCACCGCAGGCGCCGCCTATCGTCAGGTGGCCAGCCAGACCGGCATATACGAGGACTAAAAAACGGAGGCCTTGGCCTCCGTTTCTCATTTGACACACAACCCGATCTGCATAAATATGCAAATGCATATTGTTGGGAGATGGATATGGCAGAACGCTCTTTTGCCCGCGAGGTCGAAGACCTCACCCTCGGCGACGGGGAACTGTTCCGCGGCGAGGGCATCCTGGCCATCACGAAGGCGCTGCTGCAATCCGGTGTGTCCTATGTCGGTGGCTACCAGGGCTCGCCGATCTCCCATCTCATGGACGTTCTCGCTGATGCCAAGCCGGTCCTGGACGACCTGGGCGTTCATTTCGAGTCGTCAGCCTCCGAAGCGGCTGCCGCTGCCATGCTCGCGGCGTCGATCAATTACTCTCTACGCGGTGCGGTCACGTGGAAATCCACGGCAGGAACCAATGTCGCGTCCGATGCGCTGACCAACCTGGCGTCGTCTGGGGTGAAGGGCGGCGCGCTGATCATTCTCGGGGAGGACTATGGCGAAGGCTCGTCGATCCCACAGGAGCGCAGCCACGCCTTTGCGATGAAGTCGCAGATGTGGCTCCTCGATCCCCGGCCCAACCTGGAATCCATCGTCAAGTCGGTCGAAGACGGCTTCGAGCTGTCCGAGGCGTCCAATACGCCGGTGATGCTGCAGGTGCGCATCCGAGCCTGCCACGTGCATGGGCAGTTCGTCGCCAAAGACAACAGGAAGCCAGCTTTCACGATGAGAGAGGCGCTGGAAAATCCGATTCGGGACCTAAACCGCATCGTCCTGCCGCCGCAGTCGATCACCGTGCACGACCGGGAAAAGCTCGAACAGCGCTGGCCCGCTGCCCTCGACTTTATCCGCGAGCGCCAGCTCAATGAGTTCTTCGGTCCCGAGGAAGGCCCGGTCGGCATCGTCCTGCAAGGCGGTATGTACAACTCGGTCATCCGTGCGCTGCAATTGTTGGGCTTGGCCGACAGCTATGGCAACACATCGGTGCCGCTCTACGTGCTCAACGTCACTTATCCGCTACTCGACGACGAAGTCGTGCGCTTCTGCCAGAGCAAGCGCGCCGTGTTGATGGTGGAGGAGGGGCATCCCGATTACCTCGAGCAAGCCGTTAACACCGCGCTCCGGCGCAAGGACGTGCAAACCCGGGTTGCCGGCAAGGATCGGCTGCCCCTGGGCGGCGACTATACCGCGAGCGTTCTGATGAAGGGCATCCAGTCCTTCCTCGATGAGTTCGAGCCGCAAATGCTTGGCAATCGACCGCCCTTGCCGAGCGCTGACGCGGTCCTCGGCAGTCCCCAGGTCAAGGCGCTGGCAGAGGTCGTGCCGGCACGTCCTGCGGGTTTTTGCACCGGCTGCCCGGAACGGCCGATCTTTGCGGCGATGAAGCTTGTCGAAAAGGAACTGGGCCAGCACCACATCTCGGCCGATATCGGTTGCCACCTGTTTTCCATCCTGCCGCCGTTCAATATCGGCGGCAGCACGATGGGATACGGCCTCGGGCCCGCGTCGGCCTCAGCATTCAATGTGCCGGCCGGAAAGCGTCCCATCTCCGTGATGGGCGATGGCGGCTTCTGGCATAATGGCCTCAATACCAGCGTGGGCAACGCCGTCTACAACAAGCATGACGGCGTCATCATGATCGTCGACAACCATTACTCGGCCGCGACCGGCGGGCAGGACATCCTGTCCTCGCGGGCCGAGAATCCGCTGCGCTCGACCAACAATTCCATCACCAAGGCGGTACAGGGGATCGGCGCGAAATGGGTGCGCCAGATCGACCGGACTTACGACGTCTCGAAAATGCGCGACACGCTGAAGGCCGCGTTGACGTCGGATGTCGAGGGGCCGAAGGTGATCGTCGCGTCTTCGGAATGTATGCTGAACAAGCAACGGCGCGAAAAGCCCCTCTTCTCCAAGGGCGTCAAAGACGGCAAGCGCATGGTGCGCCAGCGCTTCGGCGTGGACGAGGACACCTGTACCGGCGATCATGCCTGCATTCGGCTGTCCGGGTGTCCGTCGCTTTCGCTAAAGCATCTGGACGATCCGTTGCGCGACGACCCGGTGGCTTCGATCGACAATACCTGCGTCGGTTGCGGCAATTGCGGGGAGGTGTCCGAGGCGGCGGTGCTTTGCCCGTCCTTCTACCGCGCTGACATTATCTACAATCCAACACGGCTCGATCGCGTCGTGGCCAAGCTTCGCGGCGCCGTCATCGGCTTTTTCCAGCGTCGCCGCGCCGCTCGCCGCATAGCGTTTGCGTGAGGAGGTACCGGTTATGACCGTCCCATTTGAAAAGCCCATCGCAATCGCCATTCTTGCCATGGGCGGGCAGGGCGGTGGTGTGCTGGCGGACTGGATCGTCTCGATGGCGGAGGCGCAGGGCTGGGCCGCTCAATCGACTTCGGTGCCCGGTGTAGCCCAACGGACCGGCGCGACGATCTATTATGTGGAACTGCTGCGCCCCAGCGCCGACGGCAAGATGCCGGTGCTCTCGCTCATGCCTACGCCTGGCGATGTCGATATCGTGCTGGCGGCCGAGTTCATGGAAGCGGGCCGGTCGATGATGCGCGGGTTGGTAACGCCTGATCGCACAACGCTGATCGCGTCCACGCATCGTTCCTATGCCGTGGGCGAAAAGGAAATGCCTGGCGACGGTACCAGCGATCCGCAGATGGTAGCGGATGCCTCGGGCATCGCCGCAAGACGCAGCATCGTCTTCGACATGCAGCGCCTCGCAGAAAAGAACGGCAGCGTCATTTCCTCAGCCATGTTCGGCGCTCTTGCCGGTGCTGCCGTGCTGCCGTTCGGCCGTGCCGCTTTTGAAGACGCCATCCGCGCCGGCGGCAAGGGTGTCGAAGCGAGCCTTCGCGCGTTCGCCGCAGCCTTCGAGCGTGCCGAACAGGGCGCCGCCGACCCGGTGCAACGCAAACCGACGCCAGTCGAAGCGGCTGTGCCTGAAAAATCGGACCACCCCAAGCTCGACGCGCTTCTTATTCGCTTGCGCATGGCTGTGCCCCTGGGCGTGCAGCCCATCACCTTTGCCGGGCTGAAGAAAGTCGTCGACTGGCAGGACCCGAGCTATGGCGAGGAATATCTCGATCGCCTGGCCGCTCTGCACAAGTTGGATGTCGAGGCGGGAGGCGCCAATCGCGACTATGCCTTCACCGAGGCCGCCGCGAAATATCTCGCAAATGCCATGACCTATGACGATGTTATCCGTGTTGCGGATCTCAAGACACGGGCCACCCGGTTTGACCGCGTCCGCAAGGAAATCGGCGCCAAGGCGGAGCAGGTCGTCTACACCACGGAATACATGCATCCGCGCATGGAAGAAGTCGCGGGAACATTGCCGGCCCGGATGGGCCGCTGGCTCACCGCAAACCGGCCGCTTTACAATCGACTCGATCGCTTTTTCAGCAAGGGGCGGCACGTCAAAACCGGAACGCTGTTCTGGTTTGCGGGGCTCTATGTGGTTTCAGCGCTCAAGCCGATGCGCCGCGGCATGCTGCGGCACGAAATGGAGACGGCACACGTGGCACGTTGGCTGGATACGGCAACGGGCGTCCTTCCCACCAATTACGACCTCGCCACCGCGGTTCTGGGCGCCCGCCGGTTGATCAAGGGATATTCGGACACCCATAGCCGAGGGCTGACCAAGTTCGACAAGGTGATGTCGGCTGTACCGCTGCTGTCGATGCGGGCGGACGGAGGGCAATGGCTTGGGCGGCTGGTGCAAGCGGCACTCGCCGACGAAGCGGGAAGTACGCTCGATGCCGCGTTGCAGACGATCCATAGCTTTGCCGACAGTGCGCCGGCCTAGTCTTGCGTCTCGCCGCCCTTTTGCGGCGTACGGTTGAGATTGGCCAGCACCCTATGCAGGGTATCGATGAGCCGCTCGCGGTCCGCGGGCGCCACACCCTCGAACATGTCGTCATAAAGCCGGTAAAGCGCCGGCCAGAAACTCTCGAATACCGAACGACCCGCTTCGGTGATCCGCAATTCTCGCACGCGCATGTCTGTGGCGCGTTGTTCGCGCTGGACGAACCCCTGTTTTTCCAAGGCGTCCAGCGTCCGGCTCATCGTCGATTGTTCGAATACCGCGAGATAAGCCAGTTCGTTGACGGTGAGCGGCCCCTGTGTCGCGAGAACGGCCAAAGTTCGCATCTTGGGAGTCGTCAGGTCATGGCTGTGCAGCATTTCCTGCACCTGACTGTTGTAGGTGGCAGAAATGCGGTTGACGAGGAAAGGCGCAAAGTCCTGAAGGCCGAGGCTTTCGAGCGTCGGCGCCGGGCTCATTCGACGGTCGTGAACGTCGTCAGCCATTTCTCTCCCCGCGGCCGATTTCATGCCTCATGCAATAGAGGATTCGGCGCGATGCGGGGAGAGTTTGTGGGTCAACCGTGCTTGAGCAGTGCGAGAAGAGCGTTCACGGACAGCCGCACGCCAATGGTCAGGGCGTCTTCGTCGATGTCGAAACGCGCATCGTGATGGGCCGCCGTTATGCCCTTTCCGCGATTGCCCGCGCCGACGAGAATGAAACAAGACGGTGTGACCTGGCCGAAAGCCGAGAAGTCCTCGCCCGGCATGATCGGATCGCGCTCCTCGACCTTCTCCGAACCGAAGATGTCGCGGGCGGTGGTGGTGACAATGCCGGCAGTCGTCGGGTCGTTGATCACGGCATCGTAAACGCGCGTATAGGTATAGTCGCAGCTGGCGCCATGTGCAGCGCATATGCCGCTGGCAATCTCACCAATTCGGCGTTCGATCAGGTCCCTCACGCCTGCATCGAACATGTTGGTGCCGCCACTGATGACGGCCGTCGCCGGTATGACGCCGACGGACTGTCCCGCATGAAACTCGGTGACACCAACCACGGCAGCTTCCACTGGATCGATTTCGCGAGCCACCAGATGTTGGAGATTGGTGACGATCTGGCAACCGATGGCGATCGGGTCGACAGCGCGATGCGGTGCGCCGACGTGGCCGCCGACGCCTTTGACCTCGATACGGAAAATGTCGCAGGCCGCCATCATGCGCCGCGGATTGATGTGGACTTGGCCGACCTCGAGCGGCGTCCATAGGTGCAGGCCGATCACGCGATCGACCTCGTCCATGGCGCCACCTTCTATCATCCCTTTAGCGCCTCCTGGCGGGGCTTCTTCGCCATTCTCGAACAGAAGCCGAATCTCACCGGCGAAATCCTCACGCAATTGCGACAGCACCGTTGCGGTGCCGAGCAGCATGGCAGTGTGGCCATCGTGACCACAGGCATGCATCACGCCCGGCCTCTGCGAGGCATAAGCCGCACCGGTGGCCTCCTGGATCGGCAGGGCGTCGAAGTCAGCGCGAATGGCGATCGTCGGACCGGGTCTGTTCCCTTTTAGCCGGCCCACAACGCTTGTGCCGGAGGGCCGCAAGATTTCGATACCGCCTATTTCCTGGAGACGTTCGACGATGAAGGCCGCGGTTTCGTGCTCTTGGAAAGAGAGCTCGGGATTGGCGTGCATGTGCCGCCGCCAAGCGACGACCTTGTTGCGGACCCCATCGATCAGCTTCTCAATTCGGTCATTCATCTCGATCTCCCTTAGGGGCATGCCAAGATGGCCGGGCATTGCCCGGCCTGTATTGGTCAAGCCCCTTCGACACGCGAAGCGCCGATGTTTTTGTATGTTTCTGGTTTGGCGGCGCGAAGGTATACGGCGAGGCAGAACCCGATGAGCGCGGTCGCAGGAACCACCCAGATCAGGCTGTTGACCACCGGCGAGTCGACACCCGTCAGGGCCGAGTAATTGGTGATGGCCATCCAACTGGCAATGCCAACCACAAGGCCGCCGGCCACAGGAGCAGCCGTCTTGGCGATGGATATCTCCCCCTTGCGAGCAAAAAACACGGCAATCGCGAACGACGTGAGGACAATCAGCAGCATCAAGCTGATCGATCCAATGCCGATCAGCGCGGGTGACACGTTGAGCAGAGGATCAAGCGAGCTCGCCGCAGAGAGTGCGATCACAATGAGGAGGATGCTGCCGAGCAGCACTGCCGCATTGCGCGGGGAATGATTGATAGGATGGGTCTTGGCAAGAGTGGCCGGCAATACCCGGTCACGGGCCAGGGCAAAAACGTAACGCGACGCATTATTGAAAAGACCCAGTGAGGCCGCAAAGGCGCTGGTGATGACAAGGACACTGAACATCGTGCCGCTCCAGGCGCCAAGATAGTCATTCGCCTGCGCGAAGACGAAATGCCCAGGGTCGGCGCCGGCAATTTCTGCCACACGTCCACTACCGACAGCACTGGCCAGGGACCAAGCCGTCATAATGTAGAAAACACCTGCCAGCAGGAGGGCAATGAACGTTGCACGCTTGGTGGTTCTGGTGCGGTCCTTGGCTTCTTCCTGGTAGATCGCTGTACCTTCGATGCCCGCCAGCCCGTTAAAGGCATAAATTAGTGCAATGCCGAGCCCCGGAGCAAAAACGCTCGGAATGGAAAAGTCGCTGAGATCGAAAGCCGGCGGTCCCAGCCGCATCCACACTGCAATGTCCAGCGCGACGATAATGACAATTTCGGTGAGCAGGACCAGGGTCAGCACAATCGCGGCAGAGGTGATCTTGCGGGTCGAGACAAAGAAGATCAGCAGCGTATTCAGTATACCCCAGACCGCCCAGTGCGTGTCCATACCAGTCATGGTCTTGAACAGGTCCGCACAGAAAAAGGCCAAAGCTGCCAAGGTCGAACCGCACAGAGCGAAATAGGCCGTTGCCGACATGAACGCCGCAGCCAAGCCGATTTCCTTGCCAAAGCCCGCAGCGATATAGGCGTAAAAGGCGCCGGCATTCTTTACGAACGGGATGATCCTCACGTAACCAACAGCGAACAGGATCATCGCCAATACGGCGATGAAATAAGCACCCGGCAGGCCGGCACCATTGCCGTAGGCAAAAGCGATGGGCATCAGAGCCACGACGACTGCGAGCGGCGCGCTGGCCGCGAGCACCATAAAGACGACCGAACTCGTTCCCAGTTGGCCGCCTTGTAAACGTTCGTCGGCGCGGTCTCGCCGAGCCCCTTCAGGTATTGTCATTTGCGTTCCCCAGTTGATTATTGACGCTATCGGCCATTTCCCTCGACCGGCAGCGTTGGTCCCCGATCTATGTTGCTCCCAGCTTCCCCAAAGCCAGGCAGCCGATCTGATGAAGGTTTCCGATGATGGCAGATGGCGGCTGGTCGAATGCCAGGCCGCCCATGATCATGCACAAAAGCAGAAGAAGGCTGGCGGCGGCGCCGATTTCCAGTCGCAGCCAATCGGGTCTTGGTATGGGCACGACCCGGCATGTGCCACCCGATGCGCACACTACAGGGCGAGCCCTGGCAGCGTTCCAGGCCAGCTTCAAAGTGACGATGAGCGTTGCGCAGCAAATCATCGCTTCCTCCGCAGAAAGTCAGCGCCGCCTGAAGATCAGACGGCGCGCTGGTCAATTCGTTGTATCGGCGGGGCCGTGGCAGCATGCGTCGCCGCCTGACTTGCCGTGATGATGTTTGCCGGCCGGTGGGATCGTCATGGCCGGGCTGGTCATGAAGAAGTTGTTCGGCTTGAGCGTGAAGCCGGCATATTCGACGGGCATGATCGGAAAGTCTTCGGGCTTGCACACATGGGTATGTCCGAAGCTGTGCCAGAGGACGATGTCCTGGTTCACGATACTGCGCTTCTGCCGGACATAGACCGGCAAGCCGCATTCGCCGCCATGCTGGTTCGGATAGTCACCGCTGGCAAACCGCTCTTCGGGCGCATAGGGCGTGACCCAGATATGCTTCTGCGCAAATCCTGCGCGTTTGGCGACCGAGCTGTTAGGATCGGCCAAAAGGGTAGGGGAGGGCATGACGACCACCTTGTAGCCGGGATGGTTGCCAACCTCGTTGGTGACATTGGGATTGATGACCTTCCAATAGCGGCCCGTGGCGCCGTCGGCATTACGCGCAGCGTCTGCTTCGTTTTCAAGCAGTTCCGACGTTACCTCGAACACGTTGCCGAACGGGCTCTTTTCGCCTAACGGCACGCTTCGATAGTCGTGCTGGGTGACGCTGTTGCCGGCCCCATCGATGGCCATATGCAGGCGCGCGTTGAAAAAATGCTGATGGCTCGGGCCACCGAGGTCCGGCGTGATCATGCCGCCATATTTATAGCGCTCGCCGTTTTCCAACGCTGCCGTTTGTACGATACCAGTCAACTTCGCCTCAAGCTGGATCGTGCCGTCCTGATAGAGGTACCAGTAGAAGCCGTAGTCGTAGTTTCCAACGGTGGCGAAGAAACTGATAACGAGGCGCCGCGACCTGCGCGTTTCGCTGACATTGCTGCGGAATTCGTTGTGTTTCCAAAGGATTCCGTAGTCTTCCTCATGCATGCAGATCGCATTTTTCATGATGAACGGTTGACCGAAGTCATCACTTGCCGGCACGTCGAAATAGTGGATATGCCCCAGGCAATCGCAGCCCAGTTCCAGCTGATTGGCGAGCTTGCCCAGGCCGAATTCACCGGCGTCGAAAGCACATTTGGCGAAGTGCTGCGGCGTGGGATCCGCATAGGGCACGGCCATTTCGGTGACGCTGGCTCGATAGATGATCGGCCGTACGCGTCCTTCGTTCCGGAATCCAAGCTGGCTTAGCACCACGCCCTCTCTTGGCGTGAAGCCGACGCGAAACTCCCAATCCTGCCAGGTCACCTTCCATCCGTCGACGGTGAAACTCGGCCCGTCGGGCTGAACGATTTCCAGCGGCTTGAGGTCCGTGCGTGGCGCACCCAGCGCCGCCGTCTCGTAATTGTATTGCCGGCGCGGGATCGGCACATTGCGCCCGTCGTCTTCCAGCGAGATCACCGCGCCTTCGATCAGATCAACCACAGCCACCAGTCCTTCGACAGGATGAGCGTAGGCATTGTCCTTTTCGTAGGCACGATAATAGGTGACCGCGCGCAGAATGCGGCGCCCCTTGTATGGTTCGAAATCGAAATAGCCAGGGGAAATGGGGTCGACCTGAACCAGATCGATTTCCTCGTCCGTCAGGCCGCGTCGCTTCAGCGCGCCACGCCAGTCGGCATTGGCTTTGACGATCGCCGCAGCGCGATGAAAATCCTCGACCAGGATTGGCGGCTGGCCATGCTCGTGGTCCGTCGCAATCGATTTGCGACTCTCTAACGTGTTGTTGCGCAAGTCGACGACGACTTCGGTTGCCGCACCGTTGCTCGTATCGAGGGTGACGATCATCGCGCGGCGCGAAAAGTCGCTGCCGGCAGTAAATCCGTCCACCTCGCTTTTGACCGGCTCAAGCAGTTCGACCCATGGAAAGCGGAGCGAGGTGGCATCACGGGTATCTGCACGCACGATCTCGCAGGCCCGCCGGATCTCATCGAACGTCAACGGGTCGAGTGGATGAACGACGGCAATCTGAGCCGCATTGGTCTTGTCGTGCGTATTGAGCATGTCATCACCTGCCAGTCTTCTTATGGCGAGACTGGCACGCGATTGACGGCCGGCAGTAGGCAAGTCCGGCCAAATTCTTTGTATTTTCGGCCACGGCCTAAAATTCGGCATATGTCTTGCGGCAACGCTGGACCGTCTCTTCGGCGCGATGCTAGGAGCGACGGGGCGGCCGTTTGCCGTCGCCAGACTAGGCAATTCCCCGATGTCGCTTTCGATCCAACGACGCCTCGCCGAAGCAGGAATGCGTCGCATCATCCTGCCGATGCGCTCCGACAATCCCGCGCTGCAACATGTGAATGCTTGGCTTGGGAACGAGCGAGTTCTCTTCGACACCGGCAAGGATGACCCTGAGACTAGGCGCGTTTGGGATAAGCTGGATTGGGCGCAAGGCTTGACTGCCATCTACTGCACCCATGCCCATGCCGACCATATGGGCCTCGCACATCACTTCGAGAAAGCGTATCAAGTTTCGATCCATATCAGCGGCGCCGAGATGAAAAGGGCACAAGCTGCCTTTGCGCGTACGCCTTCAGATGCAGCGCTTTTGCGAGAAGGCTTCCTGCTTAAAATGGGTGCGGATCGTCCCGGTGCGAGCCCCTCAAGGCCCCTCGGCGGCAGGGCGGCGATCCCGCCCGCTTTTTACGGTGCACTGCGGGAAGACGCGCGCATCGGCGTCGGCGACCGCGAATGGCTTGTCAGGCTTGGCGGCGGTCACTCCGTGGCACCGGCGCTGTTCTTCGATGAAAAGAATGGCTTGCTCATAACCGGAGATCAGATACTGCCGGAAATGACCCCTTATGTCGGCGTCGCCATGGATGCGCCAGATGCCGATCCACTTGGAAGGATGCTGAATTTCCTCAAGAGTTGGACGGGCGTGGATGCTTCCATCATCGCCCTGCCGGGCCATGGCGCACCATTTTCAAATGTCGGCGACCGGGTGGCGGGCCACCTGGCATCCTACGAGCGGCGCCTCAATCGCGCTTGGATGGCAGCACACGCGCCGATTACCGGTGCCGGCCTGTTATCCGCACTGTTTCGCGTCGGTCCCGGTCAACAGGTCTTGGATATTCACTACACGATGGCCGCAGCGCTCTTGAACCACCTCGTCGAAACCGGCCGCATGCGCAGGTGGAAGGACGACGACGGGGCATTGCAGTATCAGCGACTATAGTCGGCGCAACAGGATCAACTTTTCCGCTGCCGGGCGTAGCGCATGGGCGAAATTCCTGTCCACTCGCGAAACGCGCGACAGAAGGCAGCTGCGTCGGCATAGCCTAGCCTCGCCGCGGCATCGGAAACAGAGGTCCGCCCGGTGCTCAGAAGCGATTTTGCCCTGAGAAGGCGTTGTTCCTGCACCAAGTCACGGAAGCTCTTGCCGGCCTGTTCCAGGTGTCGCCGGAGGCTGCGCTCCGAAGTCCCCAATTCGAGAGCGACCGTGCCTATGTCGAGATGGGCACGTCCCATCCGCCGGTTGATGATTGCGACGATGGCGTCCACGAGGGTGTGCGTCTGATTGGTGACCTGGTCAATGCTCATGAGATCGCGCAGGTGACGCTCGAGCACTTTGGTGCCCTCTTCGTGCCCCTCGCTGGCCCTCGGCAATGGGCGATCCAGATCGGAATTGGACACGATCATGCGGTTCGCGTCGCGGTTTGCGAACACAGGCGCATTAAAGAATGCTCTAAGTGGTCGGGTATCGGTGGGCAGGGCGTGCTCGAATTCCACGGCTTCGGGACACCATTTAGGCCATCCCAGATGCCGGCCCAGTGTAACCAACGCCGCGATCGTGAATTCCGTGTCCTGGCGGCGGGGCCAGATATTGGGGTCGTCGATGAGATACAGATAGTGCGTTACGTCGGAATGGCGCTCGGTGACGAAACTGGTGTTCGCCTGCCAAACCGACTGAAAGCTGCGATAGAGTTCGAAAACTTCTCGCAACGTGCGTGCATTGGCCAGCAAGGTCGAAAAAGGACCAAGGCTTTGCTCATCGAAACGGCGCCCAATCTCGAAACCCAGATATTCATTCCGGGTTAAACGAGCGGCGGCCTCCAGCAATTCGGTATGGCACCGTAGCGGCACCCAGGCGTAGGGTGAGCGTATGTCAGAGAGGGTCAGGCCGAATTGCTTCAGCTTGTTCTGCACCGGATGCCGCAGCCGTCGCAACTCGGCAAGGGCCGGTTCAAGGAAGAAGGCTCGGATGGACGATGATCCATGATGCGTTGCAACCACTTCTCCGAGCATAAAGACCTCCTCAGGACATCTGGCCTTTATGGCCTCGGCTCAGCCTTCATCGAGAATATTCCCACCAGTGCTGCCGTCTAGCCTGCAAGTGCAATGCGCAGCGGTTCCCTGTCCTTGGCGGCATCATGCCTCAAAGCTATGACCGGAGGCGTCATTTTCATTTTTCGTGACCACATGCCGCGCGCTAGGGTTCGGGTGCGCGGCGCCTTTCGTGCGCTTGGGCGCCTTGCTGCCGATACGGCATCTCGCCTGGCTGACCGTAAGATTCATAGACAAAACGGAGAAAACCATGGGTGATACATCGCGTGCAGATGGCGGTTACCGCGTCGCGCTGAATCCCATTCAATGGTTTGCCACCGCGGATGGCTGGCTTAACCCCAATTCGGGTCCGGCGCCTGAAGAAATCATGTCTGAAGTGGCTCGCTCCGGGTTCAAAGCTATCCATGCCCAAGTTCCCCCGGACTGGACCGTACCGCAATATAAGGCAGCGCTGGACCAAGCGGGCCTGCAGCCGGCTCCGGGCTATTTCTCGCTGGGCCTCCCGGATCATGGTGTTACCGTCGAGGCGGCTTGCGAGAATGCGCGAAAGAGCGCAGCGCAGCAGGCAGCGCTGGGGTTGAGCGACATGTTCATCTCGCCGCGCATGAACCCTCTTCGTGTTGAGAAGCCGGGCATCGGAGCGCCGATCGCAAGCACCGAGTTCGCCGATGTGGTGTCGATACTCGACAGGGTTTCGGCTGTCATGCGCGAAGAAGGCGTCCTGGCGGCTTTCCATCCTCATGTGGGATGCTGGGGCGAAACTGAAAACGAGACCCGGCAGATTCTCGACGCCATCTCGGCCACTCAGCTCGCCTTCGGACCGGATACCGGCCACCTGTCCTGGGCCGGAGCCGACGTTGTCGGGTTGATGCGTGACTACCGCGAGCGTGTCACGGTCATGCATATCAAGGATTGCCGCCTCTCCGTTCGAGATGCTGCAAAGGTCGCCGGCAAGACTTATCGCGAAACCGTGGTCGATGGGCTCTGGGCCGAACCGGGTTTAGGCGAGCTCGATCTTGTCGCCATGATCGGCGCGGCAGGACCTGACTTCGACGGTTGGTTGATTGCCGAAGTGGACTTTCCCACCATGTCGCCGTTTGCCTCTGCCGAGGCGAGCGCGCAGTGGCTGTCCAGTCTCAAGAAGCCGATCGCATCCTAGGACCGTCCGATGCACGACGCGCAGTACGATGTTCTGGTGGTGGGCTCCGGCGCCGCCGGAAGCTTTGCCGCCAAGGAACTGACGGCTCAGGGACTGAAGGTGCTTATGCTTGAGGCAGGACGGTCCCTGTCGCCCAGTGATTTCGATCCGGTGCGCAAGCTCGGGCCGAAGCGTGATCCGAATGTGATGGAGCGAGCCGAAGCGACACTCAAGGGCCAGGGTGTCCAGGCAAGGGCCGTGTTCTTCCGCAAATGGATTAGCCATTTATTCGTCAACGATCGCAAGAACCCTTACACGACGCCGCCCGACGCACCTTACCTCTGGATCCGCGGCAAGCAGGGCGGGGGGCGGCTGCATACCTTTGGCCGCGTGCTATTGCGCTGGTCCGATGACGACTTCAAAATCCGCAGTCGCAAGAATGTCGGGGTAGACTGGCCCATCAGCTACGCGGATGTTGCGCCGTTCTATGATGAGGTCGAGCAGTGCCTTGGCCTCATTGGCAACACGGACGGACTCGCAACGATGCCGGACGGCATTTGTGCCCAGCAGGCCAGCCTGAGTAGAGCGGAGGCGATCTTTAAGAGTACCATCGAGGCGAAGTACCCGCGCCATCACGTCGTTTCCTGGCGCTATATAGCGCCTGATCCGGAACGGGTGTATCGGCCCATGCGCGATGCGTTGGCCACCGGCCGGCTGGAAGTGCGGCACAATGCCATCGTGCGGCGCATCCTGACGAACGAGGACGGTAACCGCGCCACTGGCGTGGAGTATGTCGACGGAGCAACGGGCACCGTTCGCCGGGTTGATGCGGCCGCTGTCGTCGTCTGCGCGTCGCCCATCGAAAGCATCCGGCTTCTGCTCAACTCGGCTTCGACGCGCCATCCGCGCGGGCTGGGCAACACTTCGGACACGCTCGGACGCTATTTCATGGACCAGTTGCCCAATGTCGCCCAAGGCAGCTTCCCGCCTTCAGCCGGCTGGAGCAAGGACGAGACGGCGCCGCAGGATCCCTTCTATGCCGCCTCTGGCGGTGTATTCATATCGCCTGCCGACGCTGACGGCAGTACAGGCGCTGGAGATTTCACCTTTCAAGGCGCAATAGGCAGAAGTCCGGTCGCTGACGGTGCCGCATCGCGCTGGGCGTTTTTCGGCTTCGGTCGGATGACACCGCATCCGAACAATAGGGTGACGCTGGACAAACGGCGCAAGGACGCGTGGGGCATTCCGGTGCCGCATATCCGTTGCGCCATGCAGCCAAGTGATGAGCAGACGATGCGCGAGCAAAACACGGCGCTGCTCGATATGATCAAGGGTGCCGGTGGCGAGTTCGAGTTTCTCGGTTCGCCGCTTGGCCTCGTGGAAATGGGGCAGGGGGCTTATCCGAAGGCGGATCCCCTGAGCAGGGCCCTGTTCCGGCTGTTTTTCCGCAGGACCATGGTCATGGGATCGGCCATTCATGAAAGCGGTGGCGCGCGCATGGGCGAACGGCCTGAAGATTCAGTGCTTAACCGCTGGAACCAGAGCTGGGAGGTTCCCAATCTCCTTGTTACGGACGCCAGCGCATTTGCCGGCAGCGGACTTTCGGGCACGACCCTGACCGTGATGGCGCTGACAGTGCGCGCCTGTCGCCACTTGGCGGACGAAATGCGTTCGGGGCGGCTCAGCGCGGCCCATGCCTGAGCTGCACCAAGCCTAGGCTCAGGCAGAAGCCGATCGCTGCTGTATATCCCCGCTAATCGCGTCGACCGCCTTGAGGTAGGCGTTGACGACTGGACGCATGACGCTTTTCCTACGTATGGCGATGCCGATCTGTCTGGTCCAGGTTGGACCAGACATGTTCAACGGCGTGAGTTTGGCGTCCGCGGCATGGGCATAAGCACTGGTGCGTGTCAGATAGCTCAACCAGTTCGAACCGATCAGCATGGCAATTTGCAGGTTTGATGATGTCGTTTCGCAGGCAGCCTGGGGTAGCGGCAATTGGGCCGTTGCGAACAGGGAATCGAGTGCAAGCCTGTCCGGATCGGGCCGGGCCGGCAAAATCCAGTCGTAGGCGCACAGATCCGATGTATTGACCGTTTGTTTCGACGCGAGTGGGTGGCCGCGGTCAGCAACGATATCGACCGGAATTTCGAGGATCGTTCGGAATTCGATCTCTTCTGCCGGAAAATCCCTGGGCCTGGTCATTACGGCAAGGTCGAGCGAGCCGTTGATCAGCAGGTTGAGCAGGGCAGGGCTCAACTCCTCGTTGAGTGTCACGGCAACGTCCGGATGCGTCCCGAGAAATTGGCGCGTGGCCTTCGGGACGATTTCCCTCATGGCAGTGGCGTTGGCACCCACCCTGAGGAGGCCTCTGCGTGCGCCGCGCATGGCATCCAGTTCGTTGCGTGCCTCGTCGCTGAGACTGAGAATGACTTCGCCATATTCGATGAGCCTGTTGCCATACTCCGTGGGCTTGACGCCCCAAGGGCCCCGATCCAGCAACCGCACACCAATCGACTGTTCCAATGCCCTCAGGCTTTTGCTCAGCGCTGGTTGCGTGACATTAAGTGCGTTGGCAGCGATGCCGAAGCTGCCGTGGCGAGCGACGAAAACCAGATTTCTAAGCTGCCGAAAATCCATGTCGCGCTCCGGTCACGTGCGAGACGCCAGCTGCGACGGCGCCCAGATCACATGGCTGAATTACCCCGGCCAAACCAGGATTGCAATATAACTACTATTCATGACTCGTGCCGTGATAGTTTATTGAAATGCATATATCCATGCGCAAACAATGGCGTCCTGTCGCTCGCAACGCGTGACGCCGCCGTCCCTTCGGCAGTTGGCCTGGCTGAACAGCGATCGACCAATGTGCCGCTTTTCTAGGCGTTCATTCGCCAAGTTTCGCGATCGCAGGAGGTCCGCCTCCCTGTTCAAAAGTCACGAATAAGCTCTGCGGGGCAGGTGACGAGGGAAAAATTGAGCAGGTTGGACCATTTAGGATATGCCGAACGGGAATGCCTTGCGTGACTGCGCGGGGTGATAAAGGAGAGAAAAATGCGCCTCTTTACAGGCAAGCTAGCCACCTCCGTGGCGGCATTGATGATTGGGGCCATGCCCCTGCATGCGGCAGACCTGATGATTGGCATCAAGTCGGAACCCAGCTCGCTCGACCCCCAGTTCCACGTGCTTGCAACCAATATGCAGGTTGCGTTCACAATGTTCGAGCCGCTTGTGATGATGGACGCTTTTGCGTCGCCGCAGCCGGCGCTCGCCGAAAGCTGGGAAAATGTGAGCCCGACGGAATGGGTGTTCAACCTGCGCAAGGACGTGACGTTCTCTGACGGTTCGCCCTTCACCGCCGAGGACGTGCTGTTTTCCTTCGATCGCGTCGCCAAGGTCCCCAACAGCCCCAGCGCCTACACTCTGTTCACCCGTCAAATTGAAAGCGTTGAGGCCATCGACGACCATACGGTCAAGATGACGACGTTCCAGCCGTATCCTCTGCTTGCCGCCGACATCACGTCAGTCGTGATCATGTCACATCTCGCCGCCGCCGGCGACGCGCCCGAAGGCAAGACGACGACTGAGCTCAACCGCGGCGAAGGTCTGATCGGCACCGGTCCATTCAAATTTGTCTCCTGGCAAAAGGGCGCTGACTTTGTGGTCGAGCGCAATCCGAACTATTGGGGCGACGCGCCCGAATGGGACAAGGTCACCATGCGCCCAATGACCAATGCTGCTGCTCGTGCCGCCGCGTTGCTCTCCGGCGACATTGCGGTCATGGAAGATCCGCCGACTGCAAACCTCTCGGACTTCGAAAACAACCCAGACCTCACCATCGCCAAGGCGCCGGCGGGCCGTGTTGTCTACATCGCGCTCGATCAGCAGGATCGTGAAAGCCCCGGTATTTCCGGTACGGACACCAACCCGTTGATGGATGCTCGGGTCCGCGAAGCCCTGTTCATTTCCATTGACCGCCACGGCATTGTCGATCGCGTGATGGGTGGCCTGGCCGAACCCGCGGGCGATCTGGTTCCTGCCCACTTCCTCGGTTCGAGCCCGGACCACGCGACCGCGCCGACCGTCGACGTAGAACGGGCCAAGGCTTTGCTGGCCGAAGCCGGCTATCCCGGCGGGTTCTCGATCGTGCTGGGTTCGCCAAACGGCCGTTACGTCAACGACGTCCGCATTGCGCAGACTATCGCATCCATGTGGAGCCGCATCGGCGTAACGACGGAGGTCGAGGCTTCGGCGCCGCCGGTATTCTTCCAGAACCGCGATGAAATGAAGTACAGCGCCTATCTGGGTGCCTGGGGCAACGGCAGCGGGGAGAACCTCACCACGCTGAATGCTCTGGTCAATACCTATGATCGCGAACAGGGCAAGGGCACCGCCAATGGCGGCCGCTATTCCAATCCCGAGGTGGATGCGTTGCTCGCCGAAGCAGCCTCCACCATGGACGACGCAGCGCGTGGTGCGATTCTATCCAAGGCCGACGCCGTGGTTCTGGACGACTTCGGCATCATCCCAGTGCATTACGAAGTGCCAGTCTGGGCCTTGCGCAATGGTCTGACGATGGAAGGCCGCGCTGATCAGTACACGCTGCCCCAGTATATCGTCAGCGCAGAATAACTCCGTTTGGCCCCGGTGCATGCCGGGGCCAATTCAATCACCGGGGAACGGTCCAGTGCTCGTTTTCATCATCAATCGGCTCATCCAGGCTGCGGGAGCAGTGGTCGTGATGTCGATGCTGGTCTTTATCGGCCTCTACCTCATCGGCGACCCGACAGCGATGCTTGTCAGCCCCGAGGCGAATGATTTGGAACGCGCCGCCGTGCGGCAGGCGTTCGGTCTCGATCAACCCATCTGGATGCAATACCTGACCTTTGTCGGCAACGCCGTTCGCGGCGACTTTGGCCGCAGCTTCCTGACTGGCCAACCGGCCATGCAGCTCATTCTCGAGCGCATGCCGGCGACCATCGAGATGGTTGTGGTTGCCATCGGCTTTGCCGTCCTGGTCGGCGTGCCGCTCGGTATGCTGGCGGGTTTGCGTCCCAAGGCTGCCTCCACAAAGGCCGTCATGACCGTTTCCATCCTCGGATTCAGCTTGCCGACCTTCTGGATCGGGCTGATGCTGATCATGTTTTTTTCGGTCTATCTCGGGCTGCTTCCTGCTTCGGGGCGGGGTAGCACGGTGAATGTCGCCGGAGTGTCGTTGAGTGTTCTGACGCCCGACGGCTGGCGCCATCTCATCCTGCCCGCACTGACGCTGGGGCTGGCCAAGGCGGCACTCATCATTCGCGTGACGCGGGCCGCCACCCGCGAAGTGCTCCCGATGGACTACATCAAGTTCGCCCGTGCCAAAGGCGTTCGTCCGCGCCGGGTTGTGGGCGTTCATCTCCTCCGCAACATCCTTATTCCGATCGTCACGGTGACCGGGCTGGAGTTCGGCCAAGCAGTGGCCTTCGCCGTAGTGACCGAAACAGTGTTCGCCTGGCCCGGCATGGGCAAGCTGCTGATCGACTCCATCATCATTCTCGATCGCCCCGTCGTCGTCGCTTACCTCGTCCTGATGGTGTTCTTCCTCATCATGCTCAACCTCGTTGTCGATATTCTCTACATGGCGATCGATCCCACGGCGCGTGAAAAGGTCCGCGACCAATGAGCATTGCATCACCACAAGCGCCAGTTGTTGCGGTTGAAACCCCGTTTCAGCGGCTCAGGTCCCAGTTTCTGGAAAACCGGTTGGCCACCTTCGGCCTGATCCTTCTCGCGCTTATAATTGTACCTTCTGTGCTGGCGCCCTGGGTCGCACCACAGAACCCGTTCGATATTGGTAAGCTCGATATTTTCGAATCCCAATTGCCGCCGGGCAGCGTTTCGGAATCGCTTGGCATTACCTACTGGTTGGGCACCGATGGGCAGGGCCGTGACGTGCTTTCGGCAATCCTTTACGGCATGCGCACCAGCCTGGTCGTCGCCTTCGTATCGGTGACTGGGGCGTTGCTAATCGGCGCTACTGTAGGTCTCACGGCGGCCTATTTCGGTGGGAAAGTCGATGCGCTGCTCATGCGTATTGTCGATCTGCAGCTTTCATTCCCGGCGATTCTGCTTGCCTTGATCATGCTGTCGGTCCTGGGGCAGGGCATCGACAAGGTGATCATTGCGCTGATCGCGGTCCAATGGGCGTACTTCGCGCGAACCGCCCGAGGAACGGCGCTGGTCGAGCGCAACCGCGAATATGTGCAGGCGGCTCGTTGCCTCGCCCTCTCGCCGCTACGCATCATTTTCAGACACATGCTGCCCAACTGCATGCCGCCGCTGATCGTCATCGCCACGATCGATCTGGCGCATGCCATCGCCGCTGAAGCGACTCTGTCCTATCTGGGCATCGGTGTTCCAGTGACCCAGCCATCCCTGGGCATGCTCATCGCAAACGGTTTCGAGTTCATGCTTTCGGGGCAGTACTGGATCTCGTTCTGCCCTGGAATCGCGCTGGCCCTCATCATCGTCGCCATTAATCTGGTGGGCGACCACTTGCGCGACATTCTCAACCCGAGGAGCGCACAATGATCCCGACAGATAATGCGCGCGCTCAGGACGCCGGAAGTCTGCTGTCGATAAAGGGCTTAAAGACGTATTTTGCGACGCGCGCAGGTGTCGTGAAGGCAGTCGATGGTGTCGACATTGAATTGGCAAAGGGCGAAATCCTGGGCCTTGTCGGAGAGTCCGGCTCGGGCAAATCCATCACGGGCTTCTCCATTCTGGGCCTGATCGATCCGCCCGGTCGCATCGTCTCCGGATCGATGAGCTATAACGGGAAAGACCTCACGGCGCTGGACGAGGAAGGCTGGCGGCAGCTGCGCGGCGGCGACATCGCCATGATCTTCCAGGATCCATCGATGACGCTCAATCCGGTTCTGCGGATTGACGCCCAGATGATCGAGGCCATGCAGGCCCACGCCAATGTCGGCCCGGCCCAGGCCTACGCACGGGCACGCGAAGTTCTCGTCATGGTTGGCATCCCGTCGCCCGACGAACGCCTGCGCAGCTATCCCCACGAATTGTCGGGCGGTATGCGTCAGCGTATCGCCATTGCCATCGCGTTGATGAACAAGCCCGGCTTGATTATCGCCGATGAGCCCACGACCGCTCTGGACGTCTCGATCCAGGGTCAGATCATCCACGAGATAAAGAAGCTGTGCCGGCAGGTCGGCACCGCCTTGATCTGGGTCACCCATGATCTTGCCGTGGTCGCAGGCTTGGCCGATCGCATCGCCGTCATGTATGCGGGCCGCATCGTCGAACTCGGCACGGCCGAGGAAATCATCGAAAATCCGCGACACCCCTATACGAAGGGGCTGATCGAGTCTGTTCCGTCCCGCTCGACGCGCGGTAGTCGCCTGCACCAAATCCCGGGCATGACGCCGTCGCTGCTCAACTTGCCACAGGGCTGCGCCTTTCGGGAGCGCTGCGCTTATGCCGTTTCCGCCTGCGGTGATGAACCGCTCAATACAGTCGAGGCCGGGGGGCGAACCTACCGCTGCTGGAACCCGTTGGGAGGGCCCCGCCCATGACGACGCAACCGAATGCCGAGGCGATCCTCGAGTTTCAGGGCCTGACCAAGACCTTCGTGACACCGATCGGGGTTATCGGCCACGTCGCCAATCTGTTCGGCGCCAGGGTGAAAAAGACGGAAATCAAGGCGGTGGCCGGTGTGGACCTCCAGGTCCGACGCGGCGAGGTCGTCGGCATTGTCGGCGAGTCGGGCTGTGGGAAATCAACGGTCGCGCGCATGCTGGCCGGCATTTCCAGCCTATCTGCAGGTGAAATCTCCTATCAAGGCGTCCGTTTGCCGGACATGACGAGAGAACAGCGCCGGGCATTCGACCTTGGCGTGCAGATGATCTTCCAGGACCCGTTCGCCTCGCTCAATCCGCGTATGCGAGTCGTCGACATTATCGGCGAGCCTGCCGTGGTTCATGGTATCGTGAAGTCCTCCGAGAAACGCGACTACGTCATCGAACTGATGGAAAAAGTTGGCCTTTCGGGAGCCTATGCGGATCGGTATCCGCATCAATTCTCCGGGGGACAGCGCCAGCGCATCGGCATCGCCCGCGCTCTTGCCGTGAAGCCGTCCATACTCATCTGCGACGAAGCGGTAGCGGCTCTCGACGTTTCAATCCAGGCACAAGTTCTCAACCTTTTCATGGACTTGCGCGAAGAATTTGACCTGACCTACTTATTCATTTCGCACAATTTGGGTGTGGTCGAGCATATCTCGGACCGCGTGGTCATCATGTATCTCGGCAAGGCGGTCGAGGTGGCCTCGACCGAGGACCTATTCGACAATCCGAACCATCCCTATACGCGTTTGCTCCTCGACCAGCTGCCGTTGCTCGAGGCGCGTGAACGCGACTACCAGCCCATAATCGGCGAGCTCCCTTCGCCCTTGGATCCGCCGCCGGGCTGTCCTTTTCATCCCCGCTGCCCTCACGTCATGGACCGCTGCAGAAGCGAAATGCCGCAATTGCTGCCTGTCGGCCCGGACCGGGTTTCAGCCTGCCACTTGAACGCACCGGTCTGAACGCCTGGTCGCTTCGTAGCTCTCCAGGTCCAGCAGTGTGAAAATTCCCTTTTGAGTAAGAACATGACCACCACTACCCCTTTTGTCGGCAATGATATTCTCGGTACCGAACAGATTGCCCGCTGCGCCGATCGCAAGGCAGATGTCTATAAAGATTTGAGTGATCGCATTTGGGGGATGCCGGAGCTGCGCTTCGAAGAGCATCGTTCTGTCGAAGAGCATATCCGGGCACTCGAAGCCGAAGGCTTCTCCATCCAACGGAATCTGGCTGGCATTCGCACCGCCTTTATGGCTGAGGCGGGGGAGGGGGACCTGACCATCGGATTCCTGGGAGAGTTCGACGCCCTCGCTGGGCTTTCGCAGGACGCCGGGCTGACCGAATATCGCCCGCTCAAAGAGGGCGGCAATGGCCATGGCTGCCACCACAATCTGCTCGGCGCCGCGTCGATTCTTGCTGCAGTAGCGCTGCGCGACGCTTTGGCAGAATCCGGAATTTCGGCTCGGGTGCGCTATTACGGATGCCCCGCAGAAGAGGGCGGCTCGGGCAAGACATACATGGCGCGCGAGGGCGCCTTTGACGATCTCGATGCGGCTTTCTGTTGGCATCCGAGCGACTATAACGCAGTCATGTCGGCTGCCACTCTCGCCAATTTCCAGGCCTATTTCCGATTTACCGGACGCAGTTCCCATGCCGCCGTGAGCCCGCAAGTTGGGCGCAGCGCGCTTGACGCTATCGAGTTGATGAATGTGGGCATCAACTACATGCGCGAGCATATGCCGTCTGAAGCGCGCGTGCATTACGCCGTGACGGACACGGGCGGCGTATCCCCCAACGTCGTGCAATCGGTCGCCGAAGGGCTTTATCTGGTCCGTGCACCGCGCCTCGATGACGTCCGCACGCTGTTCGGCCGTGTACAGAAAATCGCAGAAGGCGCTGCGATGATGACCGAGACCAAGGTCGAAATGATTTTTGATCGCGCCACTTCAGGTGTCTTGCCAAACCGCCCGTTGGAAGAGGCGATGCGCGAGGAGTTCGAGCGCTTGGGCGCGCCGGCCTTCGACGATGACGATTTCGATTTTGCCGATCGGCTGAGTGCCGCCGCTCTGACGGATGCCGACCGCCGCGCCAGCGCCCAGTCTCTCGGGGTGCCGACACATTTCACGAAGTCGCTACACGACGAGATTTTGCCCCTGCCTGCCGAGCCGCGTCTGTTTTTTGGGTCTACCGATGTCGGCGATGTCAGTTGCATTGTGCCGACCGCACAATGTCTTGTTGCTACAACCGCCATTGGTACGCCATTCCACACGTGGCAAACCGTGACGCAGGGCAAGCTGCCCGCGGCACACAAGGGGATGATCACGGCGGCAAAGGTGATGGCGGCGACGGCCGCCAAGTTCATCCGCGACCCAGACCTGAGAGCCCGTGCCGCCGCCGACCTGATTGATCGGCGTCGAGGCGAACCGTACACATCGCCACTACCGGAAGGGGTGGTGCCGCCGAGCAACTCGACATCGAACCGACGCTCAGCAGCTCAATCGTCAGGCGATCTTCTCTAATGGAGAACGCCAACCTCTCGTTGCGGGATTAGCAAGGCTACGTTTTTGGCCGAACAGCCTCCCAAATCCGCGCATCCGATTTTCGTATAATATATATTATGGAACTTTTCTGAATGGAAAACCCGAGGATTTTATGGGCTTTCCGGTTCTACCACGCTTTGGCTGCCAGAGGATAAGTCCGGTCAGCGATTGAGGATGCGGCCGGCGATGATGTCGATCTGCATGCCGTCGAAGGCCGGCGTGACATTGTCCGGAGTCGCGGCTTCGGTCGTGGCGTAGTCGAGATCGATATGCATGTCGGTGAGCACGGCCTGGCGCGGCTGGAAATGCGCGATCAGATCCAGCGTTTCCGGCAGGCTCAGATGGCTCGGATGCGGTGTCGGCCGCAAGGCGTCGACCACCCAGATCGCGAGCCCGCTGACGGCGGCATGAGCGCTTTCCGGAATGCCGGACAGATCGCAGCTGTAAGCGAAACCGCCCAGCCGGAAGCCCAGCGAAGTAATATCGCCGTGCAATTGCAGGAAGGATTGCAATTCCAGCGTGCCGCCCGGGCCATCGACGGAAACTATCGCGCCGGGCTCGATTTCATGGGCATTGAGGATCGGCGGATAGGTGCTGCCCGGCGGCGTCGAAAAACAATAGCCGAAGGCTTCGCGCAGGCGTTCGCCGCATTCGCGGGTGAAATAGACGTCGACGCGCCGGCGATTGTGCAGTGCCAGGACGCGCAGATCGTCTATGCCATGGGTATGGTCGGCGTGTTCGTGGGTATAGAAAACGGCGTCCACGCGATCGACCCGGGCATCCAGCAATTGCTCGCGCATATCGGCGCCGGTATCGATAAGTATCCGTGTCGGCTCGATAATTCCGTCCCGCCAGGCCTCGATCAGCAACGAGCAGCGGCGGCGGCGATTGCGTTTCTCGTCCGGATCGCACAGGCCCCAATCATTGCCGATCCGCGGGACGCCGCCGGAGGAGCCGCAGCCCAGTATGGTGGCGATGATCCGGTCGGGCGCGGCCATGGCTCAGACTATGCCGGTCTTGGAGAAGAGCCGGCCGAAATTCGCGGTCGTTTCGCGCCCCACCTGTTCGAGGCTAAGTCCCCGGATTTCCACGAGTTTTTCTGCCGTATGACGGACAAAAGCCGGCTCGTTGGACTGGCCGCGATGCGGGATCGGCGCCAGATAAGGCGCGTCGGTTTCGACCAGATAGCGGTCGGCCGGAACGATCTTGGCAACCTCTTGAATTTCCTGCGCATTTTTGAATGTCACAATGCCGGAAAACGAGATATAGCCGCCCAGGGCCAGGGCGCGCTGGGCGAGGTCCATGCCGGCGGTGAAGCAATGCAGAACGAAGGGGAAGGCTCCCTGCCCGGCTTCTTCTTCGAGGATGGCCGCCATGTCGTCGTCGGCGGCGCGGCTGTGGATAACCAGTGGAAGATTTGTGATTCGTGCTGCCGCGATATGCCGGCGCAGGCCGATGGCCTGGGCCTCGCGCGGGGCGTTGTCGTAGAAGTAATCGAGACCCGCCTCGCCGATCGCAACGCAGCGCGGATGGGCGCTCAGCCGCACCAAGTCCTCGATTTCAATATGCAATTCCTGATCCGCATTGTGCGGATGTGTCCCCACGGAGCACCAGACGTTGTCGAAACGTTCCGCCAGTCCGGCATATGTGGAAAAGTTATCCACCCTTGTGGAAATCGTCACCATGCCGGTGACGCCCGCCGCCGCCGCACGGGCCATCACCCCGTCCAGATCGGCGGAAAGGGCGTCGAAATCGAGATGGCAATGGGAGTCGATCAGCATGTCACTCGGCCGGTTTTTCGAGGCGCGCAAATACACCTTGAGGTGACGGCAGCTCCGTATTCGCTAGCAGACTGTTGACGTTGAGCGCGGCCGAAAGCGTCCTTTGGTCATTTTCGACGCCCAATTGGTCAAGAAGGCGCGAAGCCGAGGCCGGAACGAAGGCCAGCATCGGAATGGCAAGCCGACGAACGGTGTCGGCGGTGACATAGAGCACGCTGGCCATGCGGGCCGGATCGGTCTTCTTGAGGGCCCAGGGCTCCTGCGCGGCGAAGTAATTGTTGGCGGAACTGAGCGCGGCGATTATGGCGCCGGTGGCTTCATGGACGAGCTGCTGGTCCATGGCCTTCTGCGCGGTTTCGAGTGCCTCGGTGACCTCGGCGATGATGGCCTTGTCGGCATCGGTCAGGGCCCCGAGTTCGGGCACCCTGCCCTCGCAGTTCTTGTTGATCATGGACAGCGAACGCTGGGCAAGATTGCCGAGATTGTTGGCCAAGTCGGCATTGACGCGGTTGACCAGCTTTTCATTGCTGTAATCGCCGTCGCTGCCGAAGGAGACCTCGCGCAGGAAGAAGTAGCGCACGGCATCGGCGCCGAAGGTTTCGACCAGATCGAACGGGTCGATGACATTGCCCAGCGATTTGCTCATCTTCTGCCCGTCCACGGTGAGGAAGCCATGGGCGAAGACGCGGTGCTGCACCTCGAGGCCGGCGCTCATCAGGAAGGCGGGCCAATAGACGGTGTGGAAGCGGATGATGTCCTTGCCGATGACGTGCAGGTCGGCCGGCCAGAATTTCCTGAACAGCTCGTTCTGCTCGTCGGGGTAGCCGACGCCGGTGATGTAATTGGTCAGCGCATCGACCCACACATACATGACATGGCCCGGCGCATCGGGAACCGGAATACCCCAGTCGAAGGTGGTGCGGGATATGGAGAGGTCCTGCAGCCCGCTCTTGACGAAGGAGATGATCTCGTTGCGCCGTTCCTTGGGCGCGATGAAATCGGGATTGGCCTCATAGAGGTCGAGCAGCTTCTGCTGATAGGCCGAGAGGCGGAAGAAGAAGGTGGGTTCCTCCACCCATTCGACCTCGGCGCCGGAGGGAGCGAAGCGCTTGCCGTCCTTCTCGGTCAGCTCGTCCTCGTCGAAATAGGCCTCGTCGCGCACCGAATACCAGCCCTTATAGGTGGACTGGAAGATATCGCCATTGTGGCTCGCCGCCATCTTCTTCCAGATGGCCTGCGAAGCCTCGAAATGGCGCGGCTCGGTGGTGCGGATGAAATCGTCGTTGGACAGGTTCAGCGCCCCGGCGAGCCGCAGGAATTCGCCGGCATTGCGGTCGGCCAGCTCGCGCACCGGAATGCCTTCCCTGGCGGCGGTCTGCACCATCTTGATGCCGTGCTCGTCCGTACCGGTGAGGAAATAGACCTCCCTGCCCTCGAGCCGCTTCCAGCGCGCAATGGCGTCGGTGGCGATCATCTCATAGGCATGCCCGATATGGGGGGCGCCATTGGGATAGGAAATCGCGGTCGTGACGTAAAAGGGCTTGCTGTTCATACTGGCTCGGCGGGACTGGCGATGAGGGCGCAATGCTTCCGGATGGAATCGAAGATCACCGCCAGCGTCTGCTTCATATCGAGATTGACGCTGTCGGCTTCGGCCAGAAGTGCGTTCGCCTTCTCCCATAGCTCGGTGGCCGAGGCAAGCCGCCTACGCTGGCCCGGCTGCATGGCCGCCTCGCGCATTTCGCCGGCCAGCCAGTCATTGAGGATTTCGCGGGCAAAAGACATGTCCGGCCCCTGCGGATTGCTGCCCAGCGCGTCGGCGAGCAGCAATTGGGCGGCGATGGGCGTCGCCTCAGGGTCGCGCAGCCAAAGGATCAGCGCCCCCACGGGGGAATCCTCGGCCAGGGCCAGGGTTTCGAAGGCGCGTCGGGGGCGACCACCGGCCAGCTGGATGGCCCGGTCGAGCGCGGCGGCATCGATATCGGGGAGGCTCCCGGAAACCACCTGCGCCAGCAGATCGTCCGGCAGTGGGCGCAGGGCCAGGTTGTGGCAGCGCGACTTGATGGTGGGCAGGAGCGAGCCGGGGCGGTGCGAAATCAGGAAGAACGTGGTGTCGGCGGGCGGCTCTTCCAGGGTCTTGAGCAGACCATTGGCGGCATTGGGATTGCAATCGTCGATGGTATCGAGAATGGCGATGCGGTGCCCTGCCCGGCCCCGCGTCTGCTGCAGGGTGTCGCGCAATTCGCGGATATCCTCCACCCGGATCACCGAATAGAAGCTCTTGCTGTCCTTGGGGCGGCGGCGCAGCACCGAGAGATTGGGATGCGAAAAGGCGGCGATCTGCTCGCGGACGCGGGTGGCGTCCTCGTCTCCCGTCGCGGTGAGGATGGCGGCGGCCAATTCGAACGCCAGGGTCGCCTTGCCGATGCCCTGCGGCCCATGCAGCAGGATCGCGCCCGGCAGCCGGTGCTCGGCCAATTGCGCGAGAATGGCGGCGCGGGCGGCATCGTGGCCCCGGGCCGCCTGCCTGTGTTCGGGCAGCGGCAGACCGTCGAGAGCGGCGGGATCGGTCACGCGTCCGGCCCGCCCTGCAATTCGGGAAACCGTTCGCTGACCACCGACCAGATGGCGTTTTCAAGCGCGGCCTCGTCCTGCTCGGCCGAGATCACCACGCAGCGGTCCGGATTGTTGCCAGCAATATCGAGGAAGTTCTGGCGCAGGCGGCGATGCCATTCCAGTTCCTCCTTCTCGAAACGGTCGCCGGTCAATTGCAGCCCGTCCTCGAGCGTGCGTTGCTCGACGCGACGGAAGGCGATTTCGGGGTCCATGTCGAGCACGATGGTCAGGTCCGGCGTATGGCCATCGAGCGCCAGATCTTCCAGCGCATTGATCAGCCGGTCGTCGACGCCGCCGGTGAGCCCCTGATAGGCGCGGGTGGAATCGCAGAAGCGGTCGGAAATCACCCAGGTGCCCTTGGCCAGGTTGGGCGCGATCAGCTCGTTGACGTGGTCGAGGCGGGCGGCAGCGAACAAAACGGCCTCGGCACCGGCGCCCCAGGCCTCGGACCGGCCCTGGAGGATGAAGGAGCGTATGGCTTCCGCCTTGGGCGTGCCGCCCGGCTCGCGGGTACGCACGACTTCGACGGCATGACGACCGAGATTGGCGAGCAGCCGCCGCACCTGGGTCGACTTGCCCACGCCTTCACCACCTTCGAAGGTGATGAAGCGGGCTTGGCGTCGATTGGGCGCTTCGAGCATTGGCGGGATGATTCCTTGGGTCGGTTTATTTTATAGCGTTTCAGCAGGTGATGAAACGCCGCTGGCAGCGAGAGTGTCAACGATGGCCGGCCCCTCTCGCTCTTCAAGGAAAGCATTACTTTGGGACTTCCCTAGGCCATCGGTTCATCGCCTCCCTCCCCCTTGAGGGGAGGGATAGAGGGTGGGGGTTCTGCACCATCCAGGAACGCGGCGTTCGCTGGAACCGCAGAACCCCCACCCCGGCCCTCCCCTCAAGGGGGAGGGGGCCATGGAGCCGAGCACGCCGCGCGAGCCTGAGCGTCCAAAGTGGATACCTCCCCCTTGACGGGGGAGCCGCGAAGAGCCCTCGGGTCAAGCCCGAGGGTGACGAGCTGTGACACGTTACAAGTCAAAGCCAGCCAATCGCCAAATGCTTGAGCGCATCAGTTGCCCGGCGGATCAGGTCGCCCTGGCCGACATCTTCGGCGGCGTAAAGCGGGGCGGCCTGGACCAATTGGTCGTTGCAGAAGACGCGCAATTCGCCGATCCGGTCGCCCTGGCGCACAGGCGGCAGCAACGGGGCGGTATAATTGAGGGTGGCGGTGAGGCATTGGCGCGAGCCGCGCGGCAGGTAGAGCGCGATCTCGCCATCGCCCACCATGGCGACATTGGGCGCTTCCCCGCCATAGACATCGGCATAGCCGACCACGGCGCCATCGGCATAGGGGGTGATGCGCTCGAAGGCCCGCTGGCCCCAGGTCAGGAGCTTGCGACCCTCCTCGGCGCGCTCGCGCATGGAGGTGAGGCCATGCACCACGCCGATCAGCCGGCGGTCGCCCTGAGCGGTGGAGAGCACGGCGCCGTAGCCGGCGGCCTGGGTATGGCCGGTCTTGAGGCCATCGACGCCGATCCCGACCTCGATCAAGGAATTGCGATTGGCCTGCTTGATATTGTTCCACTCCATCTCCGGCTCGGCGAAGTAGTGGTAGAATTCGGGGAATTCGCGGATGAGATAGCGGCCAATTTCGGCCAGGTCCCGGGCGGTGGAATACTCATCCGGATCGGGAAGCCCGGTGGAATTGGTGAAATTGGAGCCTTCCAGACCCAGCTCGCGCGCCAATTCGTTCATCATGGCGGCAAAGGTCGGCTCGGTGCCGGCAATGCCTTCGGCCAGCACGATGGCGGCGTCGTTGCCGGACTGGATGATGACCGAGCGGATCAGGTCCTCCACGCGGATCTGCGAATTGAGCTCGGCGAACATGGTCGAGCCGCCCGAGGCGGCGCCGCCGGTGCGCCAGGCATTTTCGGAGACGAAGAAGGTATCGTCGAGGCTGACGCGGCCCGCGCGGATTTCGTTGAACACCACGGCCAGGGTCATCAGCTTGGTCATGCTGGCGGGCTCGAGCCGCGCATCGGCGTCCTTCTGGAAGATCACCGCGCCCGATTCATAATCCATGAGGACGGCAAAGCGCGCCTTGGTGTCGAAATCGACCTGCGCGAAGACCGGCGCCGCAAAAACCATGAAGGCGGCGATGATGGTCAGCACTCTCACGGAAAGGCCCTTCCCCTCTTGCGCCCGAACCGCGCGGAATTCGGGGCGGACGGGCATTTCCACTAATAGAGAACTATATCGTGCAGGCCAAGTTCCCGGGCCAGGCCGGAGACGTCGTCCGGGCCGACGCCGGGCTTCAAATATGTGAGAGTGAGCCGGGTGGCGGCGCGGCCATCGGCGGTGACGGCATCTTCGGCGACCGAACCGAGCAGCGCGAATTCCTGCGCCAGGCGCGCGGCATTGGCCGGGTCGGCATAGATACCCAGCCCGATCTGGACCTGGCGATTGTCGGCATCGACCGTCGCCGCCCAGGCGGCCAGGTCGGCATTGCCCGCAGCCATGGCATTGGCGGCCGCATGGGCCGAGCCGATAGCGGCATCGGCTTGTTGCGCATTATCAGCATACGAGAACAAGCCATTGAAAAAATTGGTGGTTATCCCCACCAGGCTGCGATCGCTCTGGCCGCCGGAACTGGCGACGCGGATCGGGCCATTGTCGTAATCGGCCGGGCCGGAATAGGAGGCGACCAGGGTGCGGGTATCGTCGCCATTGAGCGGCGCCTCGCCCACATATTCCACCGTCACATTGGCCGAACCCTTGTTGACGTAGCCCAGCATGGAGGCGGCGCGATAGGAGAGGTCGATGATGCGGCCCGAGACATAGGGGCCGCGATCGTTGACGCGCACCACCAGCGAGCGGCCATTGTCCTGATTGGTGACGCGCACATAGGAGGGCAGCGGCAGGGTCGGATGGGCGGCGGTGATGTGATTGGCCGAGAAAATCTCGCCATTGGCGGTGCGGCGGCCATGGAAATCCGAACCGTACCAGGAGGCAGTGCCCGCCGCCGAATAGCTCGGATCGTGCTGCGGCACATAGGTCTTGCCGCGCACCGTATAGGGCTTGCCCACCTGATAGCGCCCGCCGCCGCGCGGCGGATTGGGATTGCTGGTGACGCGCGGGGAAACGGCGACGCCATATTCGCTGGAGGTGAAGGCACTCCGCTTCACCGTGGCGCCGAGCCCGCCACCCGTGGCGCAGGCGGCGATCATGGGAAGGATGAGGGCCGAAAGGGCAATCATGCGGACGGTGCTGCGCCAGGAGGTCGTCACGAGGGGCAATACTCTATGAAATCAGAACTTTTCGCGCGAAAGGATAACGCGACAGCGCCCGGTTTCACAGAAAGGAACAATTTTACGGTTTAGGAGACGTTAAGACCAACGAAGCGTTAGCGCCAAGGGTAGCATTTTCGCTCCGACGCTGCCGCGGCGCGATCCTTTGCCACGCAGCGCCATTGCCGCTTGACTGATATAAAGATATCTTTATGTCATGACCGGCGCCGTAAGGCACCTGCCCCTATAGATGAAAGAGAGGACGGCGATGAGCCCCTCCCCTGCCCCGATTTCGGATCTGCCCATTCCCGATTGGAAGGATGTGCGCGCCGCCCTGAGCAAGGCGATGGCCGAGCGCATCCTGATCCTGGACGGGGCCATGGGCACCATGATCCAGCGGCTGGGCCTGGAGGAGGAGAATTTCCGCGGCGAGCGGTTCAAGGACTGGAGCCACCCACTCAAGGGCAATAACGACCTGCTCGTCCTCACCGAGCCGCGCATGATCGAGGATATCCACTACGCCTATTACATGGCCGGGGCGGATATCGTGGAGACCAATACCTTCTCGGCCACCGCGGTGGCGCAGGCCGACTACGCCTGCGAGGAAGCGGTCTACGACATCAATTACCAGGGCGTCGTGGTGGCGCGGCGGGCTGCCTTGCGCGCCGAGGCCGAGGACGGCCGCCGCCGCTTCGTGGCGGGCGCGCTGGGGCCGACCAACAAGACCTCGTCCATGTCCACGGACGTCAACAATCCGGGGCATCGGGCGATCAGCTTCGACGAATTGGTGGAAGCCTATGGCGAGGCCATTCGCGGGCTGGTGGATGCCGGCGCGGACCTGCTGCTGTTCGAGACCATCACCGATACGCTCAACACCAAGGCCGGCATTTTCGCGGCGCAAAAACTGTTCGAGGAACGCGGCATCGACGTGCCGATCATGATCTCGGGCACGATCACCGACCTGTCGGGCCGCACCCTGTCGGGGCAGACGCCGACCGCGTTCTGGTATGCGGTGCGCCATGCCAGGCCGATCACCATCGGGCTCAATTGCGCGCTGGGCGCCGACCTGATGCGCGACCATATCGCCGAGCTTTCGGGCGTGGCGGACACCTTTGTCTGCGCCTATCCCAATGCCGGCCTGCCCAATGAAATGGGCGCCTATGACCAGACGCCCGAACAGATGGCCAGCCAGTTGCAGGCCTTTGCCAGCGACGGGCTGCTGAACATCGTCGGGGGCTGCTGCGGCTCGACGCCGGACCATATCCGCGCCGTGGCGCAGATGGCCGCGCAATACAAGCCGCGCGCCGTGCCCAGGGCCGACAAGCTGCTGCGCCTGTCGGGGCTGGAGCCCTTCACGCTGACCAGCGACATTCCCTTCGTCAATATCGGCGAGCGCACCAATGTCACCGGCTCCGCCCGCTTCCGCAAGCTGATCACGGCCGGCGACTACACGGCGGCGCTCGACGTGGCGCGCGACCAGGTGGCCAATGGCGCGCAGGTCATCGACATCAACATGGACGAGGGCCTGATCGATTCCAGGCAGGTGATGGTGGATTACCTCAACCTGCTGGCCGCCGAGCCGGACATCGCCAAGGTGCCGCTGATGATCGACTCCTCCAAATGGGAGGTGATCGAGGCGGGCCTGAAATGCGTGCAGGGCAAGGCGCTGGTGAACTCCATCTCGCTCAAGGAAGGCGAGGAGCAGTTCATCCATCACGCGCGGCTGGTGAAAGCCTATGGCGCCGCCGTGGTGGTGATGGCCTTCGACGAGACCGGGCAGGCCGACACCAAGGAACGCAAGGTCGAGATCTGCGCCCGCGCCTACAAGATCCTCACCGAAGTGGTGGGCCTGCCGGCCGAGGACATCATCTTCGACCCCAATGTCTTCGCGGTGGCGACCGGCATCGAGGAGCACAACAATTACGGCGTCGATTTCATCGAGGCGACCCGCGAGATCACCCAGCGCCTGCCCCATGTGCACATCTCGGGCGGCATCTCGAACCTCTCGTTCTCGTTCCGCGGCAACGAGCCCGTGCGCGAGGCCATGCATGCCGTGTTCCTCTATTATGCCATCCAGAATGGCATGGACATGGGCATCGTCAATGCCGGGCAATTGGCGGTCTATGAAAGCATCGACCCCGAATTGCGCGAGGCCTGCGAGGACGTGATCCTCAACCGGCGGCCGGATTCGACCGACCGGATGCTGGAAATCGCCGAGCGCTACAAGGGCCAGGGCGGCGGGGCCGGCAAGGAAAAGGACCTGTCCTGGCGGCAATTGCCGGTCGGCGAGCGCATCACCCATGCGCTGGTCAACGGCATCACCGAATATATCGAAGGGGACACCGAGGAAGCGCGCCAAACCTATGACCGGCCGCTACACGTCATCGAAGGGCCGCTGATGGCCGGGATGAACGTGGTGGGCGACCTGTTCGGCTCCGGCAAGATGTTCCTGCCCCAGGTGGTGAAATCGGCCCGCGTGATGAAGCAGGCCGTAGCCTATCTGCTGCCCTTCATGGAGGCGGAAAAGGCCGCCAATGGCGATGCCGCCGGACGCCAGAGCGCCGGCAAGGTGCTGATGGCGACGGTGAAGGGCGACGTGCACGATATCGGCAAGAATATCGTGGGCGTGGTCCTCGCCTGCAACAATTACGAGATCATCGACCTGGGCGTCATGGTGCCGAGCCAGAAAATCCTGGAAACGGCCAAGGCCGAGAATGTCGACATCATCGGGCTTTCGGGCCTCATCACCCCGTCGCTGGACGAGATGGTGCATGTCGCCTCGGAAATGGAGCGCGAGGGTTTCGACATTCCGCTGCTGATCGGCGGGGCAACGACGAGCCGCGTGCATACGGCCGTAAAAATCCATCCGCGCTATGCGCGGGGACAGGCCGTGCATGTTAACGACGCCAGCCGCGCCGTCGGCGTGGTGTCGAACCTGCTGTCCGACGACAAGATCGCGTTCATCGAAGGGGTCCAGGCCGAGTATGCCAAGGCCGCAGCGGCCCATGAGCGGGCCGAGGCGGAAAAGAAGCGCCTGCCGCTGGAGGTGGCGCGCGCCAATGCCTTCAAGCCGGACTGGACGGGTTATGCGCCCCCTGCCCCGAGCTTCCTCGGCACGCGGGTCTTCGAGGATTTCGACCTGGCGGAACTGGCCCGATACATTGATTGGACACCGTTCTTCCAGACCTGGGAGCTCAAGGGGCGCTATCCGGCCATCCTGGAAGACGAGCGGCAGGGCGAGGCGGCCCGGGCGCTCTGGGCCGACGCCCAGAAGATGCTCGCTCGGATCATCGACGAGAAATGGTTTGTTCCCAAGGCCGTACTCGGCTTCTGGCCGGCCAATGCCGTGGGCGACGACGTGCGCCTGTTCACCGGCGAGGACCGGCAGGAGGAACTGGCCACCTTCTTCACGCTGCGCCAGCAATTGTCCAAGCGTGACGGCAAGCCCAACATGGCGCTGAGCGATTTCGTGGCGCCGCTGGACAGCGGCAAGCCGGATTATCTCGGCGGCTTCGTGGTGACGGCCGGCATCGAGGAAGTCGCCATTGCCGAGCGGTTCGAGCGCGCCAATGACGATTATTCCTCCATCCTGGTGAAGGCGCTGGCCGACCGCTATGCCGAAACGCTGGCCGAATTCATGCATATGCGGGTGCGGCGGGAATTGTGGGGCTATGCGGCCGACGAGACGCTGACGCCCGACGAGATCATCCTGGAGCAATATCAGGGCATTCGGCCCGCGCCGGGCTATCCGGCCCAGCCCGACCATACGGAAAAGACCACGCTGTTCCGCCTGCTCGACGCGGAGAACAGCGTCGGCGTCACCCTGACCGAAAGCTATGCCATGTGGCCGGGCTCGTCGGTTTCCGGGCTCTATTTCTCCCATCCGGACGCCTATTATTTCGGCGTGGCCAAGGTGGAGCGTGACCAGGTGATCGACTATGCGCAGCGCAAGGGCATGGACGTGGAAGAGGTCGAGCGCTGGCTCGGGCCGATCCTGAACTACATGCCGGGCAAGGTGGCGGCGGAGTGATGGTGGGGCGGAGGCTGCCACACGCTCGATGCGCACCCTCCCCGCAAGAGGCGGGGCCATCACATATAGCCAAATGTCTCGCGCGTGCCGGCACCCCCTCCCATCCTCCTCGCCTCAAATCTCTCCACCGGAGAGATTTGCCCTGCGGGACGGGTCGGAGCCCGTCAAGGGGGAGGTGCCGCATCCAGTTTGGGACCGGTTTTTGTGTCAAACACCGGCCCGGCACCCTCCCCCTTGCGGGGAGGGTTGGGGAGGGGGATGGTCCCCTCGATCTTATCGGCTCAGCGCTACCCGAGTGGGGAAGGTGCCGCGTCTCTGGCTCCCGAAGATCGAGCGTAGGATGACCATGCCTCATATCGAGCCCATCCCCGTCACCCTGATCACAGCGCCGGGACAATTGGTGCCGCTGGATGCCGACACCGCGCTGATCCGGCTGCCGGCCAATTCCGGCCATGGGCATGCCGATGGCGAGGTGTGTATCGCCTGCGCGAGCCAGACCGATGTGCGGGCGCTGCTCTACAATCTGCTCGAGGAGCAGCGGCGCGAAATGCGTCCCGCCTTCCGGCGCGTCGTGGTCGATGCGCGCGCCGTGGCCGATCCGCAGCAGGTGGTGCTGGCTCTGACCGGCAAGCTGCCGGCCCAGGCGCTGCGCGACCATAGCGTGGCGCGGATGTTCTATCTGGTGGGCACCGCGTAGGCTGGATGGCTAAAAGTGGACTGTTTTAGGGGCATCTAACCCAATCCGGATCGTCACCCTCGGGCCTGACCCGAGGGTTCTTTGTTTTTGGGTGTATCGCAAACGCCCTCGGGTCCAGCCCGAGGGTGACGATCCGTGGGTGGGGATGGTTCCTCTTAAAGGTGAGGGACGCGAAAGGGCCGTGATTCCAGCTGAATGTGAACCGCTCTAACCCGCCAAATCCTTCAGCACCGGCGGCAGGAGGGGCGGCAGGTCCTCGCTGAGCATGCCGGGGCCGCCGAAGCGTTTCGCGGCTTCGGCATGCAGCCAGACGGCGGCGGCCGCCGCCTCGAACCCATTCATGTTCTGTGCCAGTAGACCGGCAACGATGCCGGCGAGCACGTCCCCTGCCCCCGCCGTGCCCAGCCAGGGCGGGGCATTGTCGTTGATGGCGGCGCGGCCATCGGGCGATGCGATGACGCTATCGCTGCCCTTGAGGATGACGATGGCGCCGGAGCGGCGCGCGGCCTGGCGCGTCCGATCGAGTTTGCTGCCCTTTATCGCTCCGAACAGGCGGCCGAACTCGCCCTCATGCGGGGTCAGCACCACCGGCGCCTTGCGCGCGCGAATGGCGGCGAAGAGGCTTTCGGGATCATCGGCAAAGCTGGTGATGGCGTCGGCATCGAGGATGGCGGCGGCCTCGCTCTCGAGTATGGCGCGGGTTCTCGCCTGGGTTTCGGGGCCGATGCCGGCGGCGGGGCCGATGATGACCGCATTGATCCGGCGGTCGGACAGCAAGGCCCCGAGATCGGCGACGCTTTCATGCGGCTTGAGCATGATGGCAGTGACATGGGCGGCGTGGACGCGCAGGGCGTCCTCGGTGCCGGTGAGGGTGACGAGGCCCGCGCCGGCGCGGAAAGCTCCCTCCGCGGCCAGGCGCGCGGCGCCCGTCTGCAAGGGTCCGCCCGACAGCGCCAGGACATGGCCGCGGCTGAACTTGTGATCCTCGGCGCGCGGCACCGGCACGGACCAGAGGCCAGGGCGATTGCGCCAGGCCCGGGCATGGATGGCATCGAGCAGGGTTTCGGGAATGCCGATATCGGCGAGCACCAGCATCCCGCAATGGGCGCGCCCCGGCAACAGCAGATGGCCGGGCTTGCGGCGGAAAAAGGTAACGGTGCGCGTGGCGCGGACGGCGCTGCCGCGAACCTCGCCGGTCGCGCCGTCAATGCCGCTGGGCATATCGATGCTGACCACGGGCAGGCCCGAAGCATTGATCCTCTCGACCAGCTCGGCCAGCGCGCCGGTCAGGTCCCGGTCCAGCCCCGCGCCGAGCAGCGCATCGACGACAAGGCCGAAATCCGCCAGCCGCAGGTTCGATAGCGGAACCTCCGAACCCTGCCATCGCGCCGCCATGGTCGCCGCATCGCCCTTCGGTTCGGCCGCGCCGGCACGAGCGAGCGTAACTGGCCAACCCTGCGCCCGGAGCTGGCGGGCGACTACATAGCCATCTCCACCATTATTGCCCGGCCCGCAAAGCACCAGAACGGGCCGGGGCGCAAAATGCGCTGCGATATCGGCCGTGACGGCCCCGCCCGCCGCTTCCATCAGGGCCAGGGAATCGATGCCGGTCTCGACCGCGAGCGCATCGGCCCGGGCCATTTCCTCCGGCGTCAGCAGGATGTCCGCGGACCTGTTCACGCCGGCCCCGCAAGAGATGGCGAAGATGCCGCCAATACAATTAGCAACAAATTCACGGATCTGACCTCATCTGTCTTCTCCTTGGGAATAGTCCGTAAGAGTCGCACCCAATATCGCGATTGGTGATCTATGGGAGAGGGCCCCCGTGTCACTATATGCCGCCACCGTCGATGACGGGCAGAAATCGAATTATCAATGGCACGACGTGCGGTTCATCGGCGCGCTGCCGGGGCGCTACGCCCTGCCCGATCGCCGCGCCACGCCGCAGGAAAAGCTGCCCGTCTATGCCTGCCGCCTCTGCTCGATCTCGACCCGCATGCTCGTCGCCATGGGTCCGGTGGTGGGGCGCGAGGGCGAAACCGTCTCCTGCCATTTCGATGAATTCGGGCTCCTGCATGGGCGGATAACCCGCCGGCTGGCCTCCGGTTTCGTCAGCAATATCATGCTGTCGGACGGCGACCGCGGCAAATTGGGCGCCAGGATCGAGTGGCACAAGAAGCATGTCAATGCGCAGGTCTTCGACAAGCGGGTGCACAAGCGGTTCATCCCCCGCGATCCGCGCAGCGTGCTGACCCTGGGCGATGGCAGCACCATTCCCTGCTTCGTCATCGACATGTCCCAATCCGGCGCGGCGATATCAGCCCATTTCTGGCCCGATATCGGCACGCCCATGGCGCTGGGCCGGCTGGTGGGGCGGGTCGTGCGCTATCTCGAAGTCGGGTTTGCCCTGCAATTCATCGAAATCCAGGATCCCGACCGGCTCGAAAAGCTGTTGCAGCCACCTTCCGAATGAGCGTTTTCGACCCGCTGCCACAATCGTCTGCAATCGGTTAGCACTTCCGATAAATTACGGTCCTTGCCCGCAAGGGCACGTTGACGCGGCTGGTTCATGCTGAGGGCATAGCCAGAGGAGGCCTGTCGTGTCCGCTGCTCCGGAACGCCCCAGTATCGCGCTGCATGGCATACGCACGGTGACCGGCCGCTATGTGATTGGCCAGCAGCAGAGCTATCCCGGCGTCAACCTGTTCGGTTGCCGCCTGCGCATGATTTCGAGCGACGCCTTCCGCGTCACCGCGGCAATCATTCCCGAACAGGGCGAAACGGTCGCGGCCAGTTTCGGGCCGCTGGGCAATCTCTCGGGGATCGTGGAGCGGCAATTGGAGGACGGCTTCCTGGTCGCCATCGAGCAGGACGATGCCGGTCGCGACAAGCTCAATGCCCGCATCACCGCGTTCAGCGAGCGGCTCTGGACCGGAGCGCTGGACCGCCGGGCCGACAGGCGCTTCATGCCGCGCAATCCGCGCACGGTCATATCGCGCCCCGATAATTGGTCCCAGCCCTGCCTGATCCTGGATTGCTCCACCGTCGGCGCGGCCGTTTCGGCCGCCTTCCTGCCGGCCATCGGCGAGGTGGTGACCATCGGCAAGGTGACCGCCGAAGTGGTGCGCCTGTTCGATGTCGGCTTCGCCATCCGCTTCTTCGAGCCGCAGGATGCCGACGAGATCGAAGCCCTGCTCGAGGCGCCCGACGAATGGAGCGCCATGGTCCGCCGCGCGTTTCCGGCCGGCGCCGGCGGCTAAAGAAAAGGGGCCCCGAAAGGCCCCCTCCCTCATGCGATGATCGATCCGCTCAGGCGGAATAGTACATTTCGTACTCGACCGGGTGCGGGGTGTGCTCGAACTTGATCACTTCCTGCATCTTGAGGTCGATATAGCTGTCGATGAAGTCGTCATCCATGACGCCGCCGACCTTGAGGAAGTCGCGGTCGGCCGAGAGGCTTTCCAGCGCTTCGCGGAGCGAGCCGGACACAGTCGGGATTTCCTTGAGCTCTTCCTTGGGCAGCTCGTAGAGGTCCTTGTCCATCGGATCGCCCGGATGGATCTTGTTCTTGATGCCGTCGAGGCCGGCCATCAGCAGCGCCGTGAAGGCGAGGTAGGGATTGGCCAGCGGATCGGGGAAGCGAACCTCGACGCGCTTGGACTTCGGCGACTGGCCGAAGGGAATGCGGCAGGACGCCGAGCGGTTGCGGGCCGAATAGGCCAGCAGCACGGGGGCTTCGAAGCCAGGCACCAGGCGCTTGTAGGAATTGGTGGTCGGGTTGGTGAAGGCGTTGATCGCCTTGGCATGCTTGATGACGCCGCCGATGTAATAGAGGCATTCCATCGACAGGCCGGCATATTGATCGCCGGCGAAGAGCGGCTTGCCGTCCTTCCAGATCGACTGGTGGCAATGCATGCCCGAACCGTTATCGCCGTAGACGGGCTTGGGCATGAAGGTCGCGGTCTTGCCATAGGCATTGGCGACCTGCTGGACGGCATATTTGTAGATCAGCACGTCGTCTGCCGACTGGATCATCGGCTTGAACTTGAGGCCGAGCTCGTGCTGGGCCGAGGCCACTTCGTGGTGATGCTTCTCGATGATGACGCCCATGGCGCCCATGGCCTCGAGCATCTCGCCGCGCATGTCCTGGGCGCTGTCCACCGGCGGGACCGGGAAATAGCCCTTCTTGAGGCCGATATGGTGGCCGTTATTGCCGCCTTCATATTCGGCGTCGTTATTGGTCGGCAGTTCCGAATGATCGACCGAGAACCCCACCTTGTAGGTGGTGTTGGAATAGCGGACGTCGTCGAAAATGAAGAATTCCGGCTCGGGCCCGAACACCACCGAGTCGCCGATGCCCGAGGACTTGACCAGGGCTTCGGCCTTCTTGGCGATGGAGCGCGGATCGCGGTTATAGGGCTGGTAGGTCGCGGGCTCGAGAATGTCGCAGTTCACGGCCAGGGTGGAGGCGGCGAAGAACGGGTCGAGATAGGCCGAGTTCGGATCGGGCATCAGCACCATGTCGGACTCGTTGATGGCCTTCCAGCCGGCGATGGAGGAACCGTCGAACATGACGCCTTCCTCGAACATGTCGGCGTCGACCACCGAAACGTCCATGGTGACATGCTGCAGCTTGCCGCGCAGGTCGGTGAAGCGCAGGTCGAGATACTTGATGTTCTCTTCCTTGAGCCGCTTTACGATATCGCTTCCGGTGGTCATTAGGTCTTCCCCTGTCTAATTCGGAATGCTGTTGCTGATGGTGCGGCGCCGGCGCCTAGAGCGCGTCGTCGCCGAATTCGCCCGTACGGATACGGATGGCCTGCTCGATGGAATAGACGAAAATCTTGCCATCACCGATGCGACCGGTTTGCGCGGCCACGCGGATCGCCTCGATCGCCTTTTCGGCCAGGTCGTCGGGGCAAACCACCTCGACCTTCACCTTGGGCAGGAAATCCACCACATATTCGGCGCCGCGATAGAGTTCGGTATGGCCCTTCTGGCGCCCAAATCCCTTGGCCTCGGTTACGGTGATGCCCTGCAGGCCAACTTCCTGCAGCGCTTCTTTGACTTCGTCGAGCTTGAACGGCTTTACGATAGCCTCGATTTTTTTCACTTACGCCTCCAATGGCCGTTTTCGGCAGTTACCGCCAAAGCGTATGCACGGGCTGTGCCACGCCATGCCAGAGCCAAAATTGCCTTGTAATCAAAAGAGTTAGAGAAAGTCATGCCAGAGGACGGGAAGACCAGTGGCAGGTCAGTTGCGCAAAAAATGTGCAATATGCCCACGTTCTGCGCAAGTCCCGTCCCTATCACCGGGGCGAATGGCGCGCAAATGGGCGGGCAGCCGCCACGAGCGGCGGAGAATGAAGCTTTGACTGGCTTTCACTCTTCATATAGATGCAACGCCAACCCGGCCGACGGGGGCCCTTGCGGGTGTGGCGGAACTGGTAGACGCACTGGATTTAGGTTCCAGCGCCGCAAGGCGTGGAGGTTCGAGTCCTCTCACCCGCACCACATGGCCTCGGCCTAACGAGATCAATCAATACGGGAATAAGACCCCAATGCAGGTTACCGAAACCCTCAATGAAGGCCTGAAGCGCAAGCTGAGCGTCACCATTCCGGCCGCAGACCTCAATTCGCGCCTGGACGCCAAGCTCGAAGAACTCAAGGGCCAGGCCAATATCAAGGGCTTCCGTCCCGGCAAGGTGCCGACCGCCCATCTCAAGAAGGTCTATGGCCGCTCCGCCATGTCCGAAGTGATGACCGACGCGATCAACGCCACGGTCTCCGACACGCTGGACGAGCGCAAGGAACGCGCCGCCGCCCAGCCGAAGGTCGACCTGCCCCAGGACCAGACCGTCATCAACGACGTGCTGGACGGCAAGTCGGACCTCGCCTTCGAAGTCGAATATGAAGTCCTGCCGCCGGTCACCCTGATGGACATCAAGGGCGTCAAGATCGAAAAGCCGGTCGTGGACATCACCGAAGCCGAAGTCGACGCCGAAGTGACCCGCGTGTTCAACCAGAATCGCGGCTATACCGACAAGGGCGACGACGCCGTTGTCGAAAACGGCGACCGCCTGGGCCTTTCCTTCGTCGGCAAGATCGACGGCGTGGAATTCGAGGGCGGCAAGTCCGACCACGCGCACCTGACCGTGGGCTCGGGCGAATTCATCCCCGGCTTCGAAGAGCAGCTCGTCGGCATGAAGAAGGACGAGACCCGGACGATCTCGGTCACCTTCCCCACCGACTACCAGAACAAGGATCTGGCCGGCAAAGCCGCCGAATTCGACGTCACCATCCTGCATGTCGATGGTCCGAACCAGGGCGAGCTGGACGACGATTTCGCCAAGCGCCTGGGCCTCGAAGACGTCGCCGCCCTGCGCAAGGCCGTGCGCGAGCAGATGGAAAGCGCTCTCGCTTCCATGGGCCGCCAACACATGAAGCGCCAGGTGCTCGACGCGCTGGACGACGGCCACAAGTTCGACGTGCCGGCCCAGCTGGTCGATGCCGAATTCAACACGATCTGGCAGCGCGTCGAACACGAAGTGCAGAGCCATGGCCGCTCCTTCGAGGACGAAGGCACGACCGAGGAAGAAGCCAAGGAACAGTACAAGCGCATCGCTGAACGCCGCGTGCGC
Source organism: Devosia elaeis (assembly GCF_001650025.1). Taxonomy (GTDB): domain Bacteria; phylum Pseudomonadota; class Alphaproteobacteria; order Rhizobiales; family Devosiaceae; genus Devosia; species Devosia elaeis. Next base: position 31,878 of record NZ_LVVY01000065.1, on the reverse strand, counting down.
CTGGGCCTGGTGGTCGCCGAAATCGGCAATGTCAACGAAGTGCAGGTGACCGATGAGGAACACCAGCAGGCGCTGATCGCCGAAGTCCGCCGCTTCCCCGGCCAGGAACAGCAGGTCTACGATTATTATCGCAAGAACCCGCAAGCCCTCGCCAGCCTGCGCGCCCCGATCTTCGAGAACAAGGTGGTGGACCACATCATCGAACTCGGCGACATCACCGACAAGAAGGTGACCCGCGACGAACTCGCCAAGCTGATCGAGGCCGGCGAGGAAGATGTTCCCGAGGAACATCACCACTAAGCTTTCGCAGGGGTCGCCTGCATCGCAAGAAGGCCGCCTCCGGGCGGCCTTCTTTTTCGTCTGGACGGCAATGACTTCCGGCCGTTTCGCGGGGCGATTAACCCAGGATTATGGGAATATCCCTAGCATCTGCCCGCAGACGGGTGCGCGAGCGTTTCAGGGATGCCGGGTCAGATTTACTTTTCGCTTCTCAACCCGGCTATCGCCGCCACCTTCGCGGTGATGTTCCTGCTGCTCTGGCGGCGCTGGCCCTGGCAGCGCCACCTGGCCCTGCTCGCTCTGGCCTTTGCGCTGGGGGCACTGGGCTTCGTTCTCGTCGATCTCACCCCGCTCGAAAACGAGACCGCCAATCGCCTGGTCAGCAATGGCGTCTTCGTGGTGGGGGTGCTGGCGTTCTGCTGCGCCGCCCTGCAGCGGATCGAGGTCGCGCTGCCCTGGCGCGCCTTCGCCGCCATTCTTGTCGTCGGTTTCGGCCTCTACGGCTGGTTTCTCTTCGTCGATCCCTCGCTCAATGCCCGTATCCTGGTGGTCGGATTGATCCTGGCTGGAATCACTGGCGCCGCCGTGCAGAAATTGCTGGCAAAGCGTCCCCTTTCCACGGCCGACCGGCTGCTGCTCATCGCCGCCCTGCTCAGCATCGTGCTGGCGCTGCTGCGGCCCGCCCTGGCACTGACCGGCGTGCTGCAAACGGCGGACGGCCCTTCTTACCAGCAATCCTCCTATTGGCTGACGATCCAGGCCTTCACGCCCATCCTGCTCGGTACCATCGCGCTGCTGTTCCTGGCCGCCATGGGTCTCGACATCTTCGAGCGGCTCGGCAAAGAGGCGAACCACGATTACCTGACGGGCCTGCTGAACCGGCGCGGCTTCGAGGCGGCCATCAATCCGGTTCTCGACAGGGCCGGCGACGGCGCCGCCGCGCTGCTGGTGGCCGATATCGACAATTTCAAGCGCATCAACGACACCTATGGCCACAAGACCGGCGACCAGGTGATCGCGGCGGTGGCGCATGTCCTCGCCCGCCACAGCGATGGCGGGCCCGCTGCGCGCATCGGCGGGGAGGAATTCGCGCTGTTGCTCGCCGGCGGTGACATTGCCCGCCTGCAGGAGCAGGCCGAAGCCATCCGTACGGCCATGCGCGAACTGGCGATAGCCGGCCTGCCGCCAGGCCAGAGCCTGACGCTCAGCATCGGCCTGCACCAGCGTGGCGCGGGCGAAACGCTCTCGGACATGCTGGTCGAGGCCGACCGCGCCCTCTACCGCGCCAAGGCGGCCGGCAAGGACCAGGCGGTGCTGTCGCCGCCCCACGTGCGCCCGGCCCGGTCGGCTTAGAACGGTTCCCCCAGAAGGCCATGGTGGGCCTGTCGTCACCCTCGGGCTTGACCCGAGGGTGACGCTCTGTGCGTGGGGCAGTTTCAGGAGCAAATGAAAGCCAAGGGGCGCGAGCGGGAATATTGGCGCGGCTGCGGAGAGAGCGGCCGGCTCGGACGTGACACACCCCTTAGCCCCCTACCCCGCCATATCCGCCAGGAATTGCTCGGGGCCGTCGACTTCCTTCAGCCGCCTGCCTTCGATCAGCAGGAAACGGGTGCCGATGGCGCGGAGGAAGGCGCGATCATGGGTGACGAGGATGGTCGTCGCCCCCTGCTCCCGGATATCGGTCTCCAATTGCTCCTGGCCCGGAATGTCGAGGTGATTGGTGGGCTCGTCCAGCAGGTAGAAATTAGGCCTGGCCAGCCGCAGCGCCAGGAGCGCCAACCGCGCCCGCTGACCGAGCGACAGCATGCGGATCGGCTTGCCCTGACGATCGGGCGGGAAGCCGGCGCCCGCCAGCAGGGCGATGGTGCGCCGGTCGCCTTCGTCGAAGCGATGCAACAGGTAATCGAGCGGTGACGGATCGAGCGGCAGCCAGCCCAGGGCCTGGTCGAGATAGCCCGGCGCCAATTGCGGGCTGAGCCGCATGCCGGCCGGCACCTTGCCATCGAGCGCCTCGGTGACCAGCCGCATGAATTGCGACTTGCCGGTGCCGTTGCGGCCGAGCAGCACGATGCGGTCGCCCTGGAAGACATGCAGTTTCTCGATGGTGAAGAGCTGGCGGTCGTCGGGCGTGGTCACCGGCACGTTCTCGAAGGCCAGCATGACGCGGGCCTCGGCGCCGCTATTGCCCAGCTTGACCAGGCCCGTGCGGTCACGGTGGACCTCCTGCACCCGGGTTTCGATCTTCTCGGCCCGGTCTCGCAATTGCCGGGACTTGACGGTGAGCAGGTCGGAGCCGGAATTGATGCCGATATTGGTGAGCTTGGCCGCCTGCTTGCGCAATTGCGCCGCCTGCTTGAGATCGCGCTCGCGCTGGGCCTCGGCGGCGGCATCGACCTGGTCGAGCTCGGCCCGGGCCGCGGAATAGGGCAAGGGCAGATAGACCTGTTCGCTGGGGCGCAGGAACAGGGTGCGGTTGGTGCTGGCATCGAGAAAGGCGCGATCATGGCTGGCGATGATTACGGGCAGGTTTTTCGCCGCATAGCCCAGCCATTGCTCCAGCATGCCGATGCGGCCCAGATCGAGATGGTTGGTCGGCTCGTCCATCAACAGCGCATCGGGCTGGGTGACCCAGGCCTGCGCCAGCAGCGCCATGCGCTGCCAGCCGCCGCTGAGCTGGCCGAGCGGCTTGTGGCGGAATTCCTCGGGAATGGAAAATTCCTCCATCACCACGTCGACCCGCCAGCTCTCGCTGTCCAGCGTCGCCGCATCGAGCGCCCCGGCGACGAATTGCATCGGCGTCTGGCCGAGCGCGGCTTCGGGCACGTCCTGGGGCACATAGCCGATGGCAAGGCCGCGCGAGCGCGTGACCTCCCCCTCGCTGAGCTCGCTCAGGCCGGCCATGGCCCGCAGCAGCGTGGTCTTGCCGCGGCCATTGGGGGCGACGAGGCCCACGCGGTCGCCCTCGCCGACGACGAGATTGAGATTGGAGAACAGAAGATCGCCGGCGCGGTGGCCGGCATTGCGGAGGCTGATCATGCCCATGAATTCAACTCACTGGATCGGCGCACAGCGCCATTGCCATCAAACCGGCACGCTCGAAGCAGCGCGCCATGACGGGCAAACCAGAGGTTTGGAAACTTGCGGGAAGCGTCCGGACCAGCCTGGTCAGCCCTGCAGCGAAAACCGCAGGGCATGAACGGGTCCGCGCTGACGATGCGTATGAAAACCAGTCATGCAGCCCTCCCGTCTCAGGTGTTGGTCGATGCGCATAGCTAACCGCCTTGCGGCGGCAAGGCAAGAGCGATCATGCGAGATAGAAAAACAGGCTCGCGCCGAGCAAGGCGCCCAGACGCGACACGCGGAAATTGGCCAGCCGGTACGCAATACTCAATCCGGCGATCGGCCAATGTCCGGGCGTGTCCGAACCGGAACTGGCCCCTCGATACGCAATACTGGGCAGTTCGGTCCGCATACGGCAACTCCAGACAAACCGTATGTGTATTCTTCTAGCAGCGCGTGCTTAAGAAAGTGCTTTCAAAGAGCAAACGAGCGGTAAACCGGACGGCTTATCTTGGGACGCAAAGTGTATCGATCCGGCAAGGGCGTTCCGCACCCGTTCACCTTGACGGCCATCATACCGCCTCACCTGTGGGCAATTGCCTCTCGCGCCGGACCCGCGGAAAAGGCTGGGATATGCTAGAAATCAGCCCGGCCCGATTCGGGTAGCAAAGATGGAACGTGCATGTCTCAGGATCTCTTCGGTGGCGCCGCGCCCCAGCAGGACGAACCCAAGCAGGAAGCGCCGGTCAAGCCGGTGCCGCGCAGCGTCGCGCCTGCCCCGGACGCCTATGGCGCGGCCGATATCGAGGTGCTGGAAGGACTTGAGCCGGTGCGCCGCCGGCCCGGCATGTATATCGGCGGCACCGACATCAATGCCTATCACCACCTCTTCGCCGAGGTGATCGACAATTCCATGGACGAGGCCATTGCCGGCCACGCCACGCGGATCGAGGTGCATCTGGGCGCCGACGGATACATTACGGTTACCGATAATGGCCGTGGCATCCCGGTCGAGAAGCATCCGAAATTCCCCAATCGCTCGACGCTGGAAATCGTGCACACCGTGCTCCATGCCGGCGGCAAGTTCGATTCCAAGGCTTACGAGACCTCGGGCGGCCTGCATGGCGTGGGCGTATCGGTGGTCAATGCGCTCTCGGACGACATGGTGGTGGAGGTCGCGCGCGACCAGCAGCTCTACCGCATCACCTTCAGCCGCGGCAAAGTGGTGGAGGACGTGGTCAATGTCGGCCGGGTGCAGAACCGGCGCGGCACCTCCACCCGCTTCCACCCCGATCCGCAGATCTTCGGCCCCACGGCCCATTTCTCGGCGGGCCGCATCTTCCGCATGACGCGGGCCAAGGCCTATCTGTTCGGCGGGGTCGAGCTGCGCTGGAGCTGCGACGAAAGCCTGGCCAATGACGAAGTGCCGGCCAAGGCGGTGTTTCATTATCCCGATGGCCTCAAGGATTTCATGGCGGCGCGCATCGAGGGCGAAACGCGCATCACCGACGATATCTTCGCCGGCCGCAGCGGGCGGCCCGGCAGCCACGGCTCGGTGGAATGGGCCATTGCCTGGACCCTGGGCGATGGCGGCGTGCAATCCTATTGCAATACCGTGCCGACGCCCGATGGCGGCACCCACGAATCCGGCATGCGCCTGGCGCTGCTGCGCGGCCTCAAGAACTATGCCGAGCTGACCAAGAACAAGGGCGCCGCGAACCTGACCGCCGAGGACGTTCTGACCTCCTGCTCGGTCATGCTCTCGGTCTTCGTGCGCGAGCCGGAATTCGTCGGCCAGACCAAGGACAAGCTGGCCTCAGGCGAAGCCACCCGTATCGTCGACAATGCCCTGCGCGACGCCTTCGACCATTGGCTGGCCGCCTCGCCCAACCAGGCCGGCAAGCTGCTGGACTGGGCCGTGGAACGCGCCGAGGAGCGCCTGCGCCGCCGCAAGGAAAAGGAAATCGACCGGGCCAGCGCGACGCGAAAACTGCGCCTGCCCGGCAAGCTGGCCGATTGTACCCAGAACGCCGCCCAGGGCGCCGAACTCTTCATCGTGGAAGGCGACTCGGCCGGCGGCTCGGCCAAGCAGGCGCGCAATCGCGCCAATCAGGCCGTGCTGCCGCTACGCGGCAAAATCCTGAACGTGGCGGGCGCCAGCCGCGACAAGCTCGCGGCCAACCAGCTCATCGCCGACATGATCCAGGCGCTGGGTTGCGGCACCCGCGACCGCTATGTCGAAGAAGACCTGCGCTACGACAAGATCATCATCATGACTGACGCCGACGTGGACGGCGCCCATATCGCTTCGCTGCTGATCACCTTCTTCTTCCAGGAAATGCCGCGGCTGATCGAAAACGGTCACCTCTATCTCGCCATGCCCCCGCTCTATCGCATCAGCCAGGGCGGCAAGACGCTCTATGCCCGCGACGACGCGCACAAGAACGAGCTGATGGAGACCGAGTTCAACGGCAAGGGCAAGGCCGACATCACCCGCTTCAAGGGCCTGGGCGAAATGCCCTTCGCGCATCTGCGCGAAACCACCATGTCGCCCAAGACCCGCACCCTATTGCAGGTGAAGGTGCTGGACGACAGGGACGCCACCAAGACGACGGTGGACCGCCTGATGGGCACCAAGCCCGAGGCGCGGTTCGAATTCATCCAGGAAAATGCCGCGTTTGTGACGGACTTGGATATTTAACGCCCTAGCGGGGTGATGCCCAGGCAAATGCCGGGCTTACACCTCCCCTTTGACGGGAGTGTTCCCTTTGGACGCTTTCCTCACCCACGGCGTCATTCCCGCGAAAGCGGGAACCTCTGTTTGCGACCACTATATCGGTAACGCCGCTTTCGCGGGGATGACATCGTGAAATTCACGGACTGGTGCGCCATAGGTAAACACTCCGCCGTTTTACGGGGAGGCAGGGCGGTGCCGCTAACCTTAAAGCGGCCAAAATCATTGACAGCCGGGGCCTTTGCGTTATGGTCCGCGCCGCCGGTAGAGTACCAGTGCGCGCAGGCTTGTTGCCGTCGCAGCGCCTGGGTAGCCGGCGGGGGCGCCGCCTGCCACTGGCAGGCCGACGTCGCCCGAGCCGCGGGTGCTGAGGAATTCGTTGATTGGTTGGCACCCACCCAGGAGCCGTTCCGCCAGGATGGCGCCTGTCGACCTTCAATGACCGGTCGCGCGACCCTGGCAATCCTGCCGGGGGCGACGCCGGACAGCATCCTTGAGTGGAACGACCGACTTGACCGACACTTTCTCCGGACTGGGCCTCTCCAGCAAGGTTACCGATGCGGTGACCGCTGCAGGCTATACCAAGCCAACCGAAATCCAGGCCCAGGCCATACCGCACCTTCTCGAGAAGAAGGACCTGATCGGCATTGCCCAGACCGGCACCGGCAAGACGGCGAGCTTCGTGCTGCCCATGCTGACCCTGCTGGAAGCCGGCCGTGCCCGCGCCCGCATGCCGCGCACCCTCATTCTCGAGCCGACGCGCGAACTGGCCGCCCAGGTTGCCGAGAATTTCGAGAAATACGGCAAGAACCATCGCCTCTCCATGGCGCTGATCATCGGCGGCGTCTCGTTCGAGGACCAGAACAAGAAGCTCGATCGCGGCGTCGACGTGCTGATTGCCACGCCCGGCCGCCTGCTCGACCAGTTCGATCGCGGCAAAATCCTGCTGACCGGGGTGGAAATCCTCGTCATCGACGAAGCCGACCGCATGCTCGACATGGGCTTTATCGACGATATCGAGAAAATCTGCTCGCGCCTGCCGCCGCGCCGCCAGACCATGCTGTTCTCGGCGACGATGGATCCGCAGATCGAACGGCTGACCAAGCGCTTCCTCAAGGACCCGGTGCATGTCCAGGTCTCGCGCACGGCCTCGACCGCCGACACCATCGACCAGAAGCTGGTCAGGGTTTCGTCCAAGCCGGACGAGAAGCGCGCGGCGCTGCGCGAGCGGATCGATGCTTCCGAGGGGCTGACCAACGCCATCATCTTCTGCAATCGCAAGCGGGACGTGGCCACCCTGGCCCGCTCGCTGCAACGGCACGGCTATTCCGCCGGCGCGCTGCACGGCGACATGGACCAGAAGAGCCGCATGGAAACGCTGGATGCCTTCAAGACCAACAAGCTGACGCTTCTCGTCGCCAGCGACGTCGCGGCGCGGGGCCTCGATATTCCGGCCGTGAGCCATGTGTTCAATTTCGACGTCCCGGTGCATGCCGAGGATTATGTGCACCGCATCGGCCGGACCGGCCGCGCCGGCCGCAAGGGCGTGGCCTATACCTTTGTGGCGCCCGCCGACAGCAAGCATCTCGACGCCATCCTCAAGCTGATCCAGAAGCCGATCGACTGGCTGGACGAGGCCCGGGCGAGCGCGAAAGCCGGCAACGAGGATGACGCCGAAGCCGGAAGCAAGGTCAAGCGGCCATCCCGCCGGCGCAAGCTGGCGCCCGCCGCCGAAGTGGCCGAAAGCGCTCCCGCCGCCGAGCCCAAGGCCGAAAAGCCCAATAGCCGCAGCAAGGCGAAAGAGGACGTGACGGCCGAAACCCGCCCGCAGCCGGAGCCGCAATCGCGCCGCCGGGGCAAGAAGGTGGAAGACGTCGCCGAGGACGGGCCCGATGCCGGACCGTTCGGCTCGGCCGGCCCGATCCCTGCATTCCTGTTGCGCCCGACGCGAACTACTTGATCCGGTAATATATTCGGCACCGAACTATCGAATCTCGGCAAGTTGTGGTTGAGTTCACCAAACGACAACGGCGATATAGCGTCGAAATCGATGCTAAATTATCTTGCCGGGGGGGCAGCGCAACGGAGCGCGGGGTGAGCAGTGTCGGACCAGGAATTCATGCGGGCGCTTGGCTATGCCAATGCGGCATTCGATCTGCTCAAGCGGAGCGCGATTCCGCCTTATCCTCAATTCTATGAGCTGCTCTATACTTATGCGACCGGCGTAAATCCTTCGCTCAACAATCGCATCAATGCCATTTTCCGCAGCGGCATTTCGCCCTCAAGCGACCTGGCCGAAGCGCTTTACAATGAATTCCTCAAGTCGGACATGAACGATCGCATGTCCAGCGTGTCCGAGCGCATGCATGCGCGCATCGAATCGGTGCACGAGGCCATCGACGCGGCCATGACCACGGCCAATGCCTATTCCGGCTCGCTGCAATCGGCCGCCGGCGACCTGGAACGCGATCTGGGCGGCCCGGCGATGAAGGCGCTGGCCACCCGCCTGCTGACGGAAACCCGGCGCATGCAGGACACCAATCGGGAGCTGGAGCGCAAGCTCGAGGCATCGCGGGACGACATCACGGCGCTGCAGCGCGACCTGGATGACGTGCGGCGCGAATCCATGCTCGATCCGCTGACCAAGATCGCCAACCGCAAGAGCTTCGACGAAGGCCTGGCCGACGCGATTGCCGAAGCCAGGCGCGACGGCACTCCGCTCTGCCTGATGCTGGTCGATATCGACCATTTCAAGAGCTTCAACGACACCTATGGCCACCAGACCGGCGACCAGGTGCTGCGGCTGGTCGCCATGACGCTCAAGTCCAATATCAAGGGCAAGGACCTGGCGGCGCGCTATGGCGGCGAGGAATTCGTGGCGGTCCTGCCCTCCACCGACCTCAAGGGCGCGATCATCGTGGCCGAGAATATCCGCAAGGCCATCCAGGCCAAGGAATTGCTCAAGCGCTCGACCAATGAAAAGCTGGGCCGCATCACCGCGTCGTTCGGCGTGGCCAGCTTCAAGCCGACGGACAATGCCACTGCGCTGATCGAGCGCGCGGATCAATGCCTCTATGCCGCCAAACATGCCGGCCGCAACCGGGTGGTGAGCGAAGCGGAATTGATCGAGATCGCAGAGGTTTCGGACAAGGACGTGTCGGCCGCCTGAGGATCACGGGCGATCATGTCGTTACTGAGCCCGGCGCTGGATTGCCGCCTCAGTTGCCGGCGGTGAGTTCCACGCCCAGGCCTTTCAGCATCTCCCAGTAATCGGGATAGGTCTTGCCGGTACAGGCGGGGTCCAGAATGGTGATTCCGCCGATCCTGAGGCCCGCCAGGGCGAAGCTCATGGCGATGCGGTGATCGTGATAGGTCTCGATGCGGCTTGTGACATTGCGCTGCGCCGCCTGCATCAGCCCCGGATCGGCATGCACGATCAGATCATCGCCATCCTCGACGGCGAGGCCCGGCCGGATGCGGTTGAGCTCATTGGCGACGGCGCGAATACGGTCGGTTTCCTTGACGCGCAGATTGGCGATGCCGACGAAGCGGACCGGGCGATTGTTGAAGGCCGCAATGACGGCCATTGTCGGCACGGCGTCCTGCATCTGCGAGCCATCGATGATTTCCGGCATGTTCGGAAAGCTGGCGATAACCGCCTGCGCGGCGGCGTCGGGCTGGGTGAAGGCATCGGCGGCCACACCCAGGTCGATCCGGCCACCGGTCAGCGCCTCGATGCCCCAGAGATAGGTCGCGGCGGAGGCATCGGGCTCGATGTGAAAATCCGTGGCTTTGTAGCCGGTGGGCTGGACCAGCCAGGTCCCGTCATCCCGGGCCTCCACCTGGGCGCCGAAAGCGCGCATGGCGGCGAGGGTGAGATCGACATAGCCGCGCGCGCCGATCTCCTTGCCAGTCAGGGCCACCTCGATGGGACCATCGCCAAAGGGCGCCGCCATGAGCAGGGCCGAGACATATTGGCTGGACAGCGAGGCATCGATCTCGACCCGCCCTGCCCCGAAACTGCCCGTGCCACGGATGGTAACCGGCGGGCAGCCGGTCGGGCAATCGGCGTCGATGCCGAGCGATTTGAGAGCGTCGACCAGCGGCAGGATCGGACGCAGCCGCATATCCTCATCGCCATCGACCACGACGATGCCGTCGATGGTGGCAACGGCGGCGGTGAGGAAGCGCGTGGCCGTGCCGGCATTGCCGAGAAACAGCGGCGCGGAGGGCGCGGCAAGCTTGCCGGTGCCGGTGACGCGGAAGCTGGTGGCGTCAGGCTCTTCGATAATCACGCCCATCTCGGTCAAGGCGCGCGCCATCAGCACCGTGTCCTTGCTCTTGAGCGCGCCGGTCAGGTGGCTGGTTCCCTCGGCCAGGGCGGCGAGCAGCAGCGCCCGATTGGTGATCGACTTGCTGCCCGGCGGCGAGACACGGCCGGTCAGCGGGCGATTGGGCGGGGTGATGGCATAGGCGGGGGGAAGAGCGTTCGGCATGATGGGGGTATGCCTCAGCCAATGGCTCTGTGCAACGAGTAGTTGTCGAACCGAGCGTCCCGTGTTCGTCACCGCCGGGCTTGTCCCGGTGGTCCATACTTGCGGAGAGATGGATTGCCCGGACAAGCCGGGCAATGACGATGGAGAGGAGAGCCCTGCGGTGTGTTTACGCTGACTGCCTAGATGAGAGCGCCAACGTTGCCGATCCTCAGGCCCCTGCCCGCGCCTCGGCCAATGCCTTCAGGTCGGCAGGCGCCAGGGTGACGCTTTCGCCGCAGCCGCAGGCGCCGGTCTGGTTCGGGTTCTTGAAGGTGAAGCTGGAGCCGAGCTTGGATTGCTCGAAATCCATCACCGTGCCGAGAAGGTACATGGTCGCCTTGGGATCGACCCAGACATTGACGCCCTTGTCCTCGACATGATCGTCGCCGGCGATGGGCGCTTCGACATAGTCCATCGTGTAGGACACACCCGCGCAGCCGGCATTCTTGATGCCGACCCGAAGCCCCATGACGGGCTTTTCGGAATCCTCGATGATCTCGGTGATGCGCTCGGCAGCAGCATCGGACAGCGACATGATCTTGAAGGGCATGGGTCAGGCGACCTTTTATCGGCGTTTCACGATATATAGGGCGAAACGCGCCGGATTACCACCAGTTCAACGCGACTTGAGCTTCCTCGCTCATGCGGGACGCATCCCAGGGCGGGTCGAAAACCATGTTGACGGTGACATCCTGGATGCCTTCGACGCCGCGGGCGGCATTCTCCACCCAGCCGGGCATTTCCCCGGCGACCGGGCAACCCGGCGCGGTCAGGGTCATGTCGATGGTGAGGTTGCGGTCATCGTCCAGATCGACCTTGTAGATGAGGCCGAGCTCATAGATATCGACCGGAATTTCCGGATCGTAGACGGTTTTCAGCGCCCCGATCAGGTCGGTGGTGATGCGCTCCACCTCCGCCTCGGGAATGCTGCTGGGCATGGTGGGCGCGATCCGGGTATCGGTGGCGCTGTCTTCGGTCTTGGTATCGTCGCTCATGGCGGCCTTCCTCAGGCAAAAAACTTCTGGGCGCGCTCGATGCCATCCACCAGGGCGTCCACATCATCCTTGCCGTTATATAGGGCGAAGGAAGCGCGGCAGGTAGAGGTGGTGCCGAAACGTTGCAGCAGCGGCTGGGCGCAATGGGTGCCGGCGCGAACGGCGATGCCGTAGCGGTCGAGAATGGTCGCCACATCATGGGCATGGGCGCCGGCGATCTCGAAGGAGAAGATGCCGCCCTTGCCGGGCGCGGTGCCGATCATGCGCAGGGAATTGATGCGGCTGAGACGCTCCTGCGCATAGGCGGCGACGTCGTGCTCATGGGCCTCGATCGAATCGCGGCCCAGGCTTTCCATATAGTCGAGCGCGGCGCCCAGACCCATGGCCTGCACGATGGGCGGCGTACCGGCCTCGAAGCGATGCGGCGGCTCGTTATAGGTGACGCCGTCCAGGGTCACGGTCTCGATCATCTCGCCGCCGCCCTGATAGGGCTGCATTTCGGCGAGGAGGTCGTATTTGCCGTAAAGCACGCCGATTCCGGTCGGGCCATAAAGCTTGTGGCCGGTCATGACGTAGAAATCGGCATCGAGGTCCTGCACGTCCACCCTGGTGTGAACGGCGCCCTGCGAACCATCGACCAGCACCGGAATGCCGCGGGCATGCGCGATCGCGATCATGTCCTTGATCGGATTGATGGTGCCGAGCACGTTGGACATATGCGTAACGGCGACGATACGGGTCCTGTCGGTCAGAGCGGCCGCGAAGGCATCGAGATCGAGGCTGCCATCGTCACGGACATCGACGAATTTCAGCGCCGCCCCCTTGCGCTCGCGGTGGAAGTGCCACGGCACGATATTGGAATGATGCTCCATGATCGTGGTGACGATTTCGTCGCCTTCGCCGATACGCGGGCCGGCAAAGGACGAGGCCACGAGGTTGATAGCCTCGGTCGCCGATTTGGTGAAGATGATTTCCTCGATGCGGCCGGCATTGAGGAAGCGGCGAACGCTCTCGCGGCCGGCCTCATAGCCTTCGGTGGCACGATTGGCGAGGGTGTGAAGGCCGCGATGGACATTGGCATATTCATGCCGGAAGGCATGGTCCATCCGGTCGAGCACCTGCACCGGCTTCTGCGCCGAAGCGCCGCTGTCGAGATAGACCAGGCGATGGCCGTGGATCTGTTCCGACAGGATCGGGAAATCGGCGCGGACTTTTTCGAGGTCGAAGATCATCTTCTTGGTCCTAGTGAACCTGCGATGTTTCAGTCGTCACCCTCCCCCTTGCGGGGAGGGATCAAGGGTGGGGGGTGAGAGCCACGATATCCGGGCTCCCGCACCCCCTCCCATCCTCCCCCGTTCAGGGGGAGGTGCGCGCAGTGCCGGTGGCACCATCGCGGCCTATCAACGGCTTATTGGCCCAGCAACCAGCCGTCCACGACGCCCTGCAGGGCCTCGTTCAGCGCCTCGTCTTCGACCGGGTCGAGCAGTTCGGCGATGAAGCCGCGGACCAGCATGGTTTCGGCTTCGGCCTTGGGAATGCCGCGGCTGAGCAGGTAGAAGAGGCTGTCTTCATCGAGCATGCCGCAGGTGGAGCCGTGGCCACACACCACGTCGTCGGCGTAAATTTCCAGCTCAGGCTTGGAGAGGATTTCCGCCTCGTCGGACAGCATCAGGCCCTGATGCATGAACTTGGCATCGGTCTTCTGCGCATCGCGCGCGACCACCAGCTTGCCCTGCACAACCGCCTTGGACCGCCCACGGGCGATGGACTTGAACAGCGGCTGAGACGAGGTGTGGGGCACCGCGTGGCTGGTCTCCATCGTGATATCGGCATGCTGGCCTTCGGACACGAGGTTGAGCCCGGTCACATCGGCATGCGCCTCTGCCCCGCCCATATGCGGGAAGAGATGCGTGCGGGACAGGCCGGCGCCGGCATGGATGATCAGCGTGCGCAATTTGGCGCCATCGCCCAGGTGATATTCGTTGGTGGCGAAATGGCTGACGCCCCGGGCGCTGAGATCGAGCGTGATATGGGTGACCACGGCATTCTTGCCGAGCGCCATATAGGTGGCGTGGTTGCCGACATGGGCGGCATCGGAACCCGAGAAGGTTTCGAGGATGACGGCAGAGGCGCCATCGGCCACGAAGACCTTGAGCGCATCGGCGACGTGTGCAGCCTCGCCCTCGATGCGGCGTTCGACCTGGATGACCGGATCGACGCTGTTTTCGAGCGTGAGCGTCAGCGCTTCCTTGGCCAGGCCGTTATTGACATGGACCAGCACATCGTCGCGCGTCGTGAGCACGCCACCCTGCGCCTTGCCGACAATAACGCCGGCCGGCGCCGTCGAGGCGTTCTGGATGACGCCATTGGCGATCATCAGGTTGAAGGCGCCCGGCACGCGCAGCGCAGGCGCGCTGGCTTCGTTGGCCGGCTGACCCAGGGCGGGAATGGCCCGGAGCAGCATCTTCAAATCGGTGTAGTGATAGGATTCGACGCGACGGGTCGGCAGGCCGGCCACGCTGATGCGTTCGGCCGCCTGATCGGCACCGGCCGACTTGAGCTGATCGATCAGGGCCTGTTCGGCGGCCCCAAGCCTTACGGGAAAATTGGGACGCATGGTCAGGCCGCCTCACCACCGTAATTGGCATAGCCTTCGGCTTCGAGCTTGAGCGCCAATTCCTTGTCGCCGCTTTCCACGATCCGGCCATCGGCGAAGACGTGAACAACGTCGGGCACGATGTGGTTGAGCAGGCGCTGGTAATGGGTGATGACCAGCATGGAACGCTGGCCGTCGCGCAGGGCGTTGACGCCCTTGGACACGACCTGGAGCGCATCGATATCGAGGCCGGAATCGGTCTCGTCGAGCACGGCCAGGGAGGGCTTGAGCAGCGCCATCTGCATGATTTCCGCGCGCTTCTTCTCACCGCCGGAGAAGCCGACATTGAGCGGACGCTTGAGCATGTCGTTGTCGATATTGAGCTGCGAACCGGCTTCCTTGACCAGGCGCATGAATTCGGGCGTCGTCAGTTCGCCTTCACCGCGCGCCTTGCGCTGCGCATTGATGGCGGCCTTGAGGAAGGTCATGGTGGCCACGCCCGGGATTTCGATCGGATACTGGAAGGCCAGGAACAGGCCGGCAGCGGCGCGCTCGTCCGGTTCCATTTCCAGGATGTTCTCACCGTTGAGCAGGATTTCGCCCTCGGTGACCTCGTAATCTTCCTTGCCGGCAAGCACGTAGCTCAGCGTCGACTTGCCCGAGCCATTGCGGCCCATGATGGCATGGACTTCGCCGGGCGGGATGATGAGGTTCACACCCTTGAGGATTTCGCGTTCCTCGATACGGGCATGCAGATTGCGGATTTCAAGAACGGGAGTGGTCATGTGTAGTCTCCAATTTCGGAGGGATTGGCTGGCGGCGCTCAGGCGCCCGGCTCGCCGTCCCAATAATCGAGTGTGTGCAGGCCCTCGCGGCCAACATGGCGAAAGCGTCGGTCGGCCGCGACGCGGCTCATGACCTGGAATTTCCCCGAATCCGGGTACTCGCAGACCTCAGTTTCCGCGACGGTGGAAACGCCCAGATAGCGCAAAACCGAATTGCCGGTATTGGCTATCTGATGCGCCGTGTCGTGCCCGCCTGCCGCAGCACCAAGAACATCGCCTGCTTTGATGGCATGGCTATCGGGACCAAACCGATAGGTCCCTTCGCCTTCGAGGATGACAAACATTTCCTCTTCCACATGGTGATTGTGGAAGGGAGTGCTGGACTTGCCGGGCGGGATCTCGTTGTAGCGAATACCCATGTCCTTGAGACCCAGCAGTGCGCCGAAGGATGCGTCCGCCCCCTTATAGAGGCTCCCCTGCTCAAACGGCACAAGCTGCAGGTCAGCGAGGCTGACGATGGGTCGGGTGGCTGACGTCATCCGACGCTGCCTTCGAGACTGATCGAGATCAGCTTCTGGGTTTCGACCATGAATTCCATCGGCAGGTGCTGAAGCACGTCGCGGACGAAGCCGTTGACGATCAGCGCCACGGCTTCTTCTTCGGAAAGACCGCGCTGCATGCAATAGAACATCTGGTCGTCGGAAATCTTCGACGTGGTGGCCTCGTGCTCGAAGACCGCGGTGCCGTTGCGGCTCTCGATATAGGGCACGGTGTGCGCGCCGCATTTATCACCGATCAGCAGGCTGTCGCACTGGGTGAAATTACGGGCGTTCTTGGCCTTGGCATGAGCCGAGACCTGGCCGCGATAGGTATTGTCCGAGAAGCCGGCGGCAATGCCTTTGGAGATGATGCGGCTGGACGTGTTCTTGCCCAAGTGCAGCATCTTGGTGCCGCTGTCGACCTGCTGGTGACCGTTCGAAATGGCGATCGAGTAGAACTCGCCGCGCGAACCGTCGCCGCGCAGGATGCAGCTCGGATATTTCCAGGTAATGGCCGAGCCGGTCTCCACCTGGGTCCAGGAAATGTGGGAATTGACGCCGCGGCAATCGCCCCGCTTGGTGACGAAATTGTAGATGCCGCCCTTACCGTCCTTATCGCCCGGATACCAGTTCTGGACGGTGGAATACTTGATCTCGGCATTGTCGAGCGCGACCAGTTCCACCACGGCGGCATGGAGTTGGTGCTCGTCGCGCATGGGGGCCGTGCAGCCTTCCAGATAGGAGACGTAGCTGTCATCGTCGGCGATGATCAGCGTGCGCTCGAACTGGCCGGTCTTCTTCTCGTTGATGCGGAAATAGGTCGACAGCTCCATGGGGCAGCGGACGCCCTTGGGGATGTAGACGAAGGACCCATCGGTGAAGACCGCCGAATTGAGCGTGGCGTAGTAATTGTCGGACACCGGCACGACCGAGCCGAGATATTGCTTCACCAGCTCGGGATATTCACGCACCGCTTCAGAAATCGAGCAGAAGATGATGCCGTGCTTGGCCAATTCCTCGCGGAAGGTGGTGACCACCGAGACCGAGTCGAAGACCGCGTCCACCGCCACATTGGCGCCGAACGGCGTGCCCACGGATTCAGCCGCGCCCTCGACACCGGCGAGGATCGCCTGCTCCTTGAGCGGAATGCCGAGCTTTTCATAGGTGCGCAGCAATTCCGGATCAACTTCGTCGAGGCTCTTGGGGCCCTTAAAGCTCTTCGGCGCCGCATAATAGCTGATCGCCTGGAAATCGATCTTGGGATAATGGACCTTGGCCCAGGTCGGCTCGTCCATGGTCTGCCAGCGGCGGAAGGCGTCGAGACGCCATTCCAGCATCCATTCCGGCTCATCCTTCTTGGCGGAAATCAGACGGACCGTATCCTCGGAGAGGCCGACCGGCGCGACATCGGATTCGATGTCGGTTTCGAAGCCGTATTTGTATTTGTCGACGTCGAGCGCAAGGACCTGCTCGACGGTTTCCCGGTCGATTTCTTCCTTGAGCGTTGGAATATCGTAATCCGCCATAAGGCTCTCCTTTGTGCCCATCGGCGGTTCAAGGCCGCCGCGAACGAGTACATAGTTCGGCAGCTAGGCTGCCTTCCCTGCCCGCTTCTGGCGGGAAAGGAACGTTTCAAATCCAGCGAGGAACGCGGTCGCGTCCTCGCTCGTCGAATTCCAGCCGAAGCTGACGCGCAATGCGCCGCCGGCCAGGGCCTTATCGACGCCCATGGCGGCAAGGACGTGGCTGGCGCCAACCTTGCCGGACGAACAGGCCGAGCCTGAGGAAATCGACAGGCCCATCAGGTCGAGCGCCATCATCGCCGTCGCATTGCCGATACCGGGCACTGCGAAATTGACCACATTGCCCACCCGCTCGGCTTCGGCGCCGAAGATCACCACGTCCGGCGCCATAGCTTTCAGCCCGTCCTCGACCTGCCGCGTCAGCCCCGAAAGCGCCGCCGCGTCGTAAGTGCTCGCGTCGGCCGCAGCGCCGAAGGCCGAGATCAGGGCGGCGGATTCGGTGCCGCCGCGACGGCCCTGCTCCTGCCCGCCACCGGGTATGAGCCGGACGATATCGGCATGGCCCTTGACCAGAAGCGCCCCGATTCCGGCCGGCGCGCCGATCTTGTGACCGCTCACAGCCATCATGTCGGGTGCCGAGGCGGCGAAATCCAGAGGCAATTTGCCATAGGCCTGGACCGCGTCGATGAACAGTGTGTGACGCGTCGGGCCGATCAGGGCGTTGAGGCGGCCCATGGGCTGGATCACGCCGGTCTCGTTGTTCACCCAATGCAGGGCGACCAGCAGGGTAATATTTTCCGCATCGGCCCGGCCCAGGGCGGCGGCAAGTTGATCGAGATCAATGCGGCCCTGGCTGTCCAGCCCGATTGTCCAGAGCGGCAGGCCGGTAGCTTCGGCCGCTTTCGATACGGCAGCGTGTTCGCCCGCCGACAGCGCGATGGCTCCGGCCGCGAAGGCCTTAACACCGCCGACAATGGCCTGGGTGATGGCCTCGGTGGCCGAGCCGGTAAACACGACCTGGCGGGTTTCCGCACCGGCCAGGCGCGCGACGCGCTGCCGACCGGTCTCGATGAGGTCGCGGAGTGCCCTGCCATGGCCGTGGACGGAGGAAGGATTGCCGGTGAGCTCGAGCGCGGCAAGCAGCGCCGCCCTCGCCTCGGGACGAAGCGGGGACGCGGCATTATGATCAAGATAGACCGCCGGTCTCGTCATCTCACCTTCAAGGGACGCCTGCGCGTCCGTCATACCTCACATGCCCGGCCCGGGACGCTGCCGGCCCGCGAAAACCAAACACTTCTTGAAATTTCGAGCCCAACTTCATTACAAGGGGCGCTCCAACTGGCCGAAACACGGCCAGAAACCCGTTTTGAACAATTCTAAACTGGTTTTTCGGACCCATGTTTTAGGGAGCCCACGGCGCTTAGTCAAGCCGCGCGGGGTGCTTTCCCGGGCCCGAAAGACCATTGTGACAGAGCCTCGAAAGGCCGGAAACAAACCCATGCCTGAAGTGATCTTCAACGGCCCGGAAGGGCGCCTCGAAGGCCGGTACCAGCCGGGCAAGGAACCCAATGCGCCGGTGGCCATCGTGCTGCACCCGCATCCGCAATTCGGCGGGACGATGAACAACCAGATCGTCTACAACTTGTTCTACATGTTCGCCGAGCGCGGCTTTTCGGTCCTGCGCTTCAATTCGCGCGGCGTCGGCCGCAGCCAGGGCGTGTTCGACCACGGAATCGGCGAGCTGTCCGACGCCGCCGCGGCGCTGGACTGGCTGCAGACCATCAATCGCGAGTCGCGCGGCTGCTGGATCGCCGGCTTCTCCTTTGGTGCCTGGATCGGCATGCAATTGCTGATGCGCCGTCCGGAGGTGGAAGGCTTCATCTCGGTGTCGCCGCCGGAAAATCTCTATGATTTCTCGTTCCTGGCCCCCTGCCCGTCCTCGGGCCTGATCATCCATGGCGACAAGGACCGCGTGGCCCCGCCCTCTTCGGTCCAGAAACTGGTGGACAAGCTGAAGACGCAGAAGGGCATCACCATCGAGCAGCAGATCGTGGAAGGCGCCAACCACTTCTACGAGGGCAAGATCGACGAATTGACGACGCGCTGCGCCGAATATCTCGACCGTCGCCGTCAGGAGATCGCGGACGGCGGCGGGCGCTAAGGCAGCAAGAGCGCATTAAGCTGCGATCACATCCACTGCGGCGTCATCCCCGCGAAAGCGGGGACCTCCGTTTCTACCATGGCATCCCAAACAGGGCCTTCCGCTTTCGCGGGAACGACCCGGTGAAAGGGATGGCACCTCGGATCGCACAAAATGACCAAGTTCAAATCCGACTTTCTTCGCGTCCTCGATGAGCGCGGATTCATTCATCAGATTTCCGACCCCGAGGGGCTCGACAAGCTGGCCTCGGAAGGCCAGATCACCGGCTATATTGGTTACGATCCCACAGCGGCGAGCCTGCATGTGGGACACCTGACCCAAATCATGATGCTGCACTGGCTGCAGGCAACCGGCCACCGGCCCATCGCGCTGATGGGCGGCGGCACCGGCATGATCGGCGATCCGAGCTTCAAGGACGAGGCGCGCAAGCTGCTGGGCGTCGAGGGCATCAGGTCGAACATCGAGGGCATCAAGTCCAAGTTCGCCAATTTCCTCCAGTTCGAGGATGCGGGCGGCAATGGCATCATGGCCAATAATGCCGATTGGCTGCTGGGGCTCAATTATGTCGAGTTCCTGCGCGATGTGGGCCAGCACTTCTCGGTCAACCGCATGCTGAGCTTCGATTCGGTGAAGCTGCGCATCGATCGGGAGCAATCGCTGAGCTTCCTCGAATTCAACTACATGATCCTGCAGGCCTACGATTTCGTCGAGCTGAACAAGCGCTATGACTGCGTGTTGCAGATGGGCGGCTCGGATCAGTGGGGCAATATCGTCAACGGCATCGATCTCGGGCACCGTATGCTCGGTAAGCAGTTCTATGCACTGACCTCGCCGCTGCTGACCACGGCCTCCGGCCAGAAGATGGGCAAGTCGCTGGGCGGGGCCATGTGGCTGAACGCCGACATGATGAGTGTCTACGATTTCTGGCAATATTGGCGGAACACCGAGGACGCCGATGTCGAGCGCTTCATGAAGCTCTTCACCATCCTGCCGCTCGACGAGATCGCGCGGGTGGCGGCCGGCGACATCAATGAAGCCAAGAAGCGCCTAGCAACGGAGGTGACGGCCATGGTGCATGGCCGCGCAGCGGCCGAGGAAGCCGCCGAGACCGCCCGGGCGACCTTTGAAACCGGAGCCATCGACCTGTCCCTGCCCACGGCCGACGTGACCCATGCCGAGCTCAATGCCGGCATCGGCGTGCTCAATGCCCTGGTCAAGGCGGGGCTTGCAGCCTCCAATGGCGAAGCGCGTCGGCATGTCGCCTCGGGCGCCGTACGCGTCAACGATGCGGTGATCGAGGACGAGCGGCTGATCCTGGCGGAAAATGCCCTGCTGCCTGAAGGCGTCATCAAGCTCTCGGTCGGCAAGAAGCGGCATGCGCTGATCAGGCCGGTTTAGGGGAAGGCCCCTCACCCGCCCTTCGGGCGACCTCTCCCCAGGGGGAGAGGTAAGAAGGCGCCCTTGAGGCGCCTTTTTATTGCGCGTCGGGCAATTCACGCGATCGGAACTCGAACAATTCGCGCAGGAAGCCCGGTGCCAGCAGCGAGAGCGGGTTGACCAGGAATTGGGGCTGGTTGAGCGGCCCCCGCACCGCGAAGGTGACGCCGACCAGGCCTTCACCATTCCGCCCGCCCAAGAGCGGCCCGAGAATCGGTATCTGCGAGAAGGCGTTGTTGAGGCCGAAGAGCGGCACATAGGTGCCATTGAGATCGTATTGGCGGCGATCGGTATAGATGAAGCCGCGCAGAGAACCGCCGACCGTATCGCCGGCCAGAACCGCATTGAGAACCTCGACCCTGTCGCTCTTGCGGATGAAATCCACCTGCCCGGCCTCGAAATCGAGACGATTGCTGGCAGCGATGGCAGCGCGGGAATCGGAATGATTGCCGAGCACTTCGATGACGTTGGCTTCATCCACGATACCGAAATTGCGCATGATCAGCTGACCGGTTTCCTGATCCTGGTTGCGGTCGGTGGTCATGACGAGACTGCCCGAGCCGCCGGCAAGCTGCGAATAGATACCGAGCAGGCGCAGCACGGTGCCGGCATCGTTGAAGGCCATGACCAGGGAGCGACCATTGGGCGCGGGATTGGTGGTGATGGAGATCGCATTGCCCTCGCCGAACTGGGCCGACAAAGTCGCGCGGCTGAGCTGGGTGCCCCGCAGCACCAGGTTGAGGTCCAGGTTGAAGGCGGTGGTGGCATAATAGCCCACGGCGCGATCGAGCTGCACATCGAGCGCAATGGCGGCATTGAGCTGCGTGCTCTGCAACCCGCCGCTGCCTTCGCCCAGGCTGAAGAAGCGGCCCAGCACCGGCTTGAGGTCGAGCTGACGCCCGCGGATACGCACGGCATAGCCCCCGTCCATCGGCGCGAGGCTGACGCTGGCGTTATCGCCGCTGCTGAGCGCAAACGTGTCAAAATTGGCCGAGACAAGGCCGTTCTCCGCGTGGAAATCCAGCGCGCCATTGAGCCGGACATTGCCGAAAGCCAGGGCGATGTCCTCTAAATGGGTCAGCGCTCCGTCCGGCCGGACGATGGCGCGCAAGGTACCCGGTGTGCCGCGGGCCTTGGAAATGCCGAGATCGCGGATGGTGAGGCCGGCCTGTTCCAGATCGATGGACATTTCAAGCGCCCCGTCGGGCAGCGGCTGGGCAAAGAAACGGACCTCGCCATTGAGGAACTGGGAGGCGTCGAAACCCATGGCGGCCAGATCGGACACGGCCATTGTCGAGGCCAGGCGGATGGTCGGTTCGGTTTCCGGCGTGCCCTCGATGGAGATTTCGGCGTCCATGCCGTCGATTTCAGCGCTTCCGCCCACCTGGTAGCCGAGCTGGGAAGCCGAAAACGCTAATTGGCCATTGCCGATGCGACGCCCCTGGATCGGCTCGGCGCTGGCGAAATCGACTGCATTGCCATTGACCACGTAATCCACCTTCAGGGGCCGGCCGGTTTCCTCGTCTCCCAGGGCGATGGTGGCGACGAGGTCCATGTCGAGCGCGCCTGTGAGGCCATGGAGATCGATGGGCAGGTCCAGCCCGGAAAGCGCTCCCGGCTGCTGTTCCTCCACCAACGCCAGGATGGCCCGAATGGGGGCCGCGAGTCTGCCAGACAGCTCGATAATGCTCTCGCCCGGCACGGAATTGTCCATGACCAAAGCCGGATTGGTCACCGCGACGACGCCCCCTGCACTATCGACCGTGCCGCCTCCGCCGGCCACCGAGATATTGGCGTCATCCACCCGCAGCCGCGTATCGCCCTCGATGACGATCGGCGGCATGGCCGGCGTCGGCTTGACGGCGACGCCCTCGCCGACGATCTCGATCTGCATGCTGTCCTGAGGGATAGGCTTGACCTCTCCGGCCATGGCCAGGGAGCCTACGGGAAAGTCGAAGGTCATGCGGGCATCCTTGACTCGCCCGGCAGTGACATTGGCCACGAACCAGTCGCGGCTTTCCTCGCCCATGAGATAGGGCCAGAGACGCTTGAAATCGTCCGCGCTGACGCCCTGCCCCGCAATCGTCATGTCCACGGCCATGCCCGCGCGGAGCATGTCAAGGCGACCCGCTGCTTCAACGACTGCATCGCTCTTGTGCACCACCAGACGATCTACACCCAAAGCGCCATAGAGCGGCGCCGACCAGCCGGCGAATTCCACGCTGTCGAAGGGTTCTTCCGGCGCGGCCATGTCGTTGGGGTGGATGAACACGTCGCGCGCCTTGAGCGACATGCCGATGGTGGGACCAAAATCGGGATCGAGTCCCATGGCGAAAATCCCGGACAATCGCGCCCTGCTTTCGCCGACCTGGATGGCGCCCTCGCTCAATTCGAACTGCCCCCGCACAGGGTCCCAGGCGACATCCAGAATGGAGCTGACCACGGGAAAATAATCATCGGAAAGGCGCAGGTCGGTGCCGGTGAGATCGACCTTGAAGTCGCCGCCCAGCACCTTGCCTTCATCGGCGCTGAACGCCACGTCGATGGACAGAGCGCCCGCGCCGCGCATGGCCGCCAGGCTGTCCCTGTCGTCGATGAACGGCAGGAAGGCGGAAAAATCGAGATTGGTGATATCGGCGCGCAGCCGTCGTGTGCCGTCCTCGTCGATGGAGCGCTCGACCGTGCCGTAAACTGTGCGGCCGCCTATCGATGCCGAAAAGTCCCCTTCGACCCGCTCTTCGCGCGGCACCGGGCCGATATCGAGCGAGACCTCGCGAAACTGGCGGAAGAGACCATAGACCGGATCGGCCATGTCCACCTGACCGTCGCGGATGACCAGGCGAGAAAAGCGGCCCTGGGCGGTCTGCTCCACAAGGTCGACCAGGGCCACCTCGCTGGCCTCCAGATTATAGACCAGCCAATCATTGTCCGAGCGCATGGGCAGCGGATCGCCGGACTGAAAGGCAATCCCGGACCCCGATATTTCCACGGCCGGAAAACTCTCGTCTCCCTCCAGCACCCGCAGCGTCGGCGGTGCGCCATTGCTGCCCTCAACCAGTTCGAAATTGGCGGGGCGCGGCCCATAGAGATCCTGGATCATCTGCACATGCGGCGCCACCACGGTGACTGTCGTGCCCGGCTGGCCGAATAGTGCCCGTGCCGGCGAGAAGCCGATTTCGAGCGCCTCCATGGCAATTCGCGCGCCGGATTTGCGGTCGAGGTAGCTGACCGGCTCGAAGCGCAGGACCGGCCAGACGCCGCGCTCCAGCGCCAGCGCCAGATCGCCCATGGTCAGCTCGGCCGTCGGCGGCAGGAAGGACTGGACGAAGCTGCGGATAGCCGGACCGGTAAAGGGCATGCGGATGGGCGTGACCAGCAGGACCGCATAGAGGATCAGCAGGATCACGCAAGGGATGCCCACCAGCCACACGGCCCGCTTGGCCATCCGGCGTGCACGAGAGCGCCGTGGCGGCTGAGGCGAAGACTCCGGCTTGTCTGTCGAAATGGTCGCTTCGCTCACTTGTCGCCACGCCGGGGGCAGATCGGTCACCCTGCCGCAAGAATCATCCGCTCGAGGCGGTCCATTGTTCGATGATACCGGCTGTAATGTGGCGCTGACACCCTCTAGGTCATTTCCCCCCTGACTTGGCCGAAAAATGCTCTATTGAGGGACATCGACAAGGAACAGGCCGATGACTCATCTTCAAGAGGGCGACCCTGCCCCGGCATTCACCCTGCTGCGCGACGACGGCTCGACGATCACACCAGCCGCCCTCAAGGGCCGGCCGGCAGTGCTGTTCTTCTACCCGGAGGACGATTCGGGCGGCTGCGTCGACGAGAACCAGGAATTCTCGGCGCTGGCCGCCGAATTCGCCGCGCGCAGCGCCGAACTGATTGGCATTTCGCCGGACGATGTGGAGAGCCACCGGAAATTCCGCACCAAATACGGGCTGGCAATTCCCCTGGGCGCGGATCCTGAGCGCAAGACCATCGAAGCCTTCGGGCTGTGGCAGATGAAAAAGCTCTATGGCCGGGAATTCATGGGATTGGTGAGAACCAGCTTCATCATCGGCGCCGATGGCCGGATCGCCCGGATCATCCGGGCAACGCGGATCAAGGGCCATGCCGCCAAGATGCTGGCCGCGCTCGACGAGGTGCTGGCTGGGTAAATTCTGCCGCGTTTTCGCCTTTCTTAACCAAACCTCGCCATATTTCGCTAACCATGTTGGTGCCTATGGGGTGGGTGGCGTGCATCAATCAGCCAGTTTCGGGGCCCGGAAGAATCAGGGCGGGGCGGTCGTGCGGAAAGGCGTTCATCCCGCCCTCTTCTACGGCATGTTCGCGCTGCTTCTGGCCGGCAATGCCGTAACGGGCACGGCCCTGCTCATGGCTCCCGACATCGCCAGGCTGATGGGCGGACAGAACGATCTCGTCATCTCCGCCTACGAAGACCGGCTGGCGCAGATGCGCGTGGAAATCGACCGGCTGCATTCGCGCAGCTATGCCCAAGCCGGCGACATCAACCTGCAATTGCAGGAACTTTCCCAACAGCAGGACGTGCTCCTTGAGCAACACCAATTGGTGCGCGCGCTCGTCGACAAGGCCGACCGGCTCGGCCTCGCCAATCTCGATCTCGATATGAGCGGCCCGGCCGAATTTTCCATAGTCACCACCGCGGACGGCAATCCCGACCTCGCCGCCACGACCGACAATGTCGTCCGCATGATGGCCGAAACGCAGCAGGCCATGACCGGCATCGCGACGGCCGCCACGCAGCGCGCCGACAACATTATCGGCGAACTGGGCAGGCTCGGCATCCAAACCGAAATCCCCGACATGACCCTTACCGGCATGGGCGGCCCCCTGCTGGCGGCAACCGGCAGCGGCGAAAGCGCCGCGCTGGTCGAGGATGCGAATGCAGTCATGGATGCGCTGATGCGTTACAAGGCCGCCAGGGACAGCCTGACGCTGGCGCCCGTGCACATGCCGATCACCGGCAATTTCCGGCAAAGCTCAGGCTTCGGCAATCGCAAGGACCCGTTTACGGGCGGCCGCGCCTTCCATTCCGGGCTCGACTTCGCGGCGCCTTCCGGCACGAGCGTCTTCAGCGCCGCCGACGGCGTGGTCAGCTTTGTCGGCGAACGCTCGGGCTATGGCAAGGTGGTCGAGGTGGAGCACGGCAACGGGCTCTCCACGCGCTACACCCATCTCAGCGGCTACCTGGCCCGGGTCGGCCAGAAGGTCAGCATCGGCACACCCATCGCCAAGGTCGGCTCCACCGGCCGTTCGACCGGCCCGCACCTGCATTTCGAGGTGCGCCGCGCCGACCAGGCCCTCGATCCCAAGCCGTTCCTGGATGCGGGTAAAAGGCTTCTGGCGATTTTATAGGCCCTTTTCCTTCTCCCCCGAGGGAGAAGGTGACGCGAAGCGCCGGATGAGGGGTTCAGCTTCGCGTTCTTTCCGAGAAGCCTTCACCCCTCACCCCACCCCTCTCCCCTGAAGGGGCGAGGGGGCGATGAGTCCGCCATTTGCGTAAGCTCGCCTATTCTTCGGCCGCGACATCCGTGGCGACGCCGACGCGCTGGGCGAGTGCGGCTTCCATGAAGTCGTCGAGATCGCCGTCCAGCACCACCGAGGGCTGGCCGCTTTCCACGCCGGTGCGCAGGTCCTTGACCATCTGATAGGGCTGCAGGACATAAGAGCGGATCTGGTGACCCCAGCCGATATCGGTCTTGCTCGCCGATTGGGCCATGGCGGCTTCTTCGCGCTTCTGCAGTTCCATCTCGTAGAGACGAGCCTTGAGCATGTTCATTGCCGTCGCCCGGTTCTTGTGCTGGCTACGTTCCTGCTGGCACGCCACGATGATACCGGATGGAATATGGGTGATGCGGATCGCCGAATCCGTGGTGTTCACGTGCTGGCCGCCCGCGCCCGAAGCGCGATAGGTGTCGATCTTGAGATCGGCTTCGCGGATTTCGATGTCGATTGAATCGTCCACGACCGGATAGACCCAGACGCTCGAAAAGCTGGTGTGACGGCGCGCCGCCGAATCGTAGGGGCTGATGCGCACCAGGCGATGCACGCCGCTTTCGGTCTTCATCCAGCCATAGGCATTGTGCCCCTTGACCAGGATGGTCGCCGATTTGATACCGGCTTCTTCGCCATCATGCATTTCGATGGTTTCGACCTTCATCTTCCGGCGTTCGGCCCAGCGGGTATACATGCGCAGGAGCATGTTTGCCCAATCCTGGCTTTCGGTGCCGCCGGCGCCCGAATGGATTTCGACATAGCAATCATTGCCGTCGACTTCGCCAGAAAGCAGAGTCTCGATCTGGGTGCGGCGCGCGGTGTTCTTGAGTTCGACCAGCGCGTTTTCGGCATCGCGCACGATCTCCTCGTCGCCCTCGGCTTCGCCCAGTTCGATGAGTTCGACATTGTCGGCAATGCCCGTTTCCAGAGCGCGCACCGTCTTGACGGCCACATCGAGCTCGTCACGCTCACGCATGGTGACGCGAGCCTTTTCAGGATCGTTCCAGAATTCGGGAGATTCGGTTTGCGCGTTCAGCGCGTCGAGGCGGAGTTGAGCTGTATCCCAGTCAAAGATGCCTCCTCAGCAGGGTCAGAACCTGCTCGATTTCGGCGACGGTCTTTTCGATTTCCGTACGCATTGTCGTTCCTTTTCGTGTCGCGCTCCGTTTAGCGGAGGCCGCCGGACGGATCAACCCGCAAGCCGGTCGCACACCGGGAATTGCCGCTCCACGCCTCCGGTTCACAGTTGAAAAGGAAGCGGCCGGCTGCTAGGTCGAAGTCGGCTGGTCCCGTAGCTCAGCAGGATAGAGCACAGGATTCCTAATCCTGAGGTCGTGAGTTCGAATCTCACCGGGGCCACCACCTAACTCCTTGAAAACGTTGTTGTCGTCAGGGCCAGCTATTGGGACGACTTGACATTGGGACGACATTGGGACGACCATGCCAAAATATGGATTCGTGTCGCCAGAGCCGTTTACCACCACAAATCGCCGGAAAGTTCACCACTAACTTCCCGCCTGAGTGGTGAAGTTCGTTGTTGAGAAGCCATTGTCCGACCAGAATACCGGCAGGATTCGGGGGGATTGGCATGAAGCTGGTGCGTGAAGCGCGAACACTAAAGACGAAAGCCATCTGCTCGATGCGGGCCGGGATGTCTGCCTTCAACAGCTTTGATGACGACGGTCGGGTCACCGCAATTCTGCTTCACCTGCAGCATTCGTGCGAAATGCTCCTCAAGGCAGTCTTGGTTCAAAACAAGGCAAAGGTGTTCGACAAGAACACCGGCAAATCGCTCGGCTTCGAGAAATGCCTGAGACTATGCACGTCCGATCACGGCCTAACTGCAGACGAGGCCGGCGTTATGCGTGCTATCGACAGCCTTCGCGATGCCGCTCAGCATTGGTATGTCTTCGTTGCCGAGGACATCCTTTATTTGCACACGCGGGCGCTGATCACGGCTTTCGATGGATATCTTAAACGCGCGCTCGATGATGATCTGGTATCCCACATCCCTCTCCGCGTGTTGCCGATCTCGACGCACCCGCCCGGGGATTTTGAGTTCTTGGTAGACCGCGAATATTCGTTGGTGACCGAACTGCTCCAGCCAGGTCGACGTGCTCGAGACGAAGCCAGAGCGCGGATCCGTTCAATGCTGGCGATGGAAGCCATCATCGTGGACGAAGTGGAGATCTCTGAGCGAGACATCGATCGGATCGAAAAGGCGGTGAAAGCCGGCAAGGAGTTCGCCGAGGTATTCCCTCGACTCGCGACTGTGGGGACCAGCACTGAAGGCGAAGGCATCAACATGACGGTGCACTTCAGCAAGAAAGAAGGCGCGCCCGTTCGATATATCGGAGGTGACGATCCCGGCGAAGCGGCTGCCGTACGAGAGTTGGACTTGCAGAAGAAGTTCCATTCGAGAGCAAGCGAGTTAGCCCAGAAGCTCGGTATCACCATGCCAAAATCGAAGCTGCTGCGCGCACACTTGGGCATCGATGACGACGCTTCGTGTCGTCATGTCTTCGAATTTGGCGCCCAGAAGATCCCATGTTTTTCGGACAACGCGGTGCGGAAAATGAAGGATTGGCTCTCCGCAGAGGAGAACGACATTGAGGAACTCTGGAACAATCGCCCTCGCTGACTTCAGCGCCCTCATTCCATGTCCGGCACGTCGCCGGTACTGAACAGCACCTCTGGCTCGCCGAACTCGCCTTCATCGGGCCGCGCTGGGCGCTTCCACGCGATGACACCGGCATAGCCCCGGGACATCAGCTTCGCTCGCTGCACCGCCGAATGCTCGCTCGGCATCTGCTGCGGCTCGAATGCTGGCCGAAGCTCGCCGTCCTCCCCGCGCTCAAAGGCGGCCAAAACGATCAGCGTCGTGCTTTTCGCTACTGGCGGCTGCCCTGTGCTCTGCTGTTTTAGGCGCATCGTGATCGCTCCCTGCTTGCCATGATCGATGCTCCGAAAATAGAACATAACAAGAACACCATTCAACATGGATTCGATGACCAACAGCCCGCCATCATCGCTTTTCTATCGCACACGGCTTGGCCAAGCAGCGAAAGCACATATGCTGATCGTGGCCCATTGTCGGTCCTGCCGCAGATTGCGGACTTATCTGGCGAGCGATCTGATCGCGGCAGGCTACAACGCAGAATCCTTCGTCTGCGACCTGTTCGGCCCCTATTGTCCTCACTGCGGCCAAGGCTGGCGTTGGCGAGTGCGGGAGCGGCATCCGAATAGCGATGATGTCGGGAATACGGTCATCCGCAGACCTGCCGGCGAGCGGCGCATCCAGCTCTGGCGTGACGAGTTCTATGGCCCGCCGCGGAAGCAAGATGACACGCCAACCTTCTAGAGAGTAACAATGATATGCGGAATCGGTCCGCTAGAAACAAGAGCGCTTCTCGGTTCGCATGGCCTATTTTGAGTATAAACCAACAACGCCTCTCTTCTATTACACCGGCATTGACGCCTTCGAAAACATTGTCCGCTCTAAGAAGCTTTGGCTGACTGATGTGACCGCTTCCAATGACCCTCGAGAGGTCAATCTCGGCAGAGAGATGTTCTCGGCTGCCATCAATGCATTGACCGAAGATGATATTCCCTTGCTCAATAGGCGCGACCTCGCGGCATTCCTCGCCGACGTTCTGAGGTTCAGCCGCACCAGCACCTGCTATACCGTTTGTTTTGCTTTGGCCGGCGATGAATTGCCCATGTGGAGAGAATACGCCACAGGGGGCTCAGGGGTATCGATCGCCTTCCGACCTACGGCGATGAACGCCATGCCTGGGCGCATGCAACTCGTCCGCTACGCGGATGAGACCACGCCTGCCGTCTTCCGCGATGCCGCAATCAGAGCAGCACTCACTATGGGCAAACCAAGGTCTGTGTCCGCAATACTCGCCGCATCCGAAGCCTTTGCCACGTTCACTTCGCTTAAGCATCGGACGTGGGCGTATGAGCGCGAAGTTCGCATGATCTTCAACCAAAGAGACGAGAAACCCGACCCGAACGAGATACTCACCCAGATGGTCAGCGCTCATCCTGATGGGTCCATAATCGAATGGGCACCACCCTTAACCCGGGAGTCGCGGGGGCGAACGGTGAAGTATTTCGAGTTCCCCTTCGGTCGACACACGAAGAACGGCCCCGATCCGCGGCGAGCCATCGAACACATTCTGCTTGGGCCCAAATGTGCCATGTCTGCCGCCGAGGTGACGGCGATCCTAGAAGCAGAGGGCTACGAAGGCTTCACGATCAAAGCATCGGACTGTCAGATCCAGTAGTCAGCACCAGAACAGCGAGCCATCAGGCCATTCTCGAGCCAGCCCTTCTTCGATCAAGATGTCGCCGACGTCCACACCGTCGATGCGGACCGTCCCCTCCCACCGATTCCCGGTCGTATCGACTCCGTACTGCTCGACTGTGAACGGTCGCGTATTGATCAACTCAAGCAGCCGTGCGCTCGCTTGCGCCGCCAGTTCGACTTCGAGAGCCGTTTGCCCCTGCGGGCACTTCGAGTTGTGCGCGGTCGGCTCGGGAGTGTCGAAATCCTGCAGCCTCAGGTTTGCCCCATAGAACCAGATCGTATCTCCATCGACGACGCAGTGCTTTTCGGGCCCGTTGCGCTCCCCGGGATGACACATTCTCATGGGCTCTTGCGCGGCGGCCGACAAAGTCATGAGCGCGGTTATCGCCGCGCCGGTCAGCAGTCTCATCGTTTCTCCAAGTCGTCGAGCAGCTCAGCCATCGTCATCACCGTGACCACGCCATCGCTGGCCCGCTGCGGTCGCTCATGTCCTGTGGCACCGAGCTCAGCGAGCAGCATGCGGCAGGTGCCCGCGCCTTCCTCCGCGCATTCGGCTTCGCGCCGGTGCGCTGGAATCGACTGGAAGTAGGCGAGCTTCTTCCCCAGTCGACGGAACTGATCCTGCCGTTCACGCTCGGCTTTGCCTGCATTCGGAACTCTCATAGCATCAGCACCAAAACTCGCTTCCATTCGGCCATGTCTGGCCAGCACCTTACCCCCCGCAATCAGCTTCCATTTGAACCCAAGTCCGCCTAGCTTCCAATCCCTTACACAATAAAGGACAGCCATGGGCGACTACGTACTTTTCCAGATGTGGGGGCCCTATCGCGCTTCGCTGATCGAGCAGCATAAGTTCTATGTCAAAGAAGCCCGCAATCGGTTGCTCTCGAGGTTCGACGACATCGAAGCAGATTCTGACAAGGCGGCAGACGAGTGGCTTGAAGCAAGCGGCAAATGGTTCGATCCCGACAACGATGATCCGGGGAGCTATTACGAAGCGGCCAATGATGTCGGCATTCAGCATTATCAGATGCTCAGAGATATGCGCGAGCAAACTCGCCTGAGCGTCGTGGCCGGCATGTACCATCAGTGGGACAAGGCCCTTCGAGATTGGCTCGTCCGCGAGATTCAGCATTGGCATCGTGGTGACAACGTTCGTGCAAAAGTCTGGGGAGCAGACTTTGTCCAGATAATCGATCTGCTGGAGAGTTTTGGGTGGGCATTGCGCGCCGCACCATATTTCAAATCACTCGACGCCTGCCGGCTGGTGGTCAACGTCTATAAGCATGGCGAAGGGGCGTCGTTGCAGGATTTGAAACAGCGCTATCCAGAGTTTTTGCATGATCCGTTCGCGTGGAGCGCACCCCATTTTGACCGGACAGCCGGCATA
>NZ_LVVY01000064.1 GCF_001650025.1 Devosia elaeis | reverse complement strand
GGCGGGAGGGGAAGGGCGGGTGGGGAGGAGAAGCGCCTTTGGCTCCGGCGCGTCTCGGATATTGAAACCGATATTTGCGCCCGGATGGGCAGCGCAGCGCCGGAAAACGAGGATTGTGGCCCGCGGGCATGGGCAAACGCCTTGACCGGGCAGAGCGCCTTTGGGGTAAATGGGGCACAGAATGCTGGGGGCCCGATGCTGCCGATCTATTATATCAACATGGCCAATCGGCCCGACCGGCGCGCATTCATGGAGCGGCAACTCGCGTCCATGGGGCTGGCCTGTATTCGCATCGAAGCCGTCACCGAAGCTGATATTTCCCAGGAAGACGCCGATCGCTATTGCAACAGCGATCGCCCGACCTTTCTTCGCAGGAGAGAACTCGGATGCACGCTCAGCCATGAACGCGCCTGGCAGGCCATGCTCGACAACGGGGCTCCCGCCGCACTGGTTCTCGAGGACGATGCCGAGGTGTCTCACCTGCTGCCGGCCTTCCTCGACGAAGCGGAAGCGATCGACGCCGACCTGATCCGGATCGAAACGACCGGGGCGTGGGTTCGCGTCTATCCGATTGCCAGCCGAGGCGAAAGCGGCGTGGCCGTGCGGGGTTTTCGGTCCACGCCCATGGGGACGGCGGGATATGTCATTAAGGCAGAGGCCGCCCGGCGCCTGATCGGCCATCGGGGGCTGCGCGAGAGGCAGACGGACCTGGCCCTTTACAATCCCTTCGAAGAACCGGGCCGGTCGCTGAAGCGCGTCCTCACCGATCCGGCCTTGTGTCGTCAGCTTGGCGCCGGGGCCGATGCCGGACGCAGCGACATCGCTCACGATGTCGTGCCTCACGCCTATGCCCGGAAACATCCCGTTTCCCACGCCGTGCTCCGGCTTCAGCGTTACCTGAAACGAGGGGTCAGGAACCTGATCGACGACCTGGCGCAGCGGGGGCGCCTGGAACGGCGCATCATTCCATATGCGCAGGAATAGGCAGGCCGCGCGCGATCGCGGCAGCCTCGGCCGGGCGAAATTGAACCTGTCATAGAGAAAATTGGTGGGCCCACCAGGACTCGAACCTGGAACCAGACCGTTATGAGCGGTCGGCTCTAACCATTGAGCTATAGGCCCTCGGCAGGGTCTTAGCAGGGTGGCGGCGTGTGTCAAACAGGACTTTGCGGCCACCGCCTCACGCCCCACAAATATCGATGCGACGGGCCTCTGCCGACGCCGGCGGGATGGAAGCCCCGAGGCGGCCTTGCGGGCGGTATCGGGACTCGTTGGATTGGGGGAAGCGTCGGTTACCGTTCGACTTATCGCGTCAGGCGGGAGGCGGCGGGCTGGTTGAGATAGAGCTTGGCATGCGGCGCCGTTTGCAGGATGGAGGCGGGGCACATGAAGCTGACCGGGCCTTCCAGCACGTTCCTGATGGTCTCGGCCTTGTCTTGCTCATGCACCAGGACCAGGGCCCGGCGCGGCTTGAGCAAGGCATGCATGGTCAGGGAGAGACCGTAGCGCGGTACATCCTCGATGTTCTGGAAGATGCCGGCGCGCTTGACCTGGTCGCGGGTGGTCTCGTCGAGAAAGACGACGCGGATGATATCCGTGGTGTCAAAATCGGCCGGGGGATCGTTGAAGGCCAGATGGCCGCTATTGCCGATGCCCATGACGCAGAGCACCGGGTCGAGCTCGTTGAACAGTCTGGTATAGCGTTCAAGCTCCTCTTCGACCGGCTCATGGTCGCCCTGCATGGGGAAGAAGGCCTTGGGTTTAACCTCGTTCAGCAGGTGCTTGCGCATGCGGGAGGCGCCGCTTTCCACACGATCCTCGGCGACGCCCATATAGGTGTCGACATGGAGCACGGTGATGCGCGACCATTCGATATCGTTGCGGGCTTTGATGGCGGTATAGAACGCGTCCTGGGCCGCGCCGAGCGCCATGATGATGGCGATCTCGCCCTTCTTGGCCAGTTCTTCCCTAATCACGCCGGCCAGGTCGGCAGCGGCGGCTTCGCCCAGCTCCCTGTCACTGGGGGCGACGAGTACTTCAAGCTCGCCATATTTGAGGATTTCCATGTCCTGTCTCCTTCAAGATGATCAGCGGGGCGAAAGCTGGCTGGCGGCGGGCTCGTTGAGATAGAGCACGGCATTGGGGGATTGCTGCAGTAGCGAAGCGGGGCACATGAAGGTCACCGGGCCTTCGAGAATCTGCTTGATCACGCCCGCCTTGTTCTCGTCATGCACCAGCGCCAGCACGCGTTTCGGCTTGAGCAAGGCATGCATGGTCAGTGACAGGCCATAGCGCGGCACTTCCTCGTAGGACTTGAAATAGCCGCGGCTGTCGATCTGCTTGCGAGTGGTCTCGTCGAGGAAGACGACGCGGATGATGTCCCTGGTGTCGAAATCGGCCGGGGGATCATTGAAGGCGAGGTGGCCGCTATTGCCGATGCCGACGACGCAGAGCACGGGATCGAGCTCGTTATAGAGCTTGGTGTAGCGGGCCAGTTCTTCCTCGACCGGCTCATGATCGCCGCGCATGGGGAAGAACGCCTTGGGCTTTACCTCGTCGAGCAGGTGCTTGCGCATGCGCGAGGCGCCGCTTTCCTCGCGGCTTTCGGCGACACCCATATAGGTATCGACATGGAGCACGGTGATGCGCGACCATTCGATATCGCTGCGGGCCTTGATGGCGGTGTAGAAGGCGTCCTGGGCCGCGCCGAGCGCCATGATGATGGCAATCTCGTCCTTCTTGGCCAGTTCTTCACTGATAACGTTGGCTAGGTCCGCGGCGGCGGCTTCGCCCAGCTCCCGATCCGAAGCGGCGATCTCGACGCTGAGCTGATTATATTTGAGGTGGCGCATGTCTACTCCGTTTGACAAGACAGCAAGGCCCCGCCCGGAGCCGCGGGGGCTCCGGTTGAATGCGGCCTTACCTGTTGAAAAAGCTAGGTCTTCTTCTCGATCCAGCTCAGCGAGTAACGCTTGGTTACCGCGTATTCTTCCTCGAGGTCGATGAAGGTCTCATCCAGCACCGCCTCGAGCTTCTTGTGGTCCTTGCTGCGCATGGCCTCCAACTGGCGGGAATGCACATCGATCATGTGATGGGCCCGTGCCTCGTCCTTCGGAAGCGAGGAACGCAGCGGCGCCAGGCCACGATAGATCCCTGTCATCACCCGCAGCAGCATCTGGTTGCCCGAGGCATGGGCGACGCGACGGTGGAACATGCCGTCGGCCTGATGCACCACGCGCGGATCGTGCAGATGGCTGCGCATGAGTTCGATGGCCTCGGCGATATGCTGGAATTGCAGTTCCGAGGCGTTCTCGGTGGCCAGGTGATAGACGATCGGCTCCAGCAGGCGTCGGGTCGAGATCAATTCCTCGATGTGGTGCACTTCGGAGGCGATGTTCTTGCCCAGGACGTCGAAGGGTACGATGTCGGTGGCCACGAAGACGCCGCCGGACTGGCCGGCCTTGATCTGCAGCACCCCCGAATTCTCGAGGATGCGGAAGGCCTGGCGCAGGGTGGGGCGGGACACTTCCAGCAATTGCGCCATTTCTGATTCCGTGGGCAGGCGGTCACCCTTGCCCAAGCCCTGCGCGTCGATGGCGTCGACGATGCGTTCCACCACCGTTTCGAAGGTCCGGCGCACCTTGATCGGGGCAAAGATGCGCTCGCTGGTCGTTTTTGACCGGCGCGCGTCGGCATCCCTATTGGTGTCGAGCGACATCGCTGTCCCCTCCGATCATATCCCCTTGTTGCAGCGCTACCCCGATCTCGGCAGCAAAGTCCAGTTCCGAAACCAGGACCTCGGCCCGGAAGCGTTCGCCGACCAGGCTTCTATAATGGCGCAATGCCGTCTCCAGATATTGCGGCGCGGCGTGCTTGACTGATCCGTTCAGCACGATGAGCTCGGGATTGTAGAATTTCGAAATCATCTCGAGCACGGTTCCGACATAGCGCGCGAAGATGTCCACGGTGCGCTGGCAGGCCGGATCATTGTCGCGAGCGCCGGCAAAGACGTTGACCGCCTCCATGATCTCGCCGGTGAGGGCGAGGTGCAAATCCTTGATGCCGCGGCCGCAGGTGACGCGGTCGAGAATGCGGTGCTCGCCCAGTTCTTCGACATAGACGTGCTGCTCGGAGATGAGGCCGGCGCCGAACTTGCCCCGCAGCACTCCGCTCTCATAGGCGCCCACGCCGATGCCAGTGCCCATATTGAGCATGGTCACCGAGCCATAGCCGCGCCCCAGACCCATTTCGGCCTCGGCCCGGGTCATGGCGTGGATGTCGTCGTCCACATAGACCGGGCAATCCAGCCGGTCGCGCAGGAAGTCGGCCAGCTCGAAGCCCACATTGCCGCCCATCAGCGAGGAATAGACCACATGGCTCCCCCGCAGCGCACCATTGAGGCTGACCGCCGCGCCCTGGAGGCCGGGCGGCATGGTGGCGCGGATCAGCTCGGCCAGGTCGGCCGCGAAGGCGGGCGTGCCGCGCCGGAGCAGGGCCGTGGGCATGCGTTTCAACGGCGAGACGGCATAATCCGCACCGATGCGGCTGAACTGAATCTTGGTGCCGCCGATATCGACGCCGAGCAGGTCACTCATCCCAGCACCCGGTAGCCGATCGGCGCCTGGTCACTGTCGCCGGCGAGATGAAGCGCTTCGAGCGGACCCAGGCTGTCGCCGAGACCACCCCAATAGAGGATCTGCCAGCGGCCATCTTCATGCAGCACCGGCACGCCATGATAGGGCAGGATGCCCGACCATTTGTTCACCGGCAGCACGGCCAGGTTTTCCGGCTTGGGCGAAACGGTGAGCTTGAGCGCATGCGGACGCAGATTGTGGAGATAGCCGGTGCTGTCGCGCAGGGCGAGGATGGAGCGGTAGGCGAAGAACTTCCGGTGGGCGATCTTGTCGATATATTCGCGCGGATAGCGCAGGGCGGAATCGGTCTGGGCCGGGTCATAGGCCTCGGCCACGACCTGGGGCGGGAAATCGACAGTCGGCACCGCCGCCTTGGAGGGCGGCACGGTTTCGTCATAGGCGCGTACCACCGCCTCGTCGCCCTGCTGCCAAAGCTCGCGCATGCGCTCCTGTTCGAACAGCCAGCGCGCCTCGAAATTGGGGATTTTCTCGACCATGTCGTCGAGGCTGTGGAAGGTGAGCTGGCGCTCGGGCATGGCGGCGATAGCCACGCAATCGGCGATGCCGGCGCGATAGGCGGCGATGCTGGCGGGATCGACGCCCTGGCAGCGGCCCAATATGCCTTCCTCCAGAACGGTCAGGCGGCCGCCCGGCGCATGGACGCTTTCAACCGCGTCCAGCACGGCCTTGAAGCGGCGCAGCATCAAGGCCTCGCCCAGGTCGGGCGCCTTCCGGTCGGTCTTGAGCGGGTTCGGCACCTTGTAGGGGAACGCCATGGACACGAATTCCAGCGGCAATCCGCGGCCGACGAAATGCTCGATGCGCTCCAGCCAGGCGGCGCGATTGGCGGGAATGAAATCGGGGCCGAAATGCACTTCTGCATGTTGGAAAATGGAGAGGATGCGTTCGGCAATGCTGCCGGTGGCAGCGGGTTCGACGGCGACGTCGTTGAGGCGGATGAGGTCGGACAATTCAGTGGTCGACAGCGTCCGGTGGCGCTCTATCCGGGGGGGCGCGAAGGTCTTGGGCAGCGCGGAATTGATATAGGTATATTGGCTCGACATGAAAATGCTCAGCGGATACGGGCGAGGAATTCGATGGTGCGGGGATGGCTCGGCTGGCGGATGACCTGCTGGGGGCTGCCATGTTCGGCGACCACGCCCTTGTCGATGAAATAGACACTGTCGCCCACTTCCTCGGCAAAGCTGATCTCGTGGGTGACGATCAGCATGGTCATGCCTTCCTTGATCAGCTCCCGCATGACGGAGAGCACTTCGCCCACCAGTTCGGGATCGAGCGCGGAGGTCGGCTCGTCGAAGAGAATGACGGCCGGATTGGCGGCGATGGCGCGGGCAATGGCGACGCGCTGCTGCTGGCCGCCGGAGAGCTGGGAGGGATAGGAGCCGGCGCGCTCGGCCAGCCCGACCTTGGCCAGGAGATCCATGCCGCGCTCACGCGCCTGGGCCTTCGGCATTTTCTGCACCATGACCAGGCCCGAAATTACATTTTCGAGCGCGGTCATGTTGGGGAAGAGATTGAAGCGCTGGAACACCATGCCGATCTGCGAGCGGCGACGGGCGGTGGTCGAGGCGCGGGCTTCGACCCAGCGATTGCCTGAGCGCTCGGCGCCGACCAGGTAATCTTCCACCCAGAGTTCGCCGGCCTGGTAGGTTTCGAGGCTGTTGACGCAGCGCAGCAGGGTACTCTTGCCCGAGCCGGACGCGCCGATGATGAAGGCGGCCTCGCCCTTCCGGACATTCAGGTCGATGCCCTTGAGCACTTCGTGCTCGTTGAAGGACTTGCGCAGATTGCGGATGCGGACGATGCCGTCGGGAAAGCTGCGATCGGCGGGAGATGGATTATGCATGATCAGATCACCTTGCCGATCTGGACGGGGCCCGCGCCCTGGCTGCGCGCCAGGCGCTTTTCCAGTTGCGCCTGGAGGAGCGTCGCGACGGTCACGAGGATGAGGTACCAGAGCGATGCCACCACCAGCATCTCGATGACATAGAAGGTCTGTGCGGCGATGGATTGGGTGGAGCCCATGATTTCGCGGGTGCCGATGACATAGACCAGCGAAGTGGTCTTGAGCAGGTCGATGGCCAGGTTGCCCGCCGTAGGCAGGATCACCCGCACCGCCTGGGGCAGGACGATCTGGAGCAGGGCCTGCACCGGCGTCATGCCGATGGAAAGCGCGGCCTCGGTCTGGCCCTTGTCCACCGAAATCAGCCCGCCGCGGATCACCTCGCACATGAAGGCGCTGACATTGAGCAGGAGGCCGAGCAGCGCGGCGGTGGTGGGGGTGATGAGCAGGTTGGTGTTGATCGAGGTCCAGGGCAATTCGATCGTCGGCAGGAAGAGGCCGAGATTGAACCAGAACACGATCTGCACCAGCAGCGGCGTGCCGCGGAAGAACCAGATATAGGAGGAGGCGATCAGCTTGAGCACGGCATTGTTCGAGATCAGCATCGCCGCCAATATCGTGCCCAGGACGATCGAGCCGGCCAGCGATACGCCGGTCAGCATCAGGGTGGTGCCAACGCCGTTGAACAGCGCCGGCGACCACATATAGGTCCACACGATATCCCACCGGATACGACCGGTTCCGATGAAAACCTGCACGGCGACCGCCACGACGATTATGGCAATGACCGCGATGATGGCGTTGACGATCCTTGGGCCGGACCTGCGATGGATAAGCAGGTCCTCCGCCCGGGTTTCAGTCTGACTCATGGTCGTGGGTCCGGTGAGATGGGCGTGTTAAAGCAGCGGCGCGTTGAGCAGGATCGGGTCCACGGTCGAGGAACCGACCTCCCATTTGTCGAAGATTTCCTGATAGGTGCCGTCTTCGACCATGCTCTGCAGCGCGCCGGCGACGGCCGCCATCAGCTCGGGGGTCTGCTTGGAGAAGGCGATGCCCTGATTGGCCGGGGCGAAGCGTTCCACGGGGGAGACTTCGAGCTGGGTCTGCACGCCTTCCGTCGCGGCAGCGAACGTATAGGTAGAGACGCCGAAGGTTTGCATGGTCGCGTCGGCCTGGCCGCTGGCAATGGCGAGGAGCGGGGCGACCTTATCGGGCGCTTCCGACATCACCACGGGGGTGTCGCAGGTTTCGGCGTTCAGCTTTTCGATGATGCCGGGGAAGAGCGAGCCGGTCTGCACCATGACGCGCAATCCGCACAGGTCTGCCATTTCGGTGATGCCGAGCGGATTGCCCTTGGGGACGATGACACCCGAGCCTTCGGTGGAATAGGCAATGAAATTGACCACTTCTTCGCGCGCGACGGTGTTAGCCATGGCGCTAATATAGAAGTCGTAGCGGCCGGACTCGACGCCGGGAATGCCGGTGGCGAACTGGATGTCGTTCCAGTTGACGGTGAGGCCGAGGCGCTTGGCCGCCTCATTGATGATGTCAGCATCGACGCCGCTGGGCGCGCCGGTCTGGGTGTCGAAGAAAATCCAGGGTGCATAGCCGTCGGTGGTGCCGACATTGAGCGTGCCGCGCGCCTTGATGTCTTCCGGCAGATAGCTGACCCAATCGGTGCTGGCCGGCATATGCGACTCGACGGTGAAGTCCTGCGCGAAGGCGGCGGCCGATGTCAGGAGGCCGGCAATCAGCACCAGGCTGGCGCGGCTGTGAAGGCTGTTTGACTTGATCATTACGATCCCTCTGTGTTCCCTATGGCTCAAACTGTAAAAGAGTTTCTGTTTAAATGGCAATAGGGTTTCCTAAAGAATTTTTGTGGGTTAGGGATCGGAAAAGTGGAGTTTCACGCGATGACGGACACAGCAAAAGGCACCTGGTATGACGATGCCCGCGCCGAAAATGCCATGGCTGACGGGCATTTGCCGGTCTGGCGGCATCTGATCGGGCTCATGCCGGAAACCGACCTGTCGGGGTGCAGGGTGCTCGATTTCGGCTGCAATCAGGGCGGGTTGTTGCGATTGCTGCATGCGACGCGGCCCTTCGCCGAGGGCGTCGGCATCGATATCGCCGCTTCTTCAATCGAGACCGCCCGGGACCAGAGCGCCGGCTTGCCGCTGCATTTCGAGGTGGGGGACAGGCCCCTCGCCGATATGGGTGTCTTCGATCTGGCGATCAGCCACGAGGTCATCTACCTGATCGAGGATCTGAAGGGCCATGCCGACCAGATGCTCGCATCGCTGCGGCCGGGCGGGGTCTATTACGCGGTGACCGGCTGCCATAAAGGCAATCCCGATCTGGATGCCTGGCGCCGGATCGTGGAGGAGAGGACCCGCACCCGGATCATCGACCGCTCCATCGACGATTATGCCCGGCTTTTCCTCGATGCGGGGTTTGCCGTCTCCGCCCGCAAGCTGGGTTATGAAGGGTTCATCCGCTATGAGCGGGACCGTTGGCCCACCAGCTATGCCCATGACCTCGACTATTACCGGGAGGTCAAGGCCGTGTTCCGGCTGGTGCGGCCGGGCTGAGGTGGCTTGCTTCGGCGTCGGGTGGGGTTTATAGCGGCGTTACGGTCTGCAGTTCACCGAGGCGTCGCCGTCCCGCGAGGGAAGCTAAACCTGCCCAGTTCCGATATTCGACACGCACTCCCCCTTCGTGCTCCGTCGCAGGCCGGCGACCATGACACCGCGATATCGCGCGGGCGGGCACGCTCGAGGATGAGCCATGTCGAGACAAATCCATTCCCTTATGGTGGCCGATCTGTCGGCCTTTGCCCGGACCATGCGTGACCAGATCGGTCGCCTTGGTGCGCTGCCCAGCCATGTCGAAATGCTGAACATGCTGGCGCGGGCCGCCGGGTTCCGCAATTACCAGCATTTCAAGGCCGCCAGCGCCGAAGCGCCGCCGGCCGAGCCGGTCGATCTCGTGCTGGTCGAAAAGGTCAGCCGGCATTTCGATGCCGAGGGCGTGTTGCTGCGCTGGCCGGCGCGGCGCAGCCAGCAGCCGCTTTGCCTGTGGGCCTTGTGGAGCCGGATGGAGACGGGGCGCGATTATTCGGATGCGGACAATACGCGCCTGCTCAATGCCTGGGCCAGTTTCGGCGATCATGCGCTGCTGCGCCGGGCGCTGGTGGATATGGGCTATGTGGCGCGCACGTCCGATGGCCGGATTTACCGTCGCATCGAGCAGAAGCCGCCGGCGGCGCTTTCGGTGCTGCTGAAACGGATCGCGCCGCAGGGGGCGTGATCCCAGGCCCCGTTCAGGCCTTCTTGGAGACCATCCGGGCCATGGCCACGCGGGAGACGATGTCGCCCATGGCAATGGATTTCTGCACCTGGATATTGTTGAAGGCCTGGGCCTGCGAATTCATCTTGGCGATGTCTTCGCGGGCCTTGGTCCGGCGCTCGCGATGGTATTGCAGCTGCTCATAGGAAGAGAGCTTATGCATGTTCCAGCGCGTGATCCGGCCCGAAATCGTCATGGGAACAGGATGGAGCCTGGGCATTAACAGGATGTTAATGCCGGGCGGAGGGGCGCGGGCCGCCTAGTGCTGCAGCACCACGAGCCCTGCCGCCCCGGCCATCATGGCGCCGGCGGTCTTGTTGAGCCGGCCCAGGGCCTTTTCGCTGCGGAACATGTCGCGGGCCGCCGAGGCCAGCCAGGCATAGCCGCAGCCGATGAGCAGCAGCACCACGACCACGATGGCCGTCAATTCGATGAAGGCGAGAGGATTCATCTCGCCCAGCGGCACCACGGTGGGCAGGATGGCGAGGTAGAAGACGATGGTCTTGGGATTGCCCATGGTGAGGGAAAAGCCGGCCAAGAAGGTCTTCCAGCCATCCTCGTTCCTGGGCTTCATCTGTTCGGCGCCGGGCCGGGCGGTCCAGAATTTCCAGGCGATGTAGAGCAGATAGGCGGCGCCGGCCCAGCGGATGATGGTGAAGACCGCGCCGAAATGGGTGGCGATGGCGGCCAGGCCGAAAACCGCGAAGAGGAAATAGACCAGGTCGCCCGCCAGGATGCCGAGCACCATGGGGAAGGCGCCCTTGAAGCCGCCACCCAGGGCGCGCGCGACGACGGCGGCGACGCCGGGGCCGGGCACCAGCACGGCAATGGCATAGGCGAGGGTGAAGGCGGCGAGGGTGAAGAGATCCATTCGGGGCGTGTCCGGGCAAAGAGCCGGCGGACACTACGCTTGTGCGCGGCAATTTGCCAGAGAGGTTGACGCGGCGGCGAAGACGATTATGTTTCAGCCATCGCAACCCGACCGGACGGTATCCAATGGATCGCATCCCAACCGCAATGCCGAACTGCCTTGCCACTGGGACTCCGTCGATCCATGTCTTTATCCGTTACGCTTTCGCGACTGACCTATACCGGCCCTGACGGCCGCACGCTTTTCTCCAATCTCGATCTGAGCTTCGGCCCCGGGCGCACCGGGCTTGTCGGCCGCAATGGCGTGGGCAAGACCACGCTGTTCCGCCTGATCACCGGCGAATTGGCGCCATCCGGCGGCACGATCAGCGTGCCGGGCCGCATCGGCATGCTGCGCCAGCAGGTGCGGCCGGGGCCGGACGAGACCATTGCCGACCTGTTCGGGGTGCGCGCCGGGCTGGCTTTGCTCGAGAAGGCCATGAACGGGGAGGCCGATGCGGACGAGCTGGCGGAGGCCGACTGGACGCTGGAGGCGCGGCTGGAGGAGGCCCTGGCGGCGCTCAAGCTTGAGGTGAACGCGCAGACGCTGCTGTCGCATCTTTCGGGCGGGCAGCGTACGCGCGCGGCCTTGGCCGCGCTGGTGTTCGACGCGCCCGACCTGATCCTCCTCGACGAGCCGACCAATAATCTCGATACAGCGGGCCGGGCGGCAGTGGCGGAGATGCTGGCGCGCTGGCGCGGCGCGGCCATTGTCATCAGCCATGACCGGACCCTGCTCGAGCAGATGGATGCCATTGTCGAGCTGACGGGGCTGGGCGCGACCAGCTATGGCGGGAACTGGAGCCATTACCGGGAGCGCAAGGCGCTGGAACTGGCCGCGGCGCAGCACGACCTGGACGTGGCCGAGCGGCAGGTCCGCGAGGCGGCCAAGGCGGCCCAGGAGGCGCGCGAAAAGCAGGACAAGCGTGATGCGGGCGGGCGGCGGAAGGGCGCCAGGGGCGACATGCCCAAGATCGTCATGGGCGGGCTGAAGCGCCGCGCCGAGGAAACGGCGGGCGGGCTCGATCGGCTGGCGGAAAAGCAGGCCGAGGCCGCAGCGGCCCAGGCGCAGGCGGCGCGGGCCCGGATCGAGGTGCTGACCCCGTTCGCCGTGAAGCTGGCGCCCAGCGGATTGCCGGCGGGCAAAGTGGTGCTGCGCGCCACCGGGCTGACCGGCGGACACGACGCGGAGCGCCCGGCGATCCGGGATTTTTCGATGGACATGATCGGGCCCGAACGCGTGGCGATCACCGGGCCCAATGGCGTGGGCAAGACCAGCCTCCTGAAATTGCTGACCGGGGAATTGCCGGCGCTGGCGGGCCAGGTGCAGATCGGCGGGCCGATGGCCCTGCTCGACCAGCAGGTGGCGCTGCTCCGGCGGGAGGACAGCATCGTCGACAATTTCCGGCGGCTCAATCCCGAGAGCACGATCCAGGATTGCCGGGCGGTGCTGGCGGCCTTCATGTTCCGCAACGATGCGGCCTTGCAGAAGGTGGAGACGCTGAGCGGCGGCGAAATGCTGCGGGCGGGCCTTGCCTGCGCGCTGGGCGGCAGGACGCCGCCCATGCTGCTGGTGCTGGACGAGCCGACCAATCACCTCGATATCAACGCCATCGAAGTGGTTGAGGCCGGTCTCAGGGCGTTCGACGGGGCGCTCCTGGTGGTCAGCCACGACCGGGCGTTTCTTGAGAATATCGGGGTGGAGCGGGAGGTGCGGCTGGGCGGGTGATCCTGTTCCTCTCCCCCTCGGGGAGAGGGTGGATCGGCCGGAGGCCGAGACGGGTGAGGGGGATGCCTCCACTCGCGCGGTAGCATCCCCCTCATCCGGCGCTTCGCGCCACCTTCTCCCCGAGGGGGAGAAGAATAAGAGCGGCCAGCCTATG
This sequence comes from Devosia elaeis, assembly GCF_001650025.1. Classification (GTDB taxonomy): domain Bacteria; phylum Pseudomonadota; class Alphaproteobacteria; order Rhizobiales; family Devosiaceae; genus Devosia; species Devosia elaeis. The sequence continues at coordinate 97,233 of NZ_LVVY01000064.1, read as the reverse complement.
GCAGCCTGGCCAGCCGCTCCGTCAGCAACTTGTAAAACCCCCCGGCATTGCCGGAGCGCATATAGGTGGCGTTGTGGGGACGGTCGGTCACGTGCCAGTAATCCACCACGGTCATGCCGATGGTGAGTTCGCTCGCCGTTTCGATGGCGACATTGCAGGTGCGGCCTTCGAACAGGTCCGGCTGGAGCAGGTAGGCGATGACGGTGGGGTCGTGGAGAGGCGCGCCGTCCCAGCCATATTTCCTGAGATCGAAGCTCTCCGAGAAGGTCAGCATGTCATAGACCGCCTGGCCGCTCCTGTTGCCGAGCGCCTTGATGGCGTCGAGACGGGCCGGGGTGGACTGGATCATGTGGGTGACGTCGAGCGGCTGGATGGTGATCGGCGCGCCGCAGCGCATGACCACGTCGGCGGCCTCGGGATCGACATAGATGTTGAATTCGGCCGCCGGGGTGATGTTGCCCACCTCGAAATAGGCGCCGCCCATCATGACGATTTCCTGGATGCGGCCGGCAATGGCCGGCTCCTTGACGAGGGCCATGGCGATATTGGTCAGCGGCCCCAGCGTGCAGAGCGTGATGGTTTTCGGCGCGGCATTCATCAGCGTTTCGATAATGTAGTCGACGCCATGCCGGGGCTGCAGCGGGATCGTGGGTTCGGGCAGGTCGGGGCCGTTGAGGCCGGTATCGCCATGCACGTGCTCGGCCGTGACCAATTGGCGGCGCATGGGGCGGGAGCAGCCGGCATAGACCGGGATATCGGTGCGGCCGGACAGCTCCACCACCTTGCGGGCATTGATGGCGTTCTGCTGTACGCCGACATTGCCGGCCACGGCGACGATACCGAGCACTTCCAGTTCCTCGGGAGAGGCGAGGGCGAGCAGGATGGCGACGGCATCGTCCTGGCCGGGATCGGTATCGATGATGATCTTGCGGGGCATGGAATTTCTTTTGGCAGGGAATGGATTCGCCGCGAGCTTATCCAAGCGGCGCGCCATGGTCGATGGGCCAGCGGCGCAGGAACGAAAGCGCGGTGCCGAACGTTTCAGAGGCCATCTCTCCCACGTGGAATCAACGATGCTTCAGCCCCGGGCCAAGGCCGCTCCTGTCGACATGAACGAGAGCCAGTTCGAGCGGGTACTCAACAATGCGGCGCGGCTGGCCGTGGTCGGCATCGGTCTCGCGGTCCTGCTGATGGTTCTGCAGGCCGGGCAGGTCTTCCTGGCGCCGGTGACGCTCGCCATCGTCATCGGGCTGATGTTCGGCCCGGTGGCCGACAAGGTGGAGAGCTGGGGCGTGCCGCCGGCGCTCTCGGCGGGGGTGGTCGTGCTATTGCTGCTGGCGGTCATTGCCGGCTTTGCGACGCTGTTCGCCGTGCCCCTCAGCGAATGGGTGGCGCGGGCGCCGCTGATCTGGGAAAAGCTGCAAACGCAATTGGCCAGCCTCAAGGAGCCACTGCAATCGATCAGCGATTTCCAGGGGCAGATCGGCGCCGTGCTGGGCAATGGCGAGGCCATGAGCGTGACAGTGGAGGATGGCAGCGCGGTGACCGGCATGGCCATGCTGGCGCCGGCCGTCCTGGCGCAGGTCGCCATATTCCTGGCCAGCCTCTATTTCTTCGTCGCCACGCGCGACCATATCCGCATGTCGGTGCTCTCCATGTGCGTCACGCGGCGCATGCGCTGGCGCACGGCGCATGTGTTTCGTGACGTGGAACTCAAGGTCAGCCGCTTCCTGCTGTCGGTCACGGTGATCAATCTCTGCGTCGGCACGGCGGTGACGCTGGCCATGTGGGCCATCGGCATGCCCTCACCGCTGCTCTGGGGCGCCATGGCGGCCGTGCTGAACTACGTGCCCTATGTGGGGCAGGCGATCATGATCACCGTGCTGCTGGCGGTCGGGCTGGGCACACAGGCCGATCTCTTCGCCATCCTGTTGCCGGTGATCTGCTATGCCAGCATCAATTTCGTCGAAGGGCAGATTTTCACGCCGCATTTCATCGGGCGGACGCTGACGCTCAATCCCTTCATCATCTTCCTTTCCATCACCTTCTGGATCTGGGCCTGGGGCCCGGTGGGCGGGCTGGTCGCCGTGCCCACGCTCTTGATCGCGCAATCGCTGATCACCCATGCGCTGCCGAGCCGGCCCGTCAAGCCGCGGCGCCCGGTGCGCCGCACGCGCAACATGAGCGACCGCGACGAATTGCTGGCCAATGCGGCCCAGGCGATCCGCGAGCAGCGCGAAGACGACGAAGAAGAGGACCGCAAGCAGGAGCGCATGGAGCCGCCGCGCGGCACCGGCCCGACCGGGGTTGAACCGGCGAACTGAGGGGGAGACTCTCTCCGTTCGTAAGGGGGAGCGTTCACTTTGGACTTCTTCAGCATTGATCTGGCGGCTCCATCGCCTCCCTCCCCCTTGAGGGGAGGGAATGAGGGTGGGGGTCCATCAGTGGATCACCGCACGACCCCCACCCCGGCCCTCCCCTCAAGGGGGAGGGAGGGGATAGAGCCGCCAAAATCGGGTTGATAAGTCCTGTTGCCTCACATCGAAGCGGCGCAATTCTTCCCTGCATTTCTGATGCTTGACGGCGGCCCCGGCGCGGCAGCACTTTCGTGGCCTGATGGCACGGGAGTTCCCCTAATGGCAGGCGAGGTTGTTGCGCACGCGGCGGAGGCCGCGCATCACGGGGTGGATCTGGTGCCGATCGTGGCCTTGCTGGCCGCCGGCACCATTGCCGTTCCCCTGTTCAAGCGCCTGGGACTGGGGGCCGTGCTCGGCTACCTGGCGGCCGGCTTGCTGCTCGGCCCGTCCGGCATTGGGCTGATTTCCGATCCGGCCTCGATCCTGGCGGCGGCCGAACTGGGCGTGGTGCTGTTCCTGTTCATCATCGGGCTCGAAATGGAGCCCTCTAGGCTCTGGGCCCTGCGCAAGCAAATCTTCGGCCTCGGCGTGGTGCAGGTGGTGGTCTGCGGCGCCTTGCTCACCGGCGTCGGCATCCTGCTCGGCTTCGCGCCCGCCGTGGCCTTCGTCTTCGGCATGGGCTTCGTGCTGACCTCGACGGCCATCGTCATGCAAATCCTGGGCGAGCGGGGCGAGCTGGCGACCGAAGGCGGGCAGAAAATGGTGTCGATCCTGCTGCTCGAAGACCTCGCCATCGTGCCGCTGCTGGCCGTGGTGGCGCTATTGGCGCCCAGCCATGACGAGACCGACCTGATCACGCGCGTGGTGGCGCTCGGTATCGCGGTGGGCGCCATCGTGCTGCTGATCTTTCTCGGCCGCAAGATCATGAACCCGTTCTTCGGGCTGTTGGCGCAGGCGCGGGTGCGCGAGGTGATGACGGCCGGCGCCCTGCTGGTGGTGCTGGGGGCGGCGCTGCTGTTCCAGGTCAGCGGGCTCTCCATGGCCATGGGCGCGTTCCTGGCTGGCGTATTGCTCTCCACCTCCGCCTTCAAGCATCAGCTCGAGGCCGATGTGGAACCGTTCCGCGGCCTCTTGCTCGGCCTGTTCTTCCTGGCCGTCGGCATGTCGCTGGACCTGGAAGTGGTCTGGGACAATTGGCAGATCATCGCCATGAGCGTCGTGGCCTATATGCTGGTCAAGGCTTTGGCCATCTACATCATCGCGCGGCTGCTCAAGTCCGATCATGGCGAGGCGCTGGAGCGGGCGGTGCTGATGGGGCAGGGCGGCGAATTCGCCTTCGTGCTCTATACGACGGCGGCATCCACCGGGCTGATCGATGCGCCCACCAATGCCATCTTCACCGCTACGGTGATCGTCTCCATGGTGCTGACGCCCTTCGCCATTATCGGCATGCGCTACCTGATGCCCGGGCCGGTGCAATCCATGGACGGGGTGGAAACCGCCAATGGGCTCTCCTCGCGGGTGCTGATCATCGGGTTCGGCCGTTTCGGGCAGATCGTCAGCCAGCCGCTGCTGGCCCTGCGCCATTCGGTGTCCATCATCGACAACGATACCGACATGATCCGGGCCGCCGCGCAGATCGGCTTCAAGGTCTATTACGGCGACGGGACGCGGCTCGACATCCTGCATGCCGCGGGCGCCAGCACTGCTGATCTCATCCTGGTCTGCACCGACAAGAAGGAGCAGACGACGCGGATCGTGGAATTGCTGCGCGACGAATTTCCGCTGGCCAAGGTCATGGCGCGGGCCTTCGATCGCCAGCACGGCATCGAGCTGGTGCGCGCGGGCGCCGAATATCAGCTGCGCGAAACCTTCGAATCCGCCCTGGCCTTCGGCAGCGCCGCCGTGACCCTGCTGGGCGCGACCGCCGAGGAGGCCGAAGAGGTCATGGAGGGGGTGAGGGGCCGCGACCGGCAGCGCTTCGAGCGGCAATTGGCCGGCGAGGACTGGCGCGATCTCAGCCAGTTGCTGATCAGCAATGCCCAGGAGCAGGCGCGGGAGGGCGGGGTATCCATTTCCGAGGAAAATGCCGAGCGGGCCGTCACCCAGACGCAGGCCAGCTAGACCGGAGCGAACGCCATAGGGGCTTTTCCCTGCACAAATTAAGTGCAAGACTATCCCTATTCTGAGGGGAATATCGTCATGAACTCTGGATTGCGACATGCCGCAAAAGCCGATCGTCTACGATGCTCCCACGCCCGAGCCCCGTGCCAGCAACGTTGAGGCCATCCAGGCGGAAATCCTCGAACGGCTGATCTACTCAGTCGGCAAGGACCCCATTGTCGCGCGGCCGCACGATTGGCTGCGCGCCACCATCCTGACGGTGCGCGACCGCATCATGGACCGCTGGATGGAATCGTCACGCGAGACGTGGCGGACCTCCAACAAGCGGGTCTATTATCTCAGCCTAGAATTCCTGATCGGCCGGCTCATGCGCGATGCGATGAGCAATGTGGGGCTGATGGAGCCGGTGCAGGAAGCGCTCAAGAACCTCAATGTCGATCTGGGCGACCTGCTCAATCTCGAGCCCGATGCGGCCCTGGGCAATGGCGGGCTGGGGCGGCTGGCCGCGTGTTTTCTCGAATCCATGTCCTCGGTGAAAATCCCTGCCTACGGCTATGGCATCCGCTATGTGCATGGCCTGTTCCGCCAGGAAATGAGCGAGGGCTGGCAGGTGGAACTGCCTGAGGACTGGCTGGCCCATGGCAATCCCTGGGAATTCGAGCGCCGGGAAAGCGCCTATGAGGTCGGCTTCGGCGGTCATGTCGAGCCGGTGACCGATCCCGATGGCGCGGTGCGGCAGGAATGGCGGCCCAATGACCATTTGCTGGCCGTGGCCTATGACACGCCCATCGTGGGCTGGCGCGGGTCGCGGGTGAATACGCTGCGCCTGTGGAGCGCCCAGCCGATCGACCCGATCCTGCTCGACAAGTTCAATTCCGGCGACCATATCGGCGCGCTGGAGGAAAGCGCCAAGGCCGAAGCGATCACCCGCGTGCTCTATCCCGCCGATTCAACGGCGGCGGGCCAGGAATTGCGCCTGAGGCAGGAATTCTTCTTCTCCTCGGCCTCGCTCCAGGACATCGTGCGCCGGCACTTGCAGCAATATGGCGACCTGGGTTCGCTGCCCGACAAGGTGGCCATCCAGCTCAACGATACCCATCCGGCCATTTCGGTGGCGGAACTGATGCGCATCCTGGTCGACGAGAACGGGATGAAATGGGCCGAAGCCTGGAAGGTCACCAAGGGCACGTTCGGCTATACCAATCACACGCTGCTGCCCGAGGCGCTGGAAAGCTGGCCGGTGGCGCTGCTGGAACGGCTGCTGCCCCGGCACATGCAGATCGTCTACCAGATCAATGCCGACGTGCTGGCCGAAGCGCGCAAGCGCCCCGGCTTCGGCGAGCAGCAGATCGCCGCGCTGTCGCTGATCGACGAGCATGGCGGAAGGCGGGTGCGCATGGGGCAACTGGCCTTCGTGGGCTCCCATTCGGTCAATGGCGTTTCCGCGCTCCATACCGAATTGATGAAGCAGACCGTGTTCTCGGACCTGCACCGGCTTTATCCCGAGCGCATCAACAACAAGACCAACGGCATCACGCCGCGCCGCTGGCTGATGCAGTGCAATCCGGGGCTGACCAGACTGATCAGCGAGCGGATCGGGCCGGAATTCCTCGACGATATCGACAAGCTCAAGGCCCTGGCGGCCCATGCCGGCGATCCCGGCTTCCAGCAGCAATTCGCGGGGGTGAAGCTCGAGAACAAGAAAAGGCTGGCGCGGCTGATCAAGGACCGGATGAATATCAGCGTGTCGCCCGACGCGCTGTTCGACGTGCAGATCAAGCGCATCCACGAATATAAGCGGCAATTGCTCAACATCATCCATGCCGTGGCGCTCTACGCCGAAATCCGCGCCCATCCGGAAAAGGACTGGGTGCCGCGCGTCAAGATTTTCGCCGGCAAGGCGGCGCCGAGCTATTGGAACGCCAAGCTGATCATCAAGCTGATCAACGACGTGGCGCGGGTGATAAACCACGACCCGGCCGTGCGGGGCCTGCTCAAGGTGGTGTTCCTGCCCAATTACAATGTCAGCCTCGCCGAGATGATCGTGCCGGCGGCCGACCTTTCCGAACAGATCTCGACGGCCGGCATGGAAGCCTCGGGCACCGGCAACATGAAATTCATGGCCAATGGCGCGGTGACCATCGGGACGATGGATGGTGCCAATGTGGAGATGCACAAGGAGGTCGGGGCCGACAATATCGTCATTTTCGGGCTGACGACTGAGGAGGTGGAGGACAAGCGCAGCCGCTCGGAAGTGCCGCGGGGCGCCATCGATGCCTCGCCGCGGCTGCGCGAGGCGCTGGAATCGATTTCCTCGGGCGTGTTCTCGCCGGACGATCCGAACCGCTATCGCGACCTGATCGGCGGGCTCTACGACCATGACTGGTTCATGGTGGCGCGCGATTTCGACGCCTATGCGGCGGCGCAGGCCCAGGTCGACAAGCTGTGGACCGATCCGGCGCGCTGGAACGCCATGGCGATCCGCAACACGGCCAATGTGGGCTTCTTTTCCTCGGACCGGACCATACGGCAATATGCGGCCGATATCTGGAACGTGCCCACGGCATAGATTGAAGACAAGCGGAACAGACCTGGTGAACAACAAAGAGTCCGCGCGCGTTATAGACATCCTTCCCGGACCAGGGCGGGAAGCGACTGGGGGATTGTGGGCGTGAATTCAAGCAAGGAAAACTGGCAGGCCGATGCGCGCGATGTGGAAGCCATCGTTGCCGGGCGGCATAAAGATGCCTTTGCCTTTCTGGGGTTGCATGAGGTCGCGGGGCAATGGGTGCTGCGGGCCTTCGTGCCGCATGCGGAAACGCTCAATGCCTACACGCTGGATGGCATGCCCCTGGGCCACATGATCCCGCGCCATGCGGCGGGCTTCTTCGAGGCCAAGGTGGATATCGATCGGCGCCAGCCCATCCGCTACGAGGCGAAGAATGCCGGTGGCACCTGGACGCTTTATGACGCCTATTCCTTCGGGCCGGTACTGGGGCCGATGGACGATTATTATATCGGCGAGGGCAGTCATCTCAGGTTGTTCGACAAGCTGGGCGCCCACGAAATGGAATTCGAGGGCATTCACGGCACCCATTTCGCCGTCTGGGCCCCCAATGCGCAGCGCGTCTCGGTGGTCGGCCCCTGGAACGAATGGGACGGCCGGCGCCACCCCATGCGCAATCGCAAGGGCATATGGGAAGTGTTCATCCCGGTGCTGGGCACCGGCACGATCTATAAATACGAGATCGTCGGGCCCGACGGCGTGGTGCTGCCGCTCAAGGCCGATCCCTTTGCGCGCCAGGCCGAGGTCCGGCCGCGCAATGCCTCGGTGGTGCCCGATCCCACGCCCTTTACCTGGACCGACCAGCGCTACATGGAGGAGCGAGCGACGCGCGACTGGCGCCGCACGCCGATGTCCATCTATGAAGTGCATCTGGGCTCATGGCGCCGCCGCCCCGATGGCAGCTTCCTGTCCTATGATCAATTGGCCGAGCAATTGGTGCCCTATGCGGCGGACATGGGCTATACCCATCTCGAATTCCTGCCAATCTCCGAGCATCCCTTCGATCCGAGCTGGGGCTATCAGCCGACCGGGCTGTTTGCGCCCACCTCGCGCTTCGGCGATCCGGCCGGGTTCGCGCGGCTGGTGAATGCGGCGCATGAGGCCGGGCTGGGGGTGATCCTCGACTGGGTGCCGGCGCATTTCCCCACCGACGAATTCGGCCTCGCCCGCTTCGACGGCACCGCGCTTTACGAACACGAGGACCCCCGGCAGGGCTATCACCCGGACTGGAACACGGCGATCTACAATTTCGGGCGCAAGGAGGTTTCGTCCTTCCTCACCAATAATGCGCTCTACTGGTTCGAGAAATTCCATATCGACGGGCTGCGGGTCGATGCCGTGGCCTCGATGCTCTACCTCGATTATTCCCGCCAGCCGGGGGAATGGGTGCCCAACCAGCATGGCGGCAACCAGAACCTGGAGGCGGTGGCGTTCCTGCAAAGGGTCAATGCCGAAGTGTACCGGAATTTTCCCGGCGCCTTCATGATCGCCGAGGAATCCACCTCCTGGCCCGGCGTCAGCGCGCCCACCTATGCGGGCGGGCTGGGCTTCGGCTTCAAGTGGAACATGGGTTTCATGAACGACACCCTGCGCTATATGAGCCGTAACCCGATCCATCGGCGCTTTCATCACAACGACATGACGTTCGGTATGATGTACGCCTTCAGCGAGAATTTCGTGTTGCCGCTGAGCCATGACGAAGTGGTGCATGGCAAGGGTTCGCTGCTCAACAAAATGCCGGGCGACGACTGGCAGCAATTCGCCAATCTGCGTGCCTACCTGGCCTTCATGTGGGGCTATCCGGGCAAGAAGCTCTTGTTCATGGGCCAGGAATTCGGCCAGCGCGAGGAATGGTCGGAAAGCAAGGCGCTGGATTGGTGGCTGCTGGACGCGCCGGCCCATGAAGGATTGCGGCGGCTGGTCGCCGATCTCAATGCCGCCTATCGGAGCCTGGGCGCCCTTCATGAACGCGATTGCGAGCCGGAGGGGTTCGAATGGGTGATCGCCAACGATCATTCCAATTCGGTGCTGGCCTGGCTGCGCCGCGCGCCGGGCGCCGATCCGGTGCTGGTCATCACCAATCTGACGCCGATGCCGCGCAGCAATTACAAGGTGCCGCTGCCGATCGCGGGGCGCTGGGTGGAGCGGATTAACAGCGATGCCGGCTGGTATTCGGGCGGCAATACGGGCAACCAGGGGGCCATCGAGGCGCGTGCCGTTGAGGGGCGGCACCTGCCCGCGGAGGCAGAGATCTACCTGCCGCCCCTGGCGACGCTTTTCTTGAAATACGAGCCGGCGTGAGCCGGTCGGGGATAGGGTAGGACCCGGGGCAACCCGGGCGTGGAGGAGAATAGAATGGCTGATTACAGGGTCCCGTCTTCTTTGGCGCGCGAGGCCATGGCTTATGTGCTGGCGGGGGGGCGCGGCACGCGCCTGATGGAGCTGACCGACAGGCGCGCCAAGCCGGCGGTCTATTTCGGCGGCAAGGCGCGCATCATCGATTTCGCGCTTTCCAATGCCATCAATTCGGGCATTCGCCGCATTTCGGTGGCGACGCAATATCAGGCCCATAGCCTGATCCGCCACCTGTCGCGCGGCTGGAACTTCCTGCGCCAGGAGCGCAATGAGAGCTTCGACGTGCTGCCGGCATCGCAGCGCGTTTCGGAGACGCAATGGTACGAAGGCACCGCCGACGCCGTCTACCAGAACATGGACATCATCGAGGATTACGGCGCGCGCTATATCGTCATCCTGGCGGGCGACCATATCTACAAGATGGACTACGAAATCATGCTGCGCCAGCACGTGGATACGGGCGCTGACGTGACCATCGGGTGCCTGGAGGTGCCGCGCATGGAGGCCACCGGCTTCGGCGTCATGCATGTGGACGGGCGCGACCGGGTGGTCGATTTCGTCGAAAAGCCCAAGGACCCGCCGGGTATTCCGGACCGGCCGGACATGGCTCTCGCATCCATGGGCATCTATATCTTCGAGACACGGTTCCTGATGGAGCAGCTCAAGCGCGATGCGGCCACCGAGGGCTCCAGCCGCGATTTCGGCAAGGATATCATCCCCTATATCGTCAAGAACGGCACCGCCTGGGCGCATCGCTTCAACCGCTCCTGCGTCCGCTCCAGCAATGAGAAGGTCGCCTATTGGCGCGATGTCGGCACGGTGGACGCCTATTGGAAGGCCAATATCGACCTCACCGACATCACCCCGCAGCTCGATCTCTATGACCGCGACTGGCCGATCTGGACCTATGCCGAGATCACGCCGCCGGCCAAGTTCGTGCACGATTTCGACGGCAGGCGCGGATCGGCGGTCAATTCGCTGGTCTCGGGCGATTGCATCATTTCGGGCGGGCATCTGCAGCGCACGCTGCTCTCCACCGGCTCCAGGGTGCATTCCTATTCGGTGCTCGAGGAGGCCGTGGTGCTGCCCTATTGCGATATCGGGCGCAATGCGCGGCTCAAGAAGGTGGTCATCGACCGCGGCGTGAACATTCCGGAGGGCCTGGTGGTGGGCGAGGATCCCGAATTCGACGCCAAATGGTTCCGCCGCACCGATGAGGGCGTCACGCTCGTCACCCAGGCCATGGTCAACAGATATCTGGCGGACCGATGATCGAAGTTCTCTCGGTCACGTCCGAAGTCTATCCGCTGATCAAAACCGGGGGGCTGGCCGACGTGGCCGGCGCCCTGCCGGGGGCGCTGGCCGAAACCGGCGTGACCATGCGGACCCTGGTGCCGGGCTATCCGGCGCTGCTCGCCAAGATGAAAGGCGGCCGCGAGGTCGCGCGTTTCGACGATCTGTTCGGCGTGACCGGGCGGCTGGTCGCGGGGCGGGCCGGGGGGCTCGATCTCATCGTGCTCGATGCGCCCGCGCTATATGATCGCCCCGGCAATCCCTATATGGGCCCGGAGGGCTGGGACTGGCCGGACAATTGGAAGCGCTTCGCCGCCCTGTCCTGGGTTGCCTCGGAACTGGGGCTCGGCCTGGTGGATGGCTATCGCCCGCAGGTGATCCATGCCCATGACTGGCAGGCGGGCCTGGTTCCCGCCTATGTCAAATACGGCCCCTCATCGACGCTCAAGACCGTGATGACCGTTCACAACATGGCCTTCCAGGGCACGTTCGGCGCCGAGATTTTCAGCCAATTGCGCCTGCCGCCGCATGCCTTCTCGGTGGAGGGCGTGGAATATTACGGGGGCGTCGGCTACCTCAAGGCCGGCGTGGAATGCGCCGACGTGGTCACCACCGTATCGCCCAGCTATGCCGCGGAAATCGGCACGCCGGATTTCGGCATGGGTCTGGACGGGCTGCTCAACAATCGCTCGGCCACGGTGTTCGGCATTCTCAACGGCATCGACATGGAGGCGTGGAACCCCGCCACCGATCCGGCGCTGAAGCAGAATTTCACCGCAAGCACCATCCAGCACCGGCTGGCCAATAAATGGGCGGTGATGGAAGCCTTCGGGCTCGACGTGCTCGAAGGGCCGCTCTTTGCCGTGGTCAGCCGCCTGACCTGGCAGAAGGGCATCGATCTGATCGCGGCCAATATCGACATGCTGGTGGAAGCGGGCGGCCAGCTCGCCGTGCTCGGCTCCGGCGATGCCGAACTGGAAAACGCCATCCGCGCCGCGTCGATGCGCCATCCCGGCCGGGTGGGGCTGATCACCGGCTATAACGAGCCGCTGAGCCATCTCATCCAGGGGGGCGCCGATGTGCTGATGGTGCCCTCGCGCTTCGAGCCGTGCGGGCTCACCCAGCTTTATGCCCTGCGTTATGGCTGCATTCCCCTGGTGAGTCGCGTCGGGGGCCTGAATGACACGGTCATCGATAGCAATGTGGCAGCGCTTTCGGCCGAAGTGTCAACGGGTGTGCAATTCTCGCCGCCCGATATCGGCGCCCTGGCCCATGCCATCCGCCGCACGCTCAGTCTCTATGAAGACCAGAAATCCTGGAAGAAAATGCAGCGGCGCGGCATGAAATCGGATGTCAGCTGGGCCGCCAGCGCGGCCCGCTATGCCCAGCTCTATTCCAATCTGACCGGAATGCCGACAAATGCCAATTCAAACAATTAAAACAACGCCTTATGCCGACCAGAAGCCAGGCACGTCCGGGTTGCGCAAGCGCGTGAGCGTCTATAGCCAGCCCCATTATGTCGAGAACTATATCCAGGCGATCTTCGACAGCCTGGACGAGGTCGGGGGGCAGACATTGGTGATCGGCGGCGATGGCCGCTTCTACAACAACGTCGCCATCCAGAAGGCCATCCGCATCGCGGCGGCCAATGGCTTCGGCAAGGTGCTGGTGGGGCAGGGCGGTCTGCTGTCCACCCCGGCGGCGAGCAATATCATCAGGCATTACAAGGCCTTCGGCGGCCTCGTTCTCTCCGCCAGCCACAATCCCGGCGGGCCGGATGGCGATTTCGGCATCAAGTACAATGTCGGCAATGGCGGGCCGGCGCCGGAGAAGATCACCGACGCGGTCTTTGCCCGCACACAGGTGATCGACAGCTACAAGACGCTCGACACGCCCGATATCGACCTCGATGTTCTCGGCACCCAGCAGGTCGGCGGCATGGTGGTGGAGGTCATCGACCCGGTGGCCGATTATGCGGCGCTGATGCAGACCCTGTTCGATTTCGAGGCCATCAGGGCGCTGTTCCGCTCGGGCTTCCGCATGACCTTCGATGCCATGCACGCCATTACCGGCCCCTATGCCCATGCCATCCTCGAGGACATGCTGGGCGCACCCAAGGGCACGGTGATCAACGGAGTGCCCTCGCCCACGTTCAATAACGGGCATCCCGATCCGAACCTGGTCTATTGCAAGGACATGTTCGACCTGCTGATGACCCCGGAGGGCCCCGATTTCGGCGCGGCTTCCGACGGCGATGGCGACCGGAATCTCATCATCGGCAAGAACAGGTTCGTGACGCCTTCGGACTCGCTGGCGCTGCTGGCGGCCAATGCGCATCTGGCGCCGGGCTACAAGGACGGCATTGCCGGCATTGCCCGCTCCATGCCCACCAGCGCCGCCGCCGACCGGGTGGCCGAAAAGCTCGGCATCGAAATGCACGAGACACCGACGGGCTGGAAATTCTTCGGCAATCTGCTCGATGCCGGCCGCGTCACCATTTGCGGCGAGGAAAGCGCCGGCACCGGCTCCAACCATGTGCGCGAGAAGGACGGGCTCTGGGCCGTGCTGCTCTGGCTCAATATCCTGGCGGTGCGTAAGCAAGGCGTGGACGAGATCGTGCGTGAGCATTGGCGCACCTATGGCCGCAATTACTATACGCGACACGATTACGAGGAGGTCGATGCCGCCATTGCCGGCAAGCTGGTCGATGACCTGCGCGCGAGCCTGATCTCGCTTCCAGGGAAGGTGTTCGCCGACGACCTGCAGATCGCCTATGCCGACGACTTTACCTATCACGATCCGGTCGATGGCTCGACCAGCGCCAAGCAGGGCATTCGCATCGGCTTTACCGACGGGTCGAGAATAGTGCTGCGCCTGTCAGGAACCGGGACCGTGGGCGCCACGTTGCGGGTCTACCTTGAACGCTATGAGGCCCCAGATGGACGCCACGATCTCGACACCCAGCTCGCTCTCGAGCCCCTTATCGGGATCGCAGAAACCCTTGCCGGCATCCGCAGCCGGACGGGCCGGCAGGCCCCCAGCGTCATCACTTGAGCCGGCGCGGCCGATGACACCCGAACTTGTGCCCCAGGGTGGGCGAACCGAGCATCTGGGCGCCACCATCACGCCGGAAGGGGTAAACTTCGCCGTCTATTCGGAAAGCGCCTCTTGCATCTGGGTCTGTCTGTTTGACGAACAGGACCAGGAGATCGAGCGGTTCGAGCTCGACGTGCATGAGGACAATATCCATGCTGGGCTGATTGCCAATATCGGCGCGGGGGCGCGCTACGGACTGCGGGCCGACGGGCCCTACGACCCCGACCAGGGCCTGTTCTTCGATCCGCACAAATTGCTGGTCGATCCCTATGCGCGGCATCTGGACCGGGTTTTCGTGCGCTCGCCGCGCCTGCGGCTGGCCCGCGAGGACGCGGTGGACACTGCCCCGCTCGTGCCCAAGGCCATCGTGCGGGGAATCGCCGAGGAGAAGGCCAAGCCACGGCGCAAGAAGGTGCCGGGCCTGTTCTACGAGCTCAATGTGCGCGGCTTCTCGATGCGCCATCCGGGTGTGCAGGGGCCGCTGCGCGGCACCGTTGCGGGGCTGACCACGCGCCGCGTCATCGAGCATTTCAAGCATCTGGGCGTCGACACCGTGCAATTGATGCCCATTGCGGCGTGGATCGATGAGGGGCATCTGCCGGCCCTGGGGCTCACCAATGCCTGGGGCTACAACCCGGTCACCTATTTCGCGGTGGATCCGCGGCTGGTGCCGCGCGGCCCGCAGGAATTGCGGGTGATGACCCATGCCTATCGCAAGGCGGGGATCAACGTCATCCTCGACGTGGTCTACAACCACACCGGGGAAGGCGACCAGCAGGGACCGATCCTTTCGATGATGGGGCTCGATCCGCAGACCTATTATCGCTGGGTGGAGGTGAATGGCAAAAAGCACCTGGTCAACGATACCGGCACCGGCAATACGCTGCGCTGCGACCATCCGGCGGTGCAGCGGCTGGTGATCGAGAGCCTACGCTATTATGTCGAGGAACTGGGCGTTGCCGGCTTCCGCTTCGACCTGGCGACAATTCTCGGGCGCGATCCGGGCTTCAACCCGGAAGCGGAAATGCTCGAAAAGATCAAGGCCGACCCTGTGCTGAGCCAGGTGATCCTGGTGGCGGAGCCCTGGGATCCGGGCCCGGGCGGCTATGCCCTGGGCAAATTCGGGCAGGAATTCCAGGAGCACAACGACACGTTTCGCGATGAAATCCGTGCCTTTTGGAAAGGCGAGGGCGGCAAGATCGGGGCGCTGGCGGGCAAGGTTTCCGGCTCGGCCGAAATCTTCGACGTGGCGGGGCGCAAGCCGCATCACGGCGTCAATATGCTGGCCGTGCATGACGGGTTCACCCTGCGCGACCTCGTCAGCTATCACGACAAGCACAACGAGGCGAACGGCGAGGACAACAAGGACGGGCACAACAACAACCAGTCCTGGAATTGCGGCGCGGAGGGGGAAACCGACGGTCCGGGGATCAATGCAGCCCGCAAGCGCGATGTCCGCGCCCTGCTGGCCACGCTGTTCCTGTCGCGCGGCACCCCGCTGATCCAGCAGGGCGACGAGATGTACCGGACCCAGCAGGGCAATAACAATGCCTATGCCCAGGACAATGAAATCACCTGGATAGACTGGGAAAGCGCCGATGGGGCGCTGGTGGATTTCGTTGCCGCCATCAATGCCTTCCGCAAGGCGCATCCGGCGATCAGCCACGATCATTGGCTGACGGGGCAGGAGCGCAACGGCGTACGCGACGTGGTGTGGCTGCATCCCGACGGGCGCGAAATGAACGAGGGCGACTGGAACGATGCCGGCGCCTCGGTGCTGGGCATGCATGTCCGTTACAAGGACGACGAGGTGCTGGTCTGGTTCAATCGCCGGGTCGAGCCGGTCGTGGCCCGCCTACCGGAGGGCGACTGGGCGGTGGGCATTCAATCGGACGATGCCAGTGAAGTGCCGTTTACCGAGGGCACGGCTACCCTGCCGCCGCGTTCGGTGGTGGCGCTGGTGCGTCCTGCGCCGCAAGACCAATAGACCTCATCCTGAGCCTGTTGAAGGGTGATGAGCTGCCTATGCAAAGGTCCAGTGGACCTTTGCCGGCGAAGAACGCCCGTAGCGCTATGCGCGAAGGGCTATGGTAGTGGCGCTCAGCTTACAGCGTTCCCAACCTCGTGGTTCGACAGGCTCACCATGCGGTCTTCGGGAGAGCGCATCTCAACTCTAGATGGAACGCCCTATTCCATCACCTCGACCATGCCCAGGCGCGCATAGAGCCGGCGCGCGGTCGTTTCTTCCGTCACCACTTTGAGGTCCACATGCGTGGAGCCGCGCGCCGCGAAGCGCGTGAACACCTCGCCCATCAAAGCCTCCCCGATGCCCTGGCCGCGATGGGCCGGCGCCACGGCAAGGTCCTTGACGAAGTTGCTGGTCCAGCACTGGACGAATCCAACCACCATGCCGTCGGCCGAAATTGCGGCGATGCAGAGCGATGGATCGTACTCGGAATCCTGGATGAGGTTCGCGTGCCAATCCGTTAAGGGAGCGACGAGGCCTGGAAAGGCCAGGTCCAGCACCGCATGGGCCTGGCGTGGGTCGATAGTGCCGAGTTCGGCCGGCCGGAAGCCGCCTGGCCAGACCGCGTGTTCGGGCCTGTCGAGATATTTGCGAAGCCGCAGATGGGCTTGCTGTTCGCTCATCACTCCGCCGCCTGCGCCGTGAAGCCGCCATGCTTTTCTATGAAGGCCACGATCCGGTCCAGGCTTTCGCGGCGCAGCAGGTCGGTGAAGACATAGGGCCGGCCCTCGCGCACCTTTTGGGTATCGCTTTCCATGATCTCGAGGCTGGCGCCGACATATTGGGCGAGGTCGGTATGGGTGATGACCAGCAGATCGGAGCGGGAGATGGCGGGGCCGCCCTTGCGGGGAATTTTTTCGCCCTGGGCGACGGAGATCACGTAGATGGTGAGGTCGGCCAGGTCGGGCGAGAAAGTGGCGGCCAGGTTGTCGCCGCCGCTTTCGATCAGCACGATGTCGAGATCGGGGAATTTGCGGGTCAGCTCGTCGATGGCGGCGAGGTTGAGCGAGGCATCCTCGCGGATGGCGGTATGGGGGCAACCGCCGGTCTCGACGCCGACAATGCGGTCCTCCGAAATCGCCTGGGCGCGGGCCAGGATCAGGGCGTCTTCCCGGGTATAGATGTCATTGGTGACCACGGCCATGGAATAGCGGTCGCGCATGGCCTTGAGCAGCATTTCGCACAGGGTCGTCTTGCCCGAGCCCACCGGGCCGCCAATGCCGATGCGCAGGGGACCATTGAGGCTCTTGGACATGATCGAACTCCCAAAATTCAGGTGAGGCGGAAATAGACGAGGACGATGAATCCCAGGCCCAGGAACAGGCACAGGGGCGAATAGACCCGGCGGTCATTGAGCCGGAAATTGGGCTCGGGCGTCACGCCGGCCCACCATGCGGTGTAGCCGACGATGCCGCGCGCCAGGAATATCGCGGCCAGGGCCAGCCCGGCGGCGCTGAGCCAGAAGCCGCCGCTGTCATGATCGGCGAGCGCCAGCGCGAAAATGCCGGCCGCGAAGGTGGCGATGGCGACGGCCAGCGAGGCCAGCCGGGGCGGCATGCGCTCGATATCCTTGAAGCCTACCACCGTCTGGGCCAGCAGCTTCTCGTTGCGGATCGGCCAGGTGCGGCCGAAGGCCCAGAGGAAATGGGCCATGGAAATGGCGAAGAGGGCAATGAACATGAAGGAGGCGATGAACATGTTCATGAGCGGAATATCCTTGTCGGCAGCGTTTCGTGCTTCATTTGCGCAATATCGGCGCCATAGGCTACCGCGCCGATATCGTCCAGTGTGGCATGCTGGCACAGTTCGGCCTGTTCGGCGACAGGAGCTTCCAGGCTTGCCATGATGGCGAGCCCGTCATTCTGGCCGATGGGCACCAGGCGCACCGCGACGGAGACCTGGCCATGCACGATGGCGGTCAGGAAGGCGATCAGCGCATCGCGCCCATCCATGCCATGCGCGCCGGCCAGTGCGCCGACGGCGATGGGATAGGGGCAGGGCCTGGGCAGGGGGACCGGCAT
The DNA here is from genome assembly GCF_001650025.1 of Devosia elaeis. GTDB lineage: Bacteria > Pseudomonadota > Alphaproteobacteria > Rhizobiales > Devosiaceae > Devosia > Devosia elaeis. The sequence continues at coordinate 79,395 of NZ_LVVY01000064.1, read as the reverse complement.
GTCATTCGGCCAGGCGGCGCTGGCCAGCACGAAGGCATTGCCGGTCTGCACCGTCTCGGCATGGCGCTCGCGGGCCGGCGTCAGGGCCAGGCAGAGATCGGCCAGTTCGGCCAGCCTGGCGGCGTCCCGGCAGGCAGCGTGGGCCTGGGCCAGGAGGATCGCGTCGGTCCTGATGCCGCCATGGCGCAGGGCGCCCTCGATCCAGTCCTGCGCCGTGATCCGGTCTTTGACCCGGCGCTCGACGATGGCCGTTTCCAGCCCCGCCGACCAGGCGAAGACGCCCACCGGAAAAGCCGGGGAGAGCCAGGTCAGCAGCTTTTGCAGCTCAGCGCTCAATTCCGGTTCAGCAATGCATGGCCGCCATCGCCGTGGCTATGGGCATGATAGGCGCCATGCTCGGCGAAGAAGGGTTCCGATACATTGGCTACCGTCGCTCCCAGTCCTTCCAGCATAGTCTTGAGCACATGGTCGCGGCGGATGAGGATGCGGTCAGGCTCCAATTGAGCCGGCGTATGGCGATTGCCGATATGCCAGGCCAGGCGCAGGAGATGCCCGCCGTCTTGGGCGCGGATCTCGTAAAGCAGTTCGGACGCTGCGGCGATTTCCACCGCGCCGCCGCCCTCCAGCAGCAGGGCGTCGCCATGGTCCAGCGTCGTCGTGGTGGGAAAGTCCACCATGATCTCGGTGCCCTTGGCCCCGGTCAGCAATTTGCGGCGCAGCCGGCGCTCGTCATGGGCCAGGGTGATGGTATCGACGACGGGGACCTGGCCGTGCGGGGCGGGGAGATGCGAAAGGGCGCGGCGCATGAGGTTTTCTAACTGACGATGTTGAAGAAGCGGACGATGAGGAAGAGCTGGTAGGTGATGTGCAGCCCGACAATGCCGAGATGGACCCGGCGGTCTTCGCTGCGCCAGGCCAGGACGCACAGGACGAGCCCGACAGGCACCTGGATGAAATAGCTCCAGTCGAAGCGGGTCCAGTGGGCCTGCCCCTTGATCAGCGTGTCGATGGTGTCGAGTGCGAAGGTGGCGGCCAGGAGGCCGAAAAACCAGTTGCGGCGCTTGAGGAAGAAATCCTCGTAGCCCTTGTATTCGGAAACGCTGTCCGGCGAGAGCAGGGCCGCCATCAGGAACAGGGTGATGGCATAGCTCAGCACGAAGAGGACGATGCCGAAGCTCCACACCTGGATGGAGTGCAGCGCGAATTCCCACCACCAGAACAGCACCAGCTCCAGCAGCAGCGAGGCGACCCAGAGGATATGCAGGGTCGAAATCTTGCCGCGGTGCGGATGCTGGATGATGCCGGCAACCGTCATCAGCAGCCGGGTGATGCCCAGCCCGATGACGGTGCCCATGACGATGCGGACATGCGGAAAAAGTTCGGTGGCGGGCGCGGCATCCATCTTTGCGGATCAGGGCGTGTTGCTGACTTCGTTGCACGTGGCCAGCGGCTCGGCATCTTCGTCCTGCATGAGATCGCGCAAGGTGGCCTCGCCCTGGTGGCTCCACCATTCATAGGGCCCCGAAATATAGCGGGCGCCCGAGGCGGCCACGGTAGTGGCGAAGACGTGATTCACGCCCTCGATGGGCACGATGGCCAGGAAATTGGGCGCGGCATTGATATATTGCACCGCCAGCGTCTGCTCGTCGTCGCATTGATAGGCGACCACATTGCGCTCGATATCCCCGGCGCTTTCCAGGGTGAGCGTCAGGCTGGCGCTGGTCGTAGCCTGGCCCAGGGCGAGCGAGGCCGATGTGCAGAGGACGACAGCGGCGAGGGGCAGGGCGAGAATTCGGCTCATAAGGCACTCCTGTGTCGGTCGTTCGGCACTATTGTATAATGCGGCGGCAGAAGTGAGACAGTCATTACTTGCGCTCCAATACATAAAGCGCGCCGGCAATGGGCTGGTTGTTTTCCAGCCGGATATCGTGGTCCGCGCGCGCCGCGAGGGCCAGGCCATGGGCCTGGGCGAGCCCCTCGACATAGGCGGGGGAATGGGCAAACCGGCCGCTGGCGCGGATTTCGATGTCGTCGCCGACGCTGGTTTCGATGGAGAAGGCGAACAATCCGCCCGCGGCCAGCTTGTCCAGAATCGCGCCGAACAGGTCTTCGATGGCGCCGACATAGATGAAGACGTCCGCAGCGATGGCGAGGGCATATGGCCCGGCGAAATCGGCATCTGTCCGCAGCACCCGGGCGGCATCGCCGGTGGCGAGGTGGCGATAGAGGCCGCGCTGGCGCGCCTTCTCGACCATGCGCGGCGCGATGTCGATGCCGTCGATGGGCCGGGCGGCTTCGGCCAGGGCGGCCCCGGCCAGCCCGGTGCCGCAGCCGATATCGATGGCTGGGCCCAGCGCCTTGCCGCTCCGCTTCAGCATATCGGCCAGGGCTTGGGGCACGCGATAATGCAGCTTGCCGGTCAGGTGCTCGTCGAAATGGCCGGCATAGGTGTCGAAGAGATGGGCCACGTAATCGCTATTGGCCAGGCCGGGATCGGCCAGGGCGCCGGCCATATGGGCCACGTAGCGATCGTCCGGCAGGAGCTTCAGGGCGCGCCGGAACGATTTGAGCGCGGCCTGCCGCTCGCCGAGCAGCAATTGCGCCTGGCCCAGTTCTCGCAGCAGGTCGCCATTCCTGGCGTTGAGGACCAGCCCCTTGCGAAGGATGGCGGCGGCATCTTCCGCCCGTCCGGCGACCAGCAGGGCAGCGCCGAGATCGAGATGGAGGCTGTCCGAGGCCGGTTTCAGCGCCAGGGCGCGCTCGAAACTGCCGATGGCGATGTCGGCGGCGCCGGTGCGCAGGGCCAGCGACCCCATCAGGCGATGGCCATTGGGCAGGTCGGGAGCGATGCGCACCAGCTCGACGGCCAGCGGCACGGCTTCCGCCACCTTGTCCTGCTGCAACAGGTCGGCGCTGGCCTGCAGGATTTCACCGGCGCGGCGCGCCAGGGCGGGATTGCCGGGCATGCCCGAAGCGATCTTGGTCGATGCCTTCATCAGAACAGGAAATAGCGCTGCGCCATGGGCAGGATCGTGGCCGGTTCGCAGGTCAGCAATTCGCCATCGGCGCGCACTTCATAGGTCTCCGGATGCACCTCGACATGGGGCGTCGCGTGGTTGAGCATCATCGCCGCCTTGCCGATCCCCCCGCGCGTATTGGACACGGGCAGAAGCTGCTTGTCGACCCCCAGTCGCGCCCGCAGGCCCGCATCATGCGCGGCCTGGGAAATGAAGACCACGGACGAGCGGCTGACCAGCTTGCCATAGGCGCCGAACATGGGCCGGTAATGCATGGGCTGCGGCGTGGGGATCGAGGCATTGGGATCGCCCATGGGCGCGGCGGCGATGGAGCCGCCCAGCAGCACCATTTCCGGCTTCACGCCGAAAAAGGCTGGGTTCCAGAGCACGAGATCGGCGCGCTTGCCCACTTCCACCGAGCCGATATGCCGGCTCATGCCATGGGCGATGGCGGGGTTGATGGTGTATTTGGCGATGTAGCGGCGGACGCGGAAATTGTCATTGTCGCCACTTTCCTCGGGCAGGCGGCCGCGCTGGCGCTTCATCTTGTCGGCCGTCTGCCAGGTGCGGATCAGCACCTCGCCGACGCGGCCCATGGCCTGGCTGTCGGATGAGATGATCGAGAGCGCCCCCATGTCGTGCAGGATATCCTCGGCAGCAATGGTCTCCTTGCGGATGCGGCTTTCGGCGAAGGCCACGTCCTCGGGGATCGACTGGTCGAGGTGATGGCAGACCATGAGCATGTCGAGATGCTCGGCAATGGTATTGATCGTGTAGGGCCGGGTGGGATTGGTCGAGGACGGGATGACATTGGGCAGGCCCGCGACCTTGAGAATGTCGGGCGCGTGGCCGCCGCCGGCGCCTTCGGTGTGGAAGGCATGGATGGTGCGGCCCTTGAAGGCGCCGATCGTGTCCTCGACGAAACCGCTTTCGTTGAGCGTGTCGGTATGGATCATCACCTGCACGTCGTAATCGTCGGCGACGGAGAGGCAATTGTCGATTGCCGCGGGCGTGGTGCCCCAGTCCTCGTGCAGCTTGAGGCAGGAGGCGCCGGCGAGGATCATTTCCTCCAGCGGGGCAGGCAGGGCGGCATTGCCCTTGCCAGCCAGCGCCAGGTTCATCGGGAAGGCGTCGAAGCTTTCGATCATGCGCTCGATATGCCAGGCACCGGTACAAGTGGTGGCCAGCGTGCCATGGGCGGGGCCGGAGCCGCCGCCGAGCATGGTGGTCATGCCGCTCATCAGCGCTTCCTCGATCTGTTGGGGGCAGATGAAGTGAATATGCGCATCCATGCCGCCGGCCGTCAGGATCCGGCCTTCGCCGGCAATGGCCTCGGTGGAGGGGCCGATGATGATGTCGATGCCCGGCTGCGTATCGGGATTACCGGCCTTGCCGATAGCGGCGATCAACCCGTTCCTCAGGCCGATATCGGCCTTGTAGATGCCGGTATGGTCGACGATCAGCGCGTTGGTGATGACGGTATCCACCGCACCTTCGGAGCGGGTGCGCTGCGACTGGCCCATGCCGTCGCGGATGACCTTGCCGCCGCCGAATTTGACCTCCTCGCCATAGGTGGTGAAGTCATTCTCCACCTCGATGAAAAGCTCTGTATCGGCCAGCCGCACCTTGTCGCCGATGGTGGGGCCGTACATGTCGGCATAGCTGGCGCGGGAAATGCGGGCGGGCATGGTCAGGCTCCGATGCTTGGGGATTGTCCGGGATGGCGTCCGGCCATGGCAAAGCGGCCGGCGCCCTTGGGGTGCCAGCCGATAGTGCCCGAGGAGGGGATGCGGTCTAGTGGCGCTTGGCCATTTCGCGACGGTGAACGGCGATCGTGTGGTCGATCAGCGCGTCGAGCAATTTCTCGCCCTCGGCGATGGCCTGGTCCTGCCGGCGCGAGCGGGCAACCAGCGAGGCCGCCAGCGCCTGGACGGCATAAGCCTGCTTGGTGCTGCCCGCCTGATGGTAGGCATTGCCCTTCTCGTCGAAGACCTGCAGCATTTCGGCGTAATTGGCGGCGGACATGACCTGCTTGGCCTCGCTCCAGCTCTGCTGCCCGAGCTTGTCGGCAAGCTGCAGCGCCAAGATGCCGATCATTGCCATGGCCTCGCCGTCCTCCTGCGCCGTCACCTGCAGATCCTGCAGCACAGCGGAGAATTTCTGCCGGAACTGCTCGTCCGGATTGGGCGTCGGGGTCTTGTCGGTCGTCATCGCTGCCTGGCCAATTCCAATATTGCGGCGTTCTTAAAGCAGCTTTCGCCCCGGCGCGCCATGGCGCGGCCGCGTTTTTGCCCATGGGGTGCGCCGGGCTCACAGCGGGCCCATGACCATCTGGCGGAAGCCGAAAACCTTGCGGTCGCCGCCAATCGGCACCAGCCGCACTTCCCGGGTCTGGCCCGGTTCGAAGCGGATGGCGGTTCCCGCGGCGATGTCGAGACGCATGCCGCGCGCCTTGTCGCGGTCGAAAAGCAGGCCGGCATTGGTCTCGTGGAAATGATAGTGCGAGCCGACCTGGATCGGGCGGTCGCCTCTATTGGCGACCTCGATCACGATCTGGGCGGCACCGGCATTGAGCTCGATATCGCCAGGGGCGGTGATGATTTCTCCGGGGATCATTCCAGCCTCCGTTCAGGCGCCGAAGGCCAGCCACAGGCCGCCAAGGGCGGTGATGGCTCCGGCGATGCGGGTCAGCACCTTGCCGCTGATGCGGCCAAGCAGCAGGCCCGCCACGATGCCGGCGGCATGGAGGGCCGCGGTGGCGAGGATGAAGCCGATGGCGAATTGCCAGGCGCCGGCCTCGCCGAGCTCACCGCCATGGGCATGGCCGTGGAAAAGGGCGAAAAAGCCCACCATGGCGGCCACGGCCGGGGCCGGGATGGGCAGGGCCAGCGCGATGGCCACGCCAATGAAGACCACCGAAGCCAGGATGACCGGCTCGACGAAGGGCAGGGGCACGCCGCTAATGGCGGCCGCGAAGCCGATGGCCATGGCGCCGACAAAGGCGCCAGGCACCAGCCAGATGCTTCGCCCGCCCTGCTGGGCAGCCCATAACCCAACCGCGACCATGACAAGGATATGATCCACGCCGAACAGGGGATGGCTGAAGCCGGCGGCAAAGGAGCCGTGGGTCCCCGGATCGAGATGGGCAAAGGCCGGCAAGGTGGCGGCGATGGACAGGGCGAGGACCAGGAGGCTGCGCTTGAGCATGAAATTCCCTCTTATCGAATGGGCTGGTGAACGGTGACGAGCTTGGTGCCGTCGGGAAAAGTGGCTTCGACCTGGACGTCGTGGATCATCTCGGCGATGCCTTCCATGACCTGGCTGCGATCGATGACATGGGCGCCCGCTTCCATCAGTTCGGCTACGGGGCGGCCATCGCGCGCGCCTTCCACGACGAAATCGCTGATGATCGCCAGCGCTTCTGGGTGATTGAGCTTCACCCCGCGCGCCAGCCGGTTGCGGGCGACGATGGCGGCCATGGCGATGAGCAGCTTGTCTTTTTCGCGCGGCGTCAGGTTCATCTTTTCGTTTATCCTAGAGATGCCAGAGGCGCGGCAGGCTGCCGGCGCCGGTGAGTTCGATCAGGGCGGGAACGATCATGCGGCGCAGGGCGAGCCCGCTTTCCGCCATGGCGCGAATGACGAGGCGTTCGCCATTGGCGCTGGCGCCGATCGCCCGGTCAGCAGCAAAAGACCCTCGCAGGCGCTCGGCCAGCGCCGCGGCCCGGTCGGCATTAGCGGCGATGTGCAGCAGGGTGGCGAAGGCCCGATTGCCTGCAAGCAGGGAGAGGCCGTCGCGCTCGGCATCCTGGCCCGAAAGCGCAGTGGCCTCGGCGTGGAGCAGCCTGCCATTGCGCCTGATGCGCCAGCTATCGCGCAGCATGGCGTCGCGGGCCTCCTCGCCCATGGCGTCCCGGCCCAGCAGCACCGCTTCGATGGCGGTCAAGGTGGCGTTCTCCGCCAGGTCGATCTCCAGCTGCCGGTCCAGCTTGCTGCCGGCAAAGAGAATGGTTTCCTGCGGCAGCCAATCAAGATGCGCGCCGGCACCGACCGTAAGGTGGGTCCGCACCCGGCCGAAATCTCCGGTCGAACGATAGGAGCGCTCGCAGGCCTGGGTGGTGACCACGAGATGCCCACCCTCGGCGACCTCGGCGCCCCATTGCAGATGGTCGCCGCCGGTGATGCCGCCAGCCGTATTGATGAAGACCGCCTCAAGGGATTCCGAATGCGTATTGGGCAGCCTGATCTTGCCGCAGCCTTCCTGGAAAAGCGTGTCCAGCCGGGTGCGGCCATCGGCTTGTTTGGTGCGCAACGCACCGCTCCCGCGCGCCCGTTGCAGGGCGGCCGGCAGGGTTTGGTCAAGAGAAATATCGGCAACCAATCGCATGGCTCGACGTTCTTTTCCCGAGCAATCGCTCTTCACAGAGATAATCAACGAGGCGAATAGAAATGCTTGTCAAATCTGTAGTTTCCGCTCTTGCCCTGACGTCGGCCATGCTTGTGGCTCCGGTTATTGCTCAGGACGCCGCTGCGTCTTTGACCATCGCTGGCAATCCCGTTGCTGAAGAAGATCAGGCCGCCGTGCAGGCACGCTGCGACGAGCTTCTGGCGTTGGAAGGTTCAACCAGTTCCAGTGTCACCACGGACACCGAAACCGGTGCCGATGACGAAGATGGCCCTGCTTCGCAGACCAGCAGCAATGAAAGCCCCCCGGCTGAAGGCACTGCCAACGCTGCCACCACTATCGACCTGTCCACCATCACTCTCGATGACTGCGTTACGGGCGGTTGGGTTACTCAGCCGTAATCCGGTCGATCCGTCGTCAAAAGCGCCCGGCTTTCGAGCCGGGCATTTTTATATCATGAGATGCCTCCTGACTTCCGGACGATCCAGGTCCGCTGCGGGCCCCGAATGCACGATCTCGCCGCGGTCCATGACGTAGATGTCGTCGGCGATCTCGCGGCAGAAATCGAGGAATTGCTCGACCAGGAGGATGGTCATGCCCCTCTCGTCGCGCAGAAATTGCAGGGCGCGGCCGATATCCTTGATGATCGAGGGCTGGATGCCCTCGGTGGGCTCGTCCAGCACCAGCACTTTGGGCCGCGTCACCAGGGCGCGGGCAATGGCCAATTGCTGCTGCTGGCCGCCGGACAGATCGCCGCCCCGCCGCCCCAGCATGGATTTGAGCACCGGGAACAGCTCGAAGATATAGTCGGGAATATTGCGCTCGCTGCGGGGCAGGCCGGCATAGCCGGTTTCGAGATTTTCCCGGACTGTAAGGAGCGGAAAGATTTCGCGGCCCTGCGGCACATAACCTAGCCCCAGCCGCGCGCGTTTATAGGGTGCCGCTTTTTTGAGCACCGCGCTGCCGAAAACGATGTCACCGGACGATACATGATTGATGCCGGCAATGGCGCGCAGGGTGGAGGATTTACCCACGCCATTGCGGCCCAGCACCGCGGTGATGCGGCCCGGCCGGCAGGTGATGGAAATGCCTTTCAGCGCCTGCGCGGCGCCGTAATGGAGGTCGATCGCGTTGATGGCGAGTGCGGCGCTCATCGGCCCAGATACCTTTCGATGACCAGGGGATTGGCGCTGACCTGGTCGAGCGAGCCTTCGGCCAGCACCGCCCCTTCGGCCAGGCAGACGACGCGCGAGCCCAGTTCCCGCACGAAGCTCATATCGTGCTCGACCACCACGACCGAGCGTGTTCCGGCAATGTCACGCAACAATTTGGCGGTCTCCTCGGTCTCGCTGTCGGTCATGCCGGCCACCGGCTCATCGACCAGCAACAGCTTGGGATCCTGTGCAAGCAGCATGCCAATCTCCAGCCATTGCTTCTGCCCATGGCTGAGATTGGCGGCCAGCTCGTGCCGGCGATGGGAAAGGCGCACCTGGTCGAGGATTGCGGCGATGCGGGCCGTATCGGGGGCGTCAGCGGCATAGAACAGGGTTGGGAAGATGCCGCGCGGCTTTTTCAGCGCCAGTTCGAGATTGTCCCAGACGGTGTGGCTTTCGAAGACGGTCGGCTTCTGGAATTTCCGGCCGATGCCCAGATTGGCGATGGCGGCCTCGTCCAGCCGGGTGAGATCGGTGCGCCCGTCGAACAGCACATCGCCCGCATCGGGCCTTGTCTTGCCGGTGATGATATCCATCATCGTCGTCTTGCCCGCCCCATTGGGGCCGATAATGGCCAGCATTTCGGCCGGGCCGACGATGATGGACAGATTGTTGATGGCCTTGAACCCGTCGAAGGCGACCGAGACGCCGTTGAGATAGAGCATCGTATCCTGTGCCTTGCTCATGGTCTCACTCCGCCGGCTTGGGTTGGGGATTGCCACTCAAACTGGCGGCGTCCTCGCCCTTCTCTATGTCGGAGGATTGCGTCGGCGCCGCTCCAATCGGCTTTTGGCGCCGGCCGAACACCTGGTGCCAGAGGCCGACAATGCCCTTGGGCAGGAACAGGGTCGAACAGACGAAGAGCGCGCCCAGGGCAAAGAGCCAGAGCTCGGGCAGGGTGGTGGTGAACCAGGATTTGCCCAGATTGACTACGATGGCGCCGATGATCGGCCCGACCAGCGTGCCGCGTCCGCCCAAGGCCGTCCAGATGACAATCTCGATGGAATTGGCCGGATCGAATTCGCCCGGATTGATGATGCCGACCTGGGGCACATAGAGCGCGCCGGCGATGCCCGCCATGATGGCGGAGACGGTGAAGGCGAAGAGTTTCACATATTCGACGCGATAGCCGAGAAAGCGCGTGCGGCTTTCGGCGTCGCGCACCGCGATCATGACCTTGCCCAGCTTGGAATTGACAATGCCCGAACAGACCAGAACCGAAAGGGCCAAGGCGATGGCGGTGGCGGCGAAGAGGGCCGCCCGGGTCGTCTGCGCCTGGATAGGCCCGCCCAGGATATCCTTGAAGTCGGTGAGCCCGTTATTGCCGCCAAAGCCCATATCGTTGCGGAAGAAGGCCAGCAGCAGCGCGAAGGTCATGGCCTGGGTCATGATGGAGAGATAGACGCCGGTGACGCGGCTGCGGAAGGCGAAGAAGCCGAAAAGGAAGGCCAGCAGCCCGGGGACGAACAGAACCATGGCCATGGCGAACCAGAAATTGTCGAAGCCCAGCCAATACCAGGGCAGGTCGCGCCAGTTGAGGAACACCATGAAATCGGGCAGGACCGGATTGCCATAGACGCCGCGCGACCCGATCTGGCGCATGAGATACATGCCCATGGCATAGCCGCCGAGCGCGAAGAACGCGCCGTGGCCGAGCGAGAGAATACCGCAATAGCCCCAGACCAGATCGAGCGCGAGCGCCAGGATGGCGTAGCTCAGATATTTGCCCAGCAGCGAGACGAGATAGGTCGGCACGTGCCCGAACTGCCCCGGCGGGATCAGCAGATTGGCCATGGGCACGAGAATGGCGACGGCGAGAAAGATGCCGATCAGCCAGATCGCCTTTCGGTCGAGCGCGCGGAACAGGGCTTGGGTCAGCATGCTTTTGTACCTTTCAGGAAGGCCCCCTCACCCGGCGCTGCGCGCCGACCTCTCCCCCAAAGGGAGAGGTGAAGGATGCCAAAGTCGCGGAGCGACACCTCTCCCTTGGGGGAGAGGTCGACGGCGAAGCCGGCGGGTGAGGGGGCCTTAAAACTCACTGCTCCACCGCCCGTCCTTTCAGCGCGAACAGCCCTCTCGGCCGTCGCTGGATGAAGAGGATGATCAGTACCAGGATCAGGATCTTGCCCAGAACGGCGCCGGCATAGGGTTCGAGGAACTTGTTGGCGACGCCCAGGGTCAGCGCGCCGACCAGGGTGCCCCAGAGATTGCCGACGCCGCCGAAGACCACGACCATGAAAGAGTCGATGATGTAGTTCTGGCCCAGGTTCGGCGAGATATTGTCGATCTGGGTCAGCGCCACGCCGGCGAGGCCGGCAATGCCCGAGCCGAGGCCGAAGGTCATGGCATCGACGAAGGGGGTGCGGATGCCCATGGAGGAGGCCATGCGACGGTTCTGTGTCACGGCGCGCATTTGCAGGCCCAGCGCGGTTCGGTTCAGCACCAGCAAGAGCAGGGCGAAGACGATGGCGGCGAAGATGACGATCCAGAAACGGCCGTAAGTGATAGACAGGCCATAGAATTCGAAGGAGCCGCTCATCCAGGTCGGGGCGATCACCATCTGGTTGGTCGGGCCGAAGATCGAGCGCACCGATTGCTGCAGGATCAGCGAAATGCCCCAGGTGGCGAGCAGGGTTTCGAGCGGGCGGCCGTAGAGCCAGCGGATGACGCCGCGCTCGATGCCCACGCCGATGGCGCCGGTGAGGAAAAACGCCGCAGGCAGGGCGATCAGCAGCGAATAATCCAGAAGGAAGGGGAAATTCTGGCGGATGATCAATTGAACGATGAAGGTCGTATAGGCGCCCAGCATGACCATTTCGCCATGGGCCATGTTGATGACGCCCATGACCCCGAAGGTGATGGCCAGGCCAATGGCCGCGAGCAGCAGCACCGAACCCAGCGAGATGCCGAACCAGACATTCTGCAAGGCGCCCCAGACGGCACGTTCTTGTTCGAGACCGGCCAGCGCGGACTGGATTGCGGGCTTGAGGTCGTCGGGCGCGGTGCTGAGGGCGCCGGTCAGAATGGTGATCGCGGAACGCCCGGCATTTGAAGCGATGACCGGTATCGCCGCCTGCCGGTCGGCCAGGTCGAATTCATCGTCGCCGAGAATAGTGACGGCGCGCGCGGCCTGCATGAGCCGCAGCACATTGGCATTGGTTTCCGCGGCAATGGCCTCGTCGAGCAGCGGGATATTGGCCGGATCGGGCCGCGCCATGAAGCCATTGGCTGCGGCGAGGCGCGTGGCGGGATTGTCGCTCATCAGCGTCATGCCGGCGAGGGCGGTGGCGATATCGCGGCGCAGACTGTTGTTGACGCGGATGCGGGAGAGATCGGCATCGGCGCCGAGCGCGACGGCATCGCCGGAAACCGGATCGGACAAAGCGGACCCGCGCTGGATGACGACGGCGCTGGACGCTTCATCGAGGTAGAGATTGCCGTCGGCGAGGGCCTGGAGGGCAGGGACGACGGCGGGGTCGCCGGTGGAGGCGAGGTCGCTCACGATCTGGCCGAGCTCGCGCAAACTGGCTTCGCCCATGGACTGGACGAGGGCGGGAATGTCGGTCTCCTGGGCGCGGGCCGCGTCGATGGAGGTCAGCAGGAACGGCAGGGCCAGAAGCACCAGGCGGATCGCACGGAGAGTCAGCATCGCGGAGCAAGTCCTTGTCGTTCTTGGGAAAGTTCCCCTCCCCCTTGAGGGGAGGGGTTAGGGGTGGGGGTTCTGCTTGTCCCGCACATTCTGCTTCGTGCGATGGGCTTGAACCCCCACCCCAGCCCTCCCCTCAAGGGGGAGGGGGCGCATCGAGCGTGGGGCAGGGTTGGCTGCCCCATTGGCGCCTACTGCGCCGCGGCGCCGCAGGTCTGGGTTTGCGTGTTGTAGTTCCCGCAATTGATCGGGGCGGTCCAATCGGCTTCCAGCATGGCGCTTTCGGGCAGGAAATCGGACCAGGCATCGCCGGGGACGAGGTCTTCGGTTTCCCAGACCACGAAGAACTGGCCGTCATCCTGGATTTCACCGATCAGCACCGGCTTGGTGATGTGGTGGTTGGGAAGCATGGTGGCGGTGCCGCCGGTCAGGTTGGGGGTTTCGAGGCCCACAATGGCGTCGATGACAGCGTCGGCATCGGTGGTGCCGGCGGCTTCCACGGCCTTCACCCAGAGGTTGAAGCCGATGTAATGGGCTTCCATGGGGTCGTTGGTGACGCGATCCGTGGAGCCGATATAGGCCTGCCAATCGGCGATGAAGGCTTCGTTTTCAGGCGTATCGACGCTCATGAAATAGTTCCAGGCGGCCAGGTGCCCCACCAGCGGCGTGGTGTCGAAGCCGGACAATTCTTCCTCGCCCACCGAGAAGGCGACGACCGGAATGTCCTCGGCCTTGATGCCCTGGTTGCCCAGTTCGCGGTAGAACGGCACGTTGGCGTCGCCATTGATGGTGGAGACCACGGCGGTCTTCTTGCCGGCCGAGCCGAAGGCCTTGATGTCGGAAACGATGGTCTGCCAGTCGGAATGGCCGAAGGGCGTGTAATTGATCATGATGTCTTCCGGCGCCACGCCGGCATCGAGCAGATATTGCTCGAGGATTTTGTTGGTGGTCTGGGGATAGACATAATCGGTGCCGGCCAGCACCCAGCGCTCCACGCCCTCTTCCTCCATCAGGTAGTCGACGGCGGGAATGGCCTGCTGGTTGGGCGAAGCGCCGGTATAGAACACGTTGCGCTGGCTTTCCTCGCCCTCGTACTGGACGGGGTAGAACAGCAGCGAATTGAGTTCCTCGAACACCGGCAGCACCGACTTGCGGCATACCGAGGTCCAGCAGCCGAACACGGCATCGACATTGTCGACTTCGACCAATTGACGGGCGAGTTCGGCGGCAAGCGGCCAGTCGGAAGCGATGTCGACCACGACGGGTTCGATCTGTTTGCCGAGCACGCCGCCGGCCGCATTCTGCTTCTCGATCAGAAACAGCATCGTGTCCTTGAGCGTGGTTTCGGAAATGGCCATCGTGCCGGACAGCGAATGCAGGATGCCCACCTTGATGGTGTCGTCCTGCGCCAGAACCGGCGTCATGGGCAGGAAGGCGCTGCCGGCGAAGGCCGCAGCGAGCAGGGCGCTTTTGGCGCTGAAACGGATCATGTGAAGTCCCTCTGAAGATTGTTCCCCGAAGACACCCAGGGAGGCGTCGAGGGGGACCTTGGGACAGCTTTCCATGCGAGCCCAATACGTCGATTGACGTAATGGCTGGCGCGAAGATTCCGCCTAAGCGCGGAAGGTGCTGAAAAACCGCGTGATTTCGCGGCAAAAACTGCTATGCAGGGATTGGTGAATTTTTGAGCATTGCTCGATCTTGTCTAAGAACTGGGCGAATGGCGCGGCAGCGGATCATCCCGATCAGGCGTGAATATAACCGCTGGGTGGCCAACCAGACGCTGGAGGACTATGCCCTGCGCTTCACCGCCAAGTCGGCGCGGCGCTTCTCCAATGACCGCATTTCACAGACCGCCATCGGCGCGATTTCCTTCCTGGCGCTGGAGGCGATCGGCGGCGCCATCACGCTTAGCTACGGCACCACCAATGCGCTGATCGCCATCCTCATCGCTTCCATCGCCATCCTGCTGGTCGGCGTGCCGATCGCGCGCTACGCCACCCGCCACGGCGTCGATGTGGACCTGCTGACGCGCGGAGCGAGTTTCGGCTATATCGGCTCCACCATTACCTCGCTGGTCTATGCCAGCTTCACCTTCATCCTCTTCGCCATCGAAGCCTCGATCATGGCCAGCGCGCTGCAATTGGCGTTCGGGCTGCCGCTCTGGATCGGCTATATCATCTCCGCCGTGGCGGTCATTCCGCTGGTGACGCATGGCATTCGCATGATCAGCCGGTTTCAACTGCTGACGCAGCCGGTCTGGATCGTCCTCAATATCCTGCCCTTCATCTTCATCGCCTTCATGGATTGGGAAAAGTTCGAGCTGTGGCGGGCCTTCAACGGGCTGGGCGAGCTCGAAGGCGCGGCGGGCAGTATCGCCGCTTTCGACATTGCCAAGTTCGGCGCCGCTTCGGCGGTGATCCTGGCGCTGATGACGCAGATCGGCGAGCAGGTGGACTTTCTGCGCTTCCTGCCGGCGGAAGGGGTGCCGAAATGGCGGCACCGCGTCGGCATCTTCCTGGCCGGGGCCGGCTGGGTCGTGGTCGGCGCGCCCAAGCTGATCGCCGGTTCCTTCCTTGCTTTCCTCGCGCTCTCGGCGGGCGTCTCGCCCGAACATGCGTCCGAGCCCGGCCATATGTTCGCGGTGGCCTTCGGCTACATGATCCCCAATGAGTTCCTGGCGCTGATGCTGATGGCGGTCTTCGTGGTCATCAGCCAGCTCAAGATCAATGTGATGAATGCCTATGCCGGGTCGCTGGCCTGGTCGAACTTCTTCTCGCGTCTCACCCACAGCCATCCTGGGCGCGTCGTCTGGCTCCTGTTCAACGTCGCCATCGCGCTGTTGCTGATGGAATTGGGCATCTACCGGCTGCTTGAGGAAACTTTGGGCATTTTCTCGATCATCGCCATGGCCTGGCTCTGCTCGATTTCGGCCGACCTTTTCGTCAACAAGCCGCTGGGCCTCGCCCCGCCCGGCATCGAGTTCAAGCGGGCGCATCTCTACGACATCAATCCGGTGGGCGTCGGCTCCATGCTGCTTTCGGCGGGCGTTGCGCTGGCGGCCCATTTCGGGGCGTTCGGGGACATGGCTTCGGCTCTGGCGCCCTATATCGCGCTCGTCGTCTGCTTCATCGCTTCGCCCGCCATCGCCTGGGCGACCGGGGGCAAATATTATCTCGCTCGCAAGCCGCGCAAGGCCTGGGCGTCCAAGCCCTCGCTCACCTGCTCGATCTGCGAACATCCGTTCGAGCCCGAGGACATGGCCTGGTGTCCGGCCTATGCGGCGCCGATCTGTTCGCTCTGCTGTTCGCTGGATGCCCGCTGCCACGACATGTGCAAGCCGCATGCGCATTTCCGGGCGCAGACCCATGCGGTGGCGGCCAGCGTGCTGCCGCAATGGGCAATCGATAAATTGCAGACCCGGCTGGGCCGCTACGGCATGTCCATGGCCATCGCCAGTGCCATTCTCGGCGGCATTCTGGGGCTCATCTATTACTTCGCAATCGGCTCGGCGCCGCATACGGCCGATGTGGTGGGCGGCACGCTGCTGGTCGTGTTCTTCGTCTTCGCCGTCGCCGCCGGGGTGATGACCTGGTTCCTGGTATTGGCCCATGACAGCCGGCTCGTGGCCGAAGAGGAGAGCACGCGGCAGAACACGCTGCTGCTCAAGGAAATCGAGGCGCATAGGAAGACCGACGCCGCCTTGCAGCGCGCCAAGGAAAAGGCGGAGGCCGCCAACCACGCCAAGTCGCGTTACGTGGTGGGGCTCAGCCATGAATTGCGCACGCCGCTCAACGCGGTGATGGGCTATGCGCAAATCCTCGAACGCGACGCTGCCCTGCCGGAAAACCGCAAGGGCTCGGTGCAGGTCATCCGGCGCAGTGCCGAGCACCTTTCCGGGCTCATCGATGGCCTGCTCGACATTTCCAAGATCGAGGCGGGGCGCCTGCAGGTCTATTCCGGCGAGGTCAATATCCAGGACTTCCTCGACCAGATCGTCGACATGTTCCGCCTGCAGGCGGCGGCCAAGGGGCTGGAATTCCGCCACGTGCGGGCGGCGGCGCTGCCGGCCTATGTGCGCACCGATGAAAAGCGGCTGCGCCAGATCCTGGTCAATCTGCTCTCCAATGCCATCAAGTTCACCCCCTCCGGCCATGTCAGCTTCGAGGTCGGCTACCGCATGCAGGTGGCGACCTTCATCGTTTCCGACAGTGGCAGCGGCATCGGCGCGGAGGACTTGCCGCATATCTTCGAGCCCTTCGTGCGCGGGGAGGCGGAGAGGAACCGGTTTACGCCCGGGCTTGGGTTGGGCCTCACCATCACCAAGCTGCTGACCGAAACCCTGGGCGGAGAAATCACCGTGTCCAGCACACCGGGCGAGGGCACACGCTTTCAGGCGCGGCTGATGCTGGCCAAGGTGGAGCGACCAACGCGGCGTTCGTCTGTGGCAAGGTCGGTCACCAGCTATATGGGGCCGCGGCTGTCCATCATGGTGGTCGATGACAATGAGGATCACCGCAGGATGATGCGGGAGATGCTGGAGCCGCTGGGATTTGAGGTGGTGACGGCGGAGAGCGGGATGGGGTGTCTTGCGGCATTGGGTTTCCCGGATAGCGAAATCTCGCCGGGTGGCCTTCCCCCCTTGAGGGAGAAGGCGCCCGAAGGGCGGATGCGGGGTTCGGGCGTTTCCGCGAACGTTGAATACGAGGCGACGCCGGAACCTCTCACCCGTCTCGGCCTCCGGCCGATTCACCCTCTCCCTCAAGGGGAGATGGAAAGAACGTCACACTCAGCAGCCGACCTCTACTTCATCGATATCCGCATGCCCGGCATGAGCGGCTGGGAACTGGTTCGGTCGCTTCGCGAGCGCGGGATCGGCGCGCCCATCATCATGCTGTCCGCCAATATAGGCGACGGCGCCAATCCCACCAGTGCGGATGCCGGCCATTCGGACACGCTGGCCAAGCCGTTCGACATCAACCAGCTCCTTGACAAGCTGAGTACGCATCTGGGGCTCGAATGGACTTATGACGATGCACCGCCGGCTGAGACTGCTCCGGGTGCGCTGAAGTCTCCGGGTGCCGAAGCCTTGCGCGATCTCGCCAATCTGGGCCAGATCGGCCATGTCCGGGGCATAGAGGCCCGGCTTGCCGAGCTGGCCGCCGAGCCCGACAATATGCCGCTGGTCGCGCTCTTGCGCCGGCACATGGAGAATTTCGATTTCGAGGCCTATGCCGAAACGCTGGAACGGATGAGCCATGAGCCGGATTGAGAAGGAACAGGACATCGTGCTCCTGGTCGACGATTCCCCGGAATCGCTGGGCTTCCTCACCACGGCGCTGGAAGATGCCGGGGTCACCCTGCTGGTGGCGCGCTCGGGCGAGGCGGCGCTCAATATCGTGCAGCGCGTCACGCCCGATGTGGTGCTGATGGATGCAATCATGCCCGGGCTCGACGGCTTCGAAACGAGCCGCCGCATGAAGGCCATGGCTCCGCTTGCCCATGTGCCGATCATCTTCATGACCGGGCTGACCGAGACCGAGCATATCGTGCATGCGCTGGAAAGCGGTGGGGTGGATTATCTCTCCAAGCCGATCCATGTCGATGAATTGCGCGCCCGTATCCGGGTGCATCTGGCCAATGCCCGCCGCGCGCAGAGCGCCCGCATCGCGCTCGATGCGGCTGGTCGTCATCTGCTGGCCTTAGCGGCCGATGGCGCCTTGCTGTGGTCGACGCCGCAGGCCAATCGCCTCCTGGCGCGCTGGGGGCTCGATGCCGAGCGCCAGGATCAACTCGCCGATGGCTTTGCCGCCTGGCGCCTGGCTGCGGGCGAACGGGCCCAGCCCGGCGCCGGGTTCGACCTGGCGGCCGGCAATGGCCAGGCCCTGCAATTTGCCTATCTCGGCATGGTGGGCGGCGATGAATATCTCTTCCGCCTCGGCCCCGCCCAGGGCGAGGGGCAGGAGGAGATGTTGCGCCAGGCCTTCGGCCTCACCCAGCGCGAGAGCGAGGTGCTGCTCTGGATCGCCCATGGCAAGTCCAATCGCGATATCGGCGACATCCTCGGCCTCAGCCCCCGCACGGTGAACAAGCATCTCGAACAGGTCTATACCAAGCTGGGCGTGGAAAACCGCGCCTCGGCCGCCATCAAGGCGATCCAGTCGTTCCAGGCTCCGTTCGAGCTCTGAACTTTCCCGTATTTTCGCGCATCTTGCGCATGGAACGCATAAAATCGGGGCGCGAAATTGCCTTGCGGCGCGTCAGGCGCTCCCTTGCCCCGTGTCCTTCACGGATCAGTAAAGGGAGTACCTGAGATGAAAACCATTATCGCGCTTTCCGTCGTCGCCACCCTGGCCATGGCCCCCGCGGCCCATGCCGGCTTCTTCAACAAGTCCAATGGCGGCCTGCTCGGCAATATCACGGCGGCCCTGGGCCTCAAGGACATCAATGTCCTCAACGGCACCACCGTCGCGGTGGGCAATAACAGCTCGATCCTGTCCAATATCCTCAGCGGCAACGGCATTCTGGGCCTGGGCGGGCAGAACACCAGCTATTCCAATTCCGGCAACACGACGAATGTGAATTCGGGAAATACCACGAACAACAACGTCAATTCCGGCAATAGCTGGAACAGCTTCAACAAGCGTCACGGCGGCAAGCGCTGGTAAAGGCGCTTTTCCCTCCCCGTGGGGGAAATCACCTCCTTCCCTCACGAGACCCGCGCCGCGCCCCCGGCGCGGGTCGCCATGTGTTTGGGGTGAGCGCGACTTGCGCTGCCAAACCGGAGCTTCGGCTCTTTTTCTCCCTCCCCACAAAGGGGAGGGAGGCGGGAGAACCGCAAGACTGGGGATATTACCGCCCGCTATGTGCCGCTCAGGCCTGCCAGAGGGTGAGCCTGTGCCGGTCGGGAGCGTCGGCGGCGATGCGGGTTTCCTCGAAGCGGATATCGCCGGGACGCTCGCAGGGGGCGAAGCGCGGTTCTGCCAGGCAGATGCGCATGCCGGCGACCGAATAGACCACCATGGCCAGCGTCGCGCACCAGGGCTCGCCGTCCTGGGTGAAGGGCAGGGTGACCGTCAGGCCGACCGCGCCCGAGGGCTGTTCGAGAATGGCGACGAAACGGCGCCAGGCCGGCGCGAAGGCCGGATTACGCTCGGGGTCGAGCACCCACTCGAAGCGTTCCAGCGGGTTCGGCGTGCCGCGCAGCGGCCTGCTGCGGGCGATGATGGCGTGGTGCATGTCGATCAGCAGCAGATGCTGGCTGGATTGCTCCACGAAATGGGTCAGCGCCTGCAGGGGATCGGCATCGGCGCCCCAGATCAGGCGGCGGATGGCATCCACATTGTGCGGGCGCGGCAGGTCGCGGCCGCTTTCCCAGCGGCTCACCTGGCTCTGGGTCACGCCGAGGCATTCGGCGATCTCGGCCTGTCCCAGGCGGGCATGGATGCGCCAATCGCGCAGGGCCCGGCAGATGTCGCTTGCATGCTGATGCATCGCAAATCCTTCCCGATGCGGGCGAGGATTGGCGCTTCGGCGAGAAGAGCATAGTTAATCAAATACTTACGTAGCGGATTCAGCCAGTTCACCATTAATGTGAACCAGGATTTCCTCCGGGAAAATCCGCATTCTCTACGTGGAATATTGGTTACCGGGGCCTTCCATACTGGCAGGCAAGACCCTGGAGGACGTGATGCGTGCCCTTGTTCTGCTCTTGGCAATGGTCCTGTTCGCACCCGGCGTCCTGGCGCAATCGCCGCTGGTGCTCGCCAGCAGGGTGGAGAGCGGCTGGACCTCCAATGCGCTGGAAAGCCCGGGCGGCTCGCCCGATTTCTACCTGCGCCACAGCCATGATCTTGCGGTGGGCGGCGTCGTGGGGCCGCTGGCCCTGCGCGGCGGGCTATTGCTGGAACAGCAGGTGTTCCGCACCTATCGCGGCGAGAACGATCTGACGCTGACCGGCGGGGTGGAGGCCGGGCTGCGGCTGGGCGAGGGACTGAGCCTCCGGCTCGGCTATGCGCTGACGCAGGATTGGCAAGGGGAAATGCTCGATCTCGGCCCGGTCCTGCTCAACATAAGCAATCCGGCGCGGGAGCATGAAATGCTGGGCGAGCTGATCGCGGCCGGCGCGGGCCGCGTCGTCACCCTGGGCGTGGATATCCGCCACCGGCAGCCCGGCCCGGCCAGTTTCGAAGGCCTGCCGCTGCCGCCGGAGGTCATCGATCCCGAAATCCGGCAGGTCACGGGGCGGGTGGATGCGGAATGGGCGATCGGTCCGGGCCTGGCCGGCCTCGCGCGCCTGCATTGGATTACCACGGCAGTGCCGGAAGCCGACCGAGAGACCTTCGGGCGCGAACCGGCCAGGATGGCCCGGCTGGCCGCAGGCCTGCGCCTGCGGCAGGACCATTGGTATGCCGAGGCGCAAGGCGGTTTCGATCTCGCCTGGCCGCAGGCCGCGCCGCACCTGCGGCAGGTTCGGCCCTATCTCGATGCCAAGGCCGACCTGGCGGTCACGGAACGTCTGGGGCTCGCGGCCCGCGCACTGGCGGCCATGGAAATGTTCGAGCCGCTCGATGGTGTCGCCAGCCACAGGCTGGAGCTGGATTTCAGCGCCCGCCTCGCCCTGTCCGACCGTGTGGCCTTGTCACTTGGCCTCGGGGCCAGCCGGGAGCAGGGTCTTTACGACGCGCTGCTGGTGTCTAGGAAAACCAGCGTCAATGGCGGCCTGGCCGTGGCAATCGCGCCCGGTCTCGATGCAGAGCTGCGCGCCAGCCATGCCATGGTCGAAGAGCCCGGCGTCGCCTATCCCGTCACCACGCTGGGCCTCACCCTTGGCGGACGGACCTGACGCGATCCCGATCACAAAATTTCATCTCCCGTTTTTGCCGGGAACCCTGTCCGGCCCGCATCGTTCTGCTGACGAACCGCGGAGCCTGGCTCCAGCCGGAACATGGCGGATCGCCAATAGAGCCTCCGCCATCTGGACGGCGGATGCGGGTGAAGGTTGACGCTCCTTTGCCTGATGTCCCCGAAGGGGTGCGAAACTTCGGTTTCGCACCCTGTTTTTTGCCCGCTCAGCCGGCAAAAGGGCAGCAACATGCCTATCAATTATGCAGGTTCAAATTTTGATGCCATTATAGACAGAATCTGCTTGCGCCGGGCCTTGTCCTGCGCTTGATTTCTCGCACAGGAACGGCGCGCTGATGTCGGTCTTGAGCGCCCGGAGCCTTCGGGCGTGACGCTTCCGGCCCGCAACAACGGGCCGAGCGCTGGCTACCCGGCCCGGGCATAAGGGAGCCTGGGCTTTGCCCCGATCCGACGATTCACCGAGGGAACGGCGACGGATCGGGGCGGGTGCCTTGGCATTGTTGACAAGGGAAGGCGGACCAGAGGCCGCCTTTGTCATTATTGGCCGGCGGCCTCGATGACGGCGCAGGCGACCCGGTCGCCCGAATTGCCGGAGGGATCGGTCATCTGGTCGTCGGCGTCGGCATGGATCACCAGGGCCGTGCCGTCGGCGTCGAAGACATAGCCGTCCTCGCCCTCATTGAGCGAAATCCGGTCGGTTTCGAGCGCGATGGGGGTGGTTCCGTCCTCGTCGGTGGTGACATTGGGCAGGTCGCCTGCATGGGCGCCTTCGGGATTTTCCAGCCCGTGCTGATGGTCCATCGGATTGAAATGCGCGCCTGCCGATTCGAACTGGGTCGAGGCATCGCAATCGCCCACCTCATGAAAATGAATGCCGCGTTCGCCCGGCTCGAGGCCGGTGACCTCACCGGAAATCGACACCGAGCCTTCGCCCTGGCTGAGCGTCACCGTGCCGATTTCAGCGCCCTGGGCATCGATGAAGGTGCCCGTCGCCTCCTGGGCGACGGCGGGGGCGGCGAGCAGAATGGAAATGACGGATAATCCGATCAGGCGGTGCATGATCTTCTCCTGCAACGGGGTTGGGGATATGGGCCAACGGCGGCGGGGACCGGACGTTCCGGTCCGGGGCTTCAAATTATCCCTTGTTTCGGGCCGGCGCGCGGCCGAAACTGGCGCCAATCAGGGAGCGAGACTTGGCCGATACCAGCAGCATCGTGGGCGGTGGCCCCAAAAAGGTCCTCTATACCCTCCAGACCATCGGCCGGATGGGCGTGGGCAAGGCCGCCAAGGCGCTGGGCGCCAAGAATACCTGCAAGGCCTGCGCCTATGGCATGGGCGGGCAGAATGGCGGCATGACCAATGAGCTGGGCGAATTCCCCTCGGTCTGCAACAAATCGGTGCAGGCGCAATCCACCGACATCCAGCCGCCCATTCCCCACCCCATCTTCGAGCACAGCATCGCGGACCTGGCCGAGCTGAGCGGCAGGGAAATGGAGCATCTGGGTCGGCTGGGCACGCCGCTGTTCCGCCGCGCCGGTGCCAGCCGTTTTACGCCCATCGACTGGGACACGGCGCTGGAGCATGCCGCCCACCGGCTGGCCGAGACCGATCCGCGGCGCAGTTTTTTCTATTCCTCCGGCCGCTCGTCCAATGAAGCGGGGTTCCTGTTCCAATTGCTGGCGCGGGCCTATGGCACCAACAATGTCAACAATTGCTCCTATTATTGCCATCAGGCGACCAGCGAAGGGCTGGCCACCACGATCGGCAAGGGCACCGCGACGGTCGAGCTCGAAGACCTGACGGGCGCCGACCTGATCTTCGTCATCGGCGCCAATCCCTCGTCGAACCATCCTCGCTTCATCCACATGCTGAAGAATTGCCGCGAGCGGGGCGGGCAGGTCATCGTCATCAATCCGGCCAAGGAGCCGGGCCTGGTCAAATTCGCGGTGCCGAAATCGCCGTCTTCCATGCTCAAGGGCGGCAGCGAGATCGCTTCGGACTATCTCCAGCCGCGCATCGGCTCGGACATCGCCCTGTTCAAGGGCCTGGCCAAGGCGGTGCTGGAGCAGGGCAGGGCGGATATGGATTTCATCGCCGCCCATGGCGCCGGCTTCGAAGCGTTCCGCGCCGATCTCGATGCGTTGGCCTGGGACGAGATCACCGCGCGCTGCGGGCTCTCCCGCGAGGAGATCGGCCGGGTCGCCGCCGCCTATGGCCGGTCCGAAAACGCCGTCTTCGCCTGGGGCATGGGCATGACGCACCATGTCCACGGCACCGCCAATGTCGAGGCCATCGCCAATCTGGCGCTGCTGCGCGGCATGGTGGGCAAGCGCTTTGCCGGCCTCCTGCCGCTGCGGGGGCATTCCAATGTGCAGGGCATCGGCACGATCGGGGTCAAGCCGGTATTGGCGCGCGATGTCCTCACGAAAATGGAAGAAGTCTTCGGCGTCACGTTCCCGCCAGAGAAGGGCCTCGACACCATGGCCTGCCTCACCCAGGCCGAGGCGGGGCAGGTCGATGCGGCGGTGATCATGGGCGGCAATCTCTGGGCGGCGACGCCCGACACCGCGTTTTCCACCCGCGCCATGGCGGCCATCGGCTTCAAGCTCTTCCTCACCACCACGCTCAACCAGGGGCATGTGCATGGCCTGGGCGACGGCGAGGTGATGATCCTGCCGGTCACCGCCCGTGACGAGGAATGGGAACCAACGACGCAGGAATCCATGTTCAATTTCGTCCGCCTTTCCGATGGCGGCATCTCCCGCATCGACAGCGTCCGCCCGGAAAGCTGGATTCTCGGGCAATTGGGCAAGCGCATGCTGCCCCATTCGCCCATCGATTTCGAAGCTTTTTCCGGCCATGCCCGCATTCGCGATGCCATCGCCGCCATCGTGCCGGGCATGGAGGACCTGGCCGATATCGACGTGGCCAAGCGCGAATTCCACATCCGCAACAGGGTGCTGCATGTGCCCGAATTCGGCACGCCGGACGGGCGGGCGCATTTCGTCGTCACCCCTGTGCCGGTCGTCGAGCCCGGCCGGCTCATGCTGGCCTCGGTGCGCAGCGAGGGGCAGTTCAATTCCATCATCTACGAGGAAGAAGATTCCTATCGCGGCAAGGCGGGACGGCGCTCCATCTTCCTCAGCGCCGAGGACATGCGGGCGCGAGGTCTGGTGGAGGGCCAAAGGGTGGTCGTCACCTCCGATGCCGGCATTATGGAGGGGATCGCCACCCTGTTCGACCTGCCGCCCGGCTCCGCGCTGGCCTATTACCCCGAGGCCAATGTCCTGGTCGGCACGGCAGTCGATCCGCGCAGCAAAACCCCGGCGTTCAAATCGGTGCCGGTGCAGGTGGAAGCGGCGTGATGCGCTCTTACGCGGGAAGACTGAACCGGCGCATGGTTTGGAGAGAATGCGTTTTCTCTCCTCCGTCACCACCGGGCTTGTCCCGGTGGTCCATGGGCGGCGCAGCAAGACTGGATTGCCGGGACAAGCCCGGCAATGACGATGGGGGCGGGTCCATAGATCTGTCGAACTCTTGCGTCCTAATGGGCAAAGGAACGACATTGCTGCCGGTTACCGCCGCTCGCGGTCACAACGCAGCCAGCAATAGCCATAGGGCGGCAGGTCCACCGCCTGGCTGGCGGGGAAGGTCTGCAATTCCCCGATGGTGGACAGCATGGGCAGGTAGCGTTCCACCCCCTCGATGGACAATTGAATGGATTTGGAGCGGGCGGTGAAATTGTGCAGGGTGACCACCTTGCCGCCGCGCCATTCCGAGACGAGCACCAGCACGTCGTCATCGCCTACATCGATCAGGCTGGTTTCGCCCCAGCCGATTTCCGGCGCTGAACGGCGATTGCCGATCATGGCGCGGATGGCCTGCAACAGCGAATCCGGCCGGCGGATCTGGTCGGCGACATTGATGGTTCGATAGCCGAACCGGCCGCCGCGCCGGGGCATTTCCGGCATGTCGCTGCCGGCGCGGGAAAAGCCGCCATGGCGTTCATCGGCCCATTGCATGGGCGTGCGCACCGCCTCGCGCTCGGGCAGGGACAGGTCCTCGCCGAGCCCGATTTCCTCTCCGAACCACAGGACGGGTGTGCCGGGCAGGGCGAAGAGCAGCGAATAGGCCAGTTCCAGCCGCTTCTGGTCGCCGTCGAACATGCCGGCCAGCCGTCGCCGCAGCCCGCGATCGTAAATCTGGTGCTCGGGCCTGGGGCCAAAGGCGGCAAAGCATTCCTGCTGCTCCTGCAGGCTCAGCCGCTCGAGGCTCAATTCGTCGTGGCTGCGCAGGAAATTGGCCCATTGCCCGGTGCCGCCGGGCAGTGGCCGGCGCGCAAAGACCTGCCGCAGCGGGGCAGCGCTCTCGCGCGCGAAAGCCAGGATCAGGTGCTGGTTGAGCAGGAAATCGAAGACCATGCTCATCCTGTCGCCCCGGTCGAAGAAATCGTCCGTGCGCTCATAGGTGATGCTGGCTTCTGCAAGGAGCACCGCGCCGGCGCGGCGCCAGGCGAGGAAATCGTGCATGCGGGTCAGCAGGCCGAAATCCTCCTGCCGGCCGCCGCCATCCTTGTCCTCGACCAGGAAGGGCACGGCATCGACCCGGAAGCCGGAGACGCCCAGGGCCAGCCAGAACCCCATGATCTTGAGGATTTCCGCCTGCACTTCGGGATTGGCGGTGTTGAGGTCGGCCTGGTGCGGATAAAACCGATGCAGGTAATAGGCGCCGGCCTTGCGGTCATAGGTCCAGGTGGATTTCTGTACGCCGGGGAAGATGATGCCGTCCGCCGCATCGGCCGGTTTTTCGTCACGCCAGACATACCAGTCGCGGAACGGCGAATCCGGCGAAGTGCGCGCATCCTGGAACCAGGGATGCTCCACCGAGGTGTGGTTGACCACGAGATCGATGATCACCCGCATGCCGCGATCTTCGGCCGCATGCATGAATTCGACGAAATCGCCCAGCGTGCCGTGGCGCGGATCGACGCCGTAATAATCGGTCACGTCATAGCCGTTGTCGCGGTTGGGCGTGGGGAAGAAGGGATTGAGCCAGAGGCAATTGGCGCCGACCCGTTCGAGATAATCCAGCCTGTCCGCCAGGCCCCGGAAATCGCCGACGCCATCGCCGTCGGCATCCATGAATTTCTCGACATCCACGCAATAGATGATGGCGTTCTTGTACCACAGGTCCGACATTGACGCTCCTTCGTCGCTCCTAGGCAACGGAGGCGCGGCCATGTTGTTCCGCCGGGGCGTTGCCCCGGTCTGCGCCATGGCCTACATAGGCGCCAAATCAGCTTACCCCTAGAAGAGGTCTCGACGCCATGGCGCGCCAGTTCATCTATCACATGCACGGAATGTCCAAGGCCTATGCCGGCGGCAAGAAGGTGCTGGATAATATCAACCTCTCCTTCTACCCCGATGCCAAGATCGGCGTGCTCGGCCCCAATGGCTCGGGCAAGTCGACCCTGCTCAAGATCATGGCCGGCATCGATACCGATTTCACCGGCGAGGCCTGGGTGGCCGATGGCGCCCGCGTGGGTTACCTGGCCCAGGAACCCCAGCTCGATCCGGCGCTGAACGTGCTCGGCAACGTCATGATGGGCGTCAAGGAAAAGAAGGACATCGTCGACCGCTACAACGAGTTGATGATGAACTATTCCGACGAGACCGCCGACGAGGCGACCCGCCTGCAGGACATCATCGACGCGCAGAACCTGTGGGATCTCGAATCCCAGGTGGAAGTGGCCATGGAAGCCCTGGGTTGCCCGCCCGGCGATGCCGATGTCACCAATCTGTCCGGCGGTGAAAAGCGCCGCGTCGCGCTCTGCGCGCTGCTGCTCTCCAAGCCGGACCTGCTGCTGCTCGACGAACCGACCAACCATCTCGATGCCGAAACCACGGCCTGGCTGGAGCGGCACCTGCGCGAATTCGACGGCGCGGTGCTGATCATCACCCACGACCGCTATTTCCTCGACAATGTCACCGGCTGGATTCTCGAGCTCGACCGCGGTCGCGGCGTGCCCTATGAGGGCAATTATTCGGCCTATCTCGACGCCAAGGCCAAGCGCTTCGCCCAGGAAAAGAGCGAGGACGCTGCCCGCGCCAAGGTGCTGGAGCGCGAAAAGGAATGGATGGGCCAGTCGCCCCAGGCCCGCCAGGCCAAGTCCAAGGCGCGTATCAAGGCCTATGACGAGCTGGTCAAGCTCAACGAGGCGCGCACCCAGTCGCACACCGCCCAGATCATCATTCCGCCCGGCGAGCGGCTGGGCCAGAACGTCATCACCGTCGAAAATCTCAGCAAGTCCTTCGGCGATCGCCTGTTGATCGACGATCTCAGCTTCAAGCTGCCGCCCGGCGGCATTGTTGGCATCATCGGCCCCAACGGCGCCGGCAAGACCACCTTGTTCAAGATGCTGACGGGCCAGGAAAAGCCCGATAGCGGCAGCGTCACCGTCGCCGAGAACGTACATCTGGGCTATGTCGACCAGAGCCGTGACGCGCTCGACCCGAACAAGACGGTCTGGGAGGAAATCTCCGAGGGCGACGAAGTGCTGATGCTGGGCAAGCGCGAGATGAATTCCCGCGCCTATACCTCGGCCTTCAACTTCAAGGGCGGCGACCAGCAGCAGAAGGTCGGCAATCTTTCGGGTGGCCAGCGGAACCGCGTGCATTTGGCCAAGATGCTCAAGTCGGGCGCCAACGTTCTCCTGCTCGACGAACCGACCAACGACCTCGACACCGAAACCCTGGCCGCGCTCGAGGAAGCGCTAGAGGAATTCGCCGGCTGCGCCGTGATCATCAGCCACGACCGCATGTTCCTCGACCGCCTCGCCACCCACATGCTGGCCTTCGAAGGCGACAGCCATGTCGAATGGTTCGAAGGCAATTTCCAGGACTACGAAGCCGACAAGGTCCGCCGCCTCGGCGCCGATGCGGTGAACCCGAAACGGGCGACATACAAGCCGCTGACGCGGTAAGAGGTGAGGGGGCGATCCGGCGGGTCGCCCCTTTTCCTTTTCAGCGCCTCCGGCGCGCAAATTTTCCCTTGGGCGAACGGATTTTAGGCCGCCGTCCTTCGCTTTACCCGACCGATCCGGTGTAGAAAGCAGGTGAATTCAAATCCGGAGTGCCCGCAATGCGTCTTGCATCGCTCATCGCCGCTGCCGCTTTCGTGGTGGCTTCGCCCGTCCTCGTTCAGGCCCAGGATGTCACCCCGCTGGTGACGGCCGAATGGCTCAAGGCCCATGCGGGCGACGAGAACCTCAAGATCATCGATATCCGCGACAACATCGCCGATACCGACCTGGGCGAGCTGCCCTATATCGCCAATGCCGTCGTGGCGCCCTATGGCTCCTATGGCTGGCGCACCGAGGTCGAAGGCGTGCCGGGGCAGATTCCGGGCGATGCCGAAATCGCCGCGCTGATCGGCGGGCTGGGCATCGATGGCGATGACCATGTGGTGATCGTGCCCTGGGGCACCGATTCCTCCGAATTCGGCGGCGCCACCCGTGTCTACTGGACCTTCAAATATCTCGGCCACGACGCTGTTTCGATCCTTGACGGCGGCTGGCGCCAATACGACGCCGTTGGCGGCGAGCGCGTTGCCGAGGCCGTCGTGCCGGAAGCCGCCACGTTCCCGATCAATGTGCGCCCCGAATATCGCGCCACGACCGCCGATGTCGAGGCGGCCCTGGCCGACGGCACCGCGCTGATCGACGGCCGGCCGGAAGCGCAGTTCCTGGGCCAGTCCAAGAGCCCGGTCGTGCGCATCGAGGGCACCATTCCCGGCGCCCGCAACATTCCGCATTCGAGCTTCTACAGCGCCGATTATGCCAGCTTCGCCCTGCCCGAAACCGTGGCGGCACTGGCCCAGGGCGCAGGCCTGGCCGAGGGCGAGAAGAACATCGTCTTCTGCAATACCGGCCATTGGGCCTCGATCGCCTGGTTCGCGCTGAGCGAGGTGGGTGGCAACAAGAACACCGCCATGTATGACGGCTCCATGGCCGAATGGGCCGCCGACCCGGCCCGCCCGATCCAGTAAGAGCTGCGGGCCATTCCCCACCCTTCGTCACCCTCGGGCTTGACCCGAGGGTGACGAGCGGTGCGGGATCAGAGACAAATATCCCGTTTTGGATGTTGCGCCTTGCGGCAGCAGCATCCAAAACTTTTAAAACACCGGACTTTTCGAGAATCATGAGCGATATTTCCGCATCCGCGCCGAAATTCCTGCCGCCCGCGGCAATGGATCGCGCGCCGCTTTTCGTCGCCGCCGCCTTCCTCTTGGCCGGCTTCGCCTTCATCACCTGGCAGGTCGATCTGCGCCAGGGCGCGCTGTTCCTGATCGGGGGCGGGCTGGGCGTGGCGCTTTATCACGGCTCGTTCGGCTTCACCGGCGGCTGGAAGCGCATGGTGGTGGAAAAGCGCGGCCGTGGCATGCGGGCGCAGATGCTCACCATCGGGGTGGCCGCCCTGGCCATGATCCCGCTGGTCGCGGCCGGCAATATCGGCGGCCAGGCCATGGTCGGCGCCATGGCGCCGGTCGGGGTTTCGGTGCTGTTGGGCGCCGCGATCTTCGGGCTCGGCATGCAATTGGGCGGCGGCTGCGGCTCGGGCACCCTGTTCACCGTGGGCGGCGGCTCCGCCCGCATGCTGGTGACGCTGGCCTTCTTCATCATCGGCGCGGTCATCGGCACGGCGCATCTGCCCTTCTGGCTCGAACAGCCGGCGCTGCCGGCCATGAGCCTGGGCAGCGAGCTGGGCGTCGGCTTCGCCATCGCCGCCACCATTGCGGGCCTGGCGCTCGTGGCGCTGGTCACTGCGCTCATCGAAAAGCGCGTCCATGGCAATATAGAAGCCGAACCGGCCCCGGCGCGCCAGGGCTGGAGCTGGATTTTCTACGGTCCCTGGCCGCTGGTGGGCGCCGGACTGGTGCTGGCCCTGCTCAATATCGCCACTCTGCTCGTGGCCGGCCATCCCTGGTCGATCACCTATGGTTTCGGCCTCTGGGGCGCCAAGATCGCCCAGGCTGTCGGCGTGGACGTGGCAAGCTGGGAATTCTGGACCTGGCCGGCCCAGGCTCAGGCGCTCAATTCCAGCGTCCTGGCCGATACGGTGTCCGTCATGGATTTCGGCCTGGTGCTGGGCGCGGCCCTGGCCGCCGCCATTGCCGGGAAATTCGCGCCCAAGGCCAAGCTGCCGCTGGGCTCGCTGCTGGCCGCCATTATCGGCGGCCTGTTGATGGGCTACGGCGCGCGCCTGTCCTTCGGCTGCAATATCGGGGCGCTGTTCTCCGGCATCGCCACGGGGAGCCTGCACGGCTGGCTCTGGTTCGCCGCCGCCTTTGTCGGCTCCATTGGCGGGGTCTGGCTCCGCCCGGTCTTCGGCCTGGATGGGTTCAAGAAATGAGCGGTCGCAATACGCTTCTCTTCGGCGCCGCGCTTGCCGTCACCACTGCCGCCATCGCCGCAGATCACCTGAACAAGCCGGTGCCGCCGCGCCCGGTCTATGGCAGCACGACCGCCAGTGCCGGCGCGTCGCCTTGCGCTGCCGCGCCCTGTGCGGCCGGCGCGGTGAGCGCACCTTGCGCCGCCGGCGCGCCCCTGGCGCCCTGTGCCGCGGGCGCTCCCGCCGCGCCGGCCAAGGCGCCGCCGCCTCCGCCCCCCGCGCAACGCCCGGCCGAGCCGCAAAAGCTCGCGCCCCCGCCGCCGCCGGCACAGCGGCCGGCCGCCGAAGCTGCGCCGCAATTGCAGCCGCCTCCGCCCGCGCCGCTGGCCAAGCCGGAAGGCGAGGAGGCTCCGGACCTGGTGGTGCCGTCCTGATGTCCGGAGAGCGCGAACGGGCCCTGGCCGAAATCGCCATCTGCGAGGCCGTCCTGGCCAAGGGCGGGCTCAACGTGCTCTCCGAAACTTTCGCGGGCGTCGATCAGATCGCCGCCTGGGATCATTATCCGGCCGGCGACGTCTTCGACCCGGCCAGCAATGCGCAATGGTTCTATCATTGCCATCCGGCCGAGGCGGGCGCAGCCGAGCACGGCCATTTCCATTGCTTCCTGCGGCCCGAGGGGCCGGGCGGGCCCATCCACCACCTGGCCGCCATCGGCGTGGACGGGCAGGGTCAATTGCTGCGCCTCTTCACGGTCAATCAATGGGTGGTGGGGGACGACTGGGCCGATGCGGAAACCAGCATCGCCCTCTTGCCCCGCTTCGACATGCAGATGCCGCGCCCGTCCTATCTGGTCAATCGCTGGCTCACCGCCATTTTCGCCGCCTATCACGACGAGATCGCCCATCTGATCCGCGAGCGCGACCGGGTTCTCGCCGCCCATCGCCCGCCAGAGGGCATTGCCACCCGCGCCGACCGCGATCTCGAAGTCACCTCCGAATTCTTCCCGCGCCGCTGATAGCGGGTCCATCCCGCCCTTTACCAAGTCTCCACCGCCGCCCGTGAAAAGCCGTTGGGTTCGCTGGACTTTCTGCGATAAGCTGTACAAAACGGGGATAAGGCCCGATCGGGTTCGCGTTCTGGGGGAATGCATGAAGATTTTTGTGACGGGGGCGGTATTGCTGGCTGGCCTCGCCCTCGCCGGTCCGGCCCATGCCGCGCCGGGACAATGTTCATTCACCGGCTATGGCAGCTTCGCGTGCGATGTCACCGCCGATGGCGGCGGCATCACCTTCGCGCTGCCCGATGGGCAGGTCTTCGTCTTCGCCCATGTCGCCGATGGCGAGGGCATTGGCTATATCGGCGCCGCCGAACCCGGCCCGGGCAGCTTTCCGCAGGATCTGGGCACGTTCCGGCCCGTTCCCGACGAGGCGGGCTGCTGGCAGGGTGGACAGGACGGTACTAGGTTCTGCGCGGCGTTGCTGCAGTGACAATTGAAGACGGGCATGCCGCCACGCCCTTTTCCGTGCGGAGCGGCGGCGCCGTTCTGGTTGGGCTGGAACAGGGCGAAGGCCTCCCCGTCATCTTCCTCCATGCCGGGGTCGGCGACAAGCGCATGTGGCTGGACCAGATGCGGGAGGTGGCCGATGCCGGCTGGCATGCCATCGCCTATGACCGGCGCGGCTATGGCGAAACCGAAAGCCCCGACGAGACTTTCAATCACCTCGACGATCTCGAAGCGCTGCTCGATGCGCGCGATATCCATGCGGCGCTTTTCGTCGGCTGCTCGCTGGGTGGCGGTTTGGCGCTGGACTTCGCCCTGCGCCATCCGGGCCGGGTGATTGGCCTCGTTTTGATCGGCACCTCGGTCACCGGTGCGCCCTGGAGCGTCACGGCCGACGAACAGGCCGTGGAAATGGCCGGCGACGATGCCTGGGAGCGGGGCGACCGGGACCTGCTCAACCGCGTCGAAGCTCATGCCTGGCTCGATGGCCCGCGCGCCCAGAGCGTCCGCGTCGGCGGCGCGGCGCGGGCGCTCTTTCTCGATATGAACGGCAATGCCCTCGCCAAGCCGGCGCTGAACGGCGAGGAAGAACGGCCCGAGGCCTGGTCCCGCATTGAGGCAATCGCCGCGCCCAGCCTGCTCATCGTGGGCAGCGAGGATTTTTCAGCCATTATCGAGCGGCACGAAACCCTCTCGGAAACCATGCCCAATGCCTTCGCGGTGCTGCTCGACGGCGTCGCCCACCTGCCCAGCATCGAGCGCCCCGACCTCGTCAATTCCCTGTTGCTGCAATTCCTCGACGCTTTCGATGGCGAGGATGAGGACGATGAAGACGACGAGGACTGAACCTCCCCGTCCACCGCTCGTCACCCTCGGGTCAGTCCCCCCTTGAGCGGAAGAAATGAGGGAGGAGGTCCATCAATGGACAGCCGAACCACCCCACCCACGGATCGTCACCTCGGGCTCGACCCGAGGGCGTTTGCGGTACACCCAGAAACAAAGAACCCTCGGGTCGAACCCACTGCCAGCTGCGAAGGTGCAGGTAATCGAACCAAAGGGGGAGGGGGTAGGAACCAATGGCTCACCTCCCGATTCAATGCCTTCGCACGTCGAGTCAGCTGCTTGCCAAACTGATTCAATGCGTTGGCAGTTTGATTCCTCTTTTTCGCTCAACCCTTTGATTGCAAAAGCTATTGTGCCGTCTTTTCGGTCCTCGTTACCACCGGGCCTGGCTCGGTGGTCCATCCAGTCTCACGGCCAATGACGAGAGGTGCTAAACCGCGATAATCCCGTCCAGGTGCTTGGCCAATTGCGGCGTCGGCAGGTTGGTCAGGTCCTTGTCGAGTTCGGCGACGATGGCCTTCCTGACGTGGTCGGACAGTACCTTGCGCAATTGGCCGAGCGCGATGGGAGCTGCAGCCACGATCAGCCGGTCGAAGGCGCCGGCCTTGGCCTTTTCGTCCAGCGCGCCGGCAATGTTGCGCACGAATTCGGCCTCGCGGTGCTGCGCCGGATCGGTCTTGGGCTCCATGGCGGAGCGCCCGACCGTCGAATGGGCGCGGCCGGGCCTGTCGGTGTCGATGTCCTGCGATTGCAGCGGGGGAATGGACCAGTCGAGCCCCTTCACATTGGCCAGGCCCTTGCCGGGACCGGTATGTTCAAGCACACGGGCCTGGGTGCCGTCGGCGATCAGAATCCAGGTGGTGGTCTTCTTCATTTGCTGCTCCTCGCATTGGGGATGGGCTCGGGCATGGTTGCAGGCATGCCTCGGGGCCAAACGTCCGACCGAGTCAAAAGGTTGTCCTCGCCCATCACCAATGCAAGGCGCGCGGATCACAAAGTCTGATTTGTCGCATTCGCTTCCGGCTGCTAGATGGGGAAGGCGCCCGTCGTGGCGCGGAGATATCCATGACCCTGCCCGAGCAATCGCCCGAAATCGCCCGTCCCGTGGCGTCCACGCCCCATGCCGATGCCGGCGAGACCCGCAGGGGCGTGATCGCGGCGCTGGCCGCCTATCTGCTCTGGGGCTTCCTGCCCATCCTGTTCCGCCTGCTGGAAGCGGCCGGCGCGGTGCTGATCGTGGCCGAGCGGACCGTGTGGTCGCTGGTGCTGCTGGCTGGGGTGCTTTTCGTGGTGAAAGGCTTTCCGGAGGTTCGCAGCCTGCTCGCCGATTGGCGCAAGATGCGCATTATCGCGCTTTCGGCGCTGCTGCTGGTCGGCAATTGGCTGCTCTATGTCTGGGCGGTGGAAACGGGACAGGTGCTGGAGGCCAGTTTCGGCTATTTCATCAATCCGCTGGTCAATGTCGCCATCGGCATGATCTTTCTCGGCGAGCGGCAGAACCGGTTGCAGACCATCGCCATCGTCATTGCCGCCATCGCCATTCTCATCCAGGCAGCGGGCCTGGGCAATGTGCCCTATGTCGCGCTGGGCCTGGCCTTTTCCTTTGGCTTCTATGGCTTCATCCGCAAGACGGCGCAGGCCGGCCCAGCCACGGGCCTGTTTGCCGAAACCCTGGTCGTCGCCCCCTTCGCCATGGCCTATATCGTCTTCGACATCGCCACCAATGGCCCCGGGGCCCATGCCGACCCGACAATGATGCTGCTGCTGGTGCTCACCGGGCCGGCCACGGCGGTGCCGCTCCTGCTCTTTGCCTATGGCGTGCGGCGGCTGCGTCTCACCACGATCGGCATGTTCCAATATCTGGCGCCGTCCATCCAGTTCCTGGTGGCGATCCTGCTGTTCGGCGAGCAGCTCAATTCCCTGCGGCTATTGAGCTTCGTGCTCATCTGGCTGTCGCTGGTGGTCTTCAGCTATGACAGTTTCCGCCAGCGCCGGGCGCGCCTGGCTTGATTTTCGCGCCGCGCGGATAACCGTTGCAATGCGTTCGAACGTGGCGCCATAGGGCGTGGCGTCGCGCCAGACCAGCCGCAATTGGCGGCCCGCCTCGGGGTCGTCGAGCCTGTGCAGGGCGATGCGAGGATCGCTGCCTTCCTTGCGCAGCGCGATCTCGGGCAGCAGGGTGACCCCCTGGCCGTTGGCGACGAATTCCACGATGGTCGAGAGCGAAGTGGCCGCGAAGGTCCGAGCGCTGCGGTCGGCGTCCAGACGGCAGGCGGAAATGGTCTGGTCGCGGAAGCAATGGCCCTCGTCCAAGAGCAGGATGCGCTCGGGCGCCAGGGCCGAAAGCGAGACCGGCTGTGCCGTCGGCTCGCCACGCGGCGTGGCCAGCACGAAGGGATCGTCGAAGAGCGGGGAGACCGCCAGTTTCGGCCCGTTCAGCGGCAATTCGGTGGCGATGAGGGCGATGTCGAGGCTGCCGTCCCTGAGGCCGTCCAAAAGGGTTTCGGTGCGGCTTTCGCTGATGGCGAAGCGCAGCTCCGGCAGGGCATCGGTCAGCGCCGGAAAGATCGTGGGCAGCAGATAGGGCGCCACGGTGGGGATCAGGCCGAAGCGGAGCGGCCGCCTGGGCCTGCCGTTGTTGCTGAGCACGAAAGTGTCGAGCGCCTCGGCGCTGCGGACGGTCTCTCGCGCCAGGGCCAGGAAGTCCTGTCCGAACGGGGTCAATTGCACGCCCGACTTGAGCCGGTCGAACAGGGGCGTGCCGCAATGGGCCTCCAGCGCCAGGATTTGCTGGGACAAGGCCGGCTGCGAGACGGCGCAAGCTTCCGCCGCCCGCCCGAAGTGGCCGGTTCGGGCCACGGCCAGGGCGTAGCGCATCTGTTTGAGGGTAATGCTCACGATAATTTTTTCCTATCACTGGCTCAAGAATTATCGATTGGCCTAATGATTGTCACCCCCCTATAAGGCCGCTGACATATCTTTGGAGGCCCCTCATGACCGATCCGAATCCCAAGTCCGAAGCCGGCAAGTGCCCGTTCCCGCATGGCGGCGGCAGCAAGAACCGCGATTGGTGGCCCGAGGCGCTGGACGTGCAGGTGCTGCACACCAATTCTTCCCTGTCCGACCCGCTGGGGCCGGATTTCGACTATGCCGAGGCGTTCAAGTCGCTGGACCTGGCCGCGGTCAAGGCGGACCTCGCCGCGCTTATGACCGATTCCCAGGATTGGTGGCCGGCCGATTTCGGCCATTATGGCGGCCTGTTCATCCGCATGGCCTGGCATAGCGCCGGCACCTATCGCATCACCGATGGCCGTGGCGGCGCCGGCATGGGCCAACAGCGTTTCGCCCCGCTCAATTCCTGGCCGGACAATGTCAATCTGGACAAGGCGCGCCGCCTGATCTGGCCGATCAAGCAGAAATACGGCAATGCAATTTCCTGGGCCGACCTGATGATCCTCACCGGCAACGTGGCGCTGGAAACCATGGGCTTCAAGACCTTCGGTTTCGCCGGCGGCCGCGCCGATGTATGGGAGCCCGAGGAGCTGTACTGGGGTCCGGAAGGCACCTGGCTGGGCGACAGCCGCTATAGCGGCGAGCGCCAGCTCGAGGAGCCGCTGGCGGCCGTGCAGATGGGCCTGATCTACGTCAATCCCGAAGGCCCGAACGGCGATCCCGATCCGATCGCGGCGGCGCGCGATATCCGCGAGACCTTCCGCCGCATGGCGATGAACGACGAGGAAACCGTGGCGCTGATCGCCGGCGGCCATACCTTCGGCAAGACCCACGGCGCGGGCGATCCCTCGCTGATCGCGGCGGCCCCGGAAGGCGCCGATATCGAGAACCAGGGCCTGGGCTGGAAGAGCGGCTACAATAGCGGGCTGGGCGCCGACACGATCGGCTCGGGCCTCGAGGTCACCTGGACCACGACCCCCACCAAGTGGGGCACCAATTTCTTCTGGAACCTGTTCGGCTATGAATGGGAGCTGGAGCAGAGCCCGGCCGGGGCCAAGCAATGGCGCGCCAAGGGCGCCGGCGCCACCATTCCGGACGCTTTCGATCCGGAAAAGCGCCATGTGCCGCGCATGCTCACCACCGACCTGTCACTGCGCTTCGACCCGGTCTATGAAAAGATTTCCCGTCGCTTCATGGAAAATCCGGACCAGTTCGCGGACGCCTTTGCCCGCGCCTGGTTCAAGCTGACCCACCGCGACATGGGCCCCAAGGTCCGCTATCTCGGGCCCGAGGTTCCGGCCGAGGACCTGATCTGGCAGGACGTCATCCCGGCGGTCGATCACCCGCTGGTGGATGACGCCGATATCGCGGCGCTCAAGGGCAAGATCCTGGATTCGGGCCTCTCGGTTGCCGAGCTGGTCGGAACGGCCTGGGCGTCGGCCTCCACCTTCCGCAAGTCGGACAAGCGCGGCGGCGCCAATGGTGCGCGCATCCGCCTCGCCCCGCAGAAGGATTGGGAAGTCAACAAGCCCGAGCAATTGGCCAAGGTGCTTTCGGCGCTCGAAGCCATCCAGGCCGAGTTCAATGCAGCCGCGAGCGGCGGCAAGAAGGTATCGCTGGCCGATCTGATCGTGCTGGCCGGTGGCGCCGCCATCGAGAAGGCGGCCCGCGATGGCGGGCAGGAAGTCGTCATGCCCTTCACGCCCGGCCGCATGGATGCCTCGGCGGAACAGACCGACGTGGACTCCTTCGCCGCGCTGCAGCCGCGCGCCGATGCCTTCCGCAATTATCTCAGCGGCCGGCAATTCATGAAGCCGGAAGAGGCCATGGTGGACAAGGCGCAGCTTCTCGGCCTGACCGGACCGGAGCTGACCGTGCTGCTGGGCGGCCTGCGTGTCCTCAAGATCGGCGTCAACGATCATGGCGTGTTCACGGATCGCCCCGAGACGCTGACCAATGACTTCTTCACGAACCTGCTGACCATGGACATCGTCTGGCAGCCCAAGGCGGGCGAAGAGGGTGTCTATGAGGGTCGTGACCGCAAGAGCGGCGAGATCCGCTGGACCGGCACGCGCATCGACCTCATCTTCGGCTCGCATTCGCAATTGCGTGCCGTTGCCGAGGTCTATGGCCAGGCCGACAGCCCGGCCCGGTTCACGAAGGATTTCGTGGCGGCCTGGACCAAGGTGATGAACGCCGATCGCTTCGATCTCCGCTAGGATTTCCACAAGATCGAACGAGGCCCCGGAGCACAGTCTCCGGGGCCTTTTTCATGGCCGGCGGGCCGATGGCTACAATTTGATTCAAATCCCCCGCGCCACCTTCAGGTCCCGCAAGACGTTCCCGGGCAAGCTGGTGGAACTGTGCGGCAGAAGCCGGGAGAGACCACCAATGACCGACGCCATGACCGACCTGGACGAAGGCCATCGCGCATTCGCGAATTTTCGCGTGCTCAACGGCGACGACAATCAGACCGAGCGCGAGCAATTGTTCCGCAACATGGCGCGGCTGTTCAGCTTCGTGTCCGATCGCTGCGACGACGAGCAGGTGGCCCAATATGACGAGGTCCTGTGCCAGCTCGCCGAATTGGTCGAGCTCGAGGCCCGCGTGCATGTCGCCAAGCTGCTGGCGCCGCTGGACCGCGCGCCGGGCACGGTGGTGCTGAAGCTCGCCAATGACGATATCGAGGTGGCCCGCCCGCTGCTGGAATTTTCCAGCGTGCTGAGCGACGACGATCTCATCGACATCATCGCCAAGCAATCCGAGGGCCATCGCCTGGCCATTGCCAGCCGCGCCGGGCTCAATGAGCGCGTCGGCGAAGCCATTGTCGAGCATGGCGAGAAGGCCTCCGTGGTGCAATTGGTGCGCAATAGCCGCGCCGAGCTGGATCGCGCGACGCTGGAAAAGCTGGTCGAGCGCGCCGCCAAGGATGCCGAAATCGCCGCCGACCTGCGGGGCCGTGCCGATATCGACTGGAAATCGCTGCGCGGCGAGATCGACGAAGTCGCCGGCAAGGTGCTGGAATCCCTGGGCGAGGTCGAGCGCCGCTTCGACCCGGTCGCTGCCGGTAAGGTCAATACCGTCGTCTATAACCGCATCCGCAACCGGGCCGGTTTCAGCGCCCAGGAATGGAAAGTCGCCTATAACCAGGTCAAGGGCCTGGCCGACCGCAAGCAGCTCGATGACCGCGCCCTGGCCCGGTTCGCCCGCTTCGGCTATGGGCACCATGCCGCCGCCGCCATGGCGGTGATCCTGAGCGTTTCGCCCGAAGTGGTGGTCAAGTGGCTCGCCAGCCAGGATTACGTGGCGGTCACCGTCGCCCTGCGCGCCGCCCGGCTCAGCCCCGACCTGTTCGAGGCCATCGTGGCGACTCTGCCCTGGCGCGACCTGCCGAGCGAAGCCGACAAGAGCATGGTCCTGTCGCGTTTCGAGGCGCTGGACAGCGAGGACGCCCGGAACATCTTCGAACTCTGGCGCGCCCATTCCTTCCGCAAGCGCGCCATGACCGAAGACCGGCAGACGGCCTGAGAGTCACGCGGAAATGCCAGCGCCACTACGCGTGTGGCAATTAGGTCGTTTCACCATCGAGCTGAAACAACTATCCCCATCATCGTCACCACCGGGCCATCCTTGGGCTTGACCCGAGGACCCGGTGGTCCATGCCTGCGGCAAGATGGATTGCCGGGACAGGCCCCGCAATGACGGCAAATTGGGTGAAAGCGTCTGCCGTTTCAGTCGATGAAACGCTCTAGCTTTCGGCGCGCCCGACCTCGTGGTTCGACAAGCTCACCATGAGGCTCTGGAGATCACGCCGGACCCCCACTCTCACCAACTGCACCAATCCGCTGCATGTCGTGTCCCGCCGGGTTCTGGAACACGCGCAGGTCGAATTCGCTCAGCACGCCATAGAGATGGTCGAAAATATCGGCCTGGATGCCCTCGTAATCGACCCAGGCCACGGTGTCGGTAAAGGCATAGAGCTCGATCGGCAGGCCGTCAGGGCCGGGCGCCAATTGCCGGACCATGATGGTCATGCCCTGATGGATATGGGGATGGTTGCGCAGATAGGCCTCGGCATAGGCGCGGAAAGTGCCGATATTGGTGGAGCGCCTGGTATTGGCCGATATCTTGGCCCGCTCGCCGAGCCCGGCATTCCATTCCGACTGCTCTTCGCGCTTTTTCAGCAGGTAATGCTCCAGCAGGCCGATGGCCTGCAGCCGGTCCAACTCGTCCTGGCTGAGGAAGCGGATGCTGCTCTGGTCGATATGGATGGCCCGCTTGATGCGGCGGCCGCCCGATTCCTGCATGCCGCGCCAATTGATGAACGGCTCGGTCACGAGCTTGCGGATCGGCACGGTGGTGATGGTCTTGTCCCAGTTCTGCACCTTGACCGTGTGCAGTTCGATGGCGATGACGGCGCCATCGGCTCTCTGGCCGGGTATCTCCACCCAGTCGCCGACGCGCACCATGTCGGTGGACGAAATCTGGATGCCGGCCACCAGGGCCAGCAAGGTGTCCTGGAACACCAGGATCAGCACGGCGGCCATGGCGCCCAGGCCCGACAGCAGGATCAGGGGCGATTGATCGAGCAGGGTGGCCAGCATCAGCAGCGCCGCCACCACATAGATGGCGATCTTGAAGACCTGGATATAGCCCTTCATCGGGCGAAGCCGGGCCTGGGGCCGGCGGTGATAGATGACGTCGATGACGTTGAAGCTGGCGCTCACCGCCATGGCCACGGTCAGGATGATCGTGGCATTGGCCACGTTGCGCACGACGATGACCAGGAATTCGGGCAGGTTGGGCACCAGCGCGATCCCGGCCGAAACCACCAGGGCGGGCATCACATTGGCCAGCCGCTCGATGACGCCATGGCGGCGCAATTCGGCGTCCTTGCCATAGGCCGTATAGGACACCAGCCGATTGACCAGCCGCAGCAGCAGGACCTTGACCACGAAATTGGCGAACAGCGCCGCCAGGGCCAGCAGCACCAGCGCCATGGCGGTTCCGATCAACGGATAGGTCTCGATCAGCTCGGTCGGCATGGCTCTCCTTCTGGCCCCCGGTCAAATGCTCCACGCGGCGCATCGGGGGATGCGGCCAGGTCGGCTCCGGTGTGGGGATTGGCTGGTTGACGAAAAGACTTTGTCCGCCGCGCCTAACACGATTTTCCGCATGGCTCAAATCGGGGGGGGCTCCATCGCCTCCCTCCCCCTTGAGGGGAGGGCCGGGGTGGGGGTTCTGGAGGTGCAGCGTACTCGCATGGTTGTGGCGATTGCTGATAGGCCCGAACCCCCACCCTCATTCCCTCCCCTCAAGGGGGAGGGAGGCGCCTCCCCTAAACCGATCGCAAGAACGGGCTGGACCTCGCGCGCGAATTGCATATAAAGATATCTTTATATCCGAGGGCGCGATGGGCGGTTTGAACAAACTTGTCGGGGTGTTGAAGGCAGCGGGCGAAAGCACGCGCCTGCGCCTGCTCGCGCTTCTGGCCGATGGGGATCACTCGGTCAAGGATCTCACCGAAATTCTGGACCAGAGCCAGCCGCGCGTCTCGCGCCATCTCAAGCTCCTGGCCGATGCGGGCCTGGTGGAGCGGCATGCCGAGGGCGCATGGGCCTATTACCGGCTGGCGCCGAACGGGCAGGGGGCCGATCTGGCGCGCTGGCTGACGGCGCGGGTCGATCCGGCCGATCCCGAGCGCCGCCGCGACAAGGCCCGCCAGGCCGAGGCGCGGGCGGCGCAGCAGGCCTTGGCGGGCGATTATTTCGCCAAGGTGGCCGAAAGCTGGGATCTGCTGAAAACCCTGCACGTGCCCGAAGCGGCGGTGGAAGCGGCCATCCTGGCCGAGCTGGGCGGGCGCAGCGTCGATTTCCTGGTCGATCTGGGCACCGGCACCGGCCGCATGCTGGAAGTGCTGGCGCCGGCCTACAAGCACGGGATCGGCATCGATTCCAGCCGCGAAATGCTGGCCGTGGCGCGCTCGCGCCTCGCCGCGTCCGGCCTGACGCATGCCCAGGTGCGCCTGGGCGATATCGGCGCGCTGGACCCCGCCATCGGGCCGGCCGATGTCATCGTCATCCACCAGGTGCTGCATTATTTCGACGATCCGGGCCGGATGCTGGCGCAGGCGCGACGCCTGCTCAAGCCGGGCGGGGAAATCCTCATCGTGGATTTCGCGCCGCACGACCTCGAATTCCTGCGCAGCGAGCATGCCCATCGGCGGCTCGGCCTGTCGCCGAAGCAGATGAATGGCTGGGCCGCTCTGGCGGGGCTCGACGTGCTCGCCATGCGCGAATTTCCCAGCGATACCAAGGATCGCGGCCTGACGGTCTGCCTCTGGCACCTCGGCGACCGCAACAGAACGGACTAGACCATTATGCTCGACGACAATCTCCGCGCCAGCCGACTGACCGCCGGCCAGCGCCCGGACCTGCAGCTTTCCTTCGAATTCTTCCCGCCCAAGACCGACGCGATGGAAGAGCGCTTCTGGGAGAGCATCCAGAAGCTGGCGCCTTTGCATCCGCGTTTCGTCTCCGTCACCTATGGCGCGGGCGGCTCCACGCGCGAGCGCACGCTGCGCATGGTGAGCCGCATCAAGTCCGATACCGGCGTGCCGGCCGCGGCCCATCTCACCTGCGTGGGCGCCACCCGCGATGAAGTCGATGAGGTCGTGCGGGGCTATCAGGCCGCCGGGGTGTCCCGCATCGTGGCCCTGCGCGGCGATCCGCCGGAAGGCGTCGGCCAGCCC
The DNA here is from genome assembly GCF_001650025.1 of Devosia elaeis. Taxonomy (GTDB): domain Bacteria; phylum Pseudomonadota; class Alphaproteobacteria; order Rhizobiales; family Devosiaceae; genus Devosia; species Devosia elaeis. The sequence continues at coordinate 36,813 of NZ_LVVY01000064.1, read as the reverse complement.
TTCACGCCTCATCCCGAGGGCTATCAGAATGCCGCCGATCTCGTGGCGGGCATCCGCAGGATCGGCGATTTCGACATTTCCGTCGCCGCCTATCCCGAAAAACACCCCCAGAGCGCCGATTGGGATGCCGATATCGATAATTTGAAGCGCAAGCTCGATGCCGGGGCCGACCGGGCCATCACGCAGATGTTCTTCAGCAATGCCGATTACCTGCGCTATCTCGAGCGGGCGCGCCGGGCCGGGGTCACGGCGCCCATCGTGCCGGGCATTCAGCCGATCCATTCCTTCAAGCAGATTTCGGGCTTCGCCGCCCGCTGCGGCGCCTCCATCCCGGCCTGGCTTGCCGAGCGTTTCGAAGGACTTGAGGACGATCCGGAGACCCATGCGCTGGTGGCCGCGGCGGTCGCCGCCGAGCAGGTGACCGAGCTGCTCGACGAGGGCGTGACCGAGTTCCACTTCTATACGCTCAACCGCTCGAACCTGGTTCTGGCGCTGGCGCGGCTGCTCGGCCGGCGGCCCTGAAGGCGTCCCGTTCATCGCCAGTTCAGGCGCGCGGCGCGATATTTGCCGCGCGCCTTTCCATATTCTGGCCATGAACAGGGGCATGTTCGCCCCAAAAGGGCACATGCCTTCGGAACCAAGCCTATGCAATTCGATCGTCGCCGCATCACCAATGGACTGGCCTGGGCCGGGGCCGCGTTGATCGTGGCCATTCCCACGGCCGACCTGATCGCCAGGCAATTCGCCTCCGCGCCCGAGCCGCAAGTGGCCGTGGTGCAGGAAGAGCCCGAGGAAGCCGCGGCCGAGCGCCCGGAGCCGGCCGCTCCTGCCCCCGCCGCCGAGGCCGAGGCGCCGCCGCCTGCCGAAGAGCCGGTGCGCACCGCCGCAGCCGCGACATCGGACGGCGATGCGGTGGATGCCTATCTGCAATCGGGCCGGCCCCTGCCGAGCTATATCAGCAATGGCGACACGCCCGCCGCACCGGCTCCCGCCACGCCGGCTCCGGCTCCACGTCCGGCCGCAAGCCCGCCATCTCCCGCGGTGACGCCGCAGCCTGCGCCCGCGGCCCCGACCCAGCCGCCGGTGACGCCGCCCGTCGCCTCGCCGACCAGGACCGTCACCTTCCCGACCCCGGTTTCCGAGCGTCCCGCTTCGGTGGCCTCGAGGCCGCCGGCACCCGTCATCAATCCCCAGCCGACGGTGAACCAGCCGCCGCTGATCGTCGACAATCCGGCCCCGGTCGTTACCGCCCAGGAGCTCGAGGATTGGGAATCCGGCCCGCTTTCCGAATTCCTGGCCAATCGCCGCGGGCAGGGCAGTCCGCCGCCCAGCGATTACGATGCCGGCGGGTTCTGGCTCGACCAGGGCCCCGGCTCCGGGCCCAATCGGCCTTATCCCCCCGCCTATGGCGACACCTATTATTATCCGTTCGGCCAATAGGGCAGGGCGGCCATGCGGCCGGGGGCATGGACCCCAATCGTGCCAGGCGCTAGTCTGAGGGCCAAGCAGGAGAAGTCCCGACATGTTGTGCTGCGTCCGCAAGGCTGAGGAAAACCGGGATGTGTGGCAGCATTTCACGCAGTTTCTCGGCTCGTTCTCGGCGCGCACCGGGCTTGCCGGCAAGGTCGCCGACATTCTGGACCCCGATACCTGGCTGCCCGGCGGGCGCGACGCCGCCTTCACCCTGGCGCTGATCGCCCTTTCGGCCAAGATGGCGGTGGCCGATGGCGCGGTGACGGCGTCGGAAGTGCGCGCCTTCAACGCCACGGTGGAGATCGCCAAGGGGCAGGAACCGCAGGTGGAAAAGCTGTTCAACCTGGCCAAGCAGGACGTGGCCGGCTACGAGGCCTATGCCCGCAAGGTGGCCCGGTTCTTCGCCGATACGCCCGAAACGCTGGAACATGTGCTCGACGGGCTGTTCTTCATCGCCACGGCCGATGGCCTGGTGCACGAGGCCGAGCTCGAATACCTGCGCGAGGTCAGCGTCATTTTCGGCTTCGACGAGGCCCGCTTCGAGCAGATCGCGTCCCAGCATGTGATGCTGGATGACGATGTCGATCCCTATACGGTGCTCGGCCTGTCCCACGATGCCCCGCCCGAGGAAGTGCGCCGGGTCTACCGGCTCCTCGTGGCCGAGCATCACCCCGACCGGCTGATCGCCAAGGGCGTGCCGGAAGACCTGATCGACATGGCGACGGCCCGCATGTCGGCCATCAACCTCGCCTATCAGGCCATTACCCGGCCCCGGCCGCAGCCGCTGCTCACTTGACGGCGGCTTGCGCCTACCGCACATAAGCGCGGCCAGTTGACCGGGTGGCCGCTGGCATGGAGGTAACTCCATGCCGGAGGAAAGTCCGGGCTCCATCGAAACACGGTGACGGCTAACAGCCGCCGGGGGCGACCCCAGGGAAAGTGCCACAGAAAGCAAACCGCTCCGGCTTGCCGGAGTAAGGATGAAAGGGTGCGGTAAGAGCGCACCGGGCGTCTGGCGACAGAGGCCGCACGGTAAACCCCACCGGGAGCAAGACCAAATAGGGATGACGCGGAGCCTCGGCTCCAGCCTGTTTCGAGGCCATGTCGTCCGGGTTGGTTGCACGAGCGCGCCGGCAACGGCCGCCTCAGATGAATGGTCACCACGTCGCGCAAGCGGCCCTACAGAACCCGGCTTACAGGTCAACTGGCGTTGACTCCCTGCACCAGGCTTTGCAACGCCTCGCCGCGTTGAGTGCTGGAGCATTTCATCGACTGAAATGGCAGACGCTCTCATTAAGGTTTATCGTCATTGCCGGGCTTGTCCCGGCAATCCATCTTGCCGCAGGCATGGACCACCGGGTCCTCGGGTCAAGCCCAAGGATGGCCCGGTGGTGACGATGATGGGACAATCGTTTCAGTTCGATGGTGAAATGACCTGGTGGCAAAGCCCCGCGGCATAGGTGATATTCGGCCTCAACTCTTGCGAAGCCGCGCCGCGCCCGGTACACCGTCGCCCTTCCTTCCGCCGTGCAATCCGGCGGGCACACGCTTGTTGGAGTTGCGGCGCGATGCCCCTGGCTACCCCCTATTACCTTGTCGACGAAACCGCGCTGGACCGCAATCTGGCCAAGGTGGACCGGCTGCGCGCCTTGTCCGGGGCCAAATGCGTCATGGCGCTCAAGGCCTTCGCGACCTGGTCGACCTTCGCCCAGATCGCGCCGCACATGGATGGCTCCACCTCTTCCTCGCTCAACGAAGTGCGCCTGGGCCGGGAAAAGTTCGGCGGCGAGACCCATGCCTATTCGGTGGCCTGGTCGGATGGGGAAATCGACGAGGCGATCTCCTATGCCGACAAGATCATCTTCAATTCGCTGAACCAGCTCGACCGCTTCGGCGACAAGGCAAAGCACCTGCCCATCGGCATTCGCGTCAATCCGGGCGTCAGCCATTCCCATTTCGACATCGCCGATCCGGCGCGTCCCTTCAGCCGGCTGGGCGAATGGGACCTGGCGCGGGTGGAACAGGCCATGGATCGCGTCAGCGGCTTCATGATCCACTGCAATTGCGAAAACGATTCCTTCGAGTCCTTCGCCGCCTTGCTCGATGCCTTCGAGGCCAGGCTGGGCTCCTTCTTCGAGCGCATTGACTGGATCAGCTTCGGCGGCGGCATCCATTTCACCGGCGAGAATTATGCGCTGGACGCCCTGGCCGCGCGCCTCAGGGCCTTTGCCGAAAAGTTCTCGCTGCAGGTCTATCTCGAGCCGGGTGATGCCATCGTCACCAATACGACCACACTGGAAGTCTCGGTGCTTGATATTGTGGAAAACGAGAAGGCCGTGGCCATTGTCGACAGTGCCGTCGAGGCCCATATGCTGGATCTGCTCGTCTATCGCGAGAGCGCGTCACTGGCGCCCGATTCCGGGCCTCACCACTATGTGATCGCCGGCAAATCCTGCCTGGCCGGCGATGTGTTCGGGGAGTTCGATTTCCCCGCCCCGCTGGCCGTGGGGGACCGGATTTCGCTGCTCAATGCGGGGGGATACACCATGGTGAAGAAAAACTGGTTCAACGGCGTGGCAATGCCCGCTATAGCCATCCGCAGGAAAAATGGCGCAATCGATCTTGTGAAATCGTTCGATTATGCCGACTATGTCGCCAGTCTGTCCTGAGGACAGGCTGATATCGTCCACCCGCAAAAAGGTGTTTCGTGCCAATTGAAAAAGAATCTGTTGATCATCGGCGCCGGAGGTGTCGCGCAAGTCGCTGCGTTTAAGGCAGCAATGCACAACGATGTGCTTGGAGACATTCATATTGCCTCCCGCACGCTGTCGAAATGCGAGGCCATAATTGGCGGCATACTCGACAAAAAGGCGCTGAAGCGCCCGGGCATTCTGGCCGCCCATCATCTCGATGCCATGGATATCGAGGCCACCAAGGCCCTGATCCGGCAGACCAAGAGCCAGATCGTCCTCAATGCCGGTTCGGCCTTCCTCAACATGAGCGTGCTGCGCGCCTGCATGGATATGGGCGTTGCCTATATCGACACGGCCATCCACGAAGACCCCACCAAGGTGTGCGAGACGCCGCCCTGGTACGGCAATTACGAGTGGAAGCACCGAGAGGAATGCGAACGCAAGGGCGTGACCGCCGTGCTCGGCGCCGGCTTCGATCCGGGCGTGGTCAATGCCTATGCCGCCCTGGCCGCCAATGCCTATTTCGACCGCGTGGACAGCATCGATATCATCGATGTCAATGCGGGCAGCCATGGCCGCTATTTCGCTACCAATTTCGATCCGGAGATCAATTTCCGGGAATTCACCGGCACGGTTTGGAGCTGGCAGGAGAGCCAGTGGCAGGCCAACAAGATGTTCGAGGTCAAGCGCACCGACGACCTGCCGGTGGTGGGCACCCATACCACCTACCTCACCGGCCATGACGAGGTGCATTCGCTCTCGGCCAATCTCGATGTGCCCGATATCCGCTTCTGGATGGGGTTCGGCGAGCATTACATCAACGTCTTCACCGTGCTGAACAATCTCGGCCTGCTGTCGGAAAAGCCGGTTCTTACCGCCGAGGGGCTCGAAGTCGTGCCGCTCAAGGTGGTCAAGGCCGTGCTGCCCGATCCGATGTCGCTGGCGCCGGATTATTCCGGCAAGACCTTTATCGGCGACCTGGTGAAGGGCGTCCGCGACGGGGTCGAGACCGAATTGCTGGTCTACAATATCAGCGATCATGAAGACGCCTTCGCCGAAACCAACAGCCAGGCCATCTCCTATACGGCCGGCGTGCCCGCCATCGCCGCGGCCATGCTGATCGCCAAAGGCGATTGGGATTGCCACCACATGGCCAATGTCGAGGAATTGCCTCCGGTGCCCTTCATCGAGCTCCTGGGCAAGATCGGCCTGCCGACCCGGGTGCGGGACGCCCAAGGCGACCGGGAATTCGATCCTGCCGAATTCCGCGAAGACCGCCGCCAGACCGCCCAGGTCCGCGGCGCCTGACATCGGCGACATGCACGAACGGCCGGGGATTTCCCGGCCGTTTTGTTTTGAAACGCGGCGCTCATCCGGCATAGGTGCGGCCAGCCCCACCGTCTCTCGACCAGCCAAACCCACCACTCGTCACCCCTGACCAGCCACACCCACCGTTCGTCATCCTCGGGCTTGACCCGAGGGCTCTTACCTGGCGATTGCATCTGACGTGATTGGCAAGACCGGAGCACGGTCCCTCAGCCGCGCAAGGCCAGAACCCTCGGGTCAAGCCCGAGGGTGACGAACGAGTGAGGAACAGTCAGCTCCCCTCACGCGCTGAACGTCACCAGCACCTTGGTGCCCGGGCCTTCGCCATAGGCGACGTCGGCGTCCAGGCTGTGGGCCATGGCGCGCACGATGCGGCTGCCCAGGCCGGTGCCCTGTGGCTTGCCGGTGCCGGTCCAGCCGATGCCGTCGTCCTCGACCACCAGCCGCACCACTTCGCCGTCGCGGCTCATCGACACCCGCACTTCGCCCGGCTCGCGGTCGGAATAGGCATATTTGACCGCATTGGTGACCAGTTCGGTGACGATGACGCCCAGCGAGGCCACCTTTTCGGTGGGCATGGGGAAGCGCTCCACCTGCACCCTTATGCTGGGCGTGCGGTCTTCGGCCTGCATGGTGTTTTCGAGTTCGCCGATCAGCCCGTTGAGATAATCGGCGATCTGCACCCAGCGGGTATCGTCGGAGGTGTAGAGATGGCGGTGGACGCCGGCAATGGCCTGGATGCGGGCCTGGGTCTCGCTCAGGGCGCGCTTGGCCTCGAGGTCTTCGACGGCATTGGCCTGCAGGCCCACAAGCGCCGCGACCATGGCGAGCGAATTGGCCACCCGGTGATTGACCTCGCCCAGCAGCATTTCGGCGCGCTCGCGCGCTTCCTGCATTTCGCGTTCCGCGGCCGCCTTGGCGCGCGACAGGCGCACATGGGCGATGGCCTGGTCGATGGCGGCCAGGAGCAGTTCCATGAACTCCTCGGCGCCGGATTTGGGCACGAAATCGGTGGCGCCGGCCTTGAGCGCGCCCACGGCGATGGCCATGTCGGCCGAGCCGGTCACATAGACGATGGCCGGCTTGTTCTCCATGCCGTCGAGCGCCTGGAGCAGGTCGAGGCCGGTGCCGGTGGGCAGGTAATGGTCGAGCGCCACGACATCGACGTCACCATTGCCGATGATCCTGAGGCCGGTTTCGGCGTCGCTGGCCTGGCTGAACCGATAGCCGCGCCGCTGCATGGCCTTGTCCACCAGGCGGATGAGTCCCGGATCGTCGTCGATATAAAGAACATGCGGCGTACGATTGGGCATGGTGTCTATTCGGCCTCGGGAATCTGCATGACCGAAAAGAACAGGCCCAATTGCTTGATGGCATTGGCGAAGCCGTCATAATCCACCGGCTTGGTGATATAGACATTGGCCCCCAGGTCGTAGCAGCGCTGGATTTCGCGTTGGTCGTCGGTGGTGGTCAGCACCACGACGGGCGAGCGGCGGGTATGCTCGTTGGCCTTCACCTTTTCCAGGATATCGATGCCCGTCATGTCGGGCAGGTTGAGATCGAGCAGCACCAGGAGCTGGCGACCCTTGTTGACCATGCCGCTGCCGTCCGCGCCGAACAGGAAGGCGAGCGCGTCGGTGCCGTTGGTGAAGGGGATGATCTCGTTGGCGACGCCGGCGCGGCGGATATTCTTCTCGATCAGCCGCGCATGGCCTTCGTCGTCCTCGATCATGATGATGGTCACTGGCCGTGCGGTGTTCATGCTCCGGTATTCCCCAGATAGAGGCGCAGGTCGCGCGGAAGGTTGATGATGAAGGTGGTGCCTTCCCCCAGGCGGGAGGTCAAGGTGACATCGCCCCCCAGGCTGCGCACCATGGTGCGGACATGGGCCAGGCCAATGCCCTCGCCCGGATTGTTCTGCGAGCCGGAGCGGCGGAAGAGCTCGAAGACCCGCTCGTGGTCGGTGTCGGCTATGCCCCTGCCATTGTCCTCGACCTCGATCATGACCCGATTGCCCGGCAGGTGGCGGGCGCTGATGCGCACGCGCAGCGGCCGGTCGGGCTGCTGATACTTGACCGCGTTGTCGAGCATATTGCCCAGCACCTGCTCGATGGAGAGCTTGTCGGTGATGATCTTGCCGATGCGGATATCGGTGGCGATCTCGCCGCCATTATCGGCCACCTGGTGGTGGACGGCGGCGGCGCTGATTTCGGCGATTTCGGCGATATCGACCGGCTCGGGCTTGAGCTGGCGGCGGCCCTCGCGCGAAATCTTGAGAATGGCGTTGATCAGCCCGTCCATCTTGCGGGTGGCGGCACGGATGAAGGAGATCGCTTCGGGCAGGTCCTCGGTGGCGGCCTGGCGCGCTTCCCCGGCGACGGGATCGTCGGTTTCCGGCTGCGTCTCCATATAGGATTTCACCGAAGCGACGCTGGTTTCCAGCTCGCTGGTAAAGCCCATGATATTGACCAGCGGCGCGCGCAGGTCGTGGGTGACGATATAGGCGAAGCGCTGGATTTCCTCGTTGGCCCGGCCCAGGTCGGAGGTGCGTTCCCGGACGCGGTCCTCGAGGCTGGCATTGGCCTCCTCCACCGCGCGGCGGGCCCCGGCCAGTTCCTGGGTATAGCTCCACACCGCCCAGATGGCGCCGCCGATGACGCCCAGGATGATGATGCCGCCGATGATCGTCACCCAGCGCAGCGCGGTCATGGTATTGCGCTGATTGGCGACGCCCTCGACCAGCCGGTTGTCGATGGTCTGGATCAGGGCGTCGACGAAGGCGCGCGCCGAATCCATGGCGTCCTTGCCGCGATCGGTGCGCACCTGCTGCATGGCGCCCTGCACGTCGCCGGATTGCGCCAGTTGCACGGTTTCGGCCAGCTCGTCGAGCTTCAGGGCGATGTCGGCCTCGAGCTGGCGCAGCGGCGCCTGGGCTTCCGGATAGGGCGCGAGGACCAGGCGCAATTGCTCGAGCTGTTCGTCGATCCGGTCGATGGCGCTGTTATAGGGGGTGAGGTAATCGTCCTCGAGGGTGATGATATAGCCGCGCTGCCCGCTCTCGGCGTCCTGCATGGAGGTGCGCAGCTCGATGGCGGCGCGGCGGGCGATGCGGCCTTCCAGCACCTCGTCGAAATAGACCTGCGAGCGTTCGACCAGCCAGATATTGGTGCCGACGATACCCATGAGCGTCAGCAGGCCAATCAGCAGCAGCAGGGCGGTGGACCGCACAAATGTCTGGCTTGTGATCGGCATGACGCTCCCCGACGAATAGGACTTCATGGCCCGGATGGCGGGCCAGGGCAATATGCATAGATTAAGTCGCGGGAGGATTTTGCGATTTCCCCAAGCTTGGCCAGGCGGCGAAATGGGAAACAGAATCTTAAGCGTCGCCATGCAAAATCCGGCGAGAGTTTCAGTAACCGGTTCGTGCCGGAGTGGAGTTGTGGCGGATATGGGCAAGCCTTCCCTGCCCGAAACCGAGGCGGGCGGACCGCATGTTCCCGTCCTGCTCGATGCGGTCCTGGCGGCCTTGTCGCCGGAGCCTGGCCGTCGCATCGTCGATGGCACGTTCGGGGCCGGCGGCTATTCGCGCGCCCTGCTGCAGGCGGGCGCCCATGTCATCGGCATCGACCGCGATCCCTCGGTCGCGCCCCATGTGGCGGCGCTCGAGGCCGAATTTCCCGATACCTTCACCTTCGTGCCCGGCACCTTTTCCGAACTCGACAGCCTCGCCGCGGGCCATGGCCCGGTCGATGGCGTGGTGCTCGATATCGGGGTTTCCTCCATGCAGCTCGACGAGGCCGGGCGCGGCTTTTCCTTCATGCGCGAGGGGCCGCTCGACATGCGCATGAGCCAGGCGGGCACCAGCGCGGCCGATCTGGTCAACGAATTGGAGCCCGAGGCGCTGGCCAATCTGCTCTATGCCTTCGGGGAAGAGCGCAAGTCGCGCCGGATCGCGCAATTCATCGTTGCGGCGCGCGCCGAGAAACCGATCACCACGACCTTGGACCTGGCCCGGATCATCGAGAAGGCCATCGGGCGCAAGCCGGGCGACGCCCACCCCGCGACCCGCTCCTTCCAGGCGCTGCGCATCGCCGTCAATGGCGAATTCGAGCAATTGGTCGAAGGCCTGTTCGCGGCCGAGCGCCTCCTGCCGGAAGGGGGGCGGCTGGCCGTGGTCAGCTTCCATTCGCTGGAGGACCGGATCGTCAAACGCTATTTCGATCCCGGCAAGGGCGGCCCGGCCCAGTCGCGACACCTGCCGCAGGCCGAAACGGAACCGTTGCGCTGGCATGAGGTCGCCAAGGCGGTCAAGGCCGGGGCAGGGGAATTGGCGCGCAATCCGCGGGCCCGCTCGGCGGTCCTGCGCAGCGCCACGCGGACGGGGTTGCCGGCCCGTCCGGTGCAGATGGCGGGGCTCGGCGTGCCGACAATCCGGGGTGCAGCATGATCCGCTCGATCAATATCTTCCTCATCGTGCTGTCCATCGTCATGCTGGCCAGCGTCTATGCGCTGAAATTCTCCATCGAGGGCACGGCGGCCGAGCGCACGGCTTTGACCGCGCGCATCGCCGACCAGGAGGGGCAGCTTTCCCTGCTCAAGGCCGATTGGGCGGTGCTGAACCAGCCCGGCCATATTGATCCCATAGTGCGCCGGCATGAGGCGGAGCTGGAGATCGCCCAGGTCAAGCAGGAGCAGTTCGGCTCGTTCGCCGGCCTGCCGATGCGCCCGGCCAAGCCGGACAGCGCGGCCATGAACGCCTTGTTCGAGGCGATCGCCCAGGGCATCGACCCCATCGATGCCATTCTTGAACTGGAAGGTATTGAGTAATGGCTGCGCTCGCCGAAGGCCATGCGCCGACAATCGCGCTGGATGGCGCCCGCAAGCAGCGCGGCAGCCTGACCCAGGCCCGCATCCGCTGGATGATCCTGGGCGTGCTCATCGGCTTCGCGCTGGTGGGCGGTCGGCTGGTGCAATTGGGCATGGTCGAGACCGACCAGACCATCGAGGGCCAGACGCGCGACGCCATCCAGGCCAGTCGGCCGCCCATCCTGGACCGCAACGGGTTGGAAATGGCCGTGGATATCCGCGTGCCCTCGCTCTATGCCGAGCCGCGCCGGATCATCGATGTCGAGGAAGCCGTGCAGAAACTGCGCACGGTGCTGCCCGATCTCAGCGAGGAATGGCTGCGCAACCGTCTCAGCGGCGACCGGGGCTTTGTCTGGGTGCAGCGCGAGCTGACCCCGGCGATCCAGGACCAGGTGATGCGGCTGGGCATTCCCGGCATCGACTTCATCACCGAATCCAAGCGCTTCTACCCGGCCATGAACGAGGCCGCCCATATTCTGGGGTCCACCAATGTGGACAATCAGGGCATTGCCGGCATCGAACGGCATATGGACAGCGAATCCATTGCGCTCCTGCAGGAGCTCGGCCTGGCGCGCGGCAATGCGCTGACGCCGGTGGAGCTATCTGTCGACATGCGGGTGCAGCACGTGCTGCACGACCAACTCATGGACGCCATGACGCGCTATCAGGCCATCGCGGCGGCCGGCGTGATGATGGACATCTATACCGGCGAGATCATCGCCCTGGCCTCGGTGCCCGATTTCAACCCCAACGAGCCCGCCACCGCGCTGGTCAAGGATACGTTCAACCGCATCACTTCGGGCATTTTCGAGCCGGGCTCGATCTTCAAGACCATCACCATTGCCGGGGCGCTGGACAGCGGCGCCGTGCGGGTGACCGATCAGTTCGATGCCCGCTATGGCGTGCGTTTCGGCCGCTATACCATTTCCGACTTCCACGGAAAGAACCGTATCCTCAGCCTGCCGGAAGTCTATAAATACTCGTCCAATATCGGCACGATCCGCATCATGCAGGCCATGGGCAAGGACAATTTCCGCGACTTCCTGAGCCGGCTGAAATTCGACGAGCGCGTCGCGTTCGAGCTGCCGGAAATGCGCGTGCCCACGGTGCCCAAGACGCTGTCCGAAGTCGGCGCCGCGACCGCCTCGTTCGGCCATGGCCTCTCGGTCTCGCCCTTGCACATGGTGACGGCCTATGCGGCGCTGGTGAATGGCGGCAATTACATCGCCCCCACGCTCTACAAGCGCGACGTGGCCGAAGCCGAAACGCTTTACGAGCGGGTCCTCTCGCCGCAGACCAGCGATGTCATGCGCTATCTGATGCGGCTCAATGCCCTGGAAGGCTCCGGCTCGCAGATGAACCGCGCCGCGCAGGGCTATCGCGCCGGCGGCAAGACCGGCACGGCCGAAAAGGTGGTGGATGGCCGCTATTCGTCCAGCAAGGTCACCAATTTCTTCGCCTCCGCCTTTCCGCTCGACAATCCGCGTTATGCCATCGTGGTCATGGTCGATGAGCCCAAGGCGGAAAATCCCCAATCGGGCACGACGGCCGGCTGGAATGCGGGTACCCTGACGGGACGCCTCATCCAGCGGGTGGCGCCGATGCTCGGCGTCGCGCCCGACTTCAACGAAGCGCTCGACCGCCAAATCGTGCCACCCGCACTCCGCTAGATCGATCCAGAAGGATATGAGCTCTTGTCTATCAGCGTAACTCAACTCCTCGAAGGTTCGGGCGCCCGTCCCAAGAAAGGGCTCGGCGCCGTCTTCGGATTGAACTCGGATAGCCGGCGGATCGAGCCCGGCGACGTTTTCTTCGCCCTGCCGGGCGCCAAGGTGCATGGCAATCAATTCGTGGCCGACGCCATCGAGCGCGGCGCGCTGGCCATCGTCACCGATGTGGCCCCGCCGGGCGATCCGGGCGTGCCGGTCATCATCGTCAAGGATGTGCGCGCCGCCTATGCGCGTGCCGCCTCGCGTGTCTTCGAGCCGCAGCCGGAAATCCTGGTCGCGGTCACCGGCACCAATGGCAAGACCTCGGTGGCCTCCTTCGTCCGCCAGATCTGGGACTATGCCGGCATTGCCGGGGCCAGCATCGGCACGCTGGGCATCGAGACGGCCAAGCGGCGGATCGAGGGCGCGCTGACCACGCCGGATTCCCGCACCCTGCATCAGGCCATGCGGGCGCTCAAGGCGCAGGGCATCGACCATGTGGCGCTGGAAGCCTCCAGCCATGGTCTCGACCAGCACCGGCTGGACGGCATCCATTTCGAGGCCGTGGCCTTCACCAATCTCAGCCGCGACCATCTCGACTATCACAAGGACATGGACGAATACCGCAATGCCAAGCTGCGGCTGTTCACCGACCTGCTCGTCGATGGCGGCGCGGCCATCGTCAATGTCGACGATCCCGAGCATGAGCAATTCATGTTCGCCGCGCTTTCGGCCAGCGCCACGCTGCTGACCGTGGGCCGCGAGGGCGCCTATATCGAAATCCTCTCCATCGAGCCGGAGAATTACGGGCAGCGCGTGGAAGTGCGCCATGTCGGGGAGAAGGTGAGCTTCCATCTCAAGGTGCCCGGCGAATTCCAGGTGTCCAATGCCCTGGTCGCGGCGGCCCTGGCCATGTCCTCGGGCGTCGACAAGGCCGATGCCTTTGCGGCGCTGTCCGAGCTGGTGGGCGCGCGCGGGCGGCTGGAACTGGTCGGCGAATATAACGGCGCCGCCATTTTCGTCGATTATTCCCACAAGCCCGAAGCGCTGCGCACCGCGCTCAAGACGCTGCGCCCCTATGCGAAGAACAAGCTGCATGTGGTCTTCGGCTGCGGCGGCGACCGCGACAAGGGCAAGCGCCCTCAAATGGGCGAAATTGCCAGCGAGCTTGCCGATATCGTGATTGTCACCGACGACAATCCGCGCACCGAGGACCCGGCTGCCATCCGCGCCGAAGTGCTGGCTGGGGCCAAGGGGGCCAGGGAAATTGCCGACCGCAAGGAAGCGATCGAACAGGCCGTGCGCGCCCTCGAAAAGGGCGACGTGCTGCTCGTCGCCGGCAAGGGCCACGAGACCTACCAGATCATCGGCACCACCAAGCACCATTTCTCCGACCACGAAGTGGTCGAAGCGGCGATCGGGGGGTAGGATTTTGAATGCTTGGCAGGTGGCCCGTTTCACCTCTCCCCTTGGGGGAGAGGTCGGCGCGCAGCGCCGGGTGAGGGGGCCTTCCCCCTCGCTGCATTCAGTAAAGTCCCCCTCACCCGACCCAAGAGGGTCGACCTCTCCCCCAAGAGGGAGAGGTGGCGCAAGCGGCAGCATCACGACATGACCCCACCCCTCTTCACCATCGACGCCATCCTCAAGGCCACGGGCGGACGCACCGAGGGCATCGAGGCCGAGGCGATCAATTCGATCTCCATCGATTCCCGCGAGCTCGGCCCCGACGCCCTGTTCGTCGCCATCAAGGGCGATCGCTTCGACGGCCATGATTTCGTCGATGCGGCTCTGGCCAATGGCGCCGTGGCGGCCCTGGTCAGCGAGGGGCGCGGCAGCGGTCCGGGGCGGATCGTGGTTCCCGATGCCCTCGGTGGGTTGCGCGACCTCGCCCGCGCCGCCCGTGCGCGCAGCCGCGCCTTCATCGTTGGCGTCACCGGCAGCGTCGGCAAGACCACCACCAAGGAAGCGCTGCGCGTGGTCTTCGAGGCGGCCGGGGAGACCCATGCCTCGATCAAGAGTTTCAACAATCATTGGGGCGTGCCGCTGATGCTGGCGCGCATGCCCGAGACGGCGCAGTTCGGCATTTTCGAGATGGGCATGAACGCCCTCGACGAAATCCGGCCCCTGAGCCAGATGGTGCGGCCGCATGTGGCGGTGATCACCGCCATCGCGCCGGCGCATCTGGAGCGTCTCGGCAGTCTCGAAAACATCGCCAGGGCGAAGGCGGAAATCTTCGACGGGCTCGAACCGGGCGGTACGGCCCTGGTCAATGCCGATCATGCGCAGATTGGTGACCTTATCGCGGCAAGTGCAGCGGCAAAGGTGAACAGTCTGCTGACTTTTGGCTTCGCAAGGGGCACCGATTGGCAGATCGTCAATCCGCAAAGCGCGGCCGATCGCAGCTTCGCCACCGTGCTGCATGGCGACCGGCAATACGCCCTTGCCCTGGGCGTTTCCGGCCGCCACATGCTCTCCAATGCCACGGCGGCTTTGGCCACCGCCCATATCGCCGGCATCGAGCCGGATGTCGCCATCCGGGCCCTGGCCGGCTTCGGCGCCCAGCCGGGCAGGGGGCTGCGCAAGACCCTCGGACCGGCCGCTAAGCCCTTGTTACTTATCGATGAAAGCTACAATGCCAACACCGCCTCTATGGTCGCGGCCTTGGATGTCTTCTCCGCCATCGACGCCCCGGGCGGCCGGAAGATCCTGGTCCTGGGCGACATGCTGGAGCTGGGCGAGCAGGCCGACAATCTCCATGCCGGCCTCGCCGAAGCGGTGCGGATGAGCGGCGCCGAACGGGTGCATCTGGTGGGAAAGCACATGGCCGCCCTGGCCGCGGCGCTGCCCGGAGGTCTGGTCGCCAGCCATGCGGAAACCGTTGGGAATGGAGAAGACGTTATCGTCGCCGATCTTGCTTATGGCGATGCTATTATGGTCAAAGGGTCCAACGGTGTCGGGCTGGCGCGCATTGTGAATGCGATTACCGCGCGCTTCGAAAAGAGCTGAAACACCAAGCAGAACAGCGGAATAAATGCTCTATTTTCTCGGCCAGCTGGGCGAACAATTCGCCGCCTTCAACGTGTTCCGGTACATCACCTTCCGCACGGCGGGCGCGGTGGTTACGGCCTTGTTCTTCGTTTTCCTGTTCGGACCGGGCATGATCGCCCTGCTGCGGGTCAAGCAGGGGCGGGGCCAGCCGATCCGCGAGGACGGTCCGGCCGGACACCTGCTGACCAAGAAGGGCACGCCGACCATGGGCGGGCTCATGATCCTCTCCGGCGCGGTGATTTCCACGCTGCTCTGGTCGAACCTCACCAATGGCTATGTCTGGGTGGTGTTGTTCGTCACCGTCGGCTTCGGCGCCATCGGCTTTTACGACGACTACCTCAAGGTCAAGCGGATGAGCCATACCGGGTTCGGCTCCAAGCAGCGCCTGATCCTGGAAGCCCTGATCGGCGGTATCGCGGCCTTCGCCATTTCCCAATTGGCGTCAGGCGCTTACGGCACCTCGCTGCTGTTCCCCTTCGTCAAGGACCTGGCGGTTAACCTGGGCTATTTCTATATCCTGTTCGGCGGTTTCGTGGTGGTGGCGGCGGGTAATTCCGTCAATCTCACCGATGGGCTGGATGGCCTGGCCATCGTTCCGGTCATGGTGGCGGCCGCCTGTTTCGGGCTCATCGCCTATCTGGTCGGCTCGCAGAATTATGCCGATTACCTGCTGCTCAACGCCGTGCCGGGCACGGCTGAACTGGCCGTGGTCTGCGGCGCGTTGATTGGGGCAGGCCTCGGCTTTCTCTGGTTCAATGCCCCGCCGGCGCAGATCTTCATGGGCGATACCGGCTCGCTGGCCCTGGGCGGCGCGCTGGGCGCCATTGCCGTCGCCACCAAGCACGAAATTGTGCTGGCCATTATCGGCGGGCTGTTCGTCTTGGAAACCGTGTCGGTGATCGTGCAGGTGGCCTCGTTCAAGCTCACCGGCAAGCGCGTGTTCCGCATGGCGCCCATACATCACCATTTCGAGCATCTGGGCTGGACCGAGAGCCAGGTGGTGATCCGCTTCTGGATCATCTCCTTCGTGCTGGCGCTGATCGGTCTGTCGAGCCTCAAGCTGCGCTAACAGTCTTCGTCACATTCGCGCGAGCCGAACGCGGGCCGGAATTTCTTCATCTTTTGACTCGCAAAACGCGAAAGCCTTGGCAAATCGGTAACCAAAGCTGTCTACAATTATAGGCAGTTTGTATCGAGTACCGGGCTGCCCCGATGATGTTCTCCCGCGCCGAAAAGACCCCGCTTGCCGAATGGTGGTGGTCGATTGACAAGGAATTGCTGGGGGCATTGATCATGCTTCTGGCCGTGGGCGTGGTGCTCAGCTTCGGCGCCAGCCCCGCCGTGGCCGAACGCATCGGCCTCGACGAATGGCATTTCGTCATCCGCCACGCCCTGTTCGCGGTCCTAGCCGTGCCGGTAATGATGGTCACCTCGCTGCTCAGCCAGCGCCAGGCCCGGCTCGCGGCCCTGGGCGTGCTGATCGTCATGGTGCTCATGCTCTGGGCGACGCTGCGCTTCGGCACCGAGGTCAAGGGCGCGCGGCGCTGGCTATCCATTGCCGGACAGTCCCTGCAGCCGTCGGAATTCGTCAAGCCGGCCTTCGCGGTCATCGGGGCCTGGCTGTTCTCCGAATATATGATCCACCGCAACGTGCCCGGACGCCTGATCGCGACCCTGATCATGGGCGCCATCGTGGGAGCGTTGCTGCTTCAGCCGGACATCGGCCAGACCGCGCTGGTCCTGGCGACCTGGGCGGTGCTGCTGTTCTTCTCGGGCATTTCCTGGTGGATCATCTTCGGCTTGGCCGGGGCCGGCGGGGCGCTGCTGGTCGGCGCCTATGTGTTCTTTCCACACTTCGCCCGCCGCATCGATACCTTCCTCAATCCCGAAGGCGGCGGCAACACCTACCAGATCGACCGCGCGCTGCAATCGCTGATGGAGGGAGGCTGGTTCGGCCGGGGCCCGGGTGAATCCATGGCCAAGAAGCTGATCCCCGACGCCCATGCCGATTATGTGTTCTCGGCGGCGGCGGGCGAGTTCGGCATCCTGTTCTGCATGGGGCTGGTGGGGTTGATCGGGTTCATCGTCATTCGCGCCATGATTGCGGCGCAGCGGCAGACGAGCCTGTTCGCGCGGCTGGCCGCCTCCACCATTGCGGTGCAGTTCGCCATGCAATCGGGCATCAACCTGGCCGTGAACCTCAACCTCATCCCGCCCAAGGGCATGACCCTGCCCTTCGTCTCCTATGGCGGCACCTCGATGCTGGCCGTCGCCTTCGGCATGGGGCTGATGCTGGCCCTGACCCGCACCAAGCCGGAAGAGCGCATGGCCACCGGGCTTCCCTCTTACCGCAGCGCCGTGGTAGCCCCCGCCGAATGAAAACATTTGTCCTTATGGCAGGTGGCACGGGCGGCCATCTCTTCCCGGCCATGGCGCTGGCCCAGGAACTCATCCGCCGCGGCCATGCCGTCGAACTGATGACCGACCATCGCGTGGAAAGCTACGGCGCCGATTTCCCGGCCCGGCAGATCCATATCGTGCCGGCGGCCACGCCATCGGGCGGCAATCCGCTGAAACTGGCCGCTGCGGCGATGACCATCCTGCGCGGCATGGCCGTGGCGCATGGCAAGCTGCGCAAGCTGCGCCCCGACGCCGTGATCGGCTTTGGCGGCTATCCCACTTTTCCGCCCTTCATCGCGGCCAATGTGCTGGGCATTCCGGGCATTCTGCATGAGCAGAACGCGGTGATGGGCCGGGCCAACAGGGCGCTGGCGCGCTTTGCCGACATGCTGGCGATGAGTTTCCCGCAAACCAAATTCGCCGACAGGCACGGGCTGGACAAGGTCTTGACCGGCAATCCGGTCCGCGACCGGGTGCGCGCCCTGATCGGCAAGCCCTATCCAGCCCTGGACGGGCACGGCCCCATCCGGCTGGTGGTGACCGGGGGCAGCCAGGGCGCGCGGGTGCTTTCGGACATGGTTCCCGAAGCCATCGCGCTCCTGCCGCCCGAATTGCGCAACCGGCTGCAAATCGTGCAGCAGGCGCGGCCGGAAGATGTCGAGCGGGTCACCGACAATTACCGCCGCTCGCGGACCAGCGTGGAGATCGCCAGCTTCATCCCCGATCTGCCCGAACGCATCGCCGATGCCCATCTGGTCATCTGCCGGGCCGGGGCGTCGACCATTACAGAGCTCGCCGTTCTGGGCCGGCCGGCCATTCTCGTGCCCCTGCCGGGATCGCTCGATGCGGACCAGAAGCACAATGCACTGTTCCTCGAGCAGGGTGGCGGCGGCTGGGTGGCCGAGCAGGCCACGCTTTCACCGCAATCGCTTGCCACTCGGCTTCACGACCTGTTGACCGATCCGCCAGCCCTGCAGCGGGCCGCCGAGGCGGCGCGCGCGCTGGGCCGCCCGGACGCGGTCGAAAAACTCGCCGGCCTCGCCGAGGCGCTGGCCGGCAAGCATGTCCAGATGGAAGAAGGACCCACACCATGAAGATGCCGCGCAATATCGGGCCGGTCCATTTCATCGGCATCGGCGGTATCGGCATGAGCGGCATCGCCGAGATCCTGCACAACCAGGGCTATGTGGTTCAGGGCTCTGACGCGGCGCTCAATCCCAATGTGCAGCGCCTCCTGGACATGGGGATCAAGGTCGAGATCGGCCAGAGCGGTGACAATCTGGGCAAGGCCGAGGTCGTGGTGGTGTCCTCGGCCATCCGCAAGGACAACCCCGAGCTCGTTGCCGCCCGCGCCAAGGCGCTGCCCATCGTACGGCGCGCCGAGATGCTGGCCGAGATCATGCGCTTCAAGACCGCCATCGCCATCGGCGGCACCCATGGCAAGACCACGACGACCACGCTGGTGGCTACGCTGCTCGATGCCGGCAATCTCGATCCCACCGTCATCAATGGTGGCATCATCAATGCCTATGGCACCAATGCCCGGCTGGGCGCCGGCGAATGGATGGTGGTTGAGGCCGATGAAAGCGACGGCACCTTCATCAAGCTGCCGGCCGACGTGGCGGTGGTGACCAATATCGATCCCGAACATCTCGACCATTACGGCGATTTCGACGGGGTGCGGAAGGCCTTCCACCAATTCGTCGAGAACGTGCCGTTCTATGGCTTCGCGGTCATGTGCCTCGACCATCCCGAAGTGCAGTCGCTGGTCGGCGATATCCGAGACCGCCGCGTCATCACCTATGGGCAGAACCCGCAGGCCGATGTGCGCCTGATCGACCTCGAGAACCGGGACGGGGTGCAGCATTTCTCGGTGGAAATCCGCGACCGCATCCGGCAGACGCAATTGCGCATCGATGGGCTGGAATTGCCCATGCCCGGCATCCACAACGCGCTCAACGCTACCGCGGCCATCGCCGTGGCCGACCAATTGCATGTGCCGGCCGAGGCCATCCGGCGCGGCCTCAAGGGTTTCACCGGGGTCAAGCGGCGCTTCACCAAGACCGGCGAGGTCGGCGGGGTGACGGTGATCGACGATTACGGCCACCATCCCGTGGAAATCGCGGCCGTGCTCAAGGCGGCGCGGCAATCGGCGCGGCGTGATGTCGTGGCCGTGGTGCAGCCGCACCGCTATAGCCGCGTCAAGGATTTGTTCGACGATTTCGCCGCCTGCTTCAACGACGCCGATACGGTGATCGTGGCGCCCATCTATGCGGCAGGCGAACAGCCGATCCCCGGCGTCACGCATGAGGAACTGGTGCACCGCATCATGGCGCGCGGCCATCGCGATGCGCGGGTGATCGACCGCCCGGAAGCCCTGGCGCCGCTCCTGGCAAGCCGGGTCGAGGACGGCGATTACGTGGTCTGCCTCGGCGCCGGCAACATCACCCAATGGGCGGCGGCGCTGCCGGGTGAGCTGGGCGAGTTGATCGGGGCGGAGGCAAAGTGACGGTGCAAGTTGCGGCATCCCCCTCATCCGGCGCTACGCGCCACCTTCTCCCCGAGGGGGAGAAGAATTGCTCCGGCATCCGTTTTCGTACGATGCCTCTTATTCCTCTCCCCCTCGGGGAGAGGGTGGATCGGCCGCAGGCCGAGACGGGTGAGGGGGTGTTCCTCGTGCTCGAAACTCTCGACAGGACCAATCCATGACCAAACACGTCGCCGTCCTGATGGGCGGGCTCTCCAATGAGCGCCCCGTATCCCTGAGCACCGGCAAGGGTTGCGCCGAGGCGCTGCGCCGGGCGGGCTATCGCGTCACCGAACTCGATGTCGGCTATGACGTGGCCGAGCGATTGCGCGACCTGGCCCCCGATGTGGCCTTCAATGCCCTGCATGGCCGGTTCGGCGAGGATGGCACCATTCAGGGCGTGCTGGAATTCCTGCGCATTCCCTATACCCATTCGGGCGTGCTGGCCTCCGCCCTGGCGATGGACAAGCACCAGGCCAAGATCATGATGAAGGCGGCCGGCATTCCGGTGACCGACCATGTCGTGGCCAATCGCGCCGAAGTGGGCCGCGGCCATGTCATGCCGCCGCCCTATGTGGTCAAGCCGATCGCCGACGGCTCCAGTTTCGGCGTCATCATCGTCAAGGCGGGCCAGTCCCATCCGCCCCAGGAAATCCTGGGCGAAGAATGGAATGGCGGCGAAGACCTGATGGTGGAGCGCTATATTCCCGGGCGCGAGCTGACCTGCGCGGTAATGGGTGACGTGGCCCTGCCGGTGACCGAGATCGTCACTGATCTCAGCTTCTACAATTACGAAGCCAAATATGCCCAGGGCGGATCGCGCCATATCCTGCCGGCCGATGTTAAACCTAAAATTTACGACAAAGTGCAAAAGCTTAGCCTTGCTGCCCATGCAGCGCTCGGCTGCCGCGGCGTGACGCGGACGGACTTCCGCTTCAACGACGCGGCCGGCGAGGATGGCGAACTGGTCTGCCTGGAGATCAATACCCAGCCCGGCATGACGCCCACTTCGCTGGTGCCCGAGCAGGCGGCGCAGGTGGGGCACAGTTTTGAAGATCTGGTCTCCTGGATGGTGGAGGACGCGAGTTGCAACAGGTAAAGAGCGAGTCCTTTCTCGCCGGTGCGCAGATGGTTCATCCGCGCACATTGCCTGTTCCTGTCCGCTCGCCACGCCAGCGCCTCGCCAACAGGGTCAATCGCGCCTTCGTGCTGCATGGCCGCATCATCCGGCGGACCATGACGGCCATGGCCGTCTGCGCCGTGGCCTTGGGCCTCTACCAGGTCCGCGAGCCCATCGGCATGCTGGCCGCCACGCTGGGGGAGGTCGCCCAGGGTAATTTCGCCCAGGCGGGCCTCGCCATCGGCGAAATCTCGATTTCGGGCCAGCGCCTGACCTCCGAGCAGGCCATTTTCGATGCGCTCGGCATCGCGCCCCATACCTCGACACTGGGCTTCGACGTGGAAGAGGCGCGCCAGCGCATCGCCGAATTGCCGGCGGTCCACAGCGTGACCGTGCGCAAGACCTATCCGGGTGACGTCGATGTGGTCATCATCGAAAAGATACCGGTGGCCCGCTGGCGGGTGGATGGGGTGACCTTCCTCATCGATGGCCGTGGCGAACAGATCGGGGAAGATCGCGGCACTTATGGCGACCTGCCGCTGGTGATCGGCGATGGCGCGGCCGACGATGCGCTGGTGATGATCCGGGCGCTCGAAAATGTGCCGCGCCTGCAAGAGGGGCTGATCGCGCTGTCGCGCATCGCCGACCGCCGCTGGGACATGCTCTACGATACCGGCCTGCGGGTGCAATTGCCGGAGCAGGGCGTGGCCCAGGCGCTGCGGCGCCTCGTTTCCTATCAGGACGAATATCAGCTTCTCGATCGCGACGTTTCCATCATCGATCTGCGCATCGACAATATCGTCGCCATCCGCCCCAACAAGACCGAAGATTCCGACAAATCATGATCACCGATGCGATGACCTCCCGGCTGCGGCCGGTTCAGCCCGGCAAGACGACGCTGGTTGCGGTGCTCGATATCGGGTCGACCAAGATCTGCTGCGTCATCGCCCGGCTGACGCCGCGCCCCGAGGGTAAGTCCCTCAGGGGCCGCTCGCACCAGGCCGAGGTGATCGGTTTCGGCTATGGCCCCTCCACGGGGGTCAAGAGCGGCGTGGTGGTGGATATCGAGAGGGCCGAGCATGCCATCCGCAATGTGGTGGGCATGGCCGAGCGGGCCGCCGGGCTGACGCTGGAAAGCGTGCTGGTCAACGTCACCGCCGGACGGCTGGGTTCCGAAACCTTCTCCGCCGCCGTCTCCCTGGACGGGCAGGAAGTGGAGAAATCCGACATCGTGCGCGTGCTGAAGGCGGTCAATTCCCGCTCGGTGCGCCCGGAACGCTCCATCATCCATGCGTTACCGATCGGTTACGCCTTGGACGGGCACAAGGGCATCCGCGACCCCAATGGCATGGTGGGCGAGAAGCTCGGCGTCGATGTCGCCGTGGTCAGCGCGGAAACCCTGGCCATGCGCAATCTCGAACTGGTGCTGCATCGCTGCCACCTGCAGATCGAGGCATTGGTGGCGACGCCCTATGCATCGGGCCTTGCCACGCTGGTGGACGACGAAGCGCAATTGGGCGTGGCCTGCATCGACTTCGGCGGCGCGACCACCACCGTTTCCGTCTTCAATGACGGACACATGGTCTATGCCGATGCCATCGCCATCGGCGGGCACCATCTGACGCTCGATATCGCGCGGCAGCTCTCGGTCAGCGTGGCCGATGCCGAGCGGCTGAAGACCCTGCATGGCTCGGTTCTGCCGGGGCAGGCTGACGAGCGTGAAATGATCGCCATCCAGCCAGTCGGTGCCAGCCATGACGAAGCGCCGGGTCAGATTCCGCGCGCCGTGCTGACCCGGATCATGCGCCCGCGCATCGAGGAAATCCTCACCGCCATCCGCGACCGCATGCAGGCCACCGGCATGATGGATGTGTGCGGCCGGCGGTTCGTGCTGACCGGCGGCGCCAGCGAAATGACCGGATTGCCGGAAGTGGCGCGCCGGACGCTGGCGCGCAATGTGCGCAATGGCCGGCCCATGGGCATTGCCGGCCTGCCCGATATCGCC
This sequence comes from Devosia elaeis, assembly GCF_001650025.1. GTDB lineage: Bacteria > Pseudomonadota > Alphaproteobacteria > Rhizobiales > Devosiaceae > Devosia > Devosia elaeis. Next base: position 13,643 of record NZ_LVVY01000064.1, on the reverse strand, counting down.
AAGGGCGCGGCCTTCGCCACCATGGCGGGCATGCTCGTCTATCCGCAGGTCTGCGCCCAGGAATATACCGAGCCGCGCGGCAGGGCGAGGCTGACCGGCACCGACGGCTACCTGGCCCGGGTCGGCAGCTGGCTGCGCAGCAGCTTTTAGGCGTTTCGACCCACCGCTCGTCACCCTCGGGCTTGACCCGAGGGTTCTTTGGTTTTGGGTGCGTGGCAAACGCCCCCGGGTCGAGCCCGAAGGTGACGCGCAGTGAGTGAGGTAAACGCGGAACTCCCACCTCCCCCTTGATGGGGGAGGTAGCGCAGCTTGGCCGAAGGCCTAGCGAAGCTAGGAGGGGGTGCTCCCACGCACAGGCGTTAGAAATCAGGCCCCATGCCGCCCATCCCCCCACCCCAACCCTCCCCGCAAGGGGGAGGGTGCCACATCGCATTTGCCGAACGATCCAGCTTCACACCCCCGCATAGGCCCGTTCGATCGCGGCCACGTCGATCTTCTTCATCTGCAGCATGGCCTGCATCGCGCGGTTGGCGCCGTCGCGGTCGGGACCGGCAATGGCGGCGGTGAGCTGTTTGGGGGTTACCTGCCAGGACAGGCCGAACCTGTCCTTGCACCAGGAGCACATGCTTTCCTCGCCGCCATCGCTGGTAAGGCGGTTCCAGAAATAGTCGGTTTCTTCCTGGCCATCGGTCTCGATGACGAAGCTCACCGCCTCGTTGAAGCGATATTGCGGGCCGCCATTGAGGAGCAGGAATTTCTGCCCCTGCAATTCGAGCACCGCAGTGAAGGTCGGGGCGTCCGGCGCCTGGCGCACCCGCTCGTGCACTTTCGCGTCCTTGAAGGTGGTGGTGTAAAATTCGATGGCGTCGTCGATGCGGTTGTCGAACCACAGGCAAGGCATGATGCTGGTCATGGAAACTTCTCCGTTCACATTTGATATAACCAAAAGGCTATATTACCGTATAGGTATATACAGAAAAATAACCTGTCAAGCCCGGCAATCCGGGCTTTCGGCGTGGTTAATGGGCGGTGAATGGGGCGGCGCGCAGTGTCGCAATTTGCGCGGAAGTTAACGGGAAGGGCGCACTTGTTAGGGTGGAGTTAACGAATGGGCGGGTAAATCTTAACCAACCACGCCACTATGGGGCCAGTAATGACCATCAATCTCACGATCCCGGATATTCAAGAACTCAAGCCCCGCATCACCGTGTTCGGCACAGGTGGCGCCGGCGGCAACGCCGTCAACAACATGATCGAATCCGGCCTGGACGGGGTCGATTTCGTCGTTGCCAATACCGATGCGCAGGCGCTGGCGCTCAGCAAGGCGCAGCGGATCATCCAACTGGGCGTGGGCGTCACCGAAGGGCTTGGCGCCGGCTCGCATCCGGAAGTCGGCCGTGCGGCCGCCGAGGAAAGCTGGGACGAGATCAACGACCATCTCTCCGGCTCGCACATGGTGTTCATCACCGCGGGCATGGGTGGCGGCACCGGCACCGGCGCGGCGCCCGTGGTGGCGCGCGCGGCGCGCGAGCAGGGCATCCTGACGGTTGGCGTGGTGACCAAGCCGTTCAATTTCGAGGGCAATCGCCGGGCGCGGCTGGCCGAGGACGGTATCGACGAGCTGCATCGCCATGTCGATACGCTGATCGTCATCCCCAACCAGAACCTGTTCCGCGTCGCCAACGAAAAGACCACCTTCGCCGATGCCTTCGCCATGGCCGACCAGGTGCTGTTCTCGGGCGTGGCCTGCATTACCGATCTCATGGTCAAGGAAGGCCTGATCAACCTCGACTTCGCCGACGTGCGCGCCGTGATGCGCGGCATGGGCAAGGCGATGATGGGCACGGGCGAGGCTTCGGGCGAGGATCGCGCCCGCCATGCCGCCGAGGCGGCCATCGCCAATCCGCTCCTGGACGACGTCTCCATGCATGGCGCGCGGGGCCTCTTGATCTCCATCACCGGCGGTCCGGACCTGACGCTGTACGAGGTGGACGAAGCGGCCAGCCGCATTCGTGAGGAAGTCGATACCGACGCCAATATCATTCTGGGCGCGACCTACGATCCGAACCTCAATGGCACGATCCGTGTCTCGGTGGTCGCCACCGGCACCGACGCCACCATGGTGCAGGCCTTGGAGCCGCCGAAGCCGAATGCCTCGCGCACGCCGCTTTCGGTGAAGCGCCATGTGCCGGCCGAGCGCTCGGTGGTGCCGCAGGCGCCCCAGCCGGCCATGGAAGAGGTCGAGGATATCGGCCATCAGGTCGAGGCCGCCGTGGCCGAGGCTTTCGCCACCCAGCAGCCGGACCATCACGGCTATGCGCAGGAAGACGACGGCATCCTGGTCGAGCCCTATATGCCGGCCGCCGAAGCCATCGCCGAGCCGGAAGATGCGCCGATGGTGCAGGAACAGCCGATCCCCAGCGTCTATGTGCCGTCCCATGCCGCTCGCCCCGATGGGCAGCGCCGCATGCCGCGCACCGAGGAATTGCCCGCTGTTGCGCGTCGGACACAGGCCGCGCAGGAACGGCAGGATGCCGAGCCGCGCAATGCCCGCGCCCTGTTCAAGCGCCTGGCCTCCAATGTCGGGCTCAATCTCAGCCAGCCCCAGGCTCCGGCCCGCAGCGAGCCGCAGCCGTCCATGGCCGACGACGCGGCCGCCCGCAGCGCCATCGAGGCCGGTGGTGCAAGGGCTTCGCGGGTGCCCCCGGCCAGCGAAGGTGCTCGCGGTACGCTCGACAGCCAGGGTCGTGCTCCGGCCGCTGCGGCGCCCAAGGAGCACCTGGAAATTCCGGCTTTCCTGCGCAAGCACGGTTGAACCGCTGGCAATCTTTTACCAAATGCTCACTCGGTGCGGCTTCCGCACCGAGTTTTTTTTGGCTAACAGTTCGGTGAGCGACGTTATCGCGGAGTAAATCATCCCATGAACAGGCTTTCGACGCGCCAGCGCACGCTCGCCGGTGAGATAAGTTTTGCCGGTTATGGCGTCCATGGCGCGCAGCCGGTGACGCTGACTATCGGGCCATCGGCGCCCGATAGCGGCTATCTGATCCGCCGCGATCTCGGCAATGGCCGCATGACCAGTGCGGTGCCGGTGCATCACACGCGTGTCAGCCGCACCACCCTGTGCACCACGCTCGACCTGGGCGACAGCGTCAGCGTGGCGACGGTGGAACATGTCGTGTCGGCGCTTTCGGGCATGGGCATCGACAATGCGCTGATCACGCTCGACGGGCCGGAATGCCCGATCATGGACGGCTCGGCCTTTCCCTTCGCCGAGGCGATCCTGTCGCGCGGCATCGAGATCCAGCCGGCGCAGCGCAAGTTCCTCAAGGTGCTGCGCGCGGTCACGGTGCGCAATAACGATGCCTTCGCCGCGCTCGAACCCTATAATGGCCGCGCGCTGGACCTGGAGATCGATTTCGATTCCAAGGTGATCGGCCGGCAGCGGATGATCTTCGACTGGACGCCGCGCCGCTATTACGAGGATGTGGCGCGCGCCCGCACTTTCGGCTTCGTGCGCGACGCCAAGATCCTGCGCCAGGCCGGCTATGCGCTGGGCTCCAGCCTCGACAATTCCATCACGGTGCACGAGGACCGGATTCTCAATCCGGGCGGGCTGCGCTTCGAGGACGAATTCGTCCGCCACAAGCTGCTCGACGCCATCGGCGACCTGTCGCTGGGCGGTTTGCCTATCTGGGGGCGCTTTCGCTCATATAAGGGAGGCCACGCGCTCAATGCACATGTTCTGGCCGGTCTCTTTTCGAGCGAGGCCAATTATGAGATAGTGAGCGCCGAAGATCTGCCGCTGGAATTCGAGGCATTCGATGACCAGCCGGAGGGTCTGGAGGTCCATCATTATCTGCGGTCCGTGCGCTGATCCGGGATCAAGACCCGGAAAGCCGCGCCACAGTTTTGATCCATTTGCCAACTACGCCGCAGCCCTTCATGCGGAATATCCAGAAACGGGGCAGTTCGTGAAACTTGTCGACTTGAGCCAGTTTTCCAGCCGGGCCGCCCGGATCGCCGCCATTGGCCTGCTGGCCGTGGCTCTCGCGGGCTGCAGCATGTTCAGCCCGCCCAAGGTGCGCGAAGAGCCGATCGTGCCTGCTGCCTCGCTCTATCAGGGCGCGCTGGACGATATGGACCGGCAATATTTCCAGACCGCCATCAAGAAGCTGGAACAGCTCGAGCGCCAGCATCCGCGCGATCCGCTGAGCGAACAGGCCAAGCTGATGCTGGTCTTTGCCCATTATCGCAGCGGCAAGCTGGACGAAGCCATCATGGCCGCCGACCGTTTCCTGGCGCTCTATCCCAATGGCAAGGACGTTCCCTATGTGCTCTGGCTCAAGGGCACGGCCTATTTTGCCCAGATCAAGGACATCACCCGCGACCAGCAATTGTCGCGCGATGCCATCGACACCTATCAGCTGCTGATCAACAATTATCCCAAGTCCGAACACGCCATCGACGCCAAGGAAAAGCTCCTGGTCGCGTTCGACCAGCTGGCCGGCAAGGAAATGTCGGTGGGCCGCTATTACCAGGGCAATGGCCAATATGCCGCCGCCATCAACCGCTTCCGCGAAGTGGTGGAGCGTTGGCAGACCTCGACCCATATCGAGGAAGCCCTGTACCGGCTGACCGAAAGCTATCTGCTTCTGGGCCTGACCAACGAGGCCATGTCGGCGGCGGCCGTGCTGGGGCACAATTACCCCTCCAGCGATTGGTACAAGCGCGCCTTCGAGCTTCTGGGCAAGCAGGGCCTGGCCCCGCAGCTCAATTCCGGAAGCTGGCTCGCCGCCGTTCGGAATTAGCTCGGAACGTTACGCTTCGAGCTGGACCGTCCACACACTCGGTTGTCACCCCGGCGGAGGCCGGGGTCCATCTTGAGATCGCGAGATGGATCCCGGCCTGCGCCGGGATGACAGCGGTGATAGGGAAGCGCTGGGCCTCAATTCAACAGACTGATCCAGAGTTTTTGTTATGCGAAAGGGCCCCGTTCGGGGCCCTTTTTGTTTGTGCCGGATCATCTCACTATCGGCGGGACAACCCTGGCAGTGACGACAGGCGAATGCGATAAGGCGCCGGCCAAATCGTGTTGCCATTTTGTTCCGTTCGGCTATGATGATTGCGGCCTTTGTTGTGGAAGCGTTGCGCTGCGGCCGGTGAACCGGGCGGGGCGATGCTATAGGTGGCCATCGGTCCATTTTCGGGAACTTGCGCATGCTCAACGCGCTGTCGGTCCGCAATATCGTCCTCATCGACCAGCTCGACCTGGCCCTGGATGCCGGCATGACGGTGCTGACCGGGGAGACCGGCGCCGGCAAGTCCATCCTGCTCGACGCCCTGGCGCTGGCGCTGGGCGGGCGCGGCGATGCCTCGCTGGTGCGCCAGGGGCAGGAGAGCGGCCAGGTGGTCGCGGTGCTGGAGCTGGCGGCCGATCACCCGGCCCGCGCCCTGCTGCGCGACAATGCCATTGCCGACGACGAGGATGTCATCCTGCGGCGCGTGCAATTCGCCGATGGCCGCACCCGCGCCTTCATCAATGACCAGCCGGTTTCGGCTTCGCTGCTGCAGAAGGTGGGCAGCCAGATCATCGAGATTCACGGCCAGCATGACGACAGGGCGCTGGTGGATGTGGCCACCCATCGCGCGGCGCTGGACGCTTTCGGGGAATTGACCGCCGAGGTCGCCGCCGTACGCCAGACCTGGGCCAGCCTGGTGGAGGCCCAGCAGGCCGTCGAGGAGCAGCGCGGCCTGGTGGCCGAGGCGCTGGCGGCCGAGGATTATGCCCGCCACAGCGTGGAGGAATTGGGCAAGCTGGCCCCCGCCATTGGCGAGGAAGAGGAACTGGCCGAGCGGCGCCAGCAATTGCAGCAGGCCGAGAAGGCTTCGGCCGACGTGGTTGAGATCGACGAAATCCTCAATGGGCCGAATGCGCCGACCCCGGCTCTGGCCTCCTTGATGCGTCGGCTGATGCGCAAGATCGACGGCGGCACGAGCCTGTTCCAGCCGATCGTGGAGGCGCTGGATGCCTCGCTCGAAGTGCTGGACCGCACCAATGATGCGCTCGAGGACTTGAAGCGCGAAATGGCTTTCGATCCGGGCGAACTGGAAGCGGTGGAGGAGCGCCTGTTCGCGTTGCGCGCGGCGGCGCGCAAGCATCAGACGACCTGCGACGGCCTGGTCGAGGTGCTGGCGAAATATCAGGGCGACCTCGAGACCCTGCAGAGCGGAGAAAGCCGGCTCCGGGCGCTGGAAGCGGCCGAGGCAGCGGCGCGGGCCCATTATCGTGAAGCCGCCGAGGCGCTCAGTGCCGGCCGTGCCAGGACGGGCAAGGCGCTGTGCAAGGCGGTCGAGGCCGAATTGCCCGATCTCAAGCTGGGCGCCGCGAAATTCATCGTCGATCATCAGGCCGATACGGCGCGCGTGGCCGCGACGGGCTTCGATCAGATCGCCTTTCACGTGCAGACCAATCCGGGCACGGCGGCGGGGCCGCTGCTCAAGGTGGCTTCGGGCGGCGAATTGAGCCGGTTCCTCCTGGCGCTCAAGGTGGTCCTGGCCGACCGCGGTTCGGCGCCGGTGCTGATCTTCGACGAGATCGACACCGGGGTGGGCGGGGCGGTGGCCGACGCCATCGGGCGGCGCCTGGCGCGGCTGGCCGATGGCGTACAGGTGCTGACGGTGACCCATGCGCCGCAGGTGGCGGCGCGGGCGCAGCGCCACCTGCTCATCGAAAAGCAGATGGTGGAGGAGGGGGCCTTCATGCGCACCCATGTGCGCCCGCTCGACAGGCCGGCGCGGCAGGAGGAAGTGGCCCGCATGCTGGCCGGCGCGGAAATCACCAACGAAGCGCGGGCTGCTGCCAAGAAATTGCTCGGCGCGGTGGGATAGAGGTGGACATTCCCCGGCCTTCGGGAATCTCCTAAGTAGACCTCATTCTGAGCCTGTCGAAGGACGAGGTCGTGGCACCCGGATTCCAATGTTCCCGACCTCGTGGTTCGACAGGCTCACCATGAGGCCTCCAAAATGCCGTAGCGGGCGAGAGTGAACGATGTCCGACCGACCACAAAAAGACGTTGCCGATCTGTCCGAGGATGAGGCCCGCCTGGAGCTTGAGCGCCTGGCCGCTGCCATCGCCGCGGCCGATATCGCCTATCACCAGAACGACGCGCCGGAGATCAGCGACGCCGAATATGACGCGCTGAAGCGCCGGAACGACGCCATCGAGGAAGCCTTTCCCGGATTGGTGCGCGCGGACAGCCCCACGGGCCGGGTGGGCGCGGCGCCGGCCGAGGGCTTTGCCAAGGTGCGCCATGGCGTGCCGATGCTGAGCCTGGCCAAGGCCTATACCGATCAGGACGTGGTCGATTTCATCGAGCGCGGGCAGCGGTTTTTTCAGCGCGATGAGGGGCTGGAACTGGCCTTCACCGCCGAGCCGAAGATCGATGGGCTTTCGGCCTCGCTGCGCTACGAGAACGGCGTCTTCGTGCAGGGGGCGACGCGCGGCGATGGCAGCGTGGGTGAGGATATCACCGCCAACCTCCGGACCATCAAGGACATTCCCGAAAAGCTGGCCGGCTCCGGCTGGCCGGAGGTGATCGAAATCCGCGGCGAGGTCTATATGACCTATGCCGAATTCCAGGCGCTGAAGGAGCGTTCGGCCGCTATTGGCGGGCAGGATTACGTCAATCCGCGCAATACGGCGGCCGGGTCGCTGCGCCAGAAGGACCCCACGATCACCGCCAGCCGCAATCTCAAGTTCTTCGCCTATGCCTGGGGCCTGGCCAGCAGCGAGCCGGCCACCAGCCAATATGAGGCGGTGCAGAAATTCGCCGAATGGGGTTTTGCCGTCAGCCCGCTCATGGTGCGGGCGAAATCGGCCGAAGACCTGATCGCCCATTACCGCACCATCGAGGCGCAGCGGTCTTCGCTCGGCTACGATATCGATGGCGTGGTCTACAAGGTCGACAGCATCGAATTGCAGAAGCGATGGGGCTATGTCACCGGCGAGCCGCGCTGGGCCATTGCGCATAAATTCCCCGCCGAGCGGGCGACGACCACCTTGCGCGGCATCGATATCCAGGTGGGACGCACCGGCACGCTGGCCCCGGTGGCGCGGCTCGACCCGGTCAGCGTGGGCGGCGTCACCGTGGTCAATGTGACGCTGCACAACGAGGATTATATTGCCGGCAGGGACAGCAATGGCCTGCCCATCCGCGAGGGCAAGGATATCCGCATCGGCGACAGCGTCGTCATCCAGCGCGCCGGCGACGTCATTCCGCAGATCGTCGATGTCCTGATCGACAAGCGCCCGGCCGGGGCGGAGCCCTATCGCATGCCCGAGACCTGCCCGGTCTGCGGCTCGCCCGCGACGCGGGAGATCAATCCCAAGACCGGCAAGGAGGATTCGCGCCGCCGCTGCACCGGCGAACTGGTCTGCGCCGCCCAGGCGGTGGAAAACCTCAAGCATTTCGTCTCGCGCGGGGCGCTGGATATCGAAGGGCTGGGCGCGGAGAATATCGAATTGTTCTTCGCCAAGGGCCTGGTGCGCAACGCCGCCGATATCTTCACCCTCAGGGAGCGCCGTGCCGCCGTGCAGGAGGCGCTTGCGGAGCGCCGCGAGGAGCAGGCGCGGGCGCGCGAGGCGGCCTCGGGCAAGACGCGCAAGAATGTCCGCGCCGTCCAGGACCGCAATTATGAAGGGCTCGACAAGCTGTTCGGCGCCATCGATGCGCGGCGCGAGCCGGAACTGGACCGCTTCATCTTCGCGCTGGGCATCCGCCATATCGGGGAAACCACGGCCGCCGCGCTGGCGCGCACCTTCGGCACCATGGAAGAGCTGATGCGGGTGGGCAAGGAGGTGGCGGCGGCCGAGGACCCCATGGCCGCCTTCCCCTCCATTGACGGCATCGGCTCCACCGTGGTCGAGGCGCTGGTCGACTTTTTCGGCAATGAGCGCAATGACGACGTGCTGGAGGCCCTGCTGGTCCAGGTGCATCCAAAGCCCTATGTGATCAATATTTCCGCCGACAGCCAGGTGGCGGGGAAAACCGTGGTCTTCACCGGCTCCCTCGAAAAAATGACACGATCGGAAGCCAAGGCTATGGCCGAGCGGCTGGGCGCCAAGGTCGCCGGCTCGGTATCGGCCAAGACCGATATCCTGGTGGCCGGCCCCGGCGCGGGTTCCAAGCTGAAGACGGCGCAGGAGCATGGCGTCGAGGTGATCAGCGAGGACGAGTGGTTCGCGCGGGTCGGACGATAGAACCGGAGGGAATATGCGGGCATTTTGCGGTTTGGCGCTGGCCGGGATGATCATGTTCGGCCCGGTCCTGGCGAGTCCCATGGGCGAACAATTGCCGGACCTGCTCTATGCCGGCACGGCCGTCGAGAACCGCGAGGCCGTGCTGGCCGAATGCGATGGCGGGGCCGCCGATGCCTGTTTCGGGCTGGGCCTCATCGATCTCGTCACCACCGCCGAGGGCCTGTCGCAGGCCTTGTACCGGCATGGCGCCACCACGCCGGACATGGCCGGGGCCGCGTTCTTCCTCGGCCTGCCCCTGGATATCGAGGTCGAACCGGCCAATCCCGATCCGGAACCGCTCGATTATGCAGGCCTGCGCGCCATTCTCGAGGACTTCGTGGCCGGCCTGGATCAGGCCCGGCAGAGCTTCCTGCGCGCCGGGGAGGCGGGCGATTATCTCATGCTCGTTGATCCCCTGCGCGTGCGGCTCGATATGGACGGCGACGGCACGGCCGGGGACGGCGAGACCCTGGCGGCCCTGCTCGGCGACATGATCGATCTGCCCGCGCCGCGCACCAAGGGCGACAAGACCAGCGCGCCGGAAACCAATATCGGCTTTGACCGGGCCGATGCCTTCTGGTTCGCCGGCTATACGCAGATCACCGCCGCCCCCGTAGACCTGCTTCTGGCGCACGATTTCTCCGACCTTTTCGCGGCGATCGGCCATCGCTTCTTCCCCAATGCCGACCTGCCCATGCAGGACCATGCGCGCGGCGGCACATTGGTGATGGATGCCGAATCCGACGCTTTCTTCGCCGACGTGATCGCGGCCCTGCATCGGGCCAGCTTCCCGGTGCAGGATGCCGAGCGCCTGCGCGGCGTTCTCGCGCGGGCGCAGGCGGTGACGGAATTGTCGCGACGGAACTGGGAGGCGATCCTGGCCGAGACCGACGACAATCGCGAGCTCGTGCCCGCGCCCGGCCAAACCTCCCTGGTGCCCGGCCATAATGTCACCGACGAGGTCGTCGAGGCCTGGATGGCGACGCTGGATCGGGTGGATGAAATCCTGGCCGGCGAGCTGCTGCTGCCCCATTGGCGCTTCCAGCAGGGTTTCGATCTCAAGGCCTATTTCGAAACGGCGACGGAAACCGACCTGGTCATGCTGTTCACCGGGCAGGGCGCGCTGCCCTTCCTGCGTGACGGGCCGGTCGCCGATGCCGAGAGTTTCGCGGCGGGCAATGCGGTGTTCGGCGAGAACTGGCCGAGCTTTGCCATCTGGTTCAATTGAGCGGGCGGGCGGCGATGCGACGGATTTTCCTTGCGGCGGGCGTCTTGCTCGCCTTGGCCGGCGCGGCGATCGCGCAGCCATTCGAGACGCCCGAGGCCCTGCTCGAGGCCTTCTACGAACCCTATTTCACCGATGAATTTCCCGAGGACGAAAGCGCCTTCCGCTCCGCCGCGCTGAACGCGCTCTATGCGGCCGATGCCGAGAATACGCCCCTGGGCGAAATGGGCGCGCTGGGCTTCGATCCCTATGTCGACGGACAGGATTACCAGCTCGCGGATCTGGTGATCGATGCGGCCGAAATTTCGGGCGATGCCGCATCGGTGGCTGTCAGCTTCACCAATTTCGGCCGGCCCACCGCGCTGACCTATGAACTGGTCCATGAGGGCAATGGCTGGAAGATCGACGACGTCGTGTCCAGCGGCGGCGAATATCCCTACCGGCTGAGCGATATCTTCGCGGCGGCCCTGGGCGGGGAGTGAGGCGAAGCGCATTCCACTTTTGACGTTCAAATGCGCACGCCCGAAGACCTCATGGTGAGCCCGTCGAACCACGAGGTCGGGCGCACCGAAGCCTGGGTACCACGACCTCGCCCTTCGACAGGCTCAGGATGAGGTCTACTTGCGTATTGGCGCCCTAAATCGCGGCCGTCGCCGCTTTCAGCCAGTCCTTGACCTTGCCGCTCACCAAGGGGCCGATTTCTTTCCAGACGCGGGCATGGAAGGCGTTGAGCCAGGCCGTTTCCGCCGCCGTCATCAGGGTGCGGTCGATCAGGCGCGTATCGATCGGCGCCAGGGTCAGGGTTTCGAAATCGAGATAGCCGGGAAAATCCTCGGCATCGCGCACCGCGATCAGGTTTTCGATGCGGATGCCATATTCCCCGGCCTTGTAATAGCCGGGCTCGTTGGAGAGCACATTGCCGGCTTCCAGCGGCAGGACATAGCGGGGCGCGATGCCCACCGGCCCCTCATGCACCCCCAGAAAGGCGCCGACGCCGTGCCCGGTGCCGTGATTATAGGTGATGCCTTCCTGCCAGAGGAACTGACGGGCCAGGATATCGATCTGCGCGCCGGTCGTGCCCTTGGGAAAGCGGGCCGTGGAAATGGCGATCATGCCCTTGAGCACGCGCGTATAGCGGTCCTTCTGCTCGGGGGTCGCCGCGCCGGTATGGAGCGTGCGGGTGATGTCGGTGGTGCCCGAGAGATATTGGGCGCCGCTATCGACCAGCATGATCTCGCCGGCATTGAGCCTGCGGTCGGTCTTGGTGGTCACGCGATAATGCACGATGGCGCCATTGGGGCCGGCGCCGGAAATGGTGTCGAAGCTGGCATCGATGCAGGTCTCTTCCTCGCGGCGGAAGGCCTCGAGCGCGGTGACGATGCCGATTTCGGTCAGCGCGCCCTTGGGTGCTTTGGCGTCGAACCAGCAGAGGAACTTGGCCAGGGCCACGCCATCCAGCTTGTGGGCCTCGCGCATGCCGGCCAGTTCGGCGTCGTTCTTGCGCGATTTCGGGCCCAGGACCGGATCGCGCTTCTCGATCAGCCGGGCGCCGGCCCCGCGCAGCGTTTCGGCGATGGCGGCAGGGGCCGATTGGGGATCGACCAAGACGGCCTTCTGACCCGCGCCGAGCTTTTCCAGCGCCTTGGTGAGCGTCGTGGCCTTGGCGATCCGGGCAATGCCGTCCAGCGCCCTGGTGAGGTCCGGAGTGATCTTGGCGGCATCGAGATAGAGCGTGGGCAGGCCGGATTTCGGCACGATGGCGAAGCCGAGCACGAAAGGCGTGTTGGGCACGTCGCGGCCACGCATGTTGAATAGCCAGCAGATGGATTCGGGCAGGGTCAGCACGGCGGCATCGGCCTTTTCGGCGGCCAGAACCTCGTGCAGATAGCCGATTTTGTCCTGGGCGGTGCGGCCGGCGCGGTTATGGCCCAGGAATTCGATAGGGCTGACCGGCGGGGCAGGGCGATCGGTCCAGATGGCATCGACCAGATTGGCATGCGGCACGATTTCGGCATGGCCGGCGAGCTTGTCGGCAAGGTCGCGGATTTCCCCCGGCGTATGCAGCCAGGGGTCATAGGCCAGCTTGCCGCCCTTGGGCACATAGAGCCTGATGTCCGGGCTGATGCCGCCCTGCACCTCGATCACGTCGATCTTGGTAATATCGGTCTGGCTGGGCGCCTGCAGCGTATAGCGGCTGTCCACGAACAAAGCCGCCTTCTTCGCCCCGATCAGCGCCAGCCCGGCCGAGCCGGTAAAGCCGGTGACATAGGCCAGGCGCGCCTCGCTGGCGGGCACGGATTCGCCGCGATGCGCGTCAGCCCGGGGGATGAGGAAGCCGTCCACGCTCGCCGCTTTCATCGCGGCGCGCAGCGCGACGAGGCGGGGCGCGACCTGGCCGGGATCGGCCTTTTCCTCGAAGGACTGGAACCGGGCGGGCGGGAAAGAAGAGGCGTTCATCGGCATATCCTGGCGCCGGAGTGCGCTCCGGTCATGGCTGGCTTGATCCTTTGGCGGTGGTCACCGCGCTGGCGAATCCTATCTTACACAGGAGAGACAAGGAGAGAAAAATGAGCAAGAACCGCAATTTCTTCCAGCGCGCCGTCGATGCCCTGGTCGAGGGCCGCACCCGGCAGGCCGAGCGCTATGTCGCCCAGTTCGAGCGCGCTCATGGCCGCCAGCACGACAAGATGAAGGGGCGTTAACCGCGCCTTGCAGAAACGGCATGGCTGGCTTGCCGGCAGGGCCCTAACCAGGGGCGCGCGAATAGCCTAGATAGACGATGCCGATGGGCAAAAGACCCCTCGGCGCATGGAGTAGAAGATGACTGAGAGCAAGAATGGTTTCCGCACTGCACTGGGAGGTCTCATCGACGCCCGCGGTCGTGAAGCCACACGCCAGGTCAGCTACCGCATGCAGCACCAGCTGATCGGCGCGGTTACCAAGCGCCCGTAAGGCTGCTGCAAGCGAAACGCTGACGATCAGGCCCCAATCCCCGAAGCCCGCTTCGGGGATTTTGCTTTTTTGGGCCTCCCCATCAAAAATTTATCCCCGCCCCGAAGCGCGCTATTATTCTCTGCTCATCCCCGCCGTCACGCGGCCCCCACGCAGGGTCGGGCG
>NZ_LVVY01000063.1 GCF_001650025.1 Devosia elaeis | reverse complement strand
GCGGCGGGAAGACGGCGCCATCGCGCTGTCCTGGACCCGCCGCAGCCGCGCCGATGGCGATGGCTGGGGCGTGGCGGAACCCTTGCTGGAGCATGCGCCGGAACGCTGGCGCCTGCGCATTTTCGATGGCGGCACGCCGGTGCGGACCATCGAGACGGCCAATGTCGCCGCCCTTTATGGCGCGGGCGAACAGGCCGCCGATTTCGGCGGTCCCGCCACCGCCTTCACCTTCACCATCGCGCAGGTGAGCCCGGTCCTGGGGCCGGGCCATGCACTATCGGGAGCATTCAATGGCTGACACCAGGTTCGAGCTTTGCCTCAGCGAAGTGCTGCGGCACGAGGGCGGCTATGTCGATCATCCCGCCGATCCGGGCGGGGCTACCAATATGGGGATCACCCGCAAGACACTGGCGCGCTGGCGCAATGTCTCGCCCTGGTGGGACCTGCCCAAGAGCGCGGTGCAGAGCCTGACGCGCAGCGAGGCGGCGCGCATCTACCAGGCGGGCTATTGGAACCTCTGCCGCGCCGGCGACCTGCCGGCGGGCATCGATCTCGCCCTGTTCGACTATGCGGTCAATTCCGGCCCCGACCGGGCGGTGAAGGCGCTGCAGGCCGTGCTGGGCGTGGTGACGGACGGGCTGGTCGGGCCGCTGACCATCGGTGCGGCGGCCCGGGCCGATGCGCGAACGGTGATCAACGCGCTCTGCGACCGCCGGCTCGGCTTTCTCAGGGCGCTGTCCACTTTCGCAATCTTCGGGCGCGGCTGGACCAGCCGCGTCGCCTCCATCCGGGCGGCGGCCCTGGCCGTGGCCCCCAAATCGATCACAATCCCATCAGGAGACGGGAACATGCATGTCCTTGCCGGTTACAAGACCTATATCGTGGCAGCAATCATGCTGCTGGCCGGCCTCGCCCAAATCCTGGGTATCGAGCTTCCGGCGCTGGATGGCGGTTCGGCGGGGAGCCTGATGCTCGAAGCCCTGGCCGTCATTTTCCTGCGCCGCGGGCTCAAGGGTGATATCGGCAAGGCATGACCGATTGTGGACAGGATGTGGCGCCCGCCTCATTCATGTCCCATTCAGCAAGCAACCGCTATTGATCCGGATATGAAAACCAAAGCCCCCAAACCCTCCGCTTCCATTGCCCTGGCGCTGGCCCTGGCGCTGGCTGTTGCCGGCACCGGTTCGGCGCAGGCCCAGGCCTGTCTCGACAAGCGCCAGATCCAGGAGGCGGTCGCTTCCGGACAGATCATGTCGCTCGATGCGGTGCTCGCCTCGGGCGGCGTCGATCCCGGCGCCGAAATTCTCAACGTGCAGGTCTGTGACCAGGGCGGCAGATTGGTATATGTTATCGGTGTGCTCGCGCCGGACGGTCAGGCCCGGAACCTGACATTGAGCGCGCAATAGCGAGACGTCTGGCGGGGGGCTGCGATGCGTATTCTGGTCGTTGAAGACGATGCCAATCTCAACCGGCAGCTGAAAGAGGCGCTGACGGAGGCGGGCTATGCCGTCGACGTCGCCTTCGATGGCGAGGAAGGTCATTTCCTGGGCGATACCGAGCCCTATGACGCGATCATCCTCGATATCGGCCTGCCGCAGATGGATGGGCTCTCCGTATTGGAAGAATGGCGGCGCGCCGGCAAGACCACGCCGGTGCTGCTGCTGACGGCGCGCGACCGGTGGAGCGACAAGGTCCAGGGGATCGATGCCGGCGCCGACGATTACGTCGCCAAGCCCTTTCATATGGAGGAAGTGCTGGCGCGGGTGCGGGCCCTGGTGCGCCGCGCGGCCGGCCATGCCAGCAACGAGATCGTCTGCGGCGCGGTGCGTCTCGACGCGCGCTCGGGCAAGGTGACGGTAGACGGGCAGGCGATCAAGCTCACCAGCCACGAATTGCGCCTTTTGAGCTATCTCATGCATCACAAGGGCAAGGTCATCTCCCGCACCGAGCTGACCGAACATCTCTACGACCAGGATTTCGACCGCGACAGCAATACGATCGAGGTTTTCGTCGGCAGGCTGCGCAAGAAGCTGCCGGACGACTGCATCCAGACCGTGCGCGGGCTGGGCTACCAGATCATCGGGGACTGATCCTTGATACCGTCCGGCCGATGCCGCGCCGCCTTGCCGGATACTGCCCATGCTGCGTAAGGGTTCGATCGCGGCCTCGCTGTTCTGGCTTTCGGCCGGCTGGCTGGTGCTGGCGCTGGTGACCACCGGCTTCCTGCTCACCGACCTCTATTCCCGGGCGCTCGACACGACGCTGACCCAGACGCTCGATTTCCAGATCGAAAGCCTGACCGGCGCCCTGCTCGAAACCCGCGATCCGCAGGACCCCGATATCGCCCTGGCCGACCCGCGCTTCGAGCGGCCGCGCTCGGGCTGGTACTGGATCATCCATGACGGGAACGGCAACCTGGTCAATCTCTCCACATCCGTGGTCGGCATCGACCTGCAGGCCGTGGGCACCGCCGCCGACGCGCTGGGGCGCAGCACCGAGGTGATCGACGATCCCTTCGGCACCAGGCTGCGCATGGTGGAGCGGGTCGTCTCGCTCGGCGACGACGAATACCGCATCACCGTGGCCGGAAATCTCACCGAAATCCTGGCCATGGTCGACGATTTCCGCGGCCAGGCCTTCATCGTGCTCGGCGCCGTCGGCATCATGCTGGCGGTGATGAGCGCCATCATAGCCCGTATCGCGCTGCGACCGATCGCGCGGCTGAGTCAGGCGGTGGAGGCGGTGCGCGAGGGCGACAGCGCCGAGGTGTCGGGCACCTATCCCACCGAAATCGCCCCGCTGGCCGAGGAGGTCAACGAGCTGCTGCGCTCCAATGCCCAGATCATCGAGCGGGCGCGCAGCCAGGTGGGCAACCTGGCCCATGGCCTCAAGACCCCCATCGCCGTGCTGCGTAACGAGGCCGGGGCGGGCAAGGGGCCTCTGGCCGAAGTGGTTTCGGCCGAGACCGAGAAGATGAGCAATATCGTGGCCACCTATCTCGAACGGGCGCGGCTGGCGGCGCGCACCTCGGTGGTCGGCAAGAAAACCGATGCGGTCGCGACCCTGGAGCGCCTGACGCGGGTGATGCGGAAAATCCATCCCGACATCGCCATCGCCTTCGAGCCCCGGGGCAAGGCGCTGCCCTGGTTCCGCGGCGACGAGGCGGATCTGGAGGAAATGGCCGGCAACCTGCTCGACAATGCCTGCAAATGGTCCGGGGGCGAGGTCGAGGTGTCGCTGTCCGCCGAGCGCGGCGAAAAGGGCAGCCAATTGTTGATCCGCATCGACGACAACGGGCCCGGATTGTCCGAGGCGGATGTCGACAAAGTGTTGCGCCGCGGCGTCAGGTTGGACGAGAAAACGCCCGGAACCGGTCTGGGGCTGGATATCGTCAAGGAACTGGTCGATGTCTATGGTGGCAGCTTGGAGCTCAAGCGTTCGGCGCTGGGTGGGCTGCTGGCGGAATTGCGCCTGCCGACCGCGCGGCTTGGGGGGACGGCCCGCATGCCGGGAAGTTGACGCACTTTCGCCGCAATACGCCAACATGAACCCATTGAATGCACCCATAAGGCCACAACAGATGAATCGTTCGACGCTTTTTGCTCTCCCGCTCTTCGCCCTGGCGCTGGCCGGTTGCTCCAGCACCGCCACGACGACCCAGGTGTCCCAGGCGCCGGTGCAGGCCCAGCCGGTCGTGGTGCAGCCCATGGTGCCGACCTCGGCGCAGAACGTGCAGACGGCGCGGCTGACCACCAGCATCGCCAATGGCTTCGTCGATCCCGCCGCTCTGGCCCTGATGACGGCCAAGGATTCCAACGAGGCCAACAGCGCCCAGTTCTATGCGCTGCAATTCGGCCGTCCCGGCGCGCCGCGCCAATGGGCCGGCGACCGCGGCACGACCGGTTCGGTGGCCGTGGGCCCCTATGTGCGCGTGAACAATCTCGATTGCCGCGATTTCACCCATACGGTGAAAGTCAATGGCACCGATTATGTCCGCAAGGGCACGGCCTGCCGCGAGCAGAACGGCAATTGGAACGTGGTGCAGGGCACCGCCTGATCCAGTCATCCTCGAAAAGGATTATTTAACAGGGCGGTAATAGGGTGGACAGCGACGTCCACCCTCCCATGAGCCCTGATGCGTCCCTCTGCCCAGAGCATCGCTGCCGCCGTTCCCGGCGCCGTCAAGGCGCCGGCCCGCCCGAATGCGGCCATCAGCCGGCCATTCTGCGGCATGATCGATGCGGTGCTGGTGGATGAGCCGGTACTCTATCCCTTTGCCGGATCAGTGGTGCGCGAGGGGGGCATGGCCGCCTGGACCTGGATCGCGCGCGATCTCTGCCCCGATCTGATTTCCGCCGACGCGGTGGAGCAGGGTACGCTGCGCCCGGCCGATCTGGAGCCGGTCATAGCCGAAATCCTCATCCGTGCGAAACGGGCCCTGGCCGGCTTCGATGCCGACAACGAGGCCATGCGCCGCTTCCGCGCGCAATTCGGCCGCGACAATGCCCGTGACGAACTGAATGTGGTGCTGGCCGCCTTGCGCGCCCGCATGCTGCTCGGCAAGGCGCAGGGCTTCGGCAAGGCGGTCAATGCCATCACCGATGATGGGGCGCTGGGCGCGGCGCTGCAATCCATACCGCTGTCCGATCCGCAAATGGCCGCCTTGTTTTTCCATGCGGCCGTGGGGCAGGTGGCCAATCCCACACGGTTGATCGCCGCCGCCATCAAGCTTTCGGGCAATGCCAAGGAGGCGACATTGGCGCGCACCGGCTTCACGCCGTTGCTCGAAGCCTGCCTGGCGCATGCGCAGAACCAGCTGCACCATGTGCAATTGGCCGGGCCTTTCGCCGATGTCGACCTGGTCTGCCGCGGCCTCGACCGGTTCCACCGGCTGGTGCGGGCGCTGACCGGCTATATCGAGTTCGAGCGCGGCAGCCGCGCCACGCAGGTGCTCTCCACGGTAACCAAGCTGGTTTCGGACCGGATCGAGCCGCGCCTCAAGGAAGTGGTGACCGACCTCAACCAGGCCATGCGCCGCCCGCGCGAGGGCGCCGACCGCATCGACAACGACCGCATGCTGGCCGCCATCAGCGGCGTCTATCTGCTGTCCGCCGTGCGCGATTGCCGGGATTCGCTGGCGCTCAACGCGGTATTCGACCAGGCCTGGAGCCAATCGGGCCAGGCCCTGGAACTGCATATCCAGCGCAATCTCGACCAGCTGCGGCGAATGCCGGGCGACGCGATGACCGGCCTGCGCCTCGACGCCGCGATCAAGATGGCCGAAGTACGCTTCAACGCCGACTACGCCGAAACGCTCAAGCGCGCCCGCATCGCGGCCGAGCGGCGGGGCTAGTTCTCCGGACTTTCGATGCGCGCCGCGATGGCGCGGCCCTGGTCGCGCACGCTGACCGGCAGGCCGGCGCGCGATATGTGCCGGTGCATCAGGGCGAGAGCCGCATCGCCGTCGGGGCGCAGGACGACGCCGACCGCCTGGAGCGGGTTTGCCGCATCGGAATTGCGATAGATGAGAGCGCCGGTTTCGAGCCGGCGCGGCTCTGCCGGCACGATTCGGACCAGGACAGCATCCCCGCCGAAGCGCCCTTCCAGATAGGACGGCACCGGCTCGGCCACAGCCTCGTCCTCGGGCGGCGGAATTGTCGCTGTGGGCGGCAGGAGCGGCACCAGGGCCACCCGTTCCTGGGCCACGATGCCGGCGGCATCGGGCGGGATCAGGCCGAGATCGACGCCGGCCGCCACATCGCCGATGGCCAGGGGCTGTGGCGCTTCCGAGAGCGCGACCAGCCCGTTGCGGGGCGGCCGGCGCCGGAAGATCGATGTCCAGGATCGGGGCGGGGGCGACGGCCTTTGCAGGAATTCCCGGCCGCTGTCGAGGAAGGCCGGGGCGGCATCGTCCGGCGGCTCGGTGATGGTGGCGGGCGCATCGGGGCTTTCATGGATCGGGTCGATCACGGGGTCCTGCACCGGGGCGCGAGGCCGCCCGAGCAGGGCATTGACGGCATCCTGCCCGCTTTCGATACAGCCGCGCCGGGTGAAATAGCCGGCGGCGCTGCCGGCCAGGGCGATGCCGTCGAGGCCGCCTTCCGCCTCGATCCGGTGATGTCGTCCATGCCAGCGGCTGCGACCACCGGCGAGGTGCCAGAGAGTGAGGTCCGGCTGCCAGCCGCCGCAGACCAGCAGGCGTCCGGTCAGCATGGGTTCGGTCCCGGCCTGGTCGGTATGAACCGAAAGCGTGCCGCCGGCCTTGATCAATCCCGCCGATCGTGGCGCGGCGCCGGGCGTCTGCACCATGCCATAGGCGCGGCTGAAAGCGATGAACCGCGAGCTCGGATTGGGCCGGCTGTCAAGGATGCGGCCAATGGCGATGCCGGCATCGCTGGCGAGAATGGCCAGCCGATAGGCGACATTGCTGCCCGTGGCCAATATGGCCGCCTCGCCCGGCCAGACGCCGTAGCGCGAGGCCAGAGCATGCGCGTCGCTCGTGCCGATGACGCCGGGCAGCCGGTTGCCGGCGAAAATGGGCAGCCGTTCCAGCGCACCCGTGGCAAGGACGATATGGCGTGCCGGCAAATCCAGAACGCTGCCCTGCGGCTTGCCCTCCTTTACCTCGACGCGATGGATGCGGACGAGGCCGGGCCGGACCGCATAGGCATGGCTGTGGGTGAGTGCGGTGATCGCATCATTCGCCGCGATGGCGTCGCGCCGCCGGGCCATGTCGGTCTCGGGATTGTCCTCCCCCTCCTGGGTGCCGAACAGACCCGAATGTCCGCCGAGCTGCGCGCTGGCCTCGACCAGGGTGACGCTCAGGCCCGCCCTGGCCGCCGTCAGAGCGGCCTCCATGCCGGCGACGCCGCCGCCGATGACGACGAGATCGCTGGAGGCGGACGGGGTGCCGGCAAGCCGCCGCCAGGGGCGGTCGAGCGCATGCGGCTCGTCCAGTTCCAACCCCAGCGTGCGGCCGGGCAGGAAGAGGCGCGCCAGGGGATTGCTGCGCCGGATGCCGCAGGTGACGAATTCGGCGCCCGCGATGGCCGGCGTACGGGCCATGGGCAGGGCATGCTGCGGCTCATCGGCCCGCCCGGCGAGCCGGATGGCCGGATTGGCGCTGGGGCCGAGCGCGATGGGCACATCCCGATAGGTGCCGAGCGTGTCGATGCCGGAGGCCATGACGGCGCTCAGCACGCTGTCGCCGGCAAAGCCCGAGACCAGTCGGCCATCGAGGCGGAAGCGCAAGGGGCGGCTCCGGTCGATGAAGCTGCCGGAAAAATTGCCGGCCTGATCCTTGTCGAGGCGGTTGAGCTGCGGCCTCATGGCGCAGTACCCGAGATATGGGGCGCGTACTCGGCGACGGACGGGCCATGCGGCGCGCGGGAAACCAGGCGCGCCCCGAACCAATCCGCCTCGAAGGGCGACGCCTCGCCGCAAAGCCAGCGGGCAAGGGCAGGGGCAAGGAAAGCACCGGCCATGCCCATGCCGGCAACGACATCGGCGCCGACCGTGCCGACGCGGCCGAGCGCCGGCGCGCCGTCGCTGGTGGCCAGGGCGGAAAAACTCGTCTGGCCGGCCTGTTCGACCTGCCTGTCGCGGCCGAGCAGAAGCTGGATGCGACCCGAAAAGCTCGCCATGTCCTGAAGCCCGATGGCGGCGATGCCGCCTTCATTCTGTTGCAGCAGGGTGATGCCTGACTGGATTTCCAGCATGACCGGCGTGGGCAAGGGCCGGGCGGGTGTGGTGAGGATGCAGGATGCCGGATGGCGGCGGAGCAGGACCGGCCATTGCGCCGGGGGCAGATGGGCCAGGATCGCGTCATGATCGGCCAGGATGGCCTGGCGCGCCTCGAAACGGGCGCCGCCGGCCTGCAGAACGGCGCTGCCGTCCTCGGCGATGGTCACGCCTTCGGGCGCGAGGCGGCGGACGCCTTCACGCTCGAGCCATTGGTCCAAAGCGGGCTCGATGATCGGCCGGTTGAGGCGCAAGGCGTCGCGCAGCACGATGCCGGAGCGATGCGCGACCGGCATTGTGGGCGCCGCCGGCTCGGCTGCGATGCCAAAGCCCAGCGCCATGTGTCGCATATGCCCCAATGCCTCAGCTGTGGCCGGGTCTCCGGCGAAGAACAGGGGATCGACATGGCTCCAGGCGCCACGCCCGGCAATGCGGCCGATGAGCTTGACCGTTTCCCCGATTCCCTGGCGCAGCATGGCCCAGCTTTCCGGCCGGGTGATCGGCGCGACCGAGAGGTCGAGTCCGCGCGGCAGGCGATAGGAGGATTGGCTCTCGCCCATATAGAGCACGCTTCGGCCATGGCTGCCCGCGAGTCGCCCCGCCAGCAGGCGCGCCAGCGGCGTCGATCCGATCACGGCGAAATCGGCAATCGGCTCGCTCATGCGGCGAACCGCCCTGAGGCAAGAGGTCCCTGTGGCAATGCGTCCTTGCTTTCACATGCTGTTTTGGTGGTTTTTCGCCGCATTGGGCTTATAGAGGACCATGCCTTGTCCTGCTGAGCACATAAGCATCTGGGGCCGATGATTTTCTGGTCGATCGCCATAGCCGTTACCGCCATTGCCTGCGCCGCGTTGTTTTACGCGGCGGCCGGGCGCACGGTCAACGCAACCGGGCCGGAATCGGCCGATCCCAACAGCCATTTCCGCACACTGCTGGCCGGCATCGAAACCGACCTGGCCAGCGGCAAGCTGGATGAGGAGCAGGCCAATGCCGCCAGGGGCGAGCTGGCCCGCGAAATGCTGCGTCTCAAGAACGACGCGACGGAGCGGCCAAAGGCCGAGCTGGGGCGCGGCCCGGTTCTCGCCGGGTTGGGCGCCATCGCGGCAATCAGCCTGGGGCTCTATGGCTTTCTCGGCAGCCCGGATATGCCGGCATTGCCGCTGGCCGAGCGGCCGGAAATCGCCGCCCAGAATATCAGCCTCGGCGATGCCATTCTCCAGATCGAGGCGCGGCTGGCCCAGGCCCCCGACGATTTGCGCGGCTGGACGGTGATCGCGCCGGCCTATGTGGAAACCGGCCGCTATGCCGATGCCGCCGAGGCCTATCGTCGCGTCATCGCCTTGTCCGAAGCCACTCCGGACCTGCAGACCAACCTGGCCGAAGCGCTGCTGCTGGCGGCCGGCGGGGCTGGCTCGAACGACGCCGTCGAACTGCTGCGCGCGGCGGCGGCGGGCGACCCGGCCCATGTGCGCTCGCGCCTCTATCTGGCGGCCGAATTGATGCGGGCCGAGGACTATCCGGCGGCGGCCGAATATTGGCAGCAGGCTCTGGACCTGGCAGAGGGCGACGAAGCCTGGCTGCCGGCCGCGCGGCAGGGGCTGGCGGTGGCGCGGGCGGACGGCGTCGACAATTCGGCCCGAGACCAGGCCGAGATGATCCAGTCCATGGTCGGCGGCCTCGCCGAGCGCCTCGCCAGCGAGGGGGGATCGGTGGAAGAATGGATGCAATTGGTGCAGTCCTATGTCGTTCTCGGCGAGCTGGACAATGCGCAGGCCGCCTATGATGCCGCGGTGCAGGCCTATCCCGCCGCCTTCGATCGTGGTGAACTCGATACGCTCGCGCTCGGCGCGGGACTGACGCTGAACGGAGCTGCACAATGACCATGCAGACCAATGTGCGCCGCAAGGGCATGACCCGGAAGCAGAAGCGCCTGACCATCATTGCCGGGCTGGCGGTCGTGCTGGCCATTGCCACCAGTCTGGTGCTGGTGGCGCTGCGCGACCAGATCGTCTTCTTCTATTCGCCCAGCGACGTCGTGGCGCGGGAAGTGGCCGCCGGCCAGCCCATCCGGCTGGGCGGGCTGGTCAAGGAAGCAAGCTGGACCCGCCAGGGCCAGCAGAACACCTTCACCATCACCGATGGC
Organism: Devosia elaeis; assembly: GCF_001650025.1. Classification (GTDB taxonomy): domain Bacteria; phylum Pseudomonadota; class Alphaproteobacteria; order Rhizobiales; family Devosiaceae; genus Devosia; species Devosia elaeis. The sequence continues at coordinate 101,216 of NZ_LVVY01000063.1, read as the reverse complement.
GGCATGGAAGTGGTGGCCCATTATAACGGCATCCTGCCGGACCTGTTTCGCGAGGGGCAGGGGGTCGTGGCCGAGGGCAGCATGAACGGCGATGGCGAATTCACCGCCACCAATGTGCTGGCCAAGCACGACGAGAACTACATTCCCAAGGAAGTCGTCGATGCGCTGAAGGCGCAGGGCGAATGGCGGCCGGAGGCGGGCGGGCAGTGAGCATCGAACTCGGCCATTTCTCGCTGATCCTGGCCTTCGCCATTTCCCTGGTATCGGCGTTTGGCGGCCTGCTGCTGTGGCGGCGGGGCGAGCGGCTGGCGCTGGTTCTGGGGCAGGCGGCCGTGCTGCAATTCGTGCTGGTGGCCGTGGCCTTCCTGGCGCTGGTGCAGGCCTTCGTCGTCTCCGATTTCAGCCTAGCGCTGGCCGCCAACCATTCGCATTCGCTCAAGCCGCTGATCTACAAGATTTCCGGCGTCTGGGGGAACCATGAGGGCTCCATGCTGCTCTGGATCCTCATCCTGGTCCTGTTCGGGGCATTGGTGGCCGCGTTCGGGCGGCGCCTGCCTTCCGACCTCGCCAGCCTGGTGCTGGGTACGCAGAGCCTGCTGGTGACGGCCTTTGCCGGTTTCACCCTCCTCACCTCGAACCCGTTCGAGCGCCTGGCGGTGCCGCCGCTGGAAGGGGCCGACCTCAATCCCATCCTGCAGGATATCGGCCTCGCCATCCATCCGCCGCTGCTCTATGCGGGCTATGTCGGCTTTTCCATCTGCTTCTCCTTCGCCGTCGCGGCGCTGATTTCGGGGCGGATCGACCAGGCCTGGGCGCGCTGGGTGCGCCCCTGGACCATGCTGAGCTGGGTCTTCCTGACCCTGGGCATCGCCATGGGCTCCTACTGGGCCTATTACGAACTGGGCTGGGGCGGCTGGTGGTTCTGGGACCCGGTGGAAAATGCCAGCTTCATGCCCTGGCTGGCGGGCACGGCGCTGCTGCATTCGGCGCTGGTGATGGAAAAGCGCAACGCGCTCAAGATCTGGACCATATTCCTCGCCATCATCACCTTCTCGCTGTCGCTGCTGGGCACGTTCCTGGTGCGCTCGGGCATTCTGACGTCGGTGCATACCTTTGCCAGCGATCCGACGCGCGGGCTGGTGATCCTCTCCATCCTCGCCATCCTGATCGGCGGTGCTTTCCTGCTCTTTGCCATGCGCGCGCCGATGCTGCGCCAGGGCGGGCTGTTCGCCCCGATCAGTCGCGAAGGCGCGCTCATTCTCAACAACCTGTTCCTGGCCACGGCGGTCGGCGCCGTGCTGGTGGGCACGCTCTACCCCCTGGTGCTCGATGCGCTGACCGGCACGACCATTTCGGTGGGTGCCCCCTTCTTCGACTTCACCTTCGGAGCGCTGATGGCGCCGCTGCTGTTGGTACTGCCCTTCGGGCCGTTGCTGGCCTGGAAGCGCGCCGATCTGGTGGCGGCCGGCCAGCGCCTCATGGGCATGGCTGCCCTGGCGGTGTTTCTGGCCGTGCTCATTTCGGCCCTGGGCGGAGTGTCGATCTCGCTGGCGCCGTTCGGCCTGCTGCTGGGATTCTGGGTCAGCCTGGGCTCGGTGGCCGAATTGATCGAGCGCGCCAAGATCGGCCGCATCCCGCTCGGGGAAAGCCTGCGGCGCCTGGCCGGCCTGCCGCGCAGCATCTGGTCCACCGCCATCGGCCATCTGGGCCTCGGCCTCACCGTGCTGGGGATCGTCTCGGTCAGTGCCTGGGAAACCGAAATCGTCACCACGCTCAATCCGGGCGAGACCACTGAACTGGCCGGCTATTCCATCGCCTTTGACAGCTTCGAGCAAATCCCGGGGCCGAACTATCTCGCCGACACTGGCATCTTCACCGTTACCGCCCCGGGCGGCGGCACGGCGCGGCTCGACGCGGAACGGCGCATCTATGTGGCCAGCGGCACCCCGACCACCGAAGCCGCCATCCAGACCTATGGCCTGTCCCAGCTCTATCTGCAGCTCGGCGAGCCGCTGGACGATACCCATGTGATCCGCGTCTGGCACAAGCCCTATATCCTGCTGATCTGGATCGGCTGCCTGGTCATGTCCGGGGCGGGTATCCTGTCGCTCACCGACCGCCGTCTGCGGCTGGGTGCGCCACAGCGGGCGCGCAAGGCTGCGCCCGAGGCCGCGTCATGAGCTGGCGGGCGCTCTTTCTCTGCCTGATGATGGCGTTCTCCTCGCCGGCCCTGGCCCTGAGCCCGGACGAAATCCTGTCCGATCCGGCGCTGGAAAGCCGGGCCCGCGACCTGTCGGCGGGCCTGCGCTGCCTGGTGTGTCAGAACCAATCCATCGACGATAGCGATGCCGAGCTGGCGCGCGATCTGCGCCTGCTGGTGCGCGAGCGGCTGGTGGCCGGCGACAGCAATGAAGAGGTCGAGCAATATATCGTCGACCGCTATGGCGAATATGTGCTGCTCAATCCGCGGCTGGGCCCGCATACTTTGGTGCTGTGGATTGCCGCGCCCCTGTTGCTCCTGGTCGGCCTGGTCGCCCTGGTGCTGGCCCGGCGCCGGACGGCGCGGCCGCAGGCGGCCGGGTTGACGCCGGAGGAACGGGCCGTCCTCGACCAGCTCCGCGACGACACGGAACGGCGATAAACCAGCCGCAATCTCGCCGGCAACATTGCCAAAGCTTAATGTGGACGCAACTTCACAGAAAGGCGCGCCGTTCCATATCTATCCCACAAGCTGTTGAGAGCTTAAACGAAGGAGACTGGTTCCTATGCGTTCGACTCTACTCTCGCGTACAAGCCGCTGGCTCGGAGCTTCAGCGCTGGCGCTGCTGGTCGGCGTGGGCGGCGTATCCACCGCATTCGTCATGACCGGACAGGCCGCCAATGCGCAGGTGCAGAACGCCGCGCAGATCGTGGTGCCCCAGACCTCTGTGCAGCAGGGCTTCGCCGACCTGGTGGACGCCGTCAAGCCGGCCGTGGTGTCCATCCGCGTCGAAGCCGAGGCGCCAGGCCGCACCGTGCAGCGCGGCGGCCGCGACTTCAATTTCGAATTCAATTTCCCCGACCTTCCCGAAGATCACCCCTTCCGTGACTTCTTCGACCAGTTCGGCGGGCGCGGCGGCGCTCCCGGCCCCGGTGGTGAAAGCCGCCCGCGCCAGTTCCTCGCCGCCGGTTCGGGCTTCATCGTCTCCGAGGACGGCTATGTGGTGACCAATAACCACGTGGTCGAAGACGCCACCAAGGTGACGGTCGTGTTCGAGGATGGCAGCGAGCAGGTCGCCGAAATCGTCGGCACCGACGAGCGCACCGACCTGGCCGTGCTCAAGGTGGAAGGCGACGACCTGCCCTTCGTCAGCTTCGAGAACGAACCGAGCCGCGTGGGCGACTGGGTGGTCGCCGTGGGTAATCCGTTCGGCCTCGGCGGTACGGTCACCGTGGGCGTCATCTCCGGTTCGGGCCGCAATATTGGCGGTTCCAGCTATGGCGACTTCCTGCAGATCGATGCGGCGGTGAATACCGGCAATTCGGGCGGCCCGGCCTTCAACACCAATGGTGAAGTGGTGGGCGTCAATACCGCCATCTATTCGCCCAATGGCGGCAATGTCGGCATCGCCTTTGCCATCCCGGCCCATACTGTCAAGCAGATCGTGACCCAGCTGATCGAGAACGGCTCGGTGACCCGCGGTTATCTCGGCGTCTCCATCCAGGATGTCAGCAAGGACATCGCCGACGGCGTCGGCCTGCCCAATGCGCGCGGCGCCATCGTTCGCGAGCCCACCGAAGACGGCCCGGCCGGTGCCGCCGGCATCAAGTCTGGCGACATCATCCTCAAGGTGGATGGCGACCAGATCGACGACGCCCTGGACCTCAGCCGCACCATTGCCGGCAAGGCCCCGGATTCGACCGTCGAGCTGACCCTGTGGCGCGACGGTGCCGAGACCACGATTTCGGTGCAGCTCACCCAGCTCGACGAGACGGCCCAGGCGACGCCGGACAACCCGGTTCCGCCCGAGGCCCTGCCCGAGGCGGCGACCAGCCTCGGCATGACCCTGGTGCCCAATGGTGACGGCTCGGGCGGCCTGCTGGTGCAGAATGTCGAGGACGGCAGCGCTGCCGGCCAGCGTGGCATCGCCACCGGCGACGTGGTGCTCGAAGTCGACAACCAGGTCGTGCAGACCCCCGGCGATTTCGACCAGGCCATTGCCGGCGTGCAGCAGAAGGGCCTGAACACGGCCCTGCTCAAGGTGTCGCGCGGTGGTGAAGCCCGCTTTATCGGATTGCCCATCACCGAGTAAGACTATCGGCCCCGGAGCTTTGGTTCCGGGGCCTTTTCCGCCGGAGCGTCGAACCTTGAAGATTCTGCTGATAGAGGATGATCGGGAAGCGGCGAGCTATCTCGTCCAGGCGCTGGATGAAGCCGGCCATGTGACCCATCATGCCGCTGACGGCGAAACCGGCTACGCCATGGCCTCGGGTATGGATTATGATGTGCTGGTGGTCGATCGCATGCTGCCGCGCCGCGACGGGCTGTCGATCGTCGAAAGCCTGCGGGCCGAGGGCGACAAGACGCCGGTGCTGATCCTGTCGGCCCTGGGCGAGGTGGACGACCGCGTGACCGGCCTGCGCGCCGGCGGCGACGATTATCTCACCAAGCCTTATGCCTTCACCGAACTGCTGGCGCGGATCGAGGTCCTGGCCCGCCGCTCCAGCCCGGCCGAAGCGGCCACCAGTTATTCTGTGGGTGGACTCAACCTGGACCGGCTGAGCCGCAAGGTGGAGCGCGACGGCGAAGCCATCCTGTTGCAGCCGCGCGAATTTCGCCTGCTCGAATATCTGATGAAACATGCCGGCAAGGTGGTAACCCGCACCATGCTGCTGGAAAATGTCTGGGATTACCACTTCGATCCGCAAACCAATGTCATCGACGTGCACATGTCCCGGCTGCGCTCCAAGATCGACAAGGGCCATGCGGTGCCCCTGCTGCATACGGTGCGCGGGGCCGGCTACATGATCCGAGACTAGATCGTGAGCCGCTTCGACCACGTCTGGCGGACATCGACGGTCCGGCTGACCGCGACCTTCATTACCATTTTCAGCGTCTTCGCCATCCTGCTCATGGCCTTTATCGGCTGGCAGTCCAGTGTGCAGATCCAGCGCCAGCAGACCAACGATATCGACCGCGAAGTGCGCCTGTTCCAGCGGATCGAGGCCAATCAGGGCATCAGAGCGCTGGCCTTCGCGGTGAACCGCGTCTCGACGCAGCCCGGGCCCGGCCTCTATTTCCTGGGCGACGCCTCCGGTCTCTACCTGCTCGGCAATGTCGCCGATATTCCCCCCGACGTGCTCATCGATCCGGGCGTCTACAGTTTCGACTACGAGCGGCCTAATCCCTGGTTCGAAGACAATGCCAATCCCGACGCCCCGCGCCGGACCGGGGTGGCCGTGGTGCGCTCGGTGGAGTTGAGCAATGGCATGCGCCTGGTGGTCGGGCGCGACGTGGTGGAGCGGCGCGGCTATTCGGCCATCATCCTGCAAAGCTTCCTGGTCGGGGTCGCCGGGATCATCGTGTTCTCCCTCATTGCCGGCGGCATCACTGCCCGGCGCGTGCTGCGCCGCATCGATACCATTCGCGATACCTCGACCAAGATCATGTCGGGCAATCTCTCCGAGCGCGTGCCGATCACCAGGCGCAATGACGAATTCGACGGTCTCGCCACCAATCTCAACGCCATGCTGGACCGGATCGAGCAATTGCTGCAGGGCCTCAAGGAGGTCACCGACAATGTGGCGCATGATCTCAAGACGCCGCTGACCCGCCTGCGCAACAAGGCCGAGGCGGCTTTGCGCGACACCGCGAGCGAAGCCAGCCGCGAGGAGGCGCTCGAAGCGGTGATCGTCGAGAGCGACCGGCTGATCCAGACCTTCAACGCGCTCTTGATGATTGCCCGGGTCGAGGCCGGAGCGCCGTCCGGCGTCTTGTCCGAAATCAATGTCAGCGAGATTGCATCCGATGTGGCCGAGCTCTATGGGCCGGTCGCCGAAGACGCCGGCATCGAGGTGATCGACCGGGTGGCCCCCGATGTACGGCTCAAGGCCAATCGGGAACTGATCGGGCAGGCCATGGTGAACCTCCTGGAAAACGCCGTCAAATATGCGCGTCCCGAGGACGGAGGCTCGGGGCGGATCGTTGTCGAGCTGCAAAGGGACGCCAATCTGGTGCGCATCGTCGTGGCCGATAGCGGGCCGGGCATTCCCGAGGCCGAGCGCAAGCGCGTGCTGGAGCGGTTCGTGCGGCTCGAGGAAAGCCGCTCCGAGCCGGGCTCCGGGCTGGGCCTGGCGCTGGTCAACGCGGTGGCGCGGCTGCACGACGGCCAGTTCCGCATCGAGGACAATGCGCCCGGCGTGCGCGCCGTGCTGGAGCTGCCCGCCGGCTAGCGAGCCCGCTTGCCGCCCATGACGCGCCAAGCTATGCCTGAAAAATGAGCATCCTTCTCTCGCCCCTGCCGCCCCTCGATCATCCGCAATTCGATGCGCTGGTGGCGCAATTGCCCACCCCGATCGCGGCGGCCTTCGAGGCGGCCGCGCCGACGCTCGGGCCGCTGCTGGAATCGGCGCCCTATCTCCTGGACCTGGCGCGGGGCCATGCCGATTGGCTGGCCGAAACGCTGGCATCGGATGCCGAAACGGCCTTCGGCGCCGTACTGGCTGCCATTGCCGAGGCGGGGCGTGTGTACGATGAAGCCGAACTCGGCCGCGCGCTGCGCGTCGCCAAGGGACGCACCGCGCTGCTGGCGGCCCTGGCCGAAACCGGCGGCGCCTGGACCACGGCCCGCGCCACCGAGGCCTTGTCCGACCTGGCCGACGCCGCGCTGGAAGCGGGCATGGATCTCCTGATGCGGGATGCCGCCGAAAAAGGGCGCCTGGCCATCGCGCCCGAGCAGGCGCGCGCCGCCAATTCGGGGCTCGCCCTCTTCGCTTTGGGCAAGCATGGCGGACGGGAGCTCAATTATTCCTCCGATATCGACATCGTCGCTTTTTTCGATCCGCATAAAGGCGTCCTGGCCGAACCGGACGAGGCGACCAGGATTTATTCCCGCATGGTGCAGCGGCTGGTCGGGCTGATGGAGGACCAGCAATGGGGTGGCTATGTCTTCCGCACCGACCTGCGTCTGCGGCCCGATCCGGGCTCGACCCCGGTGGCGCTCTCCGTCGATGCGGCGCTGGCCTATTACGAGGTCCGGGGGCAGAATTGGGAGCGCGCCGCCTGGATCAAGGCGCGGCCCTGCGCCGGTGACAAGCAGGTGGGCGAAACCTTCCTCAAGGAGCTGGCCCCCTATATCTGGCGCAAGCATCTCGACTTCGCCACCATCGCCGACATCCAGGCGATGAAACGGCAGATCAATGTGTCCAAGAAGGTCGGCGACATTCGTGTGGAAGGGCACAATGTCAAGCTGGGGCGCGGCGGCATTCGCGAGATCGAATTCTTCGCCCAGACCCAGCAATTGATCGCCGGCGGGCGCGACAAGGCCCTGCGCGTGCGCCCAACCTCCCGCGCTCTGGCCGCCCTGGCCGAAGCCGGCTGGATCAGCCCGGAAACGGCGGAGGAATTGACGCGCACCTATTGGTATCTGCGGGCGGTGGAAAACCGGCTGCAGATGCTGCGCGACGAGCAGACCCATATCATGCCGGACAATGCCGAAGGCGTGGCCACCATCGGCCGGCTGATGGACCAGCCGGACCGGGCCGCCTTCGAGGCCGATTACCGCGCGGCGCTCGAACTGGTGGCCCGCTATTATGCCGAGCTTTTCACCGAGGGCGAAACGCTGGGCTCGGGCGAAGGCAATCTGGTGTTCACCGGCAGCGACGACGACCCCGAAACGCTGGAAACCCTGGCGGCGATGGGTTTCGCCGATGCCCATAAAGCCGTCGAGACGGTGCGCAAATGGCATTACGGCAGCTATGCCGCCACCCGCACATCGGCCGCACGAGCCCATCTCACCGAGCTTCTGCCGGCCCTGCTGGCCACGCTGGGCCGGGCGGGCAATGCCGACGAGGCCCTGGCGCGGATGGACAATTTCCTCTCGCGCCTGCCGGGCGGGGTGCAGCTCTTTGCCCTGCTGCGCAACCATGCGCAATTGCGCACGCTGCTCGTGCAATTCATGGCTTCGGCCCCGCGCATGGCCGAGGCGGTGATCCATCGCGCCCATGTGGTGGACGGCCTGATCGACCCGGCCTTCGCCAATGACGTGACCCACCGCGAGGTACTGATCGGCAAGGTGGATGCATTCCTGGCCGATGCGCGGTCCTATGAGGAATTGATCGACCGGGCGCGCATTATCGGACAGGAACAGAAATTCCTGGTGGCGGCCGGCCTGCTCTCGGGCACGGTCAGTGCGCAGGGGGCAGGGGAGCAATTCACCGCGCTGGCCGAAACGCTGCTGCATCGCCTGTTCGACAAGGTCCAGGACGAATTCGCGATCCGCCATGGCCGCATTCCGGACGCCGAAGTGGCGCTGCTTGCTTTCGGCAAGATGGCGAGCGGCGAGATGACCTTCACCTCCGACCTCGATTTCTTTCTGCTCTATGACGCGCCCAACACCGAATCCGACGGCGAACGCTCGCTCTCGACCTCGCATTACTTCGCGCGTCTGACGCAGCGCCTGGTCGCGGCCGTGACCGCGCCGACGACAGAGGGCGTACTCTATGAAGTGGATATGCGCCTGCGCCCGTCGGGCAATGCCGGGCCATTGGCGACCAGCCTTGCCGGCTTCAAGGCCTATCACAAGGACAATGCCTGGACCTGGGAGCACCTGGCCTTGAGCCGTGCGCGCGTCGTCGCCGCCACCGGGTCCCTGGCGGAAAAGATCAATGCCGAGATTGCCGAAGTGATGGGCCGGCAACGTGACATCGCCAAGACGATAGAAGATGTCGTCTCGATGCGCGCCCTGATGGCCCGCGAGCGCAAGCCGCGCCATGCCTTCGATCTCAAGCTCGCCAATGGCGGCCTGGTCGATCTTGAATTCATCGCCCAATCCGCCCAATTGGTGGCCAGCCGGCAGATCGGCCTGCCACAGGCTTCGACGGCCCGGGTGCTGGCGCGGCTGGGCGAAATCGGCCTCGTGCCGGCAGGCCAGCGCCTGGTCGAGATTCACGGCCTCTATTCAACCGTGCTGCAGGTGATGAGTTCGGCGCTGATCAGCCCCTTCAGGGAGGAGGCCTGGACGCCCGCATTCAAGGACTTGCTGGCCCAGCTTTGCCATTATCCCGATTTCGGCCGGCTGGCGCTGGATGTGCAGGACATGCAGGGCGAGGTGGAGGCGGCCGCGCGGGATTGGTACGAGCGGGCGGCGCGGCTCTGATCAGGCCGCCAGGTCGGCCGCGGCCGGCTCGGTGGGCAGCGAAATGGCGACGGTCGTGCCCAGCGAGGGTGCGGAATCGATGGCCATGTGACCGCCGCTCAGCGACGCTATGGCGCGAGCGATGGAAATGCCCAGGCCCGGGCCGCCGCCTTCGCGGGTAAAGGTGGCGTCGCCCAGTGCAAAGGGCTGGCTGAGGCTGGCCAGGCGCTCCTCGCTCATGCCGATGCCGGTATCGCTGATCTCGATGACGACGCCATCATCGGCGGCGAAGGCGGACAGGGTGATGCTGCCGCCCGCATGGGTGAAGCGGACGGCGTTTTCCATGATATTGCCGATCATCCGCACCAGGCCCAGCCGGTCGCCGCGCAGCACGGCCCCGGTCGGGGCGCCGAGCTTGAGATGCAGGCCGGCGCGTTCGATCTGGCCTTTGAAGCGCTTGGCGACGCTTTCCATCACCTCGTCGAGCAGGACGGGGTCCCGGCGCAACGGCTTCTGGCCGCCTTCCAGCTCCACCAGGTCGAGGATCGTGGCGAAGGAATTGAGCAGGTGCTGGCCGGAGGATTTTATGGATTGCACATAGTCGCGATAGCGCGTGTCGCCCAGTTTTCCGTAGGTTTCGTGCTCCATCAGTTCCGCAAAGCCGATGATGTGATTGAGCGGGGTGCGGATGTCGTGGCTGACATGGGCCAGGAAATTGGTCTTGGCGCGGCTGGCCGCTTCGGCGCGCAGCTTTTCTTCGTGATAGCGGCGGGCGAGGAGGCGTTGCTCTTCGCGGATGGCGGCGAGGGCCGCCTCGGCGCGCCGGCGCTCCGCTTCGCGCCGCACCAGCTCCGCCGCATCGGGATCGCGGCGGCGGGCGGCGGTGAGGGTGATGAGACCGGCAAGGGCCAGCGCGAGCAGTCCGCGCCCGGCTATGCCGGTGATTGCGTCCGGCTCGGCGGGCGCAAAGGATTGAAAAAGCGCGGCTTTTTCCGGTGCGACGATGATGGCATCCCTGCCGGTGCCCGCCTGGGATATGGCGGCGAACGGCGGCGCGGCGCCGGTTTCGGCGAAGGTGCGGGTGGCGTCGTAGGCGACGAAGAGGCCGGCGGAGAGGAAAGCGGCGGCGGCGACGGCCACGCTGACCCGGGGCAGTTGCCCCCTGGTCCTGTCCTTGTTGCTGACGCGGAATCCGAGCGCGTCAGCGCCGGATGCCTCCGACGACCGCATGAAATCCTCCATTTCGCAGAGGGGTTTAGCCCCAAACTATTCAACCCTTAATGAGGTATGAATCAGGTCGGGGGCGCTTGTCTAGAGTCGGTTCGGGGCCGCTTTGGGCGCCAATGGAAAAAGCAGAGTCGGCTGAATCACTTAGCGGTGAAGAAAAATTCTTCCAACTTTGTGGAAAGGCCGCGTTGACGCGACAGGGATAAGGTTAGCAGACGGTTGACGCCGGGTGCCGACGATGCGCGGAAAAGGGGAAAGCAAGTGTCGCTTCCCCCCTCCGATGTGGTCAGCCGGCCAGGATTCGGTCGAGAATTTCCCCGACATTGCGGCTGAGCGTGTGCTGCGCCTTCAACGCATCGAGCGCGGCCCGACCGGCATCGCGGCGACCCGCTTCCAGCGTCGGCAGGATGCGGAAGCCGGTGAGGACGCGCGAGGCGACCTGCGGATTGACCTTGTCGATCTCGGCCACCGCCTCGGTGACGAAGCGGAAGCCGGCGCCGTCGGCGCGGGCGAACTGGGTCGGGTTGCTCATGACGAAGCTGCCCAGCAGCGAACGCAGGCGATTGGGGTTGGTCCGCGGGAAATCCGGGGCGGCCAGAATGGCCCGCATGCGTTCGATGACGCCGTCGTCCGGCGCCTGGGCCGAGGCGGTGAGCCATTTGTCGAACACCAGCGGATCGCCGGCGAAGCGGGTGCGGAAATCGCCGAGCAGGGCCTGAGCCTCGTCCGTCCAGTAATGCGCCGATATGGCCATGGCGGCATAACGGTCGGTCATGTTGGAAGCGGCCTCGTATTGCGAGGCGGCGAGAGCGGCTCCGCGATCCGATCCAGCGGTCAGCAGGGTGAGCAGGCCATTGCGCAGCGAACGGCGGCCGGCCTGGGCCGCGTCGGGGCTATAGGGCTCCGGCACGGTCAGCGCGTCGTATCGCGCCTCCAACTGGTCGGCCATGGGCCCGACCAGCGTGGTGACGAAATCGTGGCGGGCGCGGGCTATGGCATCGGGATCGACGTCCTTGCCGATATGACGCCCCAGCGCCGTCTCGGCCGGGATGGCGATGGCCTGGGCCTTGAAGGCCGGATCGAGCTCGGGATTGTCCAGCGTATCGATCAGCGCCTGGCGCAGGGCATCGGCCTGCGCCGCCGTCCAGCGGCGGCCCTGGGCCGCCTCGGCGATGAGATTGGTCGAGACGGTCTGCAGCGCATCCCAGCGATTGAAGGGATCGCTGTCATGCCGCGCCAGGAACAGAAGGTCGTCCTGGGTGAGGCTGGACCGGAGCTTGACCGGGGCCGAGAAGCCGCGGAACAGTGAGGGCACCGGCTTGTTGGCAACGCCGGTAAAGGTCAGGGTGACGCTGTCCTTGTCGAGCAGGATGAGATCGTCGCGAACCGTGCCGCCCGAAACGCCGCTCCAGCTCATGGCATTGCCATTGGGGCCGATCAGGCCAAAGCGGACCGGGATCAGCAGTGATTGCTTGTCCGGCTGGCCCGGCGTGGGATCGACCTTCTGGCTGAGGGTGAGCGTATAGGTCTGGCTGGCGGCGTCGAAGCTGTCGCTCACCTCGACCTGCGGCGTGCCGGCTTGCAGATACCAGGTGATGAACTGCCCCAGATCGGTTCCGGTCGCATCCTCGAAAACCTTGATGAAGGCCTCGATCGTGGTGGCCTCGCCGTCATGGCGCTCGAAATAGAGATCCATGCCCTTGCGGAAATCCACCTCGCCCAGCAGCGTCGCCAGCATGCGGACGATCTCGGCGCCCTTTTCGTAGACGGTGGTGGTGTAGAAGTTGTTGATCTCCCGATAATGATCGGGGCGCGGCGGGTGGGCGAGGGGGCCGCCATCCTCGGGGAACTGGCTGGTGCGCAGGTTCTGCACGTCATGGATGCGCTGCACCGGGCGGCTGCGCTCGTCGGAGGTGAATTCCTGGTCGCGATAGACGGTCAGACCTTCCTTGAGGCAGAGCTGGAACCAGTCGCGGCAAGTGATGCGATTGCCGGTCCAGTTGTGGAAATATTCGTGGGCGATGACCCGCTCGATGCCATGGTAATTGGCATCGGTGGCCGTCTCCGGCTTGGCGAAGACCAGCCGGTCGTTGAAGATATTGAGCCCTTTGTTCTCCATGGCGCCGAAATTGAAATCGGAAACGGCGACGATGTTGAAGATATCGAGATCGTATTCGCGCCCGAATCGACGCTCGTCCCAAGCCATGGAGCGCTTGAGGCTGTCCATGGCGTAATGGCATTCGCCTTCCTTGCCATGGGTGCAATAGATCGCGAGATCGACCTTGCGCCCGCTCATGGTGGTGAAGCTGTCGGTGATGGCGCCGAGATCGCCGGCCACGAGGGCGAAGAGATAGGCCGGCTTGGGGAAGGGGTCTTCCCAGACCGCATAATGCAGGCCATCGCCGGCATCGCCCCGGTCGATGGGATTGCCATTGGCCAGCAGCACCGGCGCGACCGCGACCGGCGCTGTCATCCGCACCTTGAAGGGCGCGAGAATATCGGGGCGGTCGAGATAATAGGTGATGCGGCGGAAGCCTTCCGGCTCGCACTGGGTGCACCAGGTGCCGCTGGAGCGGTAAAGGCCCATCAGCCTGGTATTGGCCTCGGGCTGGAGCGTCACCTGGGTATCGAGCACGAAGCGGCGATTCGGCGGTTCCACAATGGTCAGGCTGTTAGCGTCCGCGACATAGGCGGACAGGACCAGCGGCGCGCCATCGATGGCGATACTGTCGAGCTTGAGCTCGTCACCGTCCAGAACCAGCGGCGTGCCGGGCGCGGTTTCGGCGCGCGGCTCGATGGTCAATTGCGCCCGCACGCGGGTGCCGTCCTCAAGAATGCGGAAATCCAGATCTACTGACACGATCCGGTAGGGGGTGGGTGCATAGTCCTTGAGGTAGATAGTCTGTTCGCTGTCGGTGCGCATGAAGCGGTCCAGTTTTTGTTTTGTGTATTCGGTGTGCCATGTTCGGCCCACCGTGTCATTCCAACTCGCTGCTCGTCACCCTCGGGCCTGGCAGGAGGGTTCTATATTTGTGTCGAGAACTTTGAAGTGAAGAGCCCTCGGGTCAAGCCCGAGGGTGACGATCCGGGACGGGTGGCGATGTGCCGGCATTTTCATCACCCTGAGATGAGAACAAAATTTGTCAATCACTCGCGGCTGTGTCTGTCCGGCTACAGCCCATTCGTCGTTCTCGTGTATCCTGTGCGGCTCTCGGCTGCATAGCATGACTCATTGCCCTCAATTGAGACGGCAATGGGGAGGAGGCGCTATGAAGCTGTCTGCACGCCGCTCCTCTGCGTCTGTTGGATCGCATGAGCGCCGGTTCCGAAATTTCCGCACGGGTTTTGCCGTCGGCCCATCTTAGCGCCTTGACCTCAACCGCGGTTGAGGTCGCATGGCTGTGGGCTCCTTGCGCTGAACACGTTGTAACGAAGTGGTTTGAATAATGCTGCGTTGGTTTGAAAAACGGCTCGATCCTTATCCGAAGGATGATCCGGTCGAGCCCCCCAAGGGCCTCCTGGCCTTCTGCCTGCACTATAGCGACGGCGCCAAGCGCTGGCTGGCGCTGATGGCGCTTGCCGCCGCGGGCGTCGCCATCGGCGAAATCATCATCTTCGGCTTTATCGGGGATGTGGTGAACTGGCTGGCCGGCGCCGATCCCGAAACCTTCCTCGAGACCGATGGATGGAAGCTGGCGATGATGGGGGCGATGATCGTCTTCATCGTACCCGGCATCGCGCTGATCTCGACGCTGACCATGCACCAGACGCTGCTGGGCAATTTCCCCCAGCGCATCCGCTGGATGGCGCATCGCTACCTGATCCGGCAGTCGATGAGCTATTTCCAGGACGAGTTCGCCGGCCGCATCGGCGCCAAGCTGATGCAGACCTCGCTCGCCGTGCGCGAAGTGGTGATGAAGCTGCTCGACATGCTGGTCTATGTCGTCGTCTATTTCACCGGCGCGGTGGTGCTGGTGGCGGCGGCCGACTGGCGGCTGACCATTCCCTTCCTGGTCTGGCTGGCCGGCTATGTGGCGATGATGGTCTATTTCATCCCGCGCATGGGCCGGATTTCCCAGGCGCAGGCCGATGCGCGCTCGATGATGACCGGCCGCATCGTGGACAGCTACACCAATATCGCCACGGTCAAGCTGTTCAGCCATTCCAACCGCGAGGAAACCTATGCCAAGGAGGCCATGGACGGCTTCCTCGACACGGTCTACCGGCAGATGCGGCTGTTCACCGTGCTCAACATGCTGGTGCTGTGGTCGAATGCGCTGCTGCTGTTCTCGGTGGGCGCGGTCGGCATCTGGCTGTGGATGCAGGGGCTGATGTCGCCGGGCTCGCTCGCGGTGTCGCTGGGCCTGGTCATGCGCTTCCAGGGCATGAGCCAATGGGTGATGTGGGAAATGTCCTCGCTGTTCGAGAATATCGGCACGGTCAAGGACGGCATTTCCTCCATCTCGCTGCCGCGCGTCGTGTCGGACCAGCCCGAGGCCAAGCCGCTGCCGGCAGTGCAGGGCGATATCAAGTTCGACAAGGTCTCGTTCCATTACGGCAAGGACAAGGGCGTGATCGACGACCTGAACCTGCATGTCCGTCCGGGCGAGAAGATCGGCCTGGTGGGGCGCTCGGGCGCGGGTAAATCCACCATCGTCAATCTGCTTCTGCGCTTCTACGACCGGGCCGATGGCCGCATCCTGATCGACGGGCACGATATCGCCCATGTGACGCAGGACAGCCTGCGGGCCAATATCGGGGTGGTGACGCAGGATACTTCGCTCCTGCACCGCTCGGTGCGCGAGAACATCCTCTATGGCCGGCCCGATGCGACCGAGGAGATGATGCGCGCCGCTGCCGAACAGGCCGAGGCCTCCGACTTCGTCGAGACGCTGACCGATCCGCAGGGCCGCATGGGCTATGACGCCCATGTGGGCGAACGCGGCGTCAAGCTCTCGGGCGGGCAGCGGCAGCGTATCGCCATTGCCCGGGTGCTGCTCAAGAACGCGCCGATCCTGGTGCTGGACGAGGCTACCTCGGCGCTCGATTCCGAGGTGGAAGCGGCCATCCAAGGGCAATTGCAGATGCTGATGCGCGGCAAGACCGTCATCGCCATCGCCCACCGGCTCTCCACCATCGCCATGATGGATCGGCTGGTGGTGCTGGACAAAGGCCGGATCGTGGAGCAGGGCAGTCATGCCCAGCTCGTGGATTCGGGCGGCATCTACAGCCAGCTCTGGCACCGCCAGTCCGGCGGCTTCATCGACGCCGACGAGGCCGAGGACGCGGCGGAATAGTCTTGTTTACCTCTCCCTTGGGGGAGAGGTCGACGCGTAGCGTCGGGTGAGGGGTTTCGAGCCGGCCCCACGGGCCAATCGCTCCTGTGGAGCGATTGGAGGCGAGAAAGCCATGAGAGCTATGCTCGAATGGCGGGATAGACGAATACCGGGATCGTGGTGAGAAACCCCTCATCCGTCTCGGCCTGCGGCCGATCCACCTTCTCCCGCAAGGGGAGAAGGGAGGGCGGCGGAATTCAAACCAAAGGAGAACCCAGATGGGTGACATCATCAAGATCATGGACCGATCCAATCCCGGTGCGCATGCCGGCCTGCCAAGCAAACCCATCGATCGTCACCGAACCTGACCGCCTTTCACCCAAAGCGTCAGGCGCGGCTCACAATAAGAGCACTGAAAATGTTCAACCGCGTCGTCTCCTATTTCGACAACCTCTATTCGCCCGTGGCCCTGGCCGAGAACCGCCAGCCGCCCATGGGCCTCAAAGCTTTCGTTTCCTACTTCGTCGGCCAGTTCCGCGCCGCGTTCTGGTTCCGCATCGTGCTGGTGGCCATCGGCTCGGTCGCCGATGCGCTGATGCCCGTTTTCGTCGGGTTGATCGTGGGCATGCTGGCGACAACCAATCCCGGCGACATCTTTGACCAGCACGGCCAGACCCTGCTCTGGATGATTGTCGTCGTCGTGCTGGTGCGGCCAGCGGCCTTCCTCATGGATACGATGATCCGCAACCACGCCATCGTGCCCAACCTGGTGGACCTGATCCGCTGGCAGAGCCATTGGCATGTCATCCGCCAGAGCTGGACCTTCTTCCAGAACGACTTTGCCGGGCGCATCGCCAACAAGATCATCCAGGCCGGCGAGGCCATCGAGATCGGGGTGAACCTGACCATCGACGCGGCCTGGTATGCCCTGGTCTTCGTGATCGTGGCGATCATCGTGCTGGCGGGGCTCGATCCGGTGCTGCTGGTGCCGATCGGGGTGTGGATGCTGCTCTATGCGATCCTGTTCACCATCACCATGCCGCTCATCGCCCGCTATTCCGAAACGCTCTCGGAAGCCAAGTCGGTGATGACGGGGCGGATCGTGGACAGCTACACCAATATCCAGACGCTCAAGACCTTCGCCACCGGCGGGCACGAGGACAAATATGTCGCCGACAGCGTGATGGATCACGCGGTGGAGTTCCGCAAATTGATGCGGGTCTTCACCTATATGTGGTCCATCCTGTTCCTGCTGAATGCGGGGCTGGTCGTATCCGTCACCTGGCTGGCCCTGGCCGGCTGGAACGATGGCGTGCTCAGCGCGGCGGCGGTGGCCACGGCCATTCCCTTCGCGCTCCAGATCATGAACATGAGCGGCTGGATCCTGGAAATCGGCTCCAACATCTTCCGCCAGATCGGCACGACGCGGGATTCGATGGACACCATCGCCCAGCCCCTGACCATGCTGGACGCGCCCGAGGCCAGGCCGCTGGCGGTGACGGCGGGCGAGCTGGTCTATGACAATGTCAGCTTCAACTACTGGCGCGGCAAGGAAGGCTCGGTCATCGACGGCTTCAGCCTCAAAGTGGCGCCGGGGGAGAAGATCGGGCTCGTGGGGCGTTCGGGTTCGGGCAAGTCGACGCTGGTGAACCTGGCCCTGCGCATGTTCGACGTGCAGGACGGCGCGATCCGCATCGATGGCAAGGACGTGCGCGGGGTGACGCAGGAAAGCCTGCGGGGCGCCATCGGGCTCGTGAGCCAGGATACATCCCTGCTGCATCGCTCGGTGCGGGAGAACCTCAAATATGGCCGCCACGACGCGAGCGACGCGGAGATGATCCGCGCCGCCGAACAGGCCAATGTGCATGACGTCATCATGAGCCTTTCCGATCCGCAGGGCCGCAAGGGCTACGACGCCCATGTCGGCGAACGCGGGGTGAAGCTCTCGGGCGGGCAGCGGCAGCGCGTCGCCATCGCCCGGGTCCTGCTCAAGAATGCGCCGATCCTGGTGCTGGACGAAGCCACCTCGGCGCTCGATTCCGAGGTCGAGGCGGCTATTCAGGAGCAATTGACGCAATTGATGGCCGGCAAGACGGTGATCGCCATCGCCCATCGCCTCTCCACCATCGCGGCCATGGATCGGCTGGTGGTGCTGGAAAAGGGCCGGATCGTGGAGGAGGGCACCCATGCCCAGCTCCTCGCCTCCGGCGGCCATTACGCCATGCTGTGGGAGCGCCAGTCGGGCGGCTTCCTCGACCTGGACGCGGCGCAATGATCAGGGGGGCGGATGATAAATCCGCCCCCTTTTGTTTGCCTTCATGGGCGAGGCAAGAGCCCTCGGGTCAAGCCCGAGAGTGACGAGCGGTGGGTTTTAGCTCACCGCGCGGGTTTCCAGGCGTTGCAGGCTGGCTTCGCGGGCGAGGTATTCGTCCATGTCCTCGGGCAGCATGGGGCGGCCGAAGAGATAGCCCTGCATGATCCTGCCGCCCAGCGAGACCAGGGCTTCCAATTGCTCCTCGGTTTCGATGCCCTCGAACACGCAGGAAATGCCCAGGTTGCGGCAGAGGTCCACCATGGTCTTGACGATGGCGCGGCTGGCCGGATCGCTGGTGACCTCCATCACGAAGGACCGGTCGATCTTGATGCGGTGCAGCGGCAGCTTCTGCACATGGGTAAGACTGGAATGGCCGGTGCCGAAATCGTCCAGCGCGATGCGGGCGCCCAGGCCCAGCAGCGCGAGCAGGGATTGATTGGCCTGGTCCAGGTCGCGCATGACGGCGGTTTCGGTGATCTCGAAATCGACGCGGCAGGATTTGCCATGCGACCCGACCAGAGCGACGATCTGCTCGATGGCCGTGGGCGAGCCGATATCGTGGGCGGACAGATTGACCGAGAGCCGCAGGCGCGGCGGCAGCAGGGCCCCCAGCGCCAGGGCCTGGCGCAGCACGATCCGGGTGATCTTGCTGATCTGGCCGGTGCGCTCGGCCATGGGAATGAATTCGCCCGGGGAGACTTCGCCCAGCACCGGGCTGCGCCAGCGGGCCAGCACCTCGAACCCGGTCGTGGCCCCCAGGGTGACGTCGAATTGCGGCTGCACCAGGATATAGATCTCGTCCTCAAGGCGCGCGGTGTGCAGCAGATGCTCCATGCGGCGCACCCTGGTGATCTCGCTGGCATGGCGCTCGGAAAACACCACCGCCCGGCCGCGCGCCTCGCGCTTGGCGGCGGAGGTGGCGTAATCGGCGCGGTCATAAAGGCTATGGGCGCTGTCGCCGGGACGCGAGGCGGCAAAGCCGGCGGAGGCGGAGAGCCGGATGGGGCCGCTGGGCATGTCGAAAGGCTGGCGCATGGCATCGCACAGCGTCTCGCCGCATCGCGCCATGAAGGCATCGTCGACCGGGCCCTGGACGATCAGCGCGAAACTGTTGCTGTCGAGGCGGGCCACGACGGTATCGGGCCGGCGCAGGCTTTCGATGCGGCGGGCCGCTTCGATCAGCACGCGGTCTCCGGTCAATTGCCCGAAGATCTGGTTGACCGACTTGAAGCCGTCGAAATCGAGCCGGCCGACGGCGACGGCGCCATTGCGCAAATCGGCCTCGCGCAGGGCAGCGGCCAGGTGGCGGTCGAAACTGCGCCGATTGGGCAGGCCGGTCAGGCTGTCGAGATTGGCGAGGCGATGGTTTTCGTCCAGGAGGCGCTGGGTCTCGACCTGGCGTTGCGCCACCGCATTGCGCGAGCTGACCAGTGCGGCGAAATCGTTGTTGTTGTTGAGCAGGATGATCAGCAGCGCGACGATGACCATGACCATGTTGATGGCAATGGCGACGAAGGTGGCCTGGCCCGAAGCAGCGAAAAAGATCGTGAAGGGCACGAGAACGCAGATGCCGACCATGAGGGCGGCGGCGCGCACATGCATGAGGCAGAACATGCAGCCTATGGTGGTGATGCCCATATAGAAGGCGATCTGCGATTGCTGATAGGCATCGCCATAGGGAAAGAGGCTGAGGCTCCAGGCGGCAAAGCCGATCGCCATGGCCGTGCTGACCCAGATCATCGTCATCAGGCTCCGCCGGGCCTTGTCGGCGGAAATGGCCAGGTCGCGATTGCGCCACCACATCCCGGTGCGGACCACGCACAGCACGGTGAGAATGACGGGGACATAGAGGGTGAGCTCGATGGGGGCGACGCTGAAATGCGTCCAGGCCACGATGAGCGAATTGCTGACCAGCATGGCGTAGAGCAGCGGCACCTGCCGGCCCAGCGCCCGCCATTGGGCCAGTGTCAGCTCCGGAATATCCGGTGGATCGGTAAATGCGTCGCGTATGTACCGGAACACTAACATGTTGCTCATCCCCCCGGCGCGACGGTACGGGGAAATACACTAATAGAATCGTAAAACGTTTTCGGTGGGCGGCTGCCCGGACCGGGCTTGCATGGGCGGTGCCGAAAGCACGCTCTTGCCCATTGGAAGCGTGCCGCCTTCCCGCTAAAAGGGCATCGAAATCGATTTCGCCGGCGCTCGGACTTGTCTTGCCGTCCTGCCGGCCCTGGAGGACACATGGCCATCGTCGCCCGTAATTCCGCCCTCGACTTGGGCGGTCCGTTCAGCCTGACCGCGCCCAGCCGCGACATTACGACCAGCATAAACCTGCCGGGCGACGTGCATTACGCGCTGCTCGAGGCCGGACTGATCCCCGATCCCTATTTCGGCGAGAACGAGAAAGAGGTGATGTGGGTCAACGAAACCGCCTGGGTGATGGAGCGCAGCTTCCTGGCCACGCCGGCCGATATCGACGGCTACCTGACCCTGACCCTGGCCGAGGTCGATTGCATCGCCACCATCTTCCTCAATGGCGCGGAAGTGGCGCGCACAGATAACAGTTTCGTGCGCAACGATATCGACGTGACCGGCAAGGTGCATGCCGGCGAGAACCGGCTGCGCATCGAATTCGCCATCGCCCCGGACGTGGCCAAGGCCCGCGCCGACGCGCATCCCTTCCCGATCCCCTTCACCTACAATTACCAGACCAACGGGCTGAAGGGCATTCATATGAACTTCATCCGCAAGGCCGCCTGCCATGCCGGCTGGGACTGGGGCATCTGCACCATGCCCATCGGCATCTATGGCACGATGAGCCTGCGCAAGGCCCGGCTCGCGCGGCAGGACAGCGTGCAGGTGGACCAGGTGCACGGCGAGAACGCAGTCGAACTCTCGATAAAGACCCGACTTTTCGCCTTCGCCCAGGGCGAGGTGGAACTGGAGCACAGGATCGACGGGCAGGTGATCACCGACAAAGTGGTGGTCGAGAAGGGCGAAAACGTCTTCATCCATAAGGTCACCATCCGGAACCCGAAAATCTGGTGGCCGGCGGGGCAGGGCGCGCAGCCGCTCTATGAGCTGGTGACCGACCTCGAAGGCGAGCTGACAACGCGCAAGATCGGGCTGCGCGATCTGGCTTGGGTGATCGAGAAGGACGAGATCGACCATTCGTTCAAGTGCCGGGTCAATGGCCGCGACATCACCATGATGGGCGCCAACTGGATTCCCGCCGACGCCATTCCGAGCCGGGTGACGCCCGCCGTCATCCGCGACCTGCTGGAAAGCGCCAGGGCCGCCAACATGAACATGCTGCGCATCTGGGGCGGCGGGCAATATGAGCCGGACTGGTTCTATGATCTTTGCGACGAGCTCGGCATCCTCATCTGGCACGATTTCATGTTCTCGTGCATGAGCTATCCATCCAATCGCGAATTCCTCGACAGCGTGGCGCTGGAAATCACCCAGCAGGTGCGCCGGCTGAGCCATCATGCCTCCATCGCGCTGTGGTGCGGCGACAACGAAGTGATCGGCTCGCTCAACTGGTATCCTGAGACCAAGGCCGATCCGGGCCGATACCTGGCCAATTACGACCGGCTCAATTCCCTGCTGCATCGCATCGTCGAGGACGAGGACCCGGCGCAGCGCTTCTGGCCCTCCTCGCCCTCGCTGGGCTATCTCGATTTCTCCGATGGCTGGCATTCCGATACGCGCGGCGACCTGCATTACTGGGATGTGTGGCACTCGGCCAAGAGCTTCGATGCCTATCGCTCCATCAATCCGCGCTTTGCCAGCGAATTCGGCTTCCAGTCCTTCACCTCGATGAATGTCATCGAGACCTTCGCCCAGCCCGAGGATCGCAACCCCTCTTCGCCGGTGATGGAGAACCACCAGCGCAACAATGGCGGCAATGCCCGCATCATCGAGACGATGACGCGCTATTTCCGCTTCCCGCGCGATTTCGACCAGATGGTGTTCCTGAGCCAGATCCAGCAGGGCCTGGCCATCAAGACCGCCATCGAATATTGGCGCTCCACCAAGCCGCGCTGCATGGGCACGCTCTATTGGCAGATCAACGATATCTGGCCGGTGGCGAGCTGGTCGAGCCTGGATTATGGCGGGCAGTGGAAGCTGATGCACTATATGGCGCGGCGCTTCTACAATCTCGTCAATGTCGTGGCCGTGCCCAATGGCGACAGCAGTGAAATCGCGCTCAAGGCCATCAATGACACGGGCCGCCCGGTATCGATCGGGCTCGAGGTCCGGGCGGTGAAGGTCACCGGGGAAAGCCGTGTCGTCTTCTCCGGCAACAGCGCCATCGGCGCCGATGCGGCCATCGCGGTCACCACCTTGCCCATGGCAGGGCTGGCCGCCGACGAATTCCTGTTCTTCGCCTGGACGGATGCCGGGGGCCGGGCGCTGGGCGAGAACGATTATTTCCCCAAGCCCTACAAGGCCTATGACCTGGTGCCCGCCAATGTGGCGGCGCGCTGGAGCGACCGGGACGGGCAGGCGGTGCTGACGCTGGAAGCGGACCGGCCGGCCTTCTTCGCCACGGCCAGCGTCGACCGGCCGGGCTATTTCTCCGACAATGCGCTGACGCTATTGCCCGGGCGCCCGGTGGAGCTGGTCTTCCATCCGCGCCATGGGGCGAGCGTCACCTCGGCAGACCTGGCCGGATCGCTGCAGGTGCGGCACCTGGCCCAGACATTCTGATCCCGCGCCCGCGGGAATTTCAGCTTCCATACAAGCTTGACTTCCCGCGGGCGATCTTCGACCCTGTCCGGGCCGCTGTTCGCGCGGCGTCTGGATCCGTAATGTCTCCGTTTTTCCTGCCTTTGCCGTTGGCCCATGGCTAGCGTCGTTTCTCCCATCGAAAGCCGGGCCAATTTCGGCATCCTGCTGGTGCTGATGTCCCAGCTTGTGTTGCTGGTGCTGGACGTGTCGGCGAAATGGCTGTCGGTGGAGGGCCTGCCGACGACCGAGATCGTGTTCATGCGCTATGGCATGCACTTTCTGCTGTTGCTGCTCCTGTTTCTGCCGGTGAGCGGCCGGCAGCTCTTCGTCAGCAACAATCTCAAGCTGGAAATCCTGCGCGGCACCTGCCTGCTGATCACCACGGGGCTCAATTTCCTGGCCATGCGCTATCTGCCGCTGACGGTGACCAGCGCCATCCAGTTCACCTCGCCGCTGATCATCTGCGCCCTGTCCGGGCCGCTGCTGGGCGAGGCGGTGGGCTGGCGGCGCTGGCTGGCCATCGCCGTGGGCTTCTGCGGTATCCTGATCATCGTGCGGCCGGGTTCGGAAGCCTTCCAGCCGGCGGCCCTGCTCAGCCTGGGCTGCGCCGTCTTCCTGGCGCTGTTCTCCATCCTGACGCGCAAGCTGGCCGGGGTGGACAGCGCCCAGACCCAGCAATTCTATGCCGGCGCCATGCCGATCATCCTGCTGCTGCCGGTGGCCTTCACCGACTGGACCTGGCCCAGCCAGCCGATCTCCTGGGTGGCCTTCTTCATCATGGGGGCGGCGGGGCTGGGCGGGCATTTCCTCAATTCGGTGGCGCATCGCTTCGCCACGCCTGCCACGCTGGCCCCGTTCAGCTATCTGAGCCTGGTCTATCTCTCCATCGCCAGTTGGCTGATCTTCAACCAGCCGCCCGACGAATGGTTCGTGCTGGGCGTGGCGATCATCGTCATGAGCGGGCTCTATATCTGGCTGCGCGAGCGGCAATTGGCCAAGCGCGTCACCGCGCTCGACACCGAGACCTAGTTTTCGTCGACCTCTTCGAGGGGCTTTCTCTCCGGCGCCATGCCATGGGTGATGAGCCGGGCGCTGCGCTGGCCGCTGAGGTAAATCCATAGCCAGCTCAGCGTGATGACGATGCGGGTGCGCGTTTCGACCAGGAAATAGATATGGGCGAGGCCCCAGACCCACCAGGCGAACCAGCCCTTGAGCTTGAGCCAGCCGAAATCGATCACCGCCGAACTCTTGCCGATGGTGGCGAGGTCGCCGGCATGCTGGTAGCGGAAGGGCAGGGGCGTGGCGTCGCCGGCCAGCCGCCGCATGATGACCCGCGCCACGTGCTTGCCCGCCTGCTTGGCGGCCGGCGCCACGCCGGGCACGGGCTTGCCGTCTTCCCGGGTGATGCTGGCGACATCGCCGATGACGAAGATATCGGGCATGAAGGGCACCGAGAGATCCGGCGCCACCTTGATCCGCCCGGCCCGGTCGCTCTCGATTCCGAGCCATTCGGCGACCGGCGAGGCGGCGACGCCGGCCGCCCAGATGATGGTCTTGGTCTCGATGCGCTTGTCGCCGAAGGACACGCCATCGGCATCGAGCGCCGACACCATGTGGCCCAGCTCGACCTCGACGCCCATGCGGCGGAGCGATGCGAGGGTGTAATCGGACAATTCCGGCGCGAAATTGGGCAGGACCCGCTCGCCGCCCTCGATGAGCACGACGCGCAGGTCATGCGGGTCGATGGTGTTGAACTGGCCCTTGATGCTGGCGCGGCCCAGCTCGATGATCGCCCCGGCCATTTCGACGCCGGTGGGGCCGGCCCCGATAATGGCGAAGGTCAGCAGCGCCCGCCGCCGCGCCGGAGCGCTTTCCCGCTCGGCGGCCTCCAGCGCCAGGAGGAGCTTGCGGCGAATGGCGGTGGCGTCTTCCACCGTCTTGAGGCCGGGCGCGAAGGGCTCCCATTCGTCATGGCCGAAATAGGCGTGCTGGGCGCCTGTGGCGAGGATGAGGCTGTCATAGGGCTCGCGGCTGCCGTCTTCGAGCAGCACCTGGCGGCTTGCGGCGTCCACGCCGGTGACCGTGGCCATCAGCACGCGGACATTGTCCTGCCGGCGCAGCAGATGGCGGATCGGCCAGGCAATCTCGGACGGATTGAGCGCCGCGGTTGCGACCTGGTAGAGCAGGGGCTGGAACAGGTGATGATTGCGCCGGTCGATGAGGACGATATCGACATCGGCGCGCTTGAGCGCCTTTGCCGCCGCCAGCCCCCCGAAACCGCCGCCCACGATAATGACGCGGTGCTTGCGGTCTGCCATCGATCTCTCCTTGCCGGCGCCGTGCTGGATCAGGATTGGACCTTTTGGCGCCAGGATTCAACATAGGCATCCAATCCCGGCGCCTCGAGGGGCGCGAATGCATTCCTGCCCCCTGCCTCCCGCAGGGCTCCCCCGAACAACAGGCTGGCGCCGAGGCTGGTTCCCGTCGCATCGCCCGAGGCCAGCACCGGCACGCCTGTCAGCCGCGCCAGGGTCGCGCCGAACAGCGTGTTGCGCGCCAGCGGTCCCTCGATGGTGATCGAGCGGCCAAGGCCGCAAAGATCGAGGCAGGCGCGCGCCATCAGCGCCAGGTAGAAGGACGCCGCCGCATTGCGCTGGCCGGGCGTGAGGCCGGCCGGATCGTGTGTCCAGCGTCCCGCCTGCCCGCCAAAGGGCCCGACGCCGGGCATGAAGCTGGGCAGGGCCTGGATGTCATGGGCGATGACATGGGCGATATCGGCGGGCGAGGGCTCGGCGATCTCGGGCGCCAGCGCATCGAATTCGCGCCCGCCCATGAAGCGGGCGGTGGGAACCGGACGGCCATGGGCATCGACATTGGCAAGGCTGTCGCGGCTCTGGTCCAGCGCGCCGGTGTCGCCGCCGACAGTCATCAGGATGGTCCAGGTGCCGGTGGAGATGATGGTGAAGGGCGGCTCTTGCCGGCCCAGATGCGGCAGGAGGGAGGCATTGGAATCGTGAATGCCGCAGGTGACGGGCGTGGCGGCGGCAAGCCCCGTCGCCGCCGCGATTTCCGGCAGAAGCGGACCGAGCACCGATGCGGCCGGGCGAACCGGCGGGAACCGGCCGCGCCAGCCCATCCTGTCGACGAGGCTGGAAAACGCGCCGCCGGCGGGGGCCCAGAGATCGGTATGGCAGCCCAGCGAGGTCACCTCGCTTGCCTGCATTCCGGTCAGCCGCCAGGCCCAATATTGGGCATAGGTGAGGAGCGCGGTGACGCGGGCGAAATCCTCCGGGAACGTCCTCGCCTGCCAGAAGAACTGGGCGCCCAGGTTGAGGCCCGCCGGCAATCTGGGCGAGAGGCTCTCGGAAAAATCGGGGCGGACAAGGGCGTAATCGTCCGCCAGGCGCTCCGGCCCGTCGAATTCATAATCGAGGATGGGGAGCGCGAGGGCGTCGCCCGCCAGCAGCGCGCCGCAGGCGCCATGGGTGGTGATGGAAATGCCGTCTATGCCATGCGCCGCGCCCAGCGTCTTGAGGCTGTCCAGGATGAAGGCCCAGAGCATGTCGACATCCATATGCGGATAGGGACCGTCCCGGCGGACGACATTGGGCGTGCTGCGGGCGGCGACCTGCTGCCCGCCGGCGCTGTCGATGAGCACCACCTTGGCATTGGTCTTGCCGATATCGATGACGGCGATATGGCGGGGGATTGTCTGCGTCATGTCCGGCCCCGGTAAGGTCTGGCCGGGATTTAGCCGATTTCAGGTCAAGGCGCCAGAACTGACATGTTAGCTGGCTTTGACGATCCGTGAGTGTGCGAGCAGGTTGTCCCGAAGACCTGATGGTGAGCCTGTCGAACCACGAGGGCGGGCCCGCCGAAAGCCGAGTGCCACGACCTCGCCCTTCGACAGGCTCAGGGTGAGGTCTACTGGGGGTAAACCTGCTTAATCCGGCAAATGCCGCTACTTGACGATCAGCACCGGCAGCTCGGAATGGGACAGGACTTCGGAGGCCTGGCTGCCCAGGAGCAGGCGGCCGAGGCCGCGCCGGCCATGCGAGCCCATGACGATGAGATCGGCCTTTTGCTCGCGCGCCGCATGCAGGATGCCGTCGGCCGCCGTGCTGTTGGCGACATGCAGCTTGGCGATGGCGGCGCCGGTCGCGGCGGCCTGGCTTTCGGCTTCCGCCAGGATGGATTTGGCGGATTCGGACTTGGCCTTGTCGAGATCGTCGATGATGGCGCTGGTATCGACCATCATCATCTCCGCGCCGGGCGAGACGATGACGGAAGGCTCGGTGACCGTGACGGCGGTGACCTTGCCGCCCGTGGCGCCGGCCAGCGCCAGGGCCTGCCCGAGTGCCTTGCTGCTCAATTCCGAGCCGTCGATGGCGCAGATGATGTTCTGGTACATTTCGGTTCCTTTCCCGCTTCGGTGCCGGCCACATTGGTGCAACGCGCCGCAAACCGCTTTGATCCAGATCAGGCGCGCCGGGCCAAGGCATAATGGCGCTTTCCCGGCCATTCTGTCATCAGGCCGTTGACATCGCCGCCGGCCTGCGGCCATATCGCCCCGTCGAAGGTTCCCCGCCGAGACATCTCCAAGGGGATCAAAAGGGAACACGGTGCGGCGTACCCATCAGGGACCAAAACCGTGGCTGCCCCCGCAACTGTAAGCGGTGAGTTCTTCCGGAATGCCACTGGCCGAAAGGCTGGGAAGGCCGGAAGCGCCAGGACCCGCGAGCCAGGAGACCTGCCGTCGACATCAACGAAACCCGGCCGGGGTGTGCCGAGGGGAACGACGATGGCGCACGACGACCATATCGATGCTTATTGCCTGACCGGTTCTTCCGAGCCTCCCTGCCTCTATGGCGGAGGTTCCGATGGAGCTTGCACGACGCCTAGTCGGCGCTAATCCGGCGCGCCTGACCGTTCGCGGCCTCAACTGGGGGCCGCAGGGCATGGCGCCCATCGTCCGGGATATCGATTTTTCCGTCGAGCCCGGCGAGATGCTGGCCGTGGTCGGCCCCAACGGCGCCGGCAAATCGAGCCTGTTGCGCTGCCTCTATCGCTTCCACCGACCCAGCCAGGGCGCCGTCCTGCTGGATGGCGAGGATATCTGGGCGCTCAAGCCCCGGTCCATCGCGCGGCGGGTCGCCACTGTCCTGCAGGAGCCGGCCTCCGATTTCGGGCTCAGCGTGGCCGAGATCATCGAACTGGGCCTCACGCCCCATCTCGACCAGTTCAGCGACCCGGCCTATGGCCCGGTCGAGGATGCGCTGGCGCTGATGAACCTCACCCCCTTTGCCGGGCGCGATTTCGGCTCGCTCTCGGGCGGCGAGAAGCAGCGGGTGATGATCGCGCGGGCGCTGGTGCAGAAGCCGGACCTGCTCATCCTGGACGAGCCCACCAACCATCTCGATATCCGCCACCAGCTCGAAGTGCTGGACCTGCTGGCGGGCCTGCCGACCACGGTGATCGTCTCGCTGCACGACCTGGCGCTGGCCTCGGCCCATGCCGACCGGGTGCTGGTGTTGGAACAGGGGCGCAGCGTGCAATTGGGCACGCCGCTCGAGGCGCTGACGCCGGACAATATAAGGCGGATTTTCGCGGTCGAGGCCGCCATCGACAGCCATCCGGCCACCGGCCGGCCGCGCTTTTCCTTTCACCTGAATTCATCCGATCCCTGAGGGCAAATCCATGCGTCTGTTCCTGCCGATCCTTGCCGTGTCCACCACGCTGCTGACCAGCGGCGCCATGGCATCGGGCTTTCCCGTCACGGTCGAAAGCTGCGACCGCGCGGTGACCTTCGAGGCCGCGCCCAGCCGCGCGGTTTCCAACGACGTGAACCTGACCGAGATGATGCTGGCCCTGGGCCTTACCGGCAATATGGTGGGCTATACCGGCATTTCGGACTGGAAGACGCTGGACGAAACCCTGCGCGAAGGTGTGGCCGACCTGCCCGAGCTGTCGCCCAATTATCCCACCAAGGAAGTGCTGCTCGGCGCCGATGCCGATTTCTATTTCGCAGGCTGGAATTACGGCATGCGCGTGGGCGGGGAAGTGACGCCCGATACACTGGCCGAGTTCGGCATCGCCGTCTACGAGCTGACCGAGAGCTGCATCCATATCATGGACAAGCCCAAGGCCTCCATCGAGGACATGTATGCCGACCTACTCAATCTCGGCCGTATTTTCGGCGTGGCGGAACAGGCCGAGGCGCTGGTGGCCGGATATCGGCAGGACCTCGACGCATTCACCGCCGGGCTCGCCGTGCTCGATGCGCCGGTCAAGGTCTTCGTCTACGATTCCGGCGAGAACAAGCCGTTCACGGCCGGGCGCTATGCCATGCCCACGGCGCTGATCGAGGCGGCGGGCGGCGTCAATATCATGGACGACGTGGACTCGAGCTGGGTGGAAATCGGCTGGGAACCGGTGATCGAGCGCAATCCCGATGTCGTGGTCATCGTCGATTACGGCAGCGTGACCGCCGAGCAGAAAGCCGATTTCATGCGCGACAATCCCGCCTTCAAGGATGTTCCGGCGGTGGTCAACGACCGCTTCGTGGTGCTGCCCTATGTCGAGGCGACGCCGGGGCCGCGCAATATCGACGCCATCAAGACCCTCGCCGCGGCCTTCCGCGAGTAATTCGGAGTAGGGCCGGCGCAAGCCGGCCCGCATGTTCATGTCCCACAAGCATCTCGTCGACGGCCCGCGCCACGCGCTGATCCATTCCATGCCGCTCATCGTCTGCGGCCTGGTGGTCCTGCTTTTCGTCATTTCGGTCCTCGCGGTCAGCGTCGGGGCGGTGGGCATCCCGCCCGATATCGTCTGGAGCGTCATTCTCAGCCACCTCGCGCCGGGCAGCGTCGAACAGACCTGGTCGCCGGGGCGGGACAATATCGTGTGGGAAGTGCGCCTGCCGCGCGTGGTGCTGGGCGCCATTGTCGGGGCCAGCCTGTCGCTGGTGGGCGCGGCCCTGCAATCGGTGACGCGCAATGCCCTGGCCGATCCGCACCTGCTCGGCATTTCCTCGGGCGCCGCCCTGGGGGCCATCATCGTGCTCTTGCATACCGGCATGTTCCTGGGCCTCATCACCGTGCCGCTCTTCGCCTTTGGCGGGGCCCTCGCGACCACGGCCCTGGTGGTGGGCATCGCCAATTTCACCCAGGCGCGCGACGCCAGCCGCCTGGTCCTGACCGGGGTGGCCATCTCCTTCGTCATCACCTCGCTGGGCAGCCTGGGCATTTTCCTGGGCGATCCGCGCGCCACCCATACGGTGGTCTTCTGGATGCTGGGCGGGCTGGGCCTGGCCCAATGGGCGCAATTGCCCTATCCGCTGCTGGCGCTGGCCGGCTGCGGCGCCTTTCTGCTGTTCAATGCGCGCAATTTCAACGCCATGACCCTGGGCGATGAATCGGCGACCACGCTCGGCCTGCCCGCCGGGCGCTTCCGCATCCTGGTCTTCGTCGTCTGCGCCCTGCTGACCGGCGCGGCCGTGGCCTTTTCCGGCATCATTTCCTTCGTGGGCCTGATGATCCCGCATCTGGTGCGCATGGTGGTGGGCGGCGATTATCGCCGCGTCCTGCCGCTCTCGGCCCTGGTCGGCGCCATCGTGCTGGTCCTGGCCGACATGGCCGCACGGGTGATCATCCCGCCCCAGGACATGCCCATCGGCATCATCACAGGCCTGGTCGGCGGCATCTTCTTCATCGGCCTCATGCGCCGCAAGACCAGGCTCGGCTGACGCGGCTTTGAACCCCTGCGGCGGGCGCGGCCCTTGTCCCCGCGCCCCCACTGGTGCAAAACGCCCCGAACGATCCCATATGGGATGGCCTAGAAGAACAATCGGAACCGTTTTGCTGGACCAATCGCGCAGATTTTCCATTGCCCCGATGATGGACTGGACCGACAGGCATTGTCGGGTCCTCCATCGCCTGCTGACGCGCCATGCCCTGCTGTTTACCGAGATGGTCAATAGCGGGGCGATCGTGCATGGGGATGCGGAGCGGCATTTGCGGTTCGATCCGGTCGAGCATCCCGTGGCGCTTCAGCTCGGCGGGTCCGATCCGGCGGAGCTGGCGGCAGCGGTGCGCATTGCCGAAGGCTTCGGCTATGACGAGATCAATCTCAATGTCGGCTGCCCTTCGGACCGTGTGCAATCGGGCAGGTTCGGGGCCTGCCTGATGGCCGAGCCGGAGCTGGTGGCCGAATGCGTGCGCGCCATGCGCGGCGCCACCGACAGGCCGGTGACGGTCAAGTGCCGCATCGGCATCGATGACCAGGATATCGAGGAAAGCCTGGATCGTTTCGCCGATGCCATGGTGGAAGCCGGCGTGGCCGCGCTCTACGTCCATGCCCGCAAGGCCTGGCTGCAGGGCCTGAGCCCCAAGGAAAACCGCACCATCCCGCCACTGAACTATCCCCGCGTCCACCGCCTGCGCGCCCGGCTGGCGCCGCTGCCGGTGATGATCAATGGTGGAATCGAGACCCTGGACCAGGCCGATGAACAGCTTGGCCATACCGACGGGGTCATGCTCGGGCGGGCCGCCTATCACAATCCCATGCTGCTGGCCGAGGTGGATGCGCGTATCTTCGGCGACGACCGGCCCGTGCCGAACCTCGCCGGCATCATGGCGGCCATGGCCGATTATGCCGAAACGCAATTGGGGCAGGGGGTGCGGCTCAACAATATTGCCCGCCACATGCTCGGCCTCGCCAATGGCCGTCCCGGCGCGCGGCAGTTCCGCCAGATCCTCAGCGTCGATGCCTGCAAGCCCAAGGCCGGGCCGGACGTCTTCATGCGCGCGCTGGACGTGGTGGAAAACCGCGAACTGGCTGCATCCGCCTGAGCGGATCGAAATTTTCCGCCGCCCCTGAAGCGGCCGGCGCCGGCGCCGGTGCGATCCCATTGTGCCGCATGACAAAATTCGGCCCGGCGGCGGCTTTCGGTTTGCGCTGAATAATCTTTCGTTTTCGTTCGATTTTCTTTCGTCTCCGGTGTAATTTCCGCGCGTGGCTTTGCTGAATGGTTTCAGCAGGAAAGTGGGGAGCGCCTTTCAATGGCAATAAAAAATCGCCTGTTTCACGCAGGCTGGATCATCATACTCATCGGCGCGCTGCTCGCGCATTTCATCCAGACATCCGGCGGCATTTCCATTCGGGATCTGCGGTTTCATGGCACCAATGGCCAGGTGCTGAGCGGCCTGCTCTATGTGCCGCCCGGCGTTTCGGCGGAAAACAAGGCCCCGGCCATCCTGGCCGTGCATGGCTATTTCAATAGCCGCGAAACCCAGGACGGCTTCGCCATCGAATTCGCCCGTCGCGGCTATGTGGTGCTGGCGCTGGACCAGGGCGGCCACGGCTATTCGGATGCCCCGGCCTTCGCCAATGGCTTCGGCGGCCCCGGAGGCCTGGCCTATCTGCGCTCGCTTGACTTCGTGGATACCGACAATATCGGCCTCGAAGGCCATTCCATGGGCGGCTGGACTGTCCTCGCAGCCGCGGCGGCCATGCCCGATGCCTATAAGGCCGTGGTCTTGCAGGGCTCGAGCACCGGCGCGCCCTTTGCCAAGGAGGCCGACACCACCTGGCCGCGTAATCTCGCCGTCGTCTTCTCCAAGTATGACGAGTTCTCGGGCACCATGTGGGGCGTCGATCGCGCCCAGGACGTGCCGACCAGCACCAAGCTGCAGACGGCCTTCGGCGTCAGCGAGCCGGTCGTCATCGGCCAGGTCTATGGGGATATCGCGGACGGCACCGCCCGCATCCTGCAGCAGCCGAATACCACCCATCCGGGCAATCATTTCTCGCCCGAGGCCATCGGGGACGCCATCGCCTGGTTCGACCAGACTCTTGACGGGGCCAAGCCGATTCCGGCCGGCGACCAGATCTGGCTCTGGAAGGAAATCGGCACGCTGATCGCGCTGATCGGTTTCGTCGTCCTTCTGGCCGGCACCTTCGACATGCTGCTCAAGACGCAGGCTTTCGCGCATCTGCGCAAGGAGCCGACCGGCGCCGCCTATGAAAAGCGCAACGGCAAGTGGTGGCTGCATTTCGCGCTCGCCACCATGATCCCGGTCCTGACCTATTATCCCTTCTTCTATTGGGCGACGCTGGTGTTTCCGGCTTCGGCCATCCTGCCGCAGAGCTTCACCAGCCAGATCGCCCTCTGGGCGGTGCTGAACGGGGTCATCGTTCTGGCGCTGGGCCTGGTGTTCAAGGGCAGCAAGGTCGAAGGACGCGGCGATATCTGGGGTTCGGTGCTGATCGCGCTGGCCACCGTCGGCATCGGCTACATCGTCGTCGCCGCCACCGATTTCTTCTTCAAGGTGGATTTCCGCTTCTGGGTCGTCGCCCTCAAGCCGCTGGACTTGGTCCGCACCAAGATCGCCCTGATCTATCTGGTACCGTTCACGATCTATTTCGTATTGGCAATGCGCGGCCTGCACAAAGGCATGTCGGTGCGCACCGACGGCCGCGTGGCGCAATACCTGTCCAACATCGCGGTGCTGATCGTCGGCTTCATAATCTTCCTGGGCTTCCAGTACCTGACGCTGCTGTTCACCGGGCACCTGTTCAGCATGAATGAATCGCTGACCACCGTGATCGGCATGCAATTCGTGCCGCTGCTGGCCATCGTGGCCTTCCTGTCCACCTTTGCCTGGCGCCGGACCGGCAGCTATCTGCCGGGCGCATTCATCAATGCGCTTTTCGTCACCTGGTACGTGGTGGGCAGCCAGGCGATCCAGTTCGCCGTGAGCTGAAGCAAAACCGAAGGGCCGGTCGAAAGACCGGCCCTTTCACTTGAGGAAGTCCCGCAGCACCTGCGTTACGAATTCGGGATTGTCCTGATTGGAACAATGACCGGCGCCCGGAACGATCTCGAACCGGGCGCCCGGCCAGCGCTTCGCCCAATGGCGCATGCCGGCATCCACCACGCCGACCTTGTCCCGATCGCCCATGGCCAGGAGCGTCGGCCCCGCGAAGCGGTAGTCGGCATCGCGCCGCAAGCCGGTCTGCACCGCGCCCCAGATGGCGATATATTCGGGCTTGGTGAGCTGCGACACGACCTGGCGGATATAATCCTGCGCCTCGGGCGTGACGGCCGATTGGCGCGCCGTCATCTCGATCAGGCGGCGCCAGGGGAACAGACCGATCAGGAGGGAGGACTGCGCCATCATTGCAGTCATGAAGCCCGAAAGCGGCGTATCGTACAGATTGGTGGCGTCGAACACGGCCAGGGCGGCGACGCGCTCGGGATGGTCGTGGGCGACCGCCTGCGAGACATAGCCACCCAGCGACAGGCCCACCAGCACGGCTTGCCCGATACCGAGATGATCGAGCAGGGCGATCAGGTCGGCAGCGAAGCGGTCAATGCTGTGCGCTCCGCTGCTCGGGCGGGAAAGGCCATGGCCGCGCAGGTCCCAGCGGATGACGCGATGGGTCTCGGCCAGGGCGTCCGCCTGCACGGCCCAGCTTTGATTGTCGAGCGTCGCGCCGTGGCTGAAGACCAGGGCGGGCGCGTCGTCCGGCCCGGATATCCAGTAATGAAGCGTGCAACCCTCGCGGCTGAACTGTCCGGCTTGCTCCGCCATCAATCCACCAGCTCCAGCGCGTTCTGCGTCACCGAATAGCGGCTCAGCGTTTCGAGGAAGGTCATGCCGAGCAGGCTCGTTTCCAGCGCGCCGGCCTCGGTGACGAAAGCGGTGACATTGCGCCGTTCGATGCCGCCCACCACGATGCTGTCCAGCCGGATCCGCGCCGCCATGCCGCGGCCATTGGCGGTGGAAACGGGCACCATGTAGCGCAGGCCCGCCGTATCGACGCCCGCCGCTTCCGCATCCTGGATGGTCAGCACCACGGCGCTGGCGCCGGTGTCGAAGATCATCGGGGTGGTATGCCCGTTAATGGTCGCCTGCACTTCGAAATGCCCGCCGAAACCGCGCCGGAACGTGGCGGTGCCCGCATTGGCGTCGACAATGGCGAGGCCGGGCTGCATTTCGCCGGCCACCCGGCCCACCACGCCCATCAATTCGTCGCGATAGGCATAGGTCACCATGGCGATGGCGAAGATGCCGACCCAGAGCAGGACGCCGCCCACCAGCTCGGAGGCGCGATGGCGGCGGGCGAAAAGGCCGCCGGCGAACACGATGAGAATGACGACCAATGGCACCAATTGCGCCGTCTGCATCTGGCTGAGCCCGATAAGGCTGCCGGCATCGGCGCTGATCATCAGGGCGATGCCGATGGCGACGAGCAGGGCGATGCCGATAAAGATCATGCTGTCCCGGTCCTTCCGCTTCCTGGCCGTCCCTCCCGATAAAGGCACGGCGCAAGGCAAATTCAAGGCGTCATGCGAAGATGAGCAGGATGGCGAGCGCCGCGATCTCGCCCAGTCCGGCGGCCGCGCCGATCAGGTCGCCCGTCTGGCCGCCGACCAGATGCCGGCACAGGGCCGTCCAGGCCAGGGCCGCCAGCATCACCGCCACGAGGGCGAGGATGACGCCCAAGAGACTCGAGGCCGGCGCGCCGATGACGAAGACGAGCAGGGCCGCCAGGGCCGCGCCGATGGCAAAGCGCGAGCGGGGCAGGGCGCCGGCGGTCGCCGAGGCACCGTCCGGTCGCGCCGGGGGCAGGGCCACTGCGATCCAGAGGCCACCCGAGCGCCCGGCAATATTGGCGGCCAGCCAGAGCGCGCCGGCCGCCAGCGGATTGATGGCGGCAATGCTCCCCAGGGCAGTCACCCGCAATACCAGGAAGAGGCACAAGGCCGCGACGCCGTACGTGCCGTGGCGGCTGTCCTTGAGGATTTCCAGCCGCCGCTCGCGGGTGGCGCCACCGAACAATCCGTCGGCAGCATCGGCCAGCGAATCCTCCATCATGCCGCCGCCCACCACCACCATGGCGGCGACCGCCAGGGCGGCGGCGAAATAGGGCGGCAGCCCGGCCCCGACGCCGCCGATCAGCAGCAGCACTGGCAGAACGCCCATCACCAGACTGGCGAGCGGCAGGGCCATGGCGATTCGGCCGAGATCCGGCTTTTCGTGCGGGCTGTCGCCGGTCGGCAGGCGGGAGAAGAACCGCAGGGCCATGACCAGATCGTCCTTGAGCCCGAAGCCTCTCGGGGGCGGTTCGGGCCGGTACGCGTCGCGCAGGCCGGGATCGATGCCAGTCTCCGGCGTCAATTGCAATTGTCTCCGTAATGGGCAACAAGTCCCCGCCTTCCTAACACATCGCGCCGGACCTGCCATGCCCGCCCTCAATCCCGCCTTTGCCGATATCGTCGAACTGCTCGTGGCCGTGCCCGATGGCGACGAAACCGCGGTTGCCGCCGTGCGCGCGCGCGACGCGCAATTGACCAAGCCGCCGGGCTCGCTGGGGCGCATGGAAGAATTGGTGGAGTTCCTCGCCCGCTGGCAACA
This sequence comes from Devosia elaeis, assembly GCF_001650025.1. Taxonomy (GTDB): domain Bacteria; phylum Pseudomonadota; class Alphaproteobacteria; order Rhizobiales; family Devosiaceae; genus Devosia; species Devosia elaeis. The sequence goes on along the minus strand of NZ_LVVY01000063.1, from coordinate 64,903 downwards.
CCGGGCCAAGCCGCGCCTGGGCAATCCCATGGTGACGATCTTCGCCGGCAATCACGGCGTGACCGACCAGGGCGTCTCGGCCTTTCCGCGCGAGGTGACGGCGCAGATGGTCGCCAATTTCACCAATGGCGGCGCGGCGATTTCGCAGATCTGCGGGCTGCACGAGATCAACCTGCGGGTATTCGAGCTGGCGCTGGAACTGCCGACGGGTGACATCACCAAGGAACCGGCACTGGACGACCAGATGTGCGCGGCCACCATCGCCTATGGCATGGAAGCGGTGGCGGGCAAGCCCGACCTGATCTGCATCGGGGAAATGGGCATCGGCAACACCACCATCGCCGCGGCCATCTATGCCGCGCTCTATGGCGGCACCGGCGCCGACTGGGTCGGCCGGGGCACCGGCGTCGACGATGCGGGCCTGGCGCGCAAGGCCGATGCGGTGGACCGGGCTTTGGCGCGGCATGCCGGCGCGCTGGATCATCCGCTGGCCATTCTGGCGCGGCTCGGCGGTCGCGAGATCGCCGCCATGCTGGGGGCGCTCCTGGCCGCGCGGCACCAGAAGGTGCCGGTCATCATCGACGGCTATGTGGCCAGCGCGGCCGCCGCCATCGCCCATGCGGTCAATCCGGCCGCCATCAACCATTGCCTGTTCGCCCATGTCTCGGCAGAGGGCGCCCATGCCCGCGTGCTGGACAAGATGGGCCAGACCGGCTTGCTCGACCTGGGCATGCGGCTGGGCGAGGGCAGCGGCGCCGCCCTCGCCGCCGTCATGGCCAAGACGGCCCTGCACTTGCACGACAATATGGCGACCTTCGAAAGCGCCGCCGTCAGCGGGAAATCGGCCTGATCACGGACGCGGGCGCGGGCCGAAACCCTGGGCGCTGGGCACCAGCGCCAAAAGGTTGACGCCCATGCTGCGCTGGAAACGGGTGACCGACGCGGCGGCAAGCCGGTTCAGCGCGTCGAGATCGCGCGCCGCCACGGCCCGGTTGAGCGCGGCATGCTCGAGCAGGAAATTGAAGATATATCCCTCGGCGAGCTGCTGGCGTTGCTGATCGCCCATGGTGCGGAAGTTGGCGTCGTTGGCAAAGGCCACGCGCAATTGCCGCTGGATCGGCGCATTGTCGATCTCGGCAGTATAGGCGCCATTGGCGGTGATCCAGTTGAGCACCCAATAGGCGGTCAGCGCGTCGGCGACATTGTTGGGCTCCAGGCCCTGCCCGGCCACCAGCTCATGCCAGATTTCCACCGGCGAGCGCTCGGCGAAGGCGGCGGCCAGATTGTCGCGCGCCTCCACCCCGGCGGACCAGCGCACCGAATCCAGGAATTCCCGTTGCAGGCGGGACGATACGGTGGGCGAGGGGCGATAGCTGGTGTCGAAATCGACGGCCGGATCGGTTTCGGGAACCGGCGCGACATTCATCTGCGCCGCCGGCTCCTGCGCCACGGCCGGAAAAGCCAGCATCAGGGCGACAAGGGCGAGGGCGAGGCGGGGGAATTTCAATGCGGGCATGGCGCCATCCTCCAGCCGATAACGGCGAATTTGCGATAGGGCGGCGCCCGCTCAGCCGGCTTCGGAATAAATCTCGAGCCGATTGCGCTTTTCCACCACAGGGGCCAGTGCGTCCATGACGCGGGCGCGGGGGAAGGTGGCGAAGACCTCGGTGCCGAAGCGCAGCTTGGAATAAAGATCGAAACGGCCCTGATGCAGGTCCATGATCTTCTGCACGATGGGCAGGCCGAGCCCGGCGCCCTGTTCGGCCGTCTTCTGCGCCAGCGAGCCCTGGCCGAAGGAGGAGAGCACGGTTTCGATCTCGTTCTGCGGAATGCCGGGGCCGTTATCCTTGACCGAAACCATCTGGCCGCCATCGCGGCTGCGCTGCACCACCAGCGTCACCTTGCCGTGCTGGGGCGTGAACTTGATGGCGTTGGACAACAGGTTCAGCATGACCTGGCGGATGGCGCGTTCGTCGCCCCACAGCCGGGGCAGGCCATCGCCATAGCTGAAGACCAGCTCGATGCCCTTGGCCTTGGCGCGCAATTCCATCATGCGCCGGCAATCCTCGGCAATATCGACCAGCGACACCACTTCCTCGTTGAGCTCGTATTTGCCCGCCTCGATGCGGCTGAGATCGAGCAACTCGTTGATGAGGTTCAGCAGGTGCTGCCCGCTGCCATGGATGTCGCCGGCATATTCCCTGTATTGCGGCACCTGGTGGGGCCCCAGCAGCTCCGATTTCAGCACCTCGGAAAAGCCGATAATGGCGTTGAGCGGCGTGCGCAGCTCGTGGCTCATCGTGGCCAGGAACTGGCTCTTGGCGACATTGGCCTGCTCGGCATGCCGGCGCGCCTCGTCCGACATGTTGCGCGCTTCCTCCAGCTCGTAAATCAGCGTGTCCTTTTCGGACTGGTGCGAAATCGTCTCGAGCTCGGAGCTGTGCAATTGGCGGGCGAGGAACAGGAAGAAGATTTCGCCGCAGACGGTGACGGCGGCCAGCGTGTAATTGAGCGTGCCGCCCACCGCTATCAGCGCCGCCGAGACGGTCATGGTCACCGGCAGGGTGCTCATCAGGGTGGCCGGGGGCAGGGTATGGGTGGCGATGGCATTGCTGGCAATGGCCACCAGCGCCATGGCGAACATGACCGGGGTGAGATCGGAGGGTTCGGCCACCAGGGTGAACAGCGCCAGGAGCGACAGCGCCACCCCGCCTATGGTTTCCACGGCCACGAAGCTGGTGGTCCAGCGCCCGGCATTGAACTTGGACGGATCGGCCAGGGTGAAGCGCCGCGCCATCTGCACCACGATCAGCAGGCTGGCGATGACGAGCCCGGCCCAGAGCGCGGTGATGGTGATCGGCACCCAGAAGCTGGCGACGATGGCCAGAATGCCCACGATCGCCGCCATAGGCAACGCCGCCCCGACGCGCGAGGCGGCATAATCATGCATCAGTTCGAAATCGAAATCGGCGCGCGTGCCCGAACTGGAGGTCAGCCGCTGGCGCGCCTCGCTCACCGCCTTCTGGGCATTTCGCTTGCCGTCGGCGCTCACAGGCGCGCGAATTTCAGCTTCATTGGCCAGCTGGGACGGCATGGAACTCGTACTCGTTACTCGATAAGGCGAGCATAAGACGCGCTCGCGACACACAGGCGGCAGATTAGGGCCGTGTGGTTAACAGCCTATGAAATCGCGGGGGGCATCGTACCCACTGGACGGACCGCGCCGGGACTGGCATGGTTAATTTTCTCTTTTCCGGTTCCATAGCTTGCTTTGCGCAATTTTATTGCGCGAGAAGGGCGTATGTGGCACTGATCTCCGCGCCGTCGTCGGGTCTGGCGGGTAAAGATAAAAACTGATTTCACGAGGGCGTCATGGCACTGGACAAGATCGACCGGAAAATTCTGTCGCTCCTGCAACGGGATGCGACCATGCCGGTGGCTGAAATCGGCCGCAAGGTCGGCCTGTCCACCACGCCCTGCTGGCGCCGCATCCAGAAGATGGAAGAAGACGGCGTCATCCAGCGCCGCGTCGCCGTGCTCGATCCGGCCAAGGTCAATGTCGGGGTCACCGTCTTCGTCTCGGTCAAGACCAACGAGCACAACGAAGCCTGGATGCGCAAATTCTCCGGTGTGATCGACGAATTTCCCGAAGTGGTGGAATTCTACCGCATGAGCGGGGATGTCGATTACCTGATGCGGGTGGTGGTGCCCGATATCGGCGCCTATGACACCTTCTATAAGCGCCTGATCAGCAAGATAAACCTCACCGATGTCAGCTCGGCCTTCGCCATGGGCCAGATCAAATACACCACCGCCCTGCCGCTCGACTTCGCCATCGTGGTGGACGACGACAAGTAGGCTGACCGCGCCGTCGCGCGAAGGCATGCGGCGATGACTGCCAGCAGCATGGCGTCAGGACCGATGATGGTTTTCGATCCCATTCCGGTCGTTCAGGCCGATCAGCACCATTCCCGAAATCTGGCGTATACCGATGCGAGATGCGCCTAGCGGATCGCCAAAACCAGACATTTGGGCATGATCGTGTGCTAGACAGTTCATATGGTGGACGAACTCGCCCGACTTGTTGATCAGAGCGCGGTGGCCTCCCATGTGCCCCTGATGATCGCCGTTTGTGATGGTGCTGGCCAGGTGGAAGAGGTCGGGAGGGGGAAGTGGCCCGACGGAAATTTTGTCCGGCTCACGGATCGTTTCTATGCGGCGAGCCTCGCAAAACAGATCACCGGTGCGGCCGCTGCCTTGTTGGTGCAAGAAGGCCAACTTGATCCGGATTTGCCCGTCGCACACTACCTTCCGGATTTACCAGGATGGGCCGGAGACATCACCACACGCCATCTCGTCCACCATATTTCGGGCCTGCCAGCCGCGGGAGAAGTCGAGCCTGCCGAGGAAGACTGGACGGATGCATTCGCTCTGGCGGCCGTGCAGCGCCTTCCGCACCTCATCTCCAAGCCTGGCACAACCCACATCTATTCCAATCTCGGCTACGTGCTGCTGGCGCACGTGGTCGCGAAAGCTGCTGGATGTGCCTTCGCGCGTTTCATCAGAACTCGCCTACTCGAGCCGCTGGGATTGGATGGCATGGGGTTTGCGGAGCCTGATGTCAGCGGCTTTCCTCAGACCTCCTTGATGGGATCGAGCCGCCCGCTCACGACAGGCGATGGCGGGCTCTGGACAACAGCCAGAGCTTTTTCGCTGTGGCTGCACCATCAAAACCGTGACACGCTCGGCATCGCTGATCTCGTCACCAGGCCGGGTAATCTGATCAACGGCGGCCTCGTGGAATACGGTTGGGGCATAGGGCTGCGCCAACGCCATGGACAACCACTGCTAATCCATGGCGGGGAATGGACCGGATGCACTGCCAAGGCGGTCCGAAGCCCATCTACTGGGGTCGCCATCGTGGCCATGTCAGCGGGAGCATCCCAAGAGGACTTGAGTGCTCTTGTCGACGCGGTGCTGGACCGTTGACTGCCGGTTGGCTGGTCCGTCCGCTTCACTGGTGACGGACCGCAAACCCGCCCGCATGCCGACTTCGCCATGGTGGACGACGACAAGTAACGCTTACGACGATTTCCGGGGCCTCCCGCCGCGCATCCCGTTGCGCCGTGCCGCAGCGATCTTCGCGGCAGAGCGGGATTGCCCGCCTTTGCGGCTTGCATCCATAAACCTGGCGGTGCCGAAGATGCCCTGCATCAATCCGGCAATGGTGAAATCCACATCCAGAGACGGCCAGTGCAGCCCCGTTTCGCCGAGCAGCTCCACATTGGCAATATCGTCCGCTTCGGCCTTCTCCAGCCCCTGCAACAGGCCCGCGGGAACGAGAAAGGCGGTGCCGTTGTCAAATTCCACGACAATTCGGCCCGATGACCGTTCGTATCGGACCGAGACGGGAGCAGGGCGGCCAGTGCGCTCCGTCAGCCCGCGCTCCACCGCCTCCTTGTAATGCTGATCATCCAACTCGATCTCAGCCATGAATTTCAGTCCAGCGTTGTAGAAACAGGGATCGGTGTTCCATCGTGATCGCCAAGGCACGGGCCGCATCACGCCGGTTCATGCCGTGAATGGAAAGAACATTCAGGGTCATGATGTCGATGCGTGCTTCCCCATCGCCATAGACGTGAACATGGGCGGGCTCGTGATCATTCAGATAGATCACGAAACGCATTCCGCCTTCACGATGGACCGTCACCATCCCAGATAACCCAAGTAGTTGGGTTTTTCAATGCTACCCACCCGTCACGCTCATATGCCGCGCCACGGCGGGTTCCGGCCGGGTGCGGTCGAGGACGAAGTCGTGGCCCTTGGGCTTGATGAGCATGGCGTGGTCGAGGGCCGCGTCGAGGGCGGCCGGGCCGCCATCGCGCCAGGCGTCGCGGAGGTTCACCTGATCGTCCTGGCCGAGGCAGAGGAACAATTGGCCGGTCGCGGTCAGGCGGACGCGGTTGCAGCTTTCGCAGAAATTGTGGCTCATCGGGGTGATGAAGCCCAGAGTGCCGCCGGTTTCGGCGACGTGGACATAGCGGGCCGGGCCGCCGGTGCGCTTGTCCAGCCGGGTCAGCGTATAGCGCCGCGCCAAACGGTCGTGCAGCTCGCGCAGGGGCAGATAGGCATCGACACGATCCATGCCGACTTCCCCCAGCGGCATGCCTTCGATCAGCGTCAGGCCCATGCCGCCGGCATGCGCCCAGGCCATCATCGGCTCGATCTCGTCCTCGTTGAGGCCGCGCATGGCCACCATGTTGATCTTGATGGCGAGGCCCGCTGCCTGCGCCGCCGCGATCCCGGCGAGCACGTCGGCGATCCGCCCCCGCCTGGTGATGGCGGCGAAGCGATCCGCATCCAGCGTATCGAGCGAAACATTGATGCGCCGGACGCCCGCGGCGAACAGCCCATCGGCATGCCGGGCCAATTGGCTGCCGTTGGTAGTGATGGTCAGCTCGTCCAGCCCCGAACCGATGCGGGCGCCCAGGCTGCGGACCAGGTCCATGATGTCCCGGCGCACCAGCGGCTCGCCGCCGGTCAGCCTTATCTTGGTGGTGCCCCGCGCGATGAAGGCGCCGGCAATGGCCTCGATTTCCTCAAAGCTCAGGACCTCCTTCTTGGGCAGGAAGGTCATGTCCTCGGCCATGCAATAGACGCAGCGGAAATCGCAGCGATCCGTCACCGAAATGCGCAGATAGGAAATGCGCCGGCCGAAACGGTCGATGAGCGGGCGGGACGGGTTCGTGGGCGCGGTCATGCGGCAAATCTAGTCCGGGTCGGGGGGAATGCAAAGGCGCACGCATAAAAAAGGCCGCCTCGCGGCGGCCTTTCGAAACATCTGTTGTTCGGTGTCAGTGATTGACCACGATGCGGGCGCCGACCTGGACGCGCTCATAGAGGTCGATCACGTCGTCATTGGTCATGCGGATGCAGCCCGACGACACGGCCTGGCCGATGGTCCAGGGTTCCGAGGTGCCGTGCACGCGATAAAGCGTCGAACCGATATAGAGGGCGCGGGCGCCGAGCGGATTGTCGGGGCCGCCGGGCATATAGGCCGGCAGGTCGGGCACGCGCTTGCGCATGGCCGGGGGCGGCGTCCAGCCGGGCCATTCCGCCTTGCGGGTAATGCGGTTGGTGCCGGCCCAGGTGAAGCCTTCGCGACCCACGCCGATGCCATAGCGCATGGCCTTGCCGCCATCGAGCACCAGATAGAGGCGGCGTTCGCCGGTTTCGATAACGATGGTGCCGGGCTTCTGGCTGGTCTGGTAATCGACGATCTGCTTGCGGATCGGGCTGCCGCCACGGCCGGCGGTCGCGTCGCGCTCTTCGAACTGGTTGGTGTCCGGATTGTACCAGACCGCGGCGGATACCGGCGCAACCAAACTGGCCGACAGCAGGATCGACATGCCGATCGCCAATATGACTTTGATAAGTTTCATCTTCTACTTGGCCTCTGGATGCGCGACCGGCCATGATTCGGTGATCGCGATGATGAGCGTAATTACTTCGAATATATTTGGCCGGAAAGACATAGCCGCCTTACCGCTGCCATGAATGCCCCATCATCGCCATATTGTGTTGCCAGCAGGTTACACTCCTTCCCTCACTTTGCATTTGCCGCAGCGCGGATGCCGCCTTTTGGCGGCCTTGACAGCTTGCGGGCCGCGCTGCCACATCCGCCCCATCGTTCCGGGAGGGTTTTGCGCGATGAGCGAGGCGTTGAAGCGGCAGGCTGCGGCCATGGCATTGTCCGAAGTCAGGCCGGGCATGCGCCTGGGCCTGGGCACCGGCTCGACCGCGCGCCATTTTGTCGATCTGCTGGGCGAAAAGGTCGCCGCTGGCCTCGACGTCATCTGCGTGCCGACCTCCGAGGCGACGGCGCGCCAGGCGCAGGAGTTGAATATCCCGCTCTCGGATCTCGACACGCTGGACCGGCTGGACCTGACAGTGGATGGAGCCGACGAAATCGACCCGGGCCTGAACCTGATCAAGGGTGGCGGCGGCGCGCTGTTGCGCGAGAAGATCGTGGCTGCGGCCTCCGACGCCATGGTGGTCATTGCCGATGCCTCCAAATGCGTCGAGGCGCTGGGCCGCTTTCCGCTGCCGATCGAGGTCAACCGCTTCGGGCTCGGCGCGACCCGCCACGCCATCGAGCAGGTTCTGACGCATCACGGCGCTCAGGGCGGGCTGAAACTGCGGGGCGAAGAGGCCGGCAATCCCTTCGTGACCGATGGTGGACACCTTATTCTCGATGCTTTTTTTGGCCGCATTTCGCAGCCAGAAGCGCTATCGAGCGACCTGCTGAATATTCCCGGCGTGGTCCAGCATGGGCTATTCCTGAAAATGTGCAGCAAGGCTTATGTGGCGACGCCGAATGGCGTAGAAGAACTGAAACGGCAATAGACTGAGCGTGGATCGGGACAAGATGGCATTCTGGACGAACGGGAACATGATGCGCGGCGCCAAGGCCGTGATGGGTGCGGTGCTGACGGCGGGCATCATTGCCGTCTCGGCGCCGGTTTTCGCGCAGGAGGTCGCCCCCGAGCAATTGGCGCTGGCCCGCAAATATATCGACCTGACCGACCGCGGCGCCGTGTTCGAAACCACCGTGGTCGAGATCGGCATCGACACCATGCGCCAGATCGTGACGCAGAACCCCGAAATCGTCGAGCAGACCAATACCATTATCGGCGAGGTGATCGCCGAATATCGTGGCCGCAAGGGCGAATTGCTCGATCAGTTCGCGCGCGTCTACGCGATCCGCTTCACGCTGGAAGAACTCACCGAGATCGTTGCCTTCTACGAATCGCCCACCGGCCAGAAGCTGGCGACGGCCAATTCGGAAGTGAACGCCGATCTTCGCCGCGTCCTGCAGGTCTATACCAATAATCTGCGGACCGAATTCTTCGCCAAGGTGCGCTCCGCCCTGCGGGCCCAGGGCGTCGAAATCTGATCGCGGAAACATCTCCCGCATTGACCCCGCCTTGTGCGGGGTCTTTTTTTGTGCGAAGCGCGTGATCATATTCATCGGTACTTGACGATGAAGAATGGGAGCTGAAATGAGTTTCGATTACGACCTGGTTGTCATCGGCGCCGGTTCGGGCGGTGTACGGGCGGCCCGCATGGCGGCCACCTATGGCGCGAAAGTCGCCGTGATCGAGGAATTCCGGGTCGGGGGCACCTGCGTCATTCGCGGCTGCGTGCCCAAGAAGCTCTATGTCTATGCCTCCCGGTTCAAGGATCAGTTCGACGTGGCGGAAAGCTTCGGCTGGCAGGTCGATGCCAGCTTCGACTGGCCGACCCTGGTCGCGGCCAAGGAAAAGGAAATCACCCGGCTCGAACACGCCTATACGAGCAATCTGGAAAAGCCCGGCGCCGAGATCATCCGCGACCGCGCGGTGGTAACCGGCCCCAACAGCGTCAGGCTGGCCAGTGACGGGCGCGAGCTGACGGCGAAATATCTGCTGGTGGCGACCGGCGCACGGCCTTTCATCCCCGATATTCCCGGCGCCGAGCTCGGCATTTCCTCCAATGAAGCCTTCGACCTGCCGGCGCTGCCCCATTCCATCCTCATCGAGGGCGGGGGCTATATCGCAGTCGAATTCGCCACCATTTTCGCCGGGCTGGGCGTCGATACCACGATCATCTATCGCGGCGATTGCGTGCTGCGCGGCTTCGATGACGATATGCGGCGCGGGCTCGAGGCTGGGCTGATCGAAAGGGGTATCCGGCTGATCTACCAGACCACCATCGCCGCGCTTTCCAAGCCGGGCGAGGATGTGCTGGCAACCTTCAGCGACGGAGTGACCGCGCCCTTCGGCGCCGTCATGTTCGCCACCGGCCGCCAGCCCAATGTCGAGGGACTGGGGCTCGAAACGGCCGGCGTCCGGCTCAATGATTTCGGCGCCATTGCCGTCGACAAATATTCGCAGACCTCAGTGCCTTCCATCTATGCGGTGGGCGACGTCACCGGCCGTGCGCAGCTGACCCCGGTGGCCATCCGCGAGGGCTGGTATTTCGCCGAAACCGTCTTCAATGACAATCCGCAGGCCGTAGATCATTCGCTGATCCCCACCGCCGTCTTTTCCGAGCCGGAAATCGGCGTGGTCGGGCTGACCGAGGACGAAGCCGCCACCCATGGCGATATCGATGTCTATGTCGCCCGCTTCCGGCCGATGCAGAACACGCTCTCCACCCGCACCGAACGCATGGTGCTCAAGCTCATCACCGAAAAGGACGGGGGCAGGGTGTTGGGCGTTCATATCCTGGGCCCCGGAGCCGCCGAAATGATCCAGCTCGTCGCCATTGCCGTCGGCATGGGCGCCAGCAAGGCCGATTTCGACCGCACCATCGCCCTCCATCCATCGGCGGCGGAGGAATTGGTGACCTTCAAGGCCCCCACCTATGTCTATCGGGATTGCCAGAAGGTCTGAGCCTTTCGCCCTTGGCACGGGGGCATTGGCTTGGTAGATCGCCCTCAGGTTTTATCAGTGCTCCGGCGTAAGCGAGACGAACATGACCACCTGGACCCCGAGCTCCTGGCGCAGCAAGCCCATCCGGCAGGTTCCGGCCTATCCCGATCCGGCCGCGCTGGCCGATGCGGAACGGCAGCTCGGCAGCTTTCCCCCGCTGGTCTTCGCCGGTGAGGCGCGCGAGCTGAAGGCCCGGCTGGCCTCGGTGTCGCGCGGCGAAGCCTTCCTGCTCCAGGGCGGCGATTGCGCCGAGAGCTTTGCCGAGCACGGCGCCGATCATATCCGCGACTTCTTCCGCGTCTTCCTGCAGATGGCTTTGGTCCTGACCCATGGCGCGAGCAAGCCGGTGGTCAAGGTCGGTCGCGTCGCCGGGCAATTCGCCAAGCCGCGCTCGGCCGATACCGAGGAGATCGACGGCGTCGAATTGCCGTCCTATCGCGGCGACATCATCAACGATATCGGCTTCACCGAGGCCTCCCGCGTCCCCAATCCCCATCGCATGTTGCAGGCCTATCGCCAATCGGCGGCGACGCTCAACCTGCTGCGCGCCTTTTCCATGGGCGGCTATGCCGAACTGACGCGCATCCACGAATGGACCATGGGCTTCATGAAGGGGTCCAACTGGAACACCCGCTATGAGGAAGTGGCGCGCAAGATCGACGACGCCATCACCTTCATGGCCGCCCTGGGGCTCAATCCGGAAAATACGCCGGCCCTCAAGCAGACCAGCTTCTACACCAGCCACGAGGCGCTGCTGCTCGGCTATGAGGAAGCGCTGACCCGGCGGGATTCCATCACCAATAATTGGTACGCCACGTCCGGCCACATGCTCTGGATCGGCGATCGCACCCGCAATCCCGATGAGGCCCATGTCGAATATTTCGCCGGCATCAACAATCCGATCGGCGTCAAATGCGGCCCCAGCCTCAGCAATGACGATTTGCTGCGCCTGCTCGACCGGCTCAATCCCACCGACGAAGCCGGCCGCATCACGCTGATTTCCCGCTTCGGCGCCGACAAGGTGCACGAACATCTGCCGCGCCTGATCGAAACGGTGGAAAAGGCCGGCCGCACGGTGGTGTGGTGCTGCGACCCCATGCACGGCAATACGATCAAGGCCTCGACCGGCTACAAGACCCGCCCCTTCGACCGGGTCCTGGCCGAAGTGCGCAATTTCTTCGAGGTGCACCGCGATATGGGCACCTATGCCGGCGGCGTGCATATCGAGATGACGGGCGACGATGTCACCGAATGCGTGGGCGGCATGTCGGCAGTCACCGAAGCATCCCTGTCCGACCGCTATCACACCTATTGCGATCCGCGGCTCAATGCCAGCCAGGCGCTGGAGCTGGCCTTCCTGGTGGCCGAGGAAGTGCATGCGCAAAAGCCCCCGCGCCAGCAGCGTGCCGCGGGTGAATAATCACGCTCTTGCGTGAACCGAAACGGGGGCCGCGCGTTGAATGTTTCGGCGCGCGGCCCCTGTCTGTCCGGGCAGCCTGTCCCTGCGTCACCTTTGGCCAAAGAGTAGGCAATGCCCAAATCGCTGTTCCCCCACGCTGCTCCCGAGACGCGCGCGAAGCTCGAACAGGACCCGACTCTAAAACTCTTCAATACCTATGATTGGTCGGCCAATCCGCTGGGCCTGATCCCTGACTGGCCCGAAGACCTCAAGGGCGCGGTGCGCCTGATGATGGTCGCTGCCACTCCCATGGTGATGATGGTCGGCCCGCAGGGCATCCTGCTTTACAATCACGGCTACGCCGAATTTGCCGGCCAGCGCCATCCCCAGATTTTCGGCATGCCGGCCATGGAGGCCTGGCCTGAGATCGCTGATTTCAACCGGCAGAACATGGAGCGCGGGCTGCGCCTGGAATCCTGGACGCTACGGAACCAGGAGCTCGTCCTCAATCGCCATGGCGAGCCGGAGCCGGTATGGATGGACCTGCACTACAGCCCGATCATCAGCGATGACGGCCTGTCGATGGGCACGCTCTGCGTGGTGCACGAAACCACCGACCGGGTGCTGGCCGAACGCGCCCTGGCGCGCAGCGAAGAGCGCATGTCGCTCGCCATCAACGGCACCGATCTCGTCGGCACCTGGGATTGGGATGTCGTCCATGACCGGATGACGGCCGACGACCAGTTCGCCCGGCTTTTCAACATGGATTCCCTGCGCGCCGGGCTGGGCACGCCAATGGCGGATTTCCTGCGCGCCATCCATCCCGAGGATGTGGAGCGGGTGGGCGAGGAGATCGCGACCGCCCTGCGCGAGGGCGTTGTCTTCAAGTCCGAATACCGCCTGCGGGGCACCGACGGGCAGGTGCGCTGGGTGATCGCCTCGGGCCGGCCGCGGAGGGACGGGGAGGGGCGTATCCATCGCTTTCCCGGCATCGCCATCGACGTGACCGAACAGCATCGCGCCGCCGAGGCCCTGGCCGAGAGCGAGCTGCGCTTCCGCACCCTGTCCGACACCATGCCGCAAATGGTCTGGTCGACCCGGCCGGACGGACACCACGATTATTTCAACGCCCGCTGGTACGAATTCACCGGCATGCCGGAGGGCTCGACCGATGGCGATATCTGGGGAGAGATGTTCCACCCCGACGACCGGGAGCGCGCCTGGACCGAATGGCGCCATTGCCTGGAAACCGGCGATCCCTACCAGATCGAATATAGGCTGCGCCATCATAGCGGCGAATATCGCTGGACGCTGGGGCGGGCGCTGCCCATCCACGATGGGCAGGGGCACATATTGCGCTGGATCGGGACCTGTACCGATATTCACGAATCCAAGCTTGCCGCCGAAGAGCGGGAATTGGTGGCCCAGGAACTCAGCCACCGCATCAAGAACATCTTTGCCGTCCTTAATGGCATTATTGCCCTCTCGGCCCGCAGCCAGCCCGAGATAAAGCCCTTCGCCGATCAATTGCGGCAGCGCATCTACGCCCTGGGCGAGGCGCATGACTTCGTGCGGCCGCAGAGCTATCTGCATGCCGGCGCCAGCGGCCAGGGCATGCTCTCGGCCCTGATCGAGCGCCTGATGCGCCCCTATAATGCCGATGGCAGGGCGCGCGTGATCTTCAATGGCGCGGACGCCGCGGTCGATGATGCCGCGGCCACGCCCATGGCGCTGCTGTTCCACGAACTGGCGACCAATTCCGCCAAATATGGCGCCCTGTCGCAATCGGAAGGCATGGTGACCATTACCGGCCACACCGATCCCGATTTCTATCAACTGGAATGGCGGGAAACCGGCGGCCCAAGCGTGGTGGAACCCGACAAGCTGGGCGGCTTCGGCACGAGGCTGGTGCAATTGTCGGTGGAAGGGCAGATGCGCGGCCAATTGGAACGCCATTGGCGTCCCGAAGGGCTGGAGGTGATCGTCAGGCTGCCCCTGGACGCGCTGAACCGCTCGGCACGCTTGCGAGCCGAGACGATCAACTAGATCGCGGAAAAGGGATCAATTGCTGGCCAGGCTACCGTCGCCCCAGCCGAACAGGCGCAGCCGACGCGGCGGCCTGGCCTCGGCGGCAAGTCGGTGGGCGATGGCGAATTCCACGGCCTCGCGGACATCGCGATCGGTCGCCGGCTTGGGCATCACCCCCACCGTGCCGGGCACGCCCTCGCCGAGCTGCGCGGGATTGGCGGTGAGGAAGAGGACGGTGACGCCATGGGTCTGCGCGAGAATTTTGCCAATGCCGATGCCGCTCGGACCATCGCGCAGGTTCAGGTCGACCAGGGCGATGTCGGCCCGGCTGGCATGAGCCAGCGCCGATCGCTGATCGGCCGCGATGGCGATCGGATCATGACCCATTTCGGCCACGACATATTCGATCTCCGTTGCGACGATGATCTCGTCTTCGACGATCAATATTCGGTAGGACATAGGCACTTTGCATTCAGAAATGTAATTGGGGTTCTCGGGAACTCCCAGATTGCCACTTGGGTTGCGAGAAATCCGATCTTGTGATCGCTCCACCATGCCTGCCAGCTCTTACCAAAGCCCCAACGGGCCACGCTTGCCCTGATGCGGGCGAGCGGCTAAGTCTGGCCGCGCAGCCTGCCGAACCGGCAGGTCGGATCGTTCCTAGCATCAGGCCAGCATTATCGTGACCGACCAGCTTCGTATTGCGCTCGCCCAGCTCAACCCCAAAGTGGGCGACCTGCCGGGCAATCTGGCCCTGGCGCGCGACGCCCTGCATCGGGCCGGGACGACGGGGGCAGACATCCTGATGCTGTCGGAACTGTTCCTCACCGGCTATTTCCCCGACGATCTTCTGTTCAAGCCGCAATTCGTAACCGACGCCATGGAAGCGGCCAGGGCCCTGGTGGCCGATACCGCCGGCTCCGATGTGGTGCTGATCCTGCCCACCATCTGGCAGGATGGCGCCAATTTGCGCAATGCGGTCCTGGTGGCCGAAAAGGGCGAGATCGTCGCCATTCGCCACAAGCGCGAATTGCCCAATAACGATGTTTTCTACGAGCGCCGCTATTTCCAGCCCGGCCCGCTGCCCATGCCGGTCGAGATCAAGGGGGTGAGCGTCGGCATCCCGATCTGCGAGGATATCTGGCATTCTTCGGTCTGCGACCACCTGACCATGCGCGGCGCCGAAATCATGCTCTGCCCCAATGGCTCACCCTACTGGACGAACAAGCAGCATATCCGCAAGGAACTGGTGCGCGCCCGCGTTGCCGAGGACGGCGTGCCCATGCTCTATCTCAACCAGGTCGGCGGACAGGACGAACTGGTCTTCGACGGCGCCTCCTTCGCCATTGAACCGGGTGACAAGCTGGTCGTGCAGGGCAAGTCCTTCGAGACCGATTTCATCCTGTCGGACTGGGTGCGCGGCGAAAATGGCTGGACCTGCGCCAATGGCCGGGTGGAGGAACTGACCTCGGTGGAGGAAGCGCCCTGGCGCGCCTGCGTACTGGGCCTAAGGGACTATGTCCTGAAGAACGGCTTTTCCCATGTCGTGCTGGGCCTCTCGGGCGGCATCGACAGCGCCGTGGTGGCGGCCATGGCGGCCGATGCGTTCGGGCCCGAAAAGGTCCATGCCATCATGCTGCCCTATCGCTATACGTCCCAGGAGAGCCTGCGCGACGCCAGGGATTGCGCCGAAAGGCTGGGCGTCCGCTACGACATCGTGGCCATCGGGGGTCCGGTCGACGGCGCGCTGCGCGAATTGCAACCCATATTCGGCAACCGGCCCATCGACCTCGCCGAGGAAAACATCCAGTCCCGCATGCGCGGCACCATGCTCATGGCCGTGTCCAACAAACTCGGCTCCATGCTGCTCTCCACCGGCAACAAGAGCGAGATGGGCGTGGGCTATGCCACGATCTATGGCGACATGAACGGCGGCTACAATCCGCTCAAGGACATGTTCAAGATGCAGGTCTATGCGCTGGCCGACTGGCGCAACAGGCATATGCCGGGCGATTGCCTGGGCCGGGCGGGGGAGGTCATTCCCCAGGCCATCATCGACAAGGCCCCCAGCGCCGAATTGCGCCCGGACCAGACGGACCAGGACAGCCTGCCGCCCTATCCGGTTCTGGACGATATCCTCACCTGCATGGTGGAAGAGGAGATGGCGCTGGGCGACATCGTCAAGCGCGGCCACGACCCCGCTACGGTCAAGCGCATCGAGCGGCTGGTCAATATCGCCGAATACAAGCGCCGCCAATCCGCGCCCGGCCCCAAGCTCAGCCCGCGCGCCTTCGGCCAGGGGCGCAAATATCCCATTACCAACGGCTATAAGGACCTGACCGTCGGATGAGTGTCATCGTACGCTGGGCGCCATCGCCCACCGGTCGCATCCATCTGGGCAATGCCCGGCCGGCTTTGCTCAACTGGTTCTTCGCCCGCCGCCACGGCGGCAAATATGTCCTGCGCATGGACGATACCGACCTGGCGCGCTCCACGCGGGCCTTCGCCGACGGCATCGAGGAGGACCTGGCCTGGCTCGGCATCGTGCCCGACCTGCTGGTGCGCCAGTCCGAGCGCACCGCGCTTTACGATGGCGCCCGCGACCGGCTGATCGCCGCCGGCCGGCTCTATCCCTGCTACGAAACCGAGGATGAGCTCGATCGCAAGCGCGCTCGCGCCCGCCTCCTGGGCAAGCCGCCCATCTATGATCGCGCCGCTTTGGCCCTAACCGACGATGATCGCGCCCGCCTCGAAGCCGAAGGCCGCAAGCCGCATTGGCGTTTCAAGCTCGACGGCCGCCCTGTGCAGTTCGAAGACGTCATCAAGGGCGCGCAGACCGTCAATACCGCTTCCATGTCTGACCCGGTGCTGATCCGGGCCGATGGTTCCTATCTCTATACGCTGCCCTCGGTGGTGGACGATATCGACCTAGGCATCACCCATGTGATCCGGGGCGAGGACCATGTGTCCAATACCGGCACCCAGATCGAGATCTTCGAGGCCCTGGGCGGCACGGTGCCGGCCTTCGGCCACCACAACCTGCTGACCGACGCGGCGGGGCAGGGCTTTTCCAAGCGCCTCGGCTCGCAGTCCATCGCCGATTTCCGCGCCGAGGGCTATGAGCCGCTGGCGGTGGCCATCGCCGCCACGCTCACCGGCACCAGCCTGTCCGTCGAGCCCTATGAGAGCCTCGATGCCATCGCCGAAAAGCTCGATTTCTCGATGATTTCGCATGGTTCGGCCCGCTTCGACCCGGCCGAGCTCAATGGCCTCAATGCCCGCCTATTGCACGCCATGTCCTATGAGGACGCCGCGCCGCGCCTTTCCGCTTTGGGGCTCGAGGGCGAGGCCATGTGGATGCTGCTGCGCGAAAACCTGACGCGCTTTCCCGATATCGTGGAATGGTCCAGGCTCGTCACCGGCCCCATCGCGCCGGTCGTGGCGCCCGAAGACCAGGATTTCCTGGCGCTGGCCAAGGCCCTGCTGCCGCCCGAGCCCTGGGACGACACCACCTGGGGACAATGGACCGATGCGCTCAAGACCGCCACCGGCCGCAAGGGCAAGGCGCTGTTCATGCCCCTGCGCATGGCGCTTACGGGCCGCCACGACGGCCCCGAGCTCAAGTCCCTGCTCGTCCTGCTTGGGCGTAAGGCGTGTCTGGACCGACTACCCTGACCGCCTTGTCGCCAAAATGAACGATCCGCATTTCGGCCGGCGCCGGGGCTTCCGGCCGCCGCGCGATTTCGCCCGGGCCTGAAGGCCGGGGACGGGGCAGGGGCACGTCGACCAGCGCCACATTGGCCACCGGCTCGGCGGCCGCCACGGCCGCCTGCACCGGCACGACTCCGCGCGGATCGCGCAGCGGCAGGGGGAAATTCACCCCATTGATCTCCACGATGGCCCGGCCGCTGCCATCCGCGCTCTCGGCCACGCGCACCGAGCCGTCCGCCACCGGGGCCGCGGTGCAGCTCGAATCGTTGTCGAAATTGGTTCGATAGGCAAAGGCATTGGGGAGCGAGGTATAGGGCGATCCCGACAGATTGCGCATCTGCTCGGGCTCCTGGCCGGGATTGTCGTAGAAATAGAGCTCCACCGGCGTATTGGGGCACATCTGCTGGCACGCCATCGCGTCATTGCCGACATATTCGGACAGCGTGGCATAGCTGATCGGCCAGAAATAGCCGTCCGAGAGCCGCACGCAGACCGTGCGCACCGTGTGGTAGCCCTGGTAGCCCCAGTTCCCGCCATCGACGAAATCCCCATCGGTGAAATCGCCGCCGGTGGTGGAGCCGAAAATCCGGTCGAAGATCGATTGCCGGTCCTGGGAGAAAGTGGCGCTGGAGCCGGCATTGCAGCCGAAGCGCGCCATTTCCTGCAGGATCGCCTCGCGCTGCTGGGCCACCGCATTGCCGGTGTCGACGGCCTGGGCGAGCGCGGCATATTGATTGCGCAGCGCGATCACGTCCCGCGCGATCAGCTGGCATTCCTGCGTCAGGATGCGGCCGGCCCGCGCATCGTCGTTGCAGCCCTGGCGGATATAGCGGCTTTCCGCGTCCTGCACCTGCCGCCCCAATTGCCGGGCCGCATTGGTATTCTGGTTCACCTGCCGGAATTCGCCATTGCGGTCGAACTGCGCCAGGGCGCTTTGCAGCCGCCCGCATTGATTGGCCTGAGCATAGGCGGACTCGACATCCAGGGCCAGCACGATGGTCGTCAGAACCAGGAGCAGGAGGACCCGAAGGCCAGGAGAGGGAAACGTCACCGGAATTCCTTATATGCGGGCCGCAACCGCTTCGGCCCTCGCGCCTTAAGACATCGCTAGGGGCCATGGCAACATTATAGCGGGGCGCGCCGCTTCGTCATAGCGCGCCAAGGTCACACAAGTGGAGGCGGAAGGCGTCATGAAACTCGCCACCCTGCGCAATGCGCGTCCCGATGGTCAGCTCGTCGTCGTTTCCGCCGATCTGGCGCGCTATGTCTCGGCAGGGCGGATCGCGTCCCATCTGCAGGCGGCGCTGGACGATTGGGACCAGGCGGCGCCGGCCCTTGCGGCCCTCTCCGCCCAGCTCGATGCCGGCGAGATTGCCGGGCAGTTCTTCGATCCGGCCCTGGCCCATGCGCCCTTGCCGCGCGCCTATCAATGGATCGACGGCTCCGGCTATATGAGCCATCTCGAACGTGTGCGCTCGCTCAAGGGCAGCAAGGACGAGGAGCTGCAGTCGGTGCGGCCGCTGATCTACCAGGGCGGCTCCGATTCGCTCTCGGCGCCGATGGACCCGATTGTCATTCCCTCCGACGACCTGGCGCTGGATTTCGAGGCGGAAGCCGGTGTGATCATCGGCCCGGTGCCCATGCGCGCCAGCCGTGAACAGGCCCAGGCCGCCATCCGCCTCGTCACCATCCTCAACGACGTGTCGCTCCGAAAGCTCGTGGTGGACGATCTGCAGAACGGCTTCGGTTTCTTCCACGCCAAGCCCTCGACATCCTTCGCGCCCATCGTCATCACCCCCGACAGCCTGGGCGATGCCTGGCGCGACAATCGCCTGCACCTGCCGGTGCGGGTCGAGGTCAACGGCACCATCTACGGCCAGCCCAATGCCGGCATCGGCATGCATTTCGATTTCGCCGATCTCATCGTCGAGGCAGCGCGGACACGGCCGCTCGCCGCAGGCACCATTATCGGGGGCGGCACCGTTTCCAACCCGCATGACGAAACCCTGCCCATCAAGCGCGACGGCATCGGTTTCGCCTGCATCGCCGAGGCCCGCACCGCCGAAAAGGCGAAATATGGCCGCGCCCGCACGCCCTTCCTCAAGCCCGGCGACAGGATCCGCGTCGGCGCCATCGGCCCGGCCGGCCAGTCGCTGTTCGGCGATATCGACCAGGCGGTCGAGCTGCTTGCAAGCGATTGATAACATTCGCGTGTGGCCGTTGGGCGCATTGCCGGACCGTGCAAATGTGGCCGTCGCAACCGGTCCGCGACGGCGATATGCCGCCGCCGGTCATTCGATTTAAAGCATCGCCTCCAAAGCGATTGGGGCGGCCTCCGGGCCGCCCTCTTTTGTTTTGGGCTTGATTTCTTGGAGCCGCGCGGCCAATCTCCGGCGCCATGAAGACCACGTGCACCATTACCTGCTGCATTATTACCTGCTAACCCAAAGTTGGCGGAGCGGTCTTCTTCATCCCGGTAATTCTCAACGGATAGAGGCTCCCCGCCAGAGCATCCCCATGTCTGGCCTACAGGACCCTCGATGAATTCGGCAAAGCCGCAGCTCACGCTCTACAACACGCTGACCCGCTCCAAGGCGCCGTTCCAGGCCATGGACGACAACAACGTGCGCCTCTATGCCTGCGGCCCCACGGTCTACGACTTCGCCCATATCGGCAATGGCCGCGCCGCTATCGTCTTCGACCTGCTGTTCCGTCTGCTGCGTCACGTCTATGGGGCAGACCACGTCACCTATGTCCGCAACATCACCGACGTGGACGACAAGATAAATGCCCGGGCCCTGCGCGATTTCCCTGACCTGCCGCTGAACGAGGCCATCCGCAGGGTCACCGAGACCACCGCCGCGCAATACCAGAAGGATGTCGCGGCCCTGGGATGCCTCGAGCCGAATGTCCAGCCCCGCGCCACCGACAATATCGATGAAATGCAGCGCCTCATCGGCACGCTGATCCAGCGCGGCCATGCCTACGAGGCCGGCAGCGAAGTGCTGTTCGCCGTCGATTCCATGCCCGATTACGGCCAGCTCTCCGGCCGCAACCTCGAAGACAATCTCGCCGGCGCCCGCATCGCCGTGGACGCGCACAAGCGCAATCCGGCTGATTTCGTGCTGTGGAAATTGTCCTCGGACGATGAGCCCGGCTGGGACAGCCCCTGGGGGCGCGGCCGCCCGGGCTGGCATATCGAGTGCTCGGCCATGTCCGAGCGCTATCTGGGCGAGACCTTCGACATTCACGGCGGTGGGCTCGATCTCATCTTCCCGCACCACGAAAACGAAATCGCCCAATCAAGATGCGCCCACGGCTCCCACGCCATGGCCAATGTCTGGATGCACAATGGCTTCCTCATGGTGGAAGGCCAGAAGATGTCCAAATCCCTGGGCAATTTCTTCACCATCCACCAATTGCTGGAAACGGAAGATTTCGGCGGCCGCAAATGGCCCGGCGAAGTGCTGCGCCTGGCCATGCTGATGACGCATTACCGCGAGCCCATCGATTTCACGGTGAAGCGGTTGGAAGAAGCGCTCACCCTGCTGGAAAAATGGGAACGCGCCGCCGGAGCGGCGCAGCCCGCCCCGATGCTCGCCCCTGATCTCCTCGAGCGCCTGGCCGACGATCTGGACACGCCCGGCGCCATCGGCCGCATCCATGCGCTGATCCTCGATGAAGGCCGCGCTGCTGATGGCCTGGCGCTCGCCGAACTTATGGGCATTGGCATCAAGCGCGAAATCGCCGTCGATGCCGCCGTGGCCGAGCAGGTAGCGGCCCGCCTCGCCGCCCTCAATGCGAAAGATTTCGCCGAGGCCGACCGCATCCGCAATGCGCTGGCCGAACAGGGCATCGCGTTGATGGACTACAAGGACGAACAGGGGCAGCGCGCCACCAAGTGGGAGGTGAAGCGGTGACACCGCAATCCCCCTCATCCGGCGCTGCGCGCCACCTTCTCCCACGAGGAGAGAAGGGCGAGCCGGTGCTTGCCGAACTATCCGCCACAAACGCTGAGCCCCCTTCTCCCCTCGTGGGAGAAGGTGCCCGAAGGGCGGATGAGGGGGGCGGTCCCACCTCTGGCAGCCGGCTCCGCAACTATGCCCGTTCGATGCGTCACGAGCCAACCGAAGCCGAGAGAAAACTCTGGCTGATCCTGCGCAATCGCCGTTTCGCAAATTACAAATTCAGACGGCAGGTGCCGATCGGTCCGTATATCGCTGACTTCGTCTGCTATTCGGCGAAATTGATCGTGGAAGCGGATGGTTCTCAGCACGCGTTGGACGACATCGATAAAACGCGCGATGCCGAACTCATCCGCCGCGGCTTCCGCCTCCTCCGCCTCTGGAACAACGACATCCTTGCCCGTTCCGAAAACGTCGCCGACGCGATCTGGGCCGCTCTCCAGGGTGAAGCGTCATGAGAGGATTCGTCGCCATGTCAGCAGCCTTCCTGACAGCGCCTGTCATTGTCGCGCGCTCAAACCCGGTCTCCGTTCCAAAGGAGATATTGCAATGATCGATCATGTCGGCATCCTCGTCACCGATTGGGCCAAGGCCCGCGCTTTCTATGACGCCGCCTTTGCCCCGCTGGGCTATTCCATGCTGGCCGAAGTCCCCGAGCAATATACCGGGGGCGTCAAGGTTGGCGGCTATGGCAAGGCCAAGCCGGATTTCTGGCTGACCGAGAGCGCCGAGACCGGTCCCGGCCGTCACTATGCCTTCCAGGCCGCCTCGCAGGCCGAAGTGGACGCCTTCTATGCGGCGGCCATGGCCAATGGCGGCACGGACAATGGCGGTCCCGGCCCGCGTCCCCATTATCACGAGCACTATTACGGTGCCTTCGTGCTCGACCCTGATGGCAACAATATCGAGGCGGTATTTCATGGCGGATAGAGAAGCCCATACGGGTGGGTGCCAATGCGGCGCCGTGCGTTTCAGGGTGACCCGTCTGGGTCGCCCGTCCATCTGCCATTGCCGTATGTGCCAAAAGGCCTTCGGCGGCTTTTTCGGCCCGCTGGTCACGGCGCATAACGCGGTCTGGACCCGGGGCGAACCCAAATGGTTCCAGAGCTCCAATGCCGCCCGCCGCGCCTTCTGCGGCGATTGCGGCACTCCGCTGGCCTACGAAACCCGCTTCGGGCTCGAACTGGCCATCGGCGCCTTCGACGATCCCAGGGTCGCGGCCCCCGAAATCCAGGTGAACCTGACCGACCGCCAGCCCTTCTTCGCCGGGCTCAGCACTCTGCCGGAGCGCCACGAGGTCAGCGACGAATGGCGCGATTTCATGGCCGGCATCCATTCCAACCAGCATCCGGACCACGACACAGCCGATTGGCCACCGAAGGAGGAGACCTGATGGAACGCTACAAGATGGAAGTCAGCGGCGGCTGCCAATGCGGCGCCGTGCGCTATCACGCCAGCGAAATGCTGGACAATTCCCACATCTGCCATTGCCGCATGTGTCAGAAGGCCGTGGGCAATATCTTCGCGGCCCTAGTCGCTGCCCCGCGCGAGGCCATCACCTGGACGCGCGGCGAGCCGGCCCGTTTCCGCTCATCCGATCATGTCGATCGCGGTTTCTGCGCCAATTGTGGAACGCCGCTTTTCTACGACAATGTGGAAGGCAACCGGGTCAATTTCACCATTGGGTCGCTTGACCATCCCGAGCTCTTCCCGCCCCGCGCCAATACCGGCACCGAGGGCATGGTGCCCTGGTTCGAAACGCTGACCGTTATCGAGAATGGCGGCGTGACCGAAGATCCGGATCGCAAGGATTGGTGGAGTGCGATTCAGGCCTCAAACCACCAGCATCCCGACCACGACACCGCCGTCTGGCCCCCCAAGTAAGCGTCAAACTTCCCTGTTAGGCCCCCAATATGTCCCGCGACCGCCTCTATCTCTTCGACACCACCCTGCGCGACGGTGCCCAGACCGCCGGCATCGAATTCTCGCTCGAGGACAAGATCGCCATTACCGGCCTGCTGGAGGAATTGGGCGTGGACTATATCGAGGGCGGCTATCCCGGCGCCAATCCGGTGGATACCGGCTTTTTCGAGCGGAAGCGGACCAGGAACGCCACCTTCACCGCCTTCGGCATGACCAAAAGGGCAGGGCGCTCCGCCGCCAACGATCCCGGCGTCATGGGGCTCATCAATTCGGCGGCCGACGCCACCTGCTTCGTCGCCAAGGCCTGGGATTACCAGGTGGAACTGGCCCTCAATTCCACCACCGACGAACACCTCGAAGGCATTGCCGATACGGTGCGCACCGCCATTGCCGCCGGCAAGGAAGCACTTGTCGATCTCGAGCATTTCTTCGACGGCTACAAGGCCAATCCCGTCTATGCGCTGGACTGCGTCAAGACCGCGCTGGAGGCGGGCGCCCGCTGGGTCGTGCTCTGCGACACCAATGGCGGCACCATGCCTTCGGAAGTGCGCGAGATCGTGGGCGATGTGCTCAAGGTCGCGCCGGGTGACCATCTGGGCATCCACCCGCATGACGATACCGGCCAGGCCGTCGCCAATGCCCTGGCGGCTGTCGAGGCGGGCGTCCGCCAGGTGCAGGGCACGCTCAATGGCCTGGGCGAACGCTGCGGCAATACCAATCTGGTGACGCTGATCCCCAATCTGGTGCTCAAACCCTATTATGCCGAGCGCTTCGAGACCGGCATCGCGCCCGGGCAATTGGAACGCCTGACCCATATTTCCCGCGTCTTCGACGACCGGCTCAATCGCGCTCCGGCGCGGCAGGCGCCCTATGTCGGCGTCTCGGCCTTCGCCACCAAAGCCGGCATTCACGCTTCGGCGCTGCTCAAGGATTTCTCCACCTATGAGCACGTGCCGCCCGAAAGCGTGGGCAATGAGCGCTCCATCATGGTCAGCCAGCAGGCTGGCAAGTCCAACCTGTTGACGGCCCTGGCGCGTCACGGCATCCATCTCGAAAAGGACGATCCGCGCCTCGAAAAGCTGCTGGCCCATGTCAAGGAGCGCGAGGCGCGGGGCTATTCCTATGACGGCGCCGACGCCTCCTTCTGCGTGCTGGCGCGCCGCGTGCTCGGCACCTTGCCCGACTTCTTCCAGGTCGAGCATTATCGCGCCATGGTCGAACGCCGCCACAATGCGCTGGGCGAGGAAGTCACCGTCACCGAGGCGGTGGTGAAAATCCGTGTCGAGGGCGAATTGCTGATGTCGGTGGCCGAAGGCAATGGCCCCGTCAACGCGCTGGACCTGGCCCTGCGCAAGGATCTGGGCATCTATTCGAGCCGAATCGAGGACCTCGAACTGGCCGACTTCAAGGTGCGTATCCTGGACGGTGGCACGGGCGCGGTCACCCGTGTACTGGTCGAAAGCCGTGACGATAGCGGCGAACGCTGGGTAACCATCGGCGTATCGCCCAATATCATTGATGCGTCCTTTGAAGCTCTATATGAATCGATCACCTATAAATTGTTGAAAACCGAGGCGGCCTGAGGCCGCCCGCCGCGAAATCCAGTGGAGGGCAAACTGGCCGAAACCGCTCCGAAACGTCCTCTCGCTCTGACTATCGGAGCAGCGGCAGCCACCCTTGTTGTCATTCTCGGCGTCCTGGCCGGCCCGTCCATCGTGTCCTGCTTCAATAGCGAAGATGGCCTGGGCCTTTGCCTGCGCGGCAAGATGGCCGATGTCGGCCTGGCCCCGCCGCTCCCCGCGCCGGCCGTCGCCGAGACCGAAGCCGTCCCGGAGACGCCTGCGCCCGAGGCCGTCGAAACCGCCGAAGAGGCCGTTTCCGCCGCGCCCGAACTCGATGTGACCCCGCCGGCCGAAACGGTCGATAGCGCCGCCGCCGATGGCGTCATCGCCGCCACCTTCGGCCTGCTGCGCGCCGAGCCCGATGGCTCGGTCGTCATTGCCGGCAGCGGCACGCCCGGCAGCCGGGTGGAAGTCTTCGCCAATGGCGAACTGCTCGGCACTGTCGAGGTCGAAGCCAGCGGCGACTGGGTTTTCGTGCCCGACGCGCCCCTGGCGCCCGGCGATCTCGAAATCACCCTGGGCGAGGAAGGCAAACCCGGCACCGCCGAGCAATCCTTCATCGTCGTGCTCAACGAAGACCGCACGACCCAGCCCTTGGTCGTCGCCAGCACGCCCGGCCAGGCCAGCGAAGTCCTCCAGGGCCTGAGCGCGCCCGCCCCGCAAACCGCAGCCGCGCCGGAGCCCGAGCCAGCCGCCGAACCCGAAACCACGGACGTGGCGGCCGCCGCGCCGGCGGATGCGCCCGCGGCCGACCGGCCGGCCATTGAAACGGCCGCCGAAGTGCCCGCCACCGCGCCTTCGGCAGAGAGCGCCGATGCGGCCCCGGCCACTTCCGAACCTGCGGAACCCGAGCCGGCCGCCGAACCCGAGACGCCGGCCGCGCCGGTCGCCGCCGATATCGACGCCACGGAGCTGGTCACGGAAGCCGAGCCGGAAACCAGCATGGCGGCCGCCCCAGCCGCCGAGGAACCGGCCGCCACCGCACCTACTGTGGTGACGCCAACCGAACCGGCCGTGGCATCCCAGCCTGCCACCGAACCCGCCGCCCCCCGATTGGCCGATGTCGCGCCCACCATCGACGCTATCGAGCTCGACGGCGACCGCACCTTCTTTGCCGGCGCCGGCCCGGAAGACGGCATCGTGCGGCTCTATGTCGATGACGGTTTCATTGCCGATGCATCCGTTTCCGAAGGCCGCTGGCTGATCGAGGCCGGGCCGGTGCTCAACCAGCCCAGCCAGCGCGTGCGCATCGATCTGCTGCAGCCGGACAATGCCCAGGTCGTGGCGCGTGCCGAGGTGGATTTCGTGCTCGACGTCCCCGAAACCGCCGCAAGCGACATCGTCGTGGCCGAGGGCGAACCCCCGGCGTCCCCGGCGGAGACAGCCGCACCCGCCGCCGCGGCGCCCGCGGCGGAGACGCCGGAACCCGGATGGATTGCCGAGCCAGTCGTTCCGGCCCAGCCCGTCGAGCAGCCGGCCCAGACCGCGCCCGCCGCCCCCGAGCCGGCGGCTCCCGCCAGCGTGCCCGCGCGTCCGCCGGCCATTGCGCCGGCGCCGCAACCGGCAACTTCCCCTGCTGCCGAGGAGCCGGGCCAGGTCATGCCTGAGCCGGTCGTCGAACCCGAGCCGGAGCCGGAACCCGAGCCCGAGCCTGCCGTGCCCACCATGGTGGCGGTGTCGCTCGGCGATCCGGAAGCCCAGCGCTTCGCCTCCGGCAAGGCCATTATTCGCCGCGGCGATAATCTCTGGACCATTGCCCGCCGCGTCTATGGCGAGGGGGTCAAGTACACCACGATCTACGAGGCCAACACCGGCCAGATCCGCGACCCCGATCGCATCTATCCCGGACAGGTCTTCGACCTGCCCGGCGGGGAATGAAGGGAAGCGGCGCCTTCGGGCGCCGTTTCGCTGCCCCTCTATTGATTTTCGCGGGCAAAGGTCCCATCTTCCATCGCAAATGACCGATCAATAATGATCGCCGATGCAGGATTTCATTTCCGCCGCGATCAGGTGCACATGAGCGACGCCATGCGTGACGACGACATTGCCAATACGATGCGGGCCCTTGGCCACCCGGTGCGCCTTGAAATCCTGCGTATTCTGGCCAATCAACAACAGGGGCAGTGCTGCTGCGCCGACGTGACCGAGAGCCTGCCGCTGGCGCAGTCGACCGTGTCCCAGCATATCAAGGTTCTGCTCGATGCGGGCCTGATCGACCGTAAGGCCCATGGTACCCGCAATCGCTATTGCATCCGCCAGGACAAGCTCAGCGAATTGGGCGCCGCCTTTGGCGGCCTGCTCCAGGGTCTGGCCCCCACCGCCAACAAGGAAGCGGAACTGGCCTGATGGCTATAGACAGCGTTGAGAAGAAGCCGTCCGTCAGCGCGGACGAAGGGTCGGTGTTTGCCACCGTCCGCAACCTCTGGGCCTATATGTGGCCCGACAACCGCCCCGATCTGCGCTTGCGCGTGGTGCTGGCCATCGGCGCCCTGCTGGCCAGCAAGGTGGCCACCACGCTGGTCCCCTTCGCCTATAAGGGCATTATCGACAGCCTCGACGGCTCCACGCCCGACAATGCGCTGATCCTGGGCCTGGCCGTGCCGGTGGCTTTGGTCATCGCCTATGTGCTGGGCAACATCATCGATGCCGGCTTCCAGCAATTGCGCGACGTGCTCTTTGCCAGCGTCGGCCAGCATGCGGTGCGCAAGCTCGCGCTCCAGACCTTCCATCACATGCATCGCCTGTCGCTGCGCTTCCATCTGCAGCGGCGCACCGGCGGCCTTTCCCGCGTCATCGAGCGCGGCACCAAGGGCATCGAAACGGTGGTCCGTTTCGCCATGCTCAATATCGCGCCCACCATCGTCGAATTCGTCGTGGTGGCGGTGATTTTCATCTGGCTGTTCGGGATTTCCTATCTCGGCGTGCTGGTGGTGATGATCTGGGCCTATCTCTATTTCACCATCAAGGCTTCCAACTGGCGCATTTCCATCCGCCGCCAGATGAACGACAGCGATACCGACGCCAATGGCAAGGCCATCGACAGCCTGCTCAATTTCGAGACGGTGAAATATTTCGCCAACGAGAAGATGGAGGCCGACCGCTTCGACAATGCCATGGCCGGCTATGAGCGTTCGGCCATCCGCATCTGGACCTCGCTGGGTTTTCTCAATTTCGGCCAGGCGGTCATCTTCTATGGCGGCTTCCTCATCATCTCCATCATGTCGATCCTCGGCGTCATGGACGGCACGCTGACCCTGGGCGATTTCGTTCTGCTCAACACCTTCCTGATGCAGATTTACCGGCCGCTCAATTTCATCGGCTTCGTCTATCGCGAATTGCGCCAGGGCCTCACCGACATCGAGGAAATGTTCAAGCTCCTCGACCAGGATCCGGAAATCACCGACAAGCCGGGCGCGACGCCGCTGGCCGTGAGCGGCCCGGTCATCCGCTTCGAGGACG
Organism: Devosia elaeis; assembly: GCF_001650025.1. GTDB lineage: Bacteria > Pseudomonadota > Alphaproteobacteria > Rhizobiales > Devosiaceae > Devosia > Devosia elaeis. The sequence continues at coordinate 36,321 of NZ_LVVY01000063.1, read as the reverse complement.
TGACCTTCCACTACGATCCCGACCGGCCGATCTTGAAGGGCGTCAGCTTCGAGGTTCCCGCCGGCAAGACCGTGGCCATTGTCGGCCCCACCGGCGCCGGCAAGTCGACCATTTCGCGCCTCCTGTTCCGCTTCTACGACGTCACCGGCGGTCGCATCACCATCGATGGCCAGGACTTGCGCGACGTGACCCAGGAAAGCCTCCGCTCGGCCATCGGCATGGTGCCGCAGGATACGGTGCTGTTCAATGACACCATCGGCTACAATATCGAATATGGCCGCCCCGGCGCCTCCGAGGACGAAATCCGCGAGGCCGCCCGCATGGCCCAGGTCGGCGGCTTCATCGAGGCCCTGCCCAGGGGCTACGATACTCCGGTCGGCGAGCGCGGGCTGAAACTCTCCGGCGGCGAGAAGCAGCGCGTCGCCATTGCGCGCACCATCCTCAAATCGCCCTCGATCCTCATTCTGGACGAAGCCACCTCGGCGCTCGACACCAAGACCGAGCGCGATATCCAGCAGGCCCTGGACGAGGTCTCGCGCAACCGCACCACCGTGGTCATCGCCCACCGCCTCTCCACCGTGGTCAATGCCGATGAAATCCTGGTCCTGCGCGACGGCCAGGTCGCCGAGCGCGGCAATCACTTCCAGCTTCTCGCCGCCGATGGCCTCTACGCCCAGATGTGGAACCGCCAGCGCGAGGCCTCGGAAGCAGCCGAACTGCTGGCCCGGACACAGGAAGACCCCGATGGCTTCGTCAAACGCGGCATTCCGGCGGCGGAATAGGATAGGGCGGGTGCGTTCCCGCCCAAACCAAAAGTAGACCTCATCCTGAGCCCGTCGAAGGACGAGGTCGTGGCCCTCATGCGTCAGGGTGCCCGACCTCGTCCTTCGACAGGCTCACCATGAGGTCTTCGGGATATGCAGCACCTATAAAGTCGCCTATCCTCCTTCCATGATCACCCTCCGCCCCGCAGTTCATGCCGTTCCCGGTCGGCGCCGACGGGCGGTACGATTACGGCTTTCTGGACCGCTTCTGGCGCCATCCCTATTTCATCATGTCCGGCGACGAGATCGCGGGCTTCGCGCTGGTGGTCGATACCTGTCCGCTGACCGGACGCGCGCCCTGCTGGTTCATGGCCGAGTTCTTCGTGCTCAAGGCCTATCGACGACAGGGCGCGGGGCGGGCGGCGCTCGATCTTGCCCTGGCGGCGCATCAGGGGCATTGGCATATCGCCGTGCCCCGCGCCAACGCCGCCGCGCAGGCCTTCTGGCCCCGCGCCCTTGGCTCCCGCGCCCCGGCACCCCGCGATATCCATTTCGACGGGGATGATTGGTCACTCTATGCCTTCGAGGCACTGGCATAGCGCCTTGCGCTGTGGTCAAATCGCGCCGGTCGTCCCCCCTGGCGGGACCAGTTGAGCGGTGCGATGTGACCAGCACGGATATGCCCCAGCAAATGCGGCCCGCGCGGCGGGCCGAGGGCCCCAAGGGCCTGCCCGTTCTCGGCCACCTGCTCGAAATGAGCCGCGACACGCTCGGCTTTTTCGAGCGCAGCGCCCGCCAATATGGCGACATGACCGCGATCCAGGTGGGCGGCTTCCCGGCGGTGATCGTCAATCATCCGGACCTGATCGAACAGGTCCTGGTCAAGCAGAACGAGCATTTCACCAAGAACAAGGTGTTCTGGCGCCAGCTCGAGGCGCTGCTCGGCAATGGGCTGTTCACCGCTGAGGATGCCGAATGGCAGCGCCAGCGCAAGCTCGCCGCCCCGGCCTTCGCCACCATTCCGCTGGCGTCCTATGGCCCGCACATGGTCGAGCTAACCGAACGCAAGCTCGAGCGCTGGCAGGATGGCCAGGACATCGACATGCATCGCGAGATGATGGCTTTGGGCCTCCAGATTGCCGCCAAGACGCTGCTCGATGCCGATGTGACCGACGATCTCGAAGCCATGGAAGAGGCTGCCTATTGGGTTATCGACGAGGTTGCCGCGCGCTTCTCGCGGCCCGTCGTGGTGCCCGACTGGGTGCCGCTGCCGGGGCATCGGCGTTATCTGAAAGGCGTCGCCCGGATCGAGCGCATCGTCTATCGCGTCATCGCCGAAAATCGGGCGGGCAAGAATGCCTCGGCCGGTTTCCTCTCGCTGCTGATGTCGGCCCGCGATGAGGACGGCCGGCCGATGAGCGACAAGGCGCTGCGCGACCAGATCTGCAACATGCTGCTCGCCGGCTATGAAACGTCGGCGCTGAGCATGGCCTATGGTTTTCACCTGCTGGGCCAGAACCGGGATATCCAGGCTGCCATCGCCGCCGAGGTCGAGGCGGTGGCGCCGGGCCGCCCGGTGACGCCGGACGATCTGCCCAACCTCAAGCTGACCGAGCATGCCGTCATCGAAATGCTGCGTCTCCTGCCGCCCGGCTGGGCCATCGGCCGTGAGGCCCGCAGCGATGTGCGTATTGGCGATTACGACATCAAGAAGGGCACGACGGTGATCCTCAGCCCCTGGATCACCCAGCGCGACCCCCGCTATTTCGAGGATCCGCTGGCCTTCCGGCCGGAGCGCTGGGCTGGCGATTTCCGCCGGAAATTGCCGCGCTTCGCCTATTTTCCCTTTGGCGGCGGCCCCAGGATTTGCATCGGCAATCGCTTCGCCATGATGGAGGCCATGCTGCTGCTGGCCACCATTGCGCGGCGTTTCGATGTCGAGCGGCTGACTGATAAGCCAGTCAGCTTCCTGCCCTCGATTACCTTGCGGCCCGTCGGCGGGATCTGGGTTCGGCTGCACGCGCGAAATCGGGCGGGCTGACCTTGGCCTTGTCCGTCTGGTAAGGGCCCGGGAAGCGTAGCGCCATTTCGCTGGCAAAGCGGTGCAGCAGCACGTTGAAACTATTGGGATGCGACAGGAATGCCGCGTGTCCGGCGCCGGGGATCAGATGCGGCCGCCCCTCCCAGAGATTGGCATAGGCCGGCTTCTGCAGATATCTGACGCGCAGGATCGGGTCTTCGGCGCCGTTGATCATGGCTAGCGGCACCGGCGAGGTTTCCACCACCTGTCTTTCGTCGGCGACCTCGCCCTTGAGCAGGCTTTTGCTGACTTCCGGACGCATGCGGCCATCGGCCCGCAGGATCGCGGCGAAATCCATGCCGTCGGCATCCGGCCCATAGCACAGGCGCTGCCAGCGCTCGGCATCGCGCGTGGTAAACTCCGCCTTGCGGGCCAGGGCCAGGTCCCAATGCATGCGGAAGCCGCGCATCGCCTCCAGCCTTCCGGGCGCCAGGGGCGGGGCGCCCAGACTGACAACGCCAGCCAGGCGCTCGGGAAACCGGGCCATCAATTCCATGGCGATATGGCCGCCCAGCGACCATCCCACGATAAGCGCCCGCGGCAGCCGCAGATAGTTCATCACGTCGAGCGTGGTATCGGCCAGGGCGCGGATCGAATAGCTTTTCTGCGCATCGGACGCATCGTCCGATGCGCCATGGCCCGGCAGGTCGAAGGCGATGAGGCGGAAGCTGCCGGTCAGCGCCTCGGCAAATTGATGCCGGAACACTTCCTTGCTGCCGCAGACGCCATGGACGAAAACGATGGGCAGGCCGGGCCCGCCCGTGTCGCGATACCCGATGCCGCCACTGCTCAGGCGCATCTTGGGGCAGGCGCTTGTCATCACATATACTCCGAAGTCCGGAATATATTATGGGACTTATCTCTATAGGAGAGGTTTCCGCGCTCGGTTAAGATAGTATGGAAGGCGGCGTAGGGGCCAATGCGTGCTGCTGGGGGAATGAACGTATGGAATGGATACTGGACGGGCTGGTGACCCTGGTCGGCGGCGCGGTGGTCGGGGCCTATATCTGGTCGGTGCGCAATCATTTCGCGTCCGATGTCATGCCATCGGGGGCGCGGGTCATCGCCGCGGCCGTCACGGCATCGACCATCATCATGCTGGCGCTGACCTGGCTCGTGTCCCAGCCGCTTCCGGCCCAGCTTGCCGGGCTCGCCATCCAGCTCTTCAGCGTCTGGATTTTCTATGCGGCCATCCAGGCCTCGCGCCAGGCCAGGCTGCGCTTCGTCTTCGACCCCGAGCATCCCCATTCCCTGGTCGAGCAGGGGCCATACCGGCTCGTGCGGCACCCCTTCTACCTGTCTTACTCCGTTTTCTGGTTCGGCTGGGCCATAGCCACCTGGTCCATCTTCGCCATTCCGAGCGTGATCGTGCTCATCTGGCTCTACATCGCCGCCGCCCGGCTCGAGGAACGCAATTTCGAAGCGTCCCCGCTCTCGTCCGACTACGCGGCCTACAAGGCGCGCACAGGGTTCTTCCTGCCCGGGCTGGGGTGATCGCTACGGCTCAAAAGCGCGCGTATGGATGTGGAGCCAAGCCTCCAGCACATCCTTGCGAAAGGTGCCGGCCTCAAGGTTTTGGTAGATGAACCGCTCGATTTCATCGTTCTCGGCGCTCACATCGACCCCGTTGGTTTGCAGGAACAGTTCGAGGCAGGCATAGGCCACACGCTTGTTGCCATCGATGAAGCCATGGTTCATCGCCAGGCTTTCCCAGAGGGCAGCGGCTTCCTCGATCAAATCGGCATAATAGCCGGTCTGCGGGCGCAGCAGCGCGGCCTCGATCAATCCCGGATCGCGTATGCCCTTTGCGCCACCAAATTCGGCAAGCAGGATTTCATGGATGCGCAATGCTTCATCGAGAGTGATGTAGCTGATGGCCATGGCTATTTGGCCAGCGCTTCATAAAGCGATTTCCTGCGTTTCACGCTCCGCGACATCAGTTCCTCGATGGCCGGCCTGACCCTCGGGGCGCCCCCCGATGCCTGCAAAGCCGCATATTGCTCGGCCGACAGCACCACGGCCACGTCGCGGCCGTTCTTCTGGATGCGGACCGGCTCGGCCTGCGCCATGTCCAGCATCTGCCCGAACTTGTTCTTGGCGTCGGTAGCGGACATTTCGGCCATGATGGGCTCCTTTAGCTGAATTGGCTAAATACCTATATGGCCATTTTAGCTAAAAAGAAAAGGCCCGCATCGCTGCGGGCCTTTGGAAGGGCAGGGGACGGACCGGGCCTATTCGGCCGCATCCCTCCGGCTCACCACCGTGACGCCATTGGCCTCCTTTTCGGTCAGCCCGGCCTCCTTGGAGACGATATAGCGCTTGGCGCTGTCCGCATCCTCGGGCACTTCGATGGCCATGCCGTCGAAGCCGGCGGGCACGGCCACGGCCTTGCCGCGGCGGAAGGGGCTGGCGATCCAGCCGCCCAGGGCGCCGAACAAGCTGCCCAGCCAGCCGAACTGCTTCCGCATCACGGTCGGCGCGGTGATCATCACCGGCACCATCACCAGGGTCAGAGCGGTGGAGAAGAACAGGCCCGAAACCAAGGCGGCCGAGAGGTGGATGAACCAGGAGCCTGCCAGGCCCCCGATGACGATCTCGCGGCGGATGAAGTCGAATTCGACATTCGCCCACATCGGGATCACGCCCAGGGCCGTCAGGAACGCGGTCAGCAGCACCGGCCGCACGCGCTGGCTGACGGTCAGCAGCATGGCCTTCACGGCCTCCACGTCCTGGTGGCGATGGTAATCGTTATAGGTGTCGATCAGCACGATGCCGTTCTTCACCACGATACCGGCCAGCGCCACGATGCCCAGGCCCGTCATGATCGCCGAGAAGCTCATGCCCGTGGCCAGCATGCCGAGCAGCACGCCCGCCACCGACATGATCACGGTCGAGAGCGTCACCATCACCTGGTAGAAGCTGTTATATTCCAGCAGCAGGATGAAGAAGATCAGCGCCATGGCCATCATCATGGCCTGCCCGATAAAGGCATTGGCATCGCCCATCTGCTCCTCGGCGCCGCCAAAGGCTACAGTCACCGTCTGCGGGAAATCCTGCTCGGCGATCCAGCCCTGCAATTCCTGCACCTTGTCGGCGGCATAGACGCCTTCGGGCAGGTTGGTGAGGCTGGCCGCAACCGGCATCGTATAGACCTGGTTGCGCCGCTGGATATTGGCCACCTTGGGCACGGCCTTGCGCTCGATGAAGTTGGACACCGGCACCAGGCCCTCCGCCGTGGCGATCCGCATGGAATCGAGCGCGTCGAAAGTGCGCTCCTCCCGCGGCAGGCGCACGCGGATATCCAGCTCGTCGCCGCTTTCGGCGTCGCGATAGGTGCCCAGCTTCACGCCCGAGGTGATGAGCTGCACATAGGGCGCCAGTTCGCGCACCCCGACCCCATAGGTGCCCGCTTCGGCGCGATTGACGGTGATCTGCCAGTCGATGCCGGGCGAGGGGCGGCCATCTTCGATATCCACCGCTTCCGGCCAGGTTTCCAGGTGATTGCGGATCGCGGTCACCACCGGCACCAGGTCGTCGTAATTGGTGCTTTCCACCCGCAGGTTGATATCCTTGCCGGCCGGCGGGCCGTTCTCGGCCGCCAGCACCTGCACGTCGAGCCCGGCAAAGCCGGCCACCCGCTCGCGGATATCGGCGAAGATTTCCGTGGCAGGGACGCGATGGTTCCAATTGGTCAATTGCAGCTGGAAATTGCCGATCGTGTCGGGGGGCAGCGAGCCGAAGGCGCCGGTCGTGCCGAACTGCATGATCACGTCCTGGATGCCGTGCACCTGCAACAGCTGGTCCTCGACCTCCACCATCATGGCCCGGATTTCTTCGGGCGAATAATTGCCCCGTCCCACCACGGCCACCGTGGCGAATTCGGGTTCCGAGGCGGGGAAGGCCTCGGTGCCGGTGGGGTTCATCGAATAGGCCACGAAAATGGTGGCGATGATGCCGAAGCCCACCGCCAGCGTCGGCAGCGGCCAATGCAGCAGCTTGTCCATGATCCGGACATAGATGCCGGTCATCCCGGTCACCCTGGAGGTGTCGAACTTGTCCGGATACATCACCACGTCGGCCTTTTCCTTGGCCTTCTTGTCCACATGGGTGGAGGCGATGACCGAGCCGATGACGGGCATGAAGATCAGGGCCGAGATGAACGAGGCGACCATGACGATGATCACGATCATCGGCAGATAGCTCATGAATTTGCCGATAATGCCCGGCCAGAACAGCAGCGGCACGAAGGCGCCCAGCGTCGTGGCGGTGGCGCCCACCACCGGAATGAACATCTTGCGCATGGCCATGATGAAGGCTTCCCGCTTGGGCACGCCTTCCTGCAATTTTCGTTCGGCATATTCGACCACCACCACGGGGTCGTCCACCAGCACGCCCACCGCGATTACCAGTCCGAACATCACCATCATGTTGATGGTCATGCCCAGCGCGCTGGCAACCAGGAAGGCCATCATGAAGGACAGCGGAATGGACAGGCCGATCATCAGCGCGGGGCGCACGCCCAGCGTTGCGATACAGGTGATCAGCACCAGCGCCACCGCGGTCAGCACCGCCGCTTCCAGCGAGCGGAACAGGGCGGTGGTGGTCTCGGCCTGGTCGAGGAAGAAGGAATAGGTCACGCCCGAGGGCCAGTCCTTGGCCGCTTCCTCGGTGGTGGCGCGCACCTTGTCGGACACGTCGATGATATTGGTGCCCAGCTTCTTGGAGATGCCCAGGATCAGGGCAGGGGAGCCATTGACCTGCGTATATTCGGTCGCATCCGCCAGGGTGCGGGTGATCGTGGCCACCTGGCCGAAAGTGACGATGGTGTTGCCATCGGTCTTGAGCGGCAGGTTATAGACGTCCTCGGGATTGGTGATCAGGCCCGGAACCTCGATATTGAACGAGCCCTGTCCGGTATTGAGCGTGCCGGCCGGCACCACCATGTTGTTGCGGGCCAGCGCGTCGAGAAGCTGGTTGGCGGTCAGCCCATAGGCTTCCAGCCGCAGCAGGTCGATGCGGACTTCCAGCTGCTCCTTGCGGGCGCCCGACAGGGTAGCCTCGCGCACCTCGGCAATGCCCTCCAGCGCGTCCTGCAACTGCTCGGCGCGGCGCACCAGTTCCTTTTCCGGGGCCGAGCCATAGACGGCCACCGAGATGATCGGCATGCCGACGAGATCGATTTCGTTGACCGTGGGATCGTCGGCATCGGCGGGGAGCTTGGCCTTCACCGCATCCATGCGCGCGCGCGTATCCTGCAGCGCCTTGTCCTTGTCGGTGTTGATGTCGAATTCCAGGAACACCGAGGCATGCCCGGTGGTGGAGGTCGAGCTGATATTCTGCAGCCCCGGCAGGTTGGCCAGTTCCTCCTCGGCCGGCTTGGCCAAGAGGTTCTCCGCGTCGCGCGGCGACACGCCCGTCTGGCTGATCGACACATAAAGATAGGGCACGTCGATGGCCGGGAAGCTTTCCTTGGGCATCGACATATAGGCGCTGGCGCCGGCCGCCAGGATGATCACCATGATCGTCAGGACGACACGCGGCATCCTGAGGATTCGTTCGATGAAATCGAGCATCTGGGAAATCCCTAGCTGGCACTGGTTGCGGTGGCGGGGGCGGCCGGGCTGGCTTCAACATGCTGCCCGGCCGTTACATTTTCCTGGCCGATGGTGATGACCTCGATGCTGGCCGGCAGCCCGGTCACCCAGACGCCGTTCCGCGTGTCGCTGACGATGGTGATCGGATAGAAGGCCACCACGCCGTTCTCCACCGCGCGCACCCCCAGCACCCCATCGTCGTCCAGCGTCAGGACAGATTGTGGCAGCAGGTGCCCCGGCGCGGTGCCGATATTGACCACGGCCTCGGCGGTCACCCCGTCGCGGATGGCGAAATCGTCATTGGGAATTTCGATCTCGGCGCGGAAGGCGCGGGTGGCATTGTCGGCTACCGAGGCAATATAGGTCACCTTGCCTTCGACATTCTGGCCGGTCACGGTCTTGATATTGGCGGTCAGCCCCGTCTTCGCCAGGGCGACATGGGCCTCGGGCACCATGCCGGTAAAGACGATGGGGTTGAGCTGCACGATGGTGGCGCAGGGCGAGCCTGGGTTCAGCATCGAGCCGGCCACGGCCACCGGGTCCTGCACCAGCCCGTCCACCTTGGCCTTGATCTCGGTACGATCCATTTCCGCCTTGGCATTGTCGAGCCCGGCCTGGGCCTGGGCCAGCGCCACTTCTTCGGCTTTGGCGCTGTTGGGCGCGGCAAGCCCGCGCTCACGCAGGTCGGCATTGGTGTTGAAGCTCAATTGCGCCTGCGCCAGCGCTGCTTCGGCCTGAGCCAATGCAGCGGCGCGGGTGCCCTGGTCCAGCGTGCAGAGCAGGTCGCCGGCACTGACGCGCTGGCCCTTGGCGACATGCACCACATCGACGCTGGCTGTAATCTCGGCCACCGCGGTCACGGTCGCCTTGGCCTCGGTGCGGCCGCGCAGCGGCACTTCGATTGGCATGGGCTGGGCGGTGAAGACCTGGGTGCGCACGCTTTGCAGTGGCGCGCCGGCGCCGATCGTGACCTCGTTGCGCTGGGCTATGGTCAGCGCCGGGTCCACCTCGGGCTGATGGTGCTCGGCCAGAAGCCCGGCATCGCCGAGCGCATTGGCGATCGGCCCGTGCTCTTCGCCCTCGATGACCGAGATGATCGGCCGCTCGCCATTGCCCGGTCCCTGGCCACCCTGGACCAGGGTGCCGGTTGCCAGCCATGCGCCCGCCAGCAGCAGGATCACAAAGGCCAGTCCATAGGAAAACACTGCACGCATCGGAAGATCTCGCCCCTTATTCCGCCGCGTCCTTACGCGGCTCGGCTCGCGCCATTGTGATCAGTTCGTGCATATGGGTGCGGAAATGTCGCTCCGCAACCTCCAGCACCGCATGACCGTAATCGATGACCCACTTGTCGGCGGGATTGCACTCGTATCGGCCCCCAGCATCCTTGAGTTGCTGAAGCTTGCCGGCGGTACGGCTCAGGAATTCGGCGCAGCGCTGCTCCACCAATTCGCGCGGCAGGATATGGGCAAAGCGCGCGAACAGCAGGAACGGGCTGCGGAACATGTCTTCGCCCAGGGGCTCGGCCAATTGCTCGGCAAAAGCCTGCCGCCCCGCATTGGTGATCGAATAGACCTTGCGCGCCGGCTTGCCGTCCTGCTGCTCGGTCCGGCTCGTCACCAGGCCGTCCTCTTCGAGCTTGCCCAGGGCCGGATAGATCGAGCCATAGCTGGCCTCCACGAAATAGGCGAATTCCTCTTCCGTGCACATCCGGCGAATATCGTAACCGCTCGCTTCCCCATTATAGAGGATCGAGAGGCAAAGCGTTCTGACGTTCATCGACCTTTCCCACGGGCATATGACGGCCCGATATATGTCGGGCCTATATATGTCGGCCGATCACGCTGCAAGCGATACGAGCGTGGCAATTATGCAGATCAGTTAAGCGCTGGTTGCAGAACGGCAGCTTAGGCCGCCATTTTCCGGGCGAGAGCCCCGCTTTCTCGCAAGGCAGGTGCGACAAAAACACCTAGGCTGGGCTGTCTTTCAGTAGACCTCATCCTGAGCCCGTCGAAGGACGGGGTCGCGGCACCATCTCGTTCCCGACCTCGTGGTTTGACAGGCTCACCATGAGGTCTTCTGGACTCGGATCCCCTCGCTAATCTGCCTATCCCAGCAGCACACGCATCTCGGCCGCGGCCTTCTGCGCCAGCTCCATGCTGGCGGCGGCAACGAAATAGGGATTGAGGAAACCCAGTTCGCCCTTGCCGTAGCGCATCGGTGCGCCGTCCAGGGTGACGACTGCGCCGCCCGCCGCTTCAAGCACGGCCTGGCCGGCGGCGGTATCCCATTCGCAAGTCGGGGTAAAGCGCGGGTAAAGCTGGGCATCCCCCCGCGCCAGCAGGCAGAATTTGAGCGAGGAGCCGACCGACACGTCGCTTTCGACGTCCAGCGTGCGGCAGAGCTGTTCCAGCGCTTCATGGCCATGCGAGCGGCTGGCCACGATGCGCAACCGCTCCAGCCAGCCGACGCTGATCGGGGCCCGCCCGGTCACCACGCCGTCCACGACCTTGCCGGCCCAGGCGCCACCGGCATCGCCGACGAAGATTTCCCCGCTCGCGGGCGCCAACACCACGCCCATCACCGGACGGCCCTGGTCCACCAGGCCGATATTGACGGTGAACTCGCCATTACGCTTGATGAATTCCTTGGTGCCGTCCAGCGGATCGACGATGAAATAGCGCTCGCCCAGCACCGGCACGATGCCGGCCGCGACGCTCTCCTCCCCCAGAACCGGCAGTCCGCTGGCCTTGAGATGGGCGATGATGACCGCCTCGGCCGCAGCATCGGCTTCCGTCACCGGCGAGCCGTCATCCTTGGTCACCACGTGGATCGGCCGGTGATAGACCGCGCAGATCACCTCGGCTGCCGCGATAGCGGCCTCCACCGCCAGTTCGGTGAGCGAGGCGGCGGGAAGCCCGGCCTGTGTCAGGGTCATTTGCGCCCGCCGATGGTCACGTCCAGCCCCAGGTCCAGCGGCTTGGCGCCCATGGTGATCTGGCTGGTGGAAATATAGTCGACGCCGGTTTCCCCGATGGAGCGCACCCGATCCAGCTTCACCCCGCCCGAGGCTTCGAGCCGCGCCCGCCCGGCATTGATGGCCACGGCCTGGCGCAGCGTCTCGTTGTCCATATTGTCGAGCAGCACGATCCGCGCGCCGGCGGCGAGCGCTTCTTCGAGCTCGGCAAGACTGCCCACCTCGATCTCGATGGCCACCAGGTGCCCGGCAAAGGCCTCCGCCGCCTTGTAGGCCGCCGTGACGCTGCCGGCCACCGCGATATGATTGTCCTTGATCAGAATGGCGTCGTTGAGCGCATAGCGATGATTGGCGCCGCCCCCGCAGCGCACCGCGTATTTCTCGAAGGCGCGCAGGCCCGGCGTGGTCTTGCGCGTGTCGCAGATCCGCGCGCCCGTGCCCTCGACCGCATCGGCATAGGTCCGCGTCAATGTCGCGATCCCGCTCAGATGATTGAGGAAATTGAGCGCCACCCGCTCGCCCGACATCACCAGTCGCGCCGGGCCCGACACCGCAGCCACCACGCCGCCGGCCGCGATCCTGTCGCCATCGGCCACTTTCGGCACGAAATTGACGCCGTCGCCCACCAGCCGGAACGCCGCCGCCGCCAGCTCCAGCCCGGCGATTACGCCCGGCTCCCGCGCCGACAACGTTGCTTCCGCCCAGGCATCGGGCAGGAGGGTCGCCTGGCTGGTCAGGTCGCCGGCCAGCCCCAGATCTTCTTCCAGCGCGGCGGCGACCGCGCGTTCGATCAAGAGGCGCGGCAATTGGGCGGGCAGGGCATTCATGGCGGCTCACCGGCTCGGACAGGGATGCCGGTGCTTTACGCCGCGATACCGGCGCTGGCAACCGCTCCGCGAGGCATGGATTTGCGGCGGAAGCGTCTAGCGCAACAAACTCTGCCCCCCGTCGATCCACACCGGTGTGCCGGTCACATGCCGCGCCGCATCCGAACACAGGAACACGATGACATCGGCCACGTCGGCCGCCTTGCCGCTCTTGCCGCCGGTCAGCGGAATGTCGCCCTCGGGAAATTCCACCGGAATGCCCGCCTTGTCGCTGTCGCGCTTCTCGGTATTGTCGTCGATCTGGCTCTCGATGGCCCCCGGGCACACGGCATTGACGCGGATTTTCCGTTGCCCCAGCTCCAGCGCCAATTGCTGGGCCATGGCCACCTGCGCCGCCTTGGTGGCCGAATAGGCGCTGGCGCCGGGCGTGCTGAAACTGCGCGTGCCATTGATCGAGGAGACGATGACGATCGAGCCGCCCCCCGCCTGTTCCAGCGCCGGCACGCTGTGATGGATAGTGAGATAGGTGCCCCGCAGATTGACCGAAATGGTCTTGTCCCATTCCTCGGGCGTCAGCGTTTCGATGGGCGCCCAGACCCCGTTGATCCCGGCATTGGCCACCACGGCGTCGAGCCGGCCGAAGCGCTCGATGCCCTCGGCCACCAGCTTTTTCATCGCCGCGTCATCGGTGACATCCGCCGTCGCCGCCCAGGCCCGGCCGCCTGCCTGCTCGATTTCGGCCGCCGTCGCCTCGACTTCCGCCTGGGTCCGGCTCATCACGATCAGCGCCGCGCCCTCCCGCGCCAGCGCCAGGGCCGTCGCCTTGCCGATGCCCGATCCCGCGCCCGTCACCAGCGCCACCTTGCCGTCCAGTAAAGCCATGCCTGTTCTCCGTGTTGCTGGAGGAGCAACGCGGGAGCCGGGCAATGGTTGTCGCCGGCAGGCGCACCTCTCCCTTTGGGGGAGAGGTCGGCGCGAAGCGCCGGTGAGGGGGCCTTCCCCTAGTAGCGCGGCCCCAGATCGTCCCCCTCGATGATCGCCCGGGTCAGGCTGCCGCTGGGCGGATAGAGCGGGATCAGGCAGGCCTGCAGCGCATGATAGATGTCCGGCTTGCCCACGAAGAGCCGCGAGGTCGGCGTCAGGTCTTCCTTGAGCTCGCTGGTCCAGCCGCCGCGCTCGTGATCGATCACGTGGTTCTCGGCAAAGTCCCAGAGCCGGCGATACCAATGCTGGTAATAGGCGTCCTTGTCATAGGCGCCGATAAAGGCCGCCGCGCCGATGGCCTCGGCCACCGGCCACCACAGCTTCTCGCGCATGATCGGCTGGTTGTCCCAGTCCAGCGTGTAGAAAAAGCCGCCATGCACCTTGTCCCAGCCCAGGTCGATGGCGTTGCGGAACAGGCCCCGCGCCGCCTCGGTCATCCAGCCATGTTCCTTGCGGCCCAGCACGAAGAGCTGGAACAGCAGGCGCGACCATTCCAGCGCATGGCCCGGCGTCGTGCCGGAGGGGCGGAACATTTCCGAGCCCTTGAAGTCCTTGTCGAGGCTCCAGTCCTCGTGGAAATGCTCGGCCACCCGATGGTCGAGCTGGACGGCATTGCGCCTTATGATCAGGTCGGCAATGCGCGTCGCCTTGGCGATATACTCGTTCTGCCCCGTCGCCTCATAGGCGGCCATCAGCGCCTCCGTCAGGTGCATGTTGGAATTCTGCCCCCGATAGGTGCTGGTCTGCCCCCAATCATTGGCGAATTCCTCGCGCACCGCGCCCACCTTCTTGTCCCAGAACCGGGTCTCGATCACCTCGGTGACGTCGGCGATCACCCTGTCGGCCAGCGGGTGGTTCACCAGCTTGGCGCTGGCCCCGGCCAGCAGCACGAAGGCATGGCCATAGGCCTGCTTGCTGGGATCGGTATAGCCATTGTCGTCCAGGCCCCAGACATAGCCGCCATGTTGGGGATCGCGATGCTTTTCCCACAGATAGCGCATGCCATGGTCGATCACCTCGTCCGAGCCGGGCCGGCCCAGCAGGCTCCCGATCACCGCGCAATGGATCATGCGCGTCGTGACATGGATTTGCCGAACGGCATTGTCGGGCTTGAGCGGGCTGCCCTCGTCGCTCAATTCGTAGAACCCGCCCCGGGGATTGATCGAGGCGGCCTCGAAGAAGTCGAACAGATTATTGGCCTGCCGCATCAGATATTGCCGGTGGAAGGGTCGCGCCTGCCACGGCCCGGCATTGGTCTTCGGCAAGGAATAGTCGGCGTCGCTCATCTTGGCTCCCATCGGCGCGATATGGGATGCTTTCTAGCGAAGCCAAAAGAACGTTGCAAATTTTGAGGCGGTCTAGGCTGCCATAGTTTTGCTTTGGCACGCGCAACGATCTCGGTTCTTTGCCCCCTCCCCCTTGAGGGGAGGGCCGGGGTGGGGGTGGTGCGGTGATCTACTGATGGACCCCCACCCTCATTCCCTCCCCTCAAGGGGGAGGGAGGCGATGGAGCCGCCAAATCGAGAAGTCCGATATGCCTCCTCTCACTATCCCCGCGCGTACCAGTCCTCCACCCGCTTCACTTCCTCCGCCGATCCCAGGATCACCGGCACCCGCTGGTGAATTCCCGTCGGCTGCACGCTCAATATGCCCTGCCGCCCGGTAGTCGAACGCCCGCCGGCGCCCTCCACCAGCCAGGCCATGGGATTGGCCTCGTAGAGCAGCCGCAGCCGCCCGCCCTTGCTCGCGGTCTCGCGGTCCAGCGGATAGAGGAAAATGCCGCCGCGCATCAGGATGCGGTGGATATCGGCCACCATCGAGCCCACCCAGCGCATATTGTAGCGCTTGCCGGCCGGCCCGGTCTCGCCGGCCACGCTCTCCTGCACGTAGCCGAGCGTCGGCGCGTCCCAGAACCGTTCCCGCGCCGTATTGATGGCGAATTCCCCCGATGCTTCCGGCACCGCCGCGGCGGCGACGGTCAGCAGCCATTGCCCGTCATCGGCCAGGGTGAAGACGCTCGTGGGCCCCGCGATGCGCAGCACCAGGCTGGTGGCCGGGCCATAGGCGACATAGCCCGCCGCCAATTGCGCGCTGCCCTTCTGCAACGGCCCGCCATCGGCCGGCAGCAGCGAAAAAATCGTGCCCACGGTGACATTTACGTCGAGATTTGAAGATCCGTCCAAGGGATCGGTGGCGACAATCACCGCGCCCTGACTCGAGATGTCAACGGCTTCATCCAGCTCTTCGGAAACCAGAATCGATACTGCCGGATTTGCCCGTAAGTGATTCAAAACAATATCGTTCGAGATCACGTCGAGCGCCTTCTGCGCCTCACCCTGCACATTGGTCGCCCCCGCCAGCCCCGTCTGCCCGGCAATCGGCGCCTGGCGCAGCACGGCCGCGATTTCCGCCCCCGCCGCCGCCATGGCGGTGATCACCCCGGCAATGTTCGCGTCATCGGTCTGGGCGGCAAGCCATTGGGACAGATTGGTCATGGAGGGCTCCTTCTTGTGTCCCCAATCTCCTCATGTGGATCAACCATACAAGAGCGACTTTCGGGGGAGGACCCTCACCCGTCTCGGCCTTCGGCCGATCCACCCTCTCCCCGAGGGGGAGAGGAATAAGAGGCGAACGCAGAACCATTCTTCTCCCCCTCGGGGAGAAGGTGCCCGGAGGGCGGATGAGGGGGATGCCGCCACACGCTCACAAATGGCAGCAAGGCTTCCTCACCCCTCCCGCGCCAGATCGGCCAGCAACCCCGCCGCGACGCTCAGTCGCGACACGGTCAGCCCGCCTTCCGTAAGCGTCTTCACCGCGGCCACGCTCCGCGCCACGGCGACGGAGCGCTGTGCCACCAGGTCGTCCACCGAGCCGGCCGCCAGCGCGTCGGCCGTCAGGTCGCGGAGGGCCCGCATCACATTGGCCATGGCGCGGTCCAGCGCCATGCGGTCGAAGCGGTCGCTCATGACGATGGCGCGGCCCCCCGCGATGACGCGGAACAGGTCGAACAGGCCGGCCACCCCGAAATAGGCGCGCGCCGTCTGTTCGAGGCTGTTGCCGCTGCGCTCGGCCACCAGCACGATATCGCTGCTATGGCCCAGGAACGGCAATTCGCCGATCCGCCGCGCCAGGGCCTCGGGCACGCCGGCTTCCACTAATTCGCCGATCCGGCTGTCCAGCTCAGCCCTTTGTTCGGCGGGCAGCAGCCCCTCGGCCGCGCGCAATCCCTCCACGCCCTGCCGGTGCCGCTCGACCAATCCCGCCAGCCCCTCGCGGACCGTGCTGTTGCGCAGGAACCAGAGTGTTTCCTGCCGCAGCAGCGCTTCAACCTGCGCATAGAGCGACAATTGCACCGCCCCCGAAACCCGGCCGTCCAGCGCGTCTATCCCGGCATTGAGCGCGCTCAGCCCATAGGAATCGCGCACCGCGGCAAAGGCCAGCGCTACTTCGCCCGGGCTGGCGCTGGTCGCCGCCGTCAACTCGGAAATGAAGGCCGGGCCGCCGCGATTGATCATGGCATTGGTCAGCACCGTGGCGATGATTTCGCGCCGCAGGCGATGGCCTTCCACCGCCTCGGGATAGCTCGCGTGGATCGGCTCGGGGAAATAGCGGAACAATTCGCTGGCGAGATAGGGATCGTCGATTTCCGTCCCGGCCAGCAAATCGTCGAACAGCGTCAGCTTGGCATAGGCCAGGATCACGGCCAGTTCCGGCCGCGTCAGCCCCTTGCCTTCGGCGGCCCGCGCATCGAGCGTGGCGTCGCTAGGCAGGAATTCGACATTGCGGTCGAGAAGGCCCCGCGCTTCCAGCCCTTCGATCAGCACCCGATGGTCGGGCAATTCGGCCACGCCCGCCCGCTCGGCCAGCGACAGCGCCAGGGTCTGAAGATAATTGTTGCGCAGGCACAAGGCCGCCACGTCCCCGGTCATGCCGGCGAGGAAGGCATTGCGCGCCGCCATGTCCAGCCGGCCCGACGCGACGACGGGCGCCAGCGCGATCTTGATATTGACCTCGAGGTCGGAGGAATTGACGCCGGCCGAATTATCGATGGCGTCGGTATCGATCCGCCCGCCCTTGAGCGCATAGGCGATGCGGCCGCGCTGCGTCACGCCCAGATTGGCGCCTTCGCCCACCACCTTGGCCCGCACCGCCTCGGCAGCGACGCGGATGGCGTCATTGGCCCGGTCGCCCACATTGGCATCGTCTTCCTCGGCGGCCTTGATATAGGTGCCGATGCCGCCGAACCAGAGCAGGTCCACCGGCGCGCAGAGAATGGCCCGCATCACTTCCGCCGGATTGGCCGCGTCCTTGTCCAGACCCAGCAGGGCCTGCATTTCCGTACTGAGCGGAATGGATTTGGCCGCCCGCGAAAAGACGCCGCCGCCCTTGGAGATCAGGCTTTTGTCGTAGTCCTGCCAGCTGGAGCGGGGCAGGGCGAAGAGCCGCTGCCGCTCGGCGAAGCTGGTCGCCGCGTCCGGTGCGGGATCGATGAAGATATCCCGATGGTCGAAAGCCGCCACCAGTCGGATTTCGCCGCTCAGCAGCATGCCATTGCCGAACACGTCCCCGCTCATGTCGCCCACGCCGGCCACGCTGAACGGCTCGCTCTGGATGTCGCGGTCCATCTCGCGGAAATGCCGCTTCACCGCCTCCCAGCCGCCCCGCGCGGTAATGCCCATCTTCTTGTGGTCATAGCCGGCCGAGCCGCCCGAGGCGAAGGCATCGCCCAGCCAGAAGCCGCGGCTCGTGGCCAGCCCATTGGCGATGTCCGAAAAGCTCGCCGTGCCCTTGTCCGCCGCCACCACCAGATAGGGATCGTCCCCATCCCGCCGCACCACATTGTCCGGCGGCACTATGGCGCCCTCGACCAGGTTGTCGGTAACGTCCAGCAGCGCGCCGATGAAGATTTTGTAGCTTTCCGTGCCTTCCGCCATGAAGGCGTCGCGCGGCATGCCGGCGCTGAGCCTTTTGGGCACGAAGCCGCCCTTGGCGCCCACCGGCACGATCACCGCGTTCTTCACCTGCTGCGCCTTGACCAGGCCCAGCACTTCGGTGCGGAAATCCTCCGGCCGGTCCGACCAGCGGATGCCGCCGCGCGCAATGGCGCCGAAGCGCAGGTGTACCCCTTCCACGCGCGGCGAATAGACCGAGATTTCCCGATAGGGCCGGGGCTCGGCCATGCCGTCCACGGCAGCACTGTCGAACTTGATCGCCAGGGCCGGCCGCCGCCCGCCCTCGGCATCGCGCTGCCAGGCATTGGTGCGCAGCGCCGCCTCGATCAGGTTCTGGAACCGCCGCACGATATTGTCCTCGTCCAGCGAGGAGATTTGCTCCAGCTCCACGGCGATGGCGGCCCGTGCCGCCTCCGCCCGCTGCGCGCCATCGGGCAGGGCGGGATTGTGCAGCGCCTCGAACAGCGCCACCAGCGCCTGGGCCGCCCGCTTCTGCGTCACCAGCACCCGCGCCAGGTAGCGCTGCGAATAGGAAATCCCGATCTGCCGCAGATAGCGCGACAGCGCCCGCAGCAGCGCCGCCTCGTTCCAGTCCAGCCCCGCCAGGGTCACCAGGCTATTGAGCTGGTCGCTCTCGGCATCCCCGCGCCATACGGCCGACAGCCCCGCCTCGATGGCGGCTGCGCGCGCCAGAACCTCGTCCATGCCGCCCTCGCCCAGGTCCAGCACCATGTCGTGCAGGTAGCGCTCCACCCCGTCGCGGGGCACCAGCGTATAGGTGCGTTCGTCGATCACCTGGAAGCCGAAATTCTCCAGCACCGGCACGCGCTCGCTCAGCGGAATGGCCGTACCCTCGTGATAGACCTTGAGGCTCAATCCGCCATCGGCGCCGCTGCGCGCCCCCAGGCGCAGGCCGATCCCGTCCGCCTCCAGCCCCTGGAAGATGGCGATGTCCGCCAGCGCCTCGGCCACGCCGTTGCGGCTCTGATAGGCCGGCGAAAAGGCCTGCCGCCAATCGCTGATCAGCCCCGGCTCGGGCGCGGCGGCGGCCAGCATGTCGGCGAAATCCCGCGTCAGCGCCTCGACGCCCGCTTCCAGTTCCCGCCGTTCCGGTCGCGGCGTCGGCCCGCCATTGCGCCCGATGATCACATGCAGCCGCACCAATTCCCCCTCGGGGAAATGCGGATAGAAGGCCGAGACGCGCCCGTCATAGATTTCGGCGAGATAGCGCGTGATCCGCGCCCGCACGGCGCCGTCATATTTGTCGCGCGGCACATAGACCAGCACCGAGACGAAATTGTCGAACCGGTCGATGCGCGGCAGCACCCGCACGCGCGGCCGGTCATAGAGCCCGGCAATGGCCTCGGCGAATTCGCCCAATTGCCCGGCCTCGATCTGGAACAATTCGTCGCGCGGATAGCCGTCCAGCGCCCCCAGCAGCGTGCGCCCGGCATGGCCCAGTGGATCGACGCCCGAGCGCCGCATCACCTCGGCGATCTTCTTGCGGATGATGGGCACGTCGGTATGCGGCGCCACCAGCGCCTGCGCCGTATAGAGCCCCACCACGCGCAATTCCCCGCGCGCCTGCCCGTCCGGCCCGAACAGCTTGATGCCGACATAATCCATATGCACGCGCCGATGCACCCGGGCGCGGATATTGGCCTTGGTCACCAGCAGCGGCTCCTTGCCCTTGGCGAAAGCCACCAGTTCGGGCGTGCTGTCCACATATTCGGCGCCGCTGCGCACCACCTTGAGCTGCTCGTCGCGCAATATGCCCAGCCCCGAGCCGGCCACCGGCGTCAGCGCCGCATTTTCCAGGCGATATTCGCGCAGGCCCAGAAAGGTGAAATTGTGCCCGATCAGCCAGTCGAGGAAGCTCAGCGCCTCCTCGCGCTGGCCCGTGGGAGCGGCGGTCAGGCCGGCCATGGCGCCCTGCACGCGCTCCAGCATGGCCTGCCAGTCCCGCGTCGCCCAGGTCACGTCCTGCAGGGTGGCGCGCAATTCGGCCACCAGGGCGTCGATATCGGCGATGGGGGCGCTATGGATATGCAGCACGCTCATCGCCACGCCGCCGGCGCCGACCCGCCCATCGGCCACATGCACCACCGGGTGCGCGAACAGCCGGATCGCCCCGCCCATGGCGCGCAACGCGGCCAGGGCGCTGTCGACGATGAAGGGCATGTCGGGGCAGATGATGTCGAGCACCAGCGCATCGCCGGGCGCCGCGGCCGGCGTGGCATAGATCCGCGTCTGCTCCAGCGGGCCTTCCACCAGCCGTTCATGGCTGCGCCGCAAAGCCGCGATCAGCGTCTTTTCATCCTGCCGCGCCAGGTCGTCGGGGTCGATGGCGGCAATGGCCTGCTTCAGGAAGCGCCGCAGGCTCTCATCCGCCGCCCCGGCCTCGATTCCCGCCAGAAACCGCGCCGTCACCATGTCCGTCATGCCATGCTCCCTGAATCGCTGCCGGCAAGTCTAGGCCGGGACCTGTGACAAAGCCACTTCAACCCAGTGGGACATTTGGCCCATCCAAGGAGCAAGCCATTGCCGGAAAATGCCGCATTTGGGCAAAGCGTTTTCCCGCCGCGCAAAGCGAAACGGTGTTTACCTCTTGTTAAACTCTAGCACTCTGGTAGTCTTATGGGATCACAATGCAGGTGCATTTCATGCCGAAGCTATCCCAATACGTGTCCTACGCGGCCCTCGCCGCCGCGCTCATCCTCGGCTTCGCGGTCACGGCCCATGCGGGGCTTTTCTTCTAGGCTTGGTGCTTGCGCCGACCCCTGTTGAAGCGCGATCCTCGGAAGACCTCATGGTGAGCCTGTCGAACCACGAGGTCGGGAACGCCGGCACTGCTCCGGCGCCGCCCCTCAATGCAGCCGTGCCGGCTCCACCGGGCTTGCCGGGCCGTCGCCCACTTTCGGGCCCGCCCAGAACACCACATAGAGCAGGTCCTGCCCCGTCGCGTCGGTGATCTCGATGGAGCGCGGCGCATCCATTTCGCCGCCTTCGCCCGCGATTCGCTCGATGATGGCGCGGCCCATCTCGGCGGCATTGTGCTCGGCCGCCTCGAGATTGGCATGCTCGCTGCCCGCCTCGTCGCGGATCAGGGCTTCTTCGGTGCGGTAATGGAAAAAATAGCGCGGCATCGGACTTCCCTTATCGGGGATGAACGTCGGGCGGCGGAATATGTTGCCGCCCCAACCGGTTCAGTCTGTCATTGCTCGGCGGCGCCGTCGAGCCTGCGCAGTCCGTGATAAGTGTGGCGCTGCCACAGCAGCGGCGCGCGGGCCGGATCGGTCTCGGCCTCCACCACCGCGCCGGCAAACAGCACATGCGTGCCCGTTTCCATGGCCCCGATCACCTCGCAATCGAGCATGGTCACCGTCCCGCGCAGCAGCGGCTGGCCCGAGGGCCAGGCGCCCCAATCTCCGATATCGAACCTCTTCTCGGGCGCCACATGGCCGGCAAAGGCATCCCCGATGGCGTCCTGGTCCTCCGCCAGCATGGCCAGCGAGAAGCCGCCGGTCTTGGCGATGAAATCGGCCAGCCGGCTGACGATGTCGATCGACACCAGTACGGCGGGCGGCTGCGCCGACAGCGACAGCACCGCCGTGGCCGTCCGTCCCACCCGCTCGTTGCCCCGCTGTGCCGCCACCACGTGCACGCTGGAGGCCATGCCGGACATGGCGGCGCGAAATTCCTTGTCGCTCACCGCGGGGCGGCGAAGCGGCCGGAGAGCCATGCTGTCGGGCAGGTCGAAATCGGGCATGAGAATGGTCATCGCGTATAATCGCTAAAGGTGCAAACGTTTGGGCGCGTTCGGCGCAGCGGCGCTGTCGCTCCCTCCCCCTTAAGGGAGAGGGCAGGGGCCCAGTGCTGCCGTCATTGCCGGGCTTGTTCCGGCAATCCGTCGTGCCACCGAACATGGACCACCGGGTCCCCGGGTCGAGCCCGAGGATGGCCCGGTGGTGACGTCTCGGATAAAGGCCGGCAAAGCCCGCCTTTATCCCAAATTCGCTTCGGCGAACTCGTAGTTCGCCAGCTTGTCGAGGAAATTGCTCACGTAATCGGGGCGGCGATTGCGGAAATCGACATAATAGGAATGCTCCCACACATCGAGGCCGAGCAGCACCTTGCCTTCCCCGGTCGCCAGCGGGTTGGAGCCGTTCGGGGTCTTGGTGGTCTTGAGCTTGCCGTCAGTGCCCAGCACCAGCCAGGCCCAGCCGGAGCCGAACTGGGTGGTGGCGGCGGTCTTGAAGCTGTCCTTGAACGCGTCCACCGAACCGAAATCCTCGACGATCTTGGCTTCCAGCCGCCCCGGCAGCTTGCCGCCATCGCGCGACAGCGCCTGCCAGAAATGGATGTGGTTCCAGTGCTGGCCGGCATTGTTGAACACCGGCGCCAGGTCGGCCTTGTCCTTGGCGAAGGCGACGATCTCTTCGAGCGACTTGCCGGCCAGGTCGGCATTCTTTTCCACGAA
This sequence comes from Devosia elaeis, assembly GCF_001650025.1. GTDB lineage: Bacteria > Pseudomonadota > Alphaproteobacteria > Rhizobiales > Devosiaceae > Devosia > Devosia elaeis. The sequence continues at coordinate 13,663 of NZ_LVVY01000063.1, read as the reverse complement.
GCCGTTCAGCGCCGTCACATAGGCCTGGTGGTGCTTGCCGTGGTGCAGTTCCAGCGTCTCCTGGCTCATGCCTTTGTCGGCCAGGGCGGAAACGGAATAGGGCAGGGTAGGGAGGGAGAAGGTCATGTTGTCGCTCCTTTCGGGGTGGACTGGACAGGATTGACCGGAACGTTTAATTTCCAAGTAATGGCTTTGAAAACCCTTTCCGCAGATATGTCAAGTTCAGGCTTGGAAAATGCGTCCTGGTCGCCGCGCAATCCTGCCGAGCGCATTCTCATGGCGCTCAAGATGTCCGGCTCCCTGTCCGCCTCGACGCTGGGCGAGCGGCTGGGCACTTCGGGCGAGGCGGCGCGCCAGCAGCTCGTGCGGCTGGCAGAAGAGGGCCTGGTCGAGGCGCACAGCGCCGCCGCCGGCCGGGGGCGCCCCACCCAGCTCTGGAGCCTCACCCCCTCGGCTCAGGCCCGTTTCCCCGATACCCATGCCGCCCTCACCGTGCAATTGCTCGATATCGTCCGCGCGCAATTGGGCGAGGCCGCGCTCGACACGATCATCAGCGCCCGCGAGACCGATACCAAAGCGGCCTATGAGGCCGCCGTCGCCTCTGCCGGCGATCTCAAGTCCCGCGTCGCCGCCTTGACCGATCTGCGCAGCCAGGAAGGCTACATGGCCGCCTGGACCGAGCTGCCCGATGGCTCGCTGCTGCTGGTGGAAAATCATTGCCCCATCTGCGCCGCCGCCACGGCCTGCCAGGGCTTCTGCCGGGCCGAGCTGGACGTGTTCCGCGCGGTGCTCGGACCCGACGTCACGGTCGAGCGGCAGGATCATATCGTGTCGGGCGGCCGCCGCTGCACCTATTCCATCAAGGCCCGCACCGATGTCCCTGCCTGATCGCCCGCCCCCCGGCACCCGTCTCACCCGGATCGGCTGGGAAACCCCCGAGGGCCTCGACGAAGCCATGATCGGTGCCGTGGTCGACGCCTTCTATGCCCGCGCCCGGCGCGACGACGTCATCGGCCCGGTCTTCAATCGCGTCATCCCCGATGCCGAATGGCCCGCCCATCTCGCCAAGATCGCCGATTTCTGGAGCTCCATGCTGCTCGGCACCGGCCGCTATGACGGCCGCCCCATGCCCAAGCACATGGCCATTCCCGAATTGTCCGACGCCCATTTCATGCGCTGGCTGCGCCTCTTCCGCGAAACCGTGGAAGAACTCTGCCCCCCGGACATCGCCGCCCTCTTCACCGAACGCTCCGAACGCATCGGCAATTCCTTCCGCATGAACATCTACATGCGCCGCGGCGACGACATCACCCAGATGGGCCCGCTGAAACGCGAAGCCGCCCCGGTGTGGAAGCCGGAATAGGGGCAAGCTTCATCGCCATCCTCAAGGGTTAGTCGGTTCGTCCGCGGGCATCGAGGCGTCGCGGAACCGCGAGAGCAGCAGAACCGTCCCCGTCGCCAGCATCATCGCGCCCGCAATTGCCAGCGCCACCCGATCGCCGAACTGTAGCGCCAGCCACCCGCCCAGCGGCGCCGCCAGCGCGATCAGGCCCCAGTTTATCGAGCGGATCGTCGTGTTCATCCGTCCCCTCAGGCGCGAGGGCGTCACCGCATTGCGGAGCTCATCTCCAGGGGGCCACGCAAGCCAAGCCCTATGCCATAGACGAATTGCGCAGCGCAGAATGCGTAGAGCAGGAGGTCCGTCTGTGGCGCCACCGCTATCGCCAGCCAGGCGAACCCGGTCAGGAAGTCGCAGAACAGGATGGCCTTGCCCGTCCCGAGCAGTCGCGCCGTGCGTTCCGCCACTCCCGCCCCGATCACCCCGGCCAGCCCCGCCACGCCCAGCGTCAGCCCCACGGCGCCCGCGTCCAGCCCCAGGCGCGTCGCATGGAAGATGTAAACCGTCCCGGCAATGGCATTCCCGATGAACCAGGCATGCAGGCAAAGGGCATAGGGCGCGAGGAACGGATGCCGATAGACCCAGGCGATACCCTCCCTCAGATCGGCGCCGAGTGAGGATGAAGGCCCGCGCTCGGCTGGCCGCCCGCCGGGTACCCCCGCCAGCAGCATTGCCGAGATGGCATAGGTCGCGGCATTGATCAGCATCGTGACCGGCGCGCCGACGACACCGGCCAACGCCCCCGCGATCAGCGGCCCCACTGTCTGCGCTGCCGTATAGGTCTGGGTCAACGCCACGTTGCCCGAGGCCAGAAGGCTCGGAGGCAGCAGGTCGGCGGTGAACGATTGATGTGCCCCGCCTTGCAGGACCGCGGCGGTGCCGAGCAGGAAGACCAGCACGGCCACCCCAAGCGGGGAGAGCATGCCCAACAGGCCCATTCCGGCAATCGCCAACAGCAGCACGCAACTCGCGATGTCGGTGGCGATCAGCAATGTCTTCCGCTGCACACGATCGACGATCACACCCGCCAAGAGCCCGAACAACAATGAAGGCAGCCATTGCGCGGACCGCACCCAGCCGATCTCCAATTGGTCGGCATCGAGCACGTGGATCAGCAGGAGCTGCAGCGACAGCCCGAAAATGAAGATGCCGAAATTCGAGAGCCCGTCAGCCGCCCAGAGTCGCACGAAGCCGGGATAACGCAGCAATTGACCAAATGACGCCCGTTCAACCTTGGTCACTGCGTCTCCGTCCTGAAGGTTGAGCCATCATGCGGTCCCGGCGGCGAGCCGGCCGGTCGGCCGGCATGAGCGGAGGAACCGCGCACCTTCATGCCGCGCCCTAAGCCAGCAGCGCCAGTCCCGCCGGCACATCCCGCTCGAACACCAGGTTGCCGTCCACCACGCTCAAGCGCGCCTGATGAATGGCAGTCGCCCGCGCCGCCACATCCGGCGGCCCCTCGGGCTGGCCCTTTTCGTCCCATTGGCAATGGGTGAAATAATACATGGCCGCGTGCTCGCCATTGACCACCACATCGGCATGGCGCACGAACCTCTTGTCCATCGGGTCCGCCCCGGGTTCTCCGCCCACAAGGCTCTGCCGCGTCCAGTTCAGCGTGTCGTCCGAGCGGTACACCGCCTGTCCGCGCCATTCGTCGGTGATCAGCCAATACCAGCCGCCCATCTCGAAGACATTCGGCCCTTCATGCGGCGGCGCCTCCGGCGATCCGGGCAGCACCAGCCCTTCCAGTTTCCACTCCATCATGTCCGTGCTGGTCGCGCTCCAGGTGCTCGAGCCCTGGCCCTCGTCCTTGTACCACATGCGCCATAGCCCATCGGGGCTGCGGAACACGCAGGCATCGATGCAATTATTGCTCGAGAGTTTCAGCGGCCCCACGCGCGTCCAGTTTTCGAGGTCGGGGCTGGTGAAATGGGTGATGGTCCGCGCCACCTTCCAATGCGTCGGCGTGCCGGAAATATAGCTGAGGAACATGTGATATTGTCCCTCGGCCCAGAGCACTTCCGGCGCCCAATGGGTGTTGAGCCCATCATCGCCCGGCGCATCCAGCCCCTTCACCGTGCCGCGATAGGTCCAACTCCCGCCACCATCCTTCGACACGGCCACCCCGATGGGCGAGCCATGAATCCAGCCGAAGCCCGGCGCATCCATCTGCGCCCGGCGATTGGTGTAGAACATCCAATATTCGTCCGTGCCTTCCTTACGGACGACAACGGGATCGGCGGCGCCATCCTGAATGGGGTCGCGATAGATCGGCGCGCTCATCTTACCTCTCCCTCCGGGGAAGAGAGCCTGCCCTCGGGCCAAGACCCGAGGGTCGGCGCGTAGCGCCGGGTGAGGGGGCCTTCCGTCCGGATGATGGCCATCATGCTCCTTCATACACCCTGACGCTGCGCCCATCGGCCCGGTCCACCAGCCGCCCCGGCTTGCCGACCATATCGGTGGCCAGGCTGACCATTGCCGGGTCCGTCGCCAGTTTCCCCGCGCCCGCATCGTCGGTGGAGAGGACCGAGGCCTTGAGCAGCCGCGAATAGGGATGCTCGGGATTGTCCAGCACCGTGCGCGCATCCCCCATTTCCACGATCCGCCCACGCTGCATGATGATCAGCCGGTTGGAGATGTAATAGGCCGTCGCCAGGTCGTGCGTGATGTAGATGACCGAGACGCCCAGGTCGTCGCGCAGGCTTTTGAGCAGGTTGACGATGCTCATCCTGAGGCTCGCATCCACCATGGACACCGGCTCGTCCGCGATCAGCAGCGGCGGATTGGGGATCAGCGCCCGCGCGATGGCGCAGCGCTGCAATTGCCCGCCGCTCATTTCGTGCGGAAACCGCCCGCGCACCTCCTTGAGGCTGAGGCCCACCTTCTGCAGCGCCTCGTCCATGGCCTTGTCGATCACGGCCTTGTCCGTGGTGTGGAGAAACCGCCGCGCCGTGCTTTCCAGGTAGCGCTCGATTTTCTTCAGCGGATTGAACGCCTCGAACGGGTTCTGGAACACCGGCTGCACATTGGCCATGAAGTCCAGCCGCTTGGCGCGCCCATGCCGGTCCACCTTCTGCCCGCGAAACAGGATTTCCCCTTCGGTGGGGTCTTCCAGCCCCAGGATCATCCGCGCCAGCGTCGTCTTGCCGGATCCCGATTCCCCGATAATGGTGAAGATTTCGGGCTTTTCCGCCGAGAGCGAGAAATTGGCGTCCACCACCGCGTCCACCACCTTGCGGCCGAACAGCCCGCCCATGGTGAAGCGTTTCGAGACATTGCGAATATCGAGCAGGCTACTCATGCCATTTCTCCCGCCGGCGCCGCCGCGTTGACCAGCGGCTCCACATCCTGCCAGCGCCAGCAGGCGCTGCGATGATCGGGCGCCACCGTTTCGAGCGGCGGCACTTCCTTGCGGCATTTGTCCACGGCCAAGGGGCAGCGCGGATGGAAGCGGCAGCCCTGCGGCGGATCGGCCAGGTTCGGCGGTCTTCCTTCGAGGGCCGGGCGCTGCCGCGTGTCGCCGATGCGCGGCAGGCTGGCCACCAGATGCGCCGTATAGGGATGGCGCGGCGTGAAGAACATCTGCCGCGTCGGCCCTTCCTCCACCAGCCGCCCGGCATAGATGATGCCCACCCGGTCGGCCACATTGGCATGCACGCTCATGTCATGGGTCACGAACACCACCGAGGAATTCATTTCCTTCTGGATGTCGCGGATCAGGTTCAGCACTTCCTTCTGCACCACCACGTCCAGCGCCGTGGTCGGCTCGTCGGCAATGACGAATTCGGGATGGCACACCGTCGCCAGCCCGATGGTCACGCGCTGCCGCATGCCGCCGGACAATTCGTGCGGATAGGCCCGCAGCACTTCGGGCGGCAGCTTGAGCCGCGCCAGGTGTCCCAGCACCCGCTCCTCGAACGCCTTGCCGCTTAGCCCCAGCGGCCGCGATGCGAAATCGTGGAAGGTCTTGCCGATGCGGCGCACCGGGTTGAGCACGCTCATCGAGCCCTGCATGATGTAGGACAGGTGCCGCCAGCGCACCGCCTCGATCTCGGCCGGGCTGGCCCGTGCCACGTCGATCGGCCCGGTCTTGAAATCGTATTTGACGCTGCCCGACATGATGCGCAAAGGCGGGCGGATGGCGGCGGCCAGCACCTTGATGAAGCTGGTCTTGCCCGAGGAACTCTCCCCGGCAATGCCATAGACCTCACCCTTGCGCACATTCATGGTGATGTCGTCCACGGCGCGGACTTCCCGCTCCACGCCGAAATAATTCATCTGGTAATAGGCCTTAAGCCCTTCGACCGTGAGGATATTGTCCGTCATCGCACGGTTCCTTCTGCGATATCGCGGCTATCACCGCGCGGTTCCCTCCCCTTGATGGGGAGGGTTAGGGTGGGGTGGGGCAGCACATGCGGTGCGCGTGACTCACCCCCACCCTTGATCCCTCCCCACAAGGGGGAGGGAGACGACTGCACCGCCCTCATGCCCCCATCCTCCGCAACCGGCTGCGCGGGTCGATATATTCGTTCATCGAGATCGCCAGCAGGAACAGGCCGAGAAAGGTCATGACGATCAGGATCACCGGGATCAGGATCCACCACCACACGCCCACCACCATGGCGGAGTGCGAATTGGCCCAGTACAGCACCGTGCCGATGGTGGGATTGTTAAGATTGGTGAAGCCCAGCACCGCCAGCGTCACTTCGAGCCCGATCGACCACAGCATGTTGTTCATGAACGTCGAGAACACGATGGGCATCACATAGGGCAGGTGCTCTTCCAGAAGCACCTTGCGCGTGCTCATCCCGGCGAACACCGCATGGCGGGTGAATTCGCGGTGCTTGAGGCCCAGGGCCACCGAGCGGATCAGCCGCGCGTCGAACGGCCAGCCGAAACAGGCCATGATCAGCGCCAGCGTGAAGCTGTCCATATTGTTGCGCAGCACGAAATAGAACAGCACCAGGATGGGAAAGATCGGGATGGCCACGAAGATGTCGTTGACGAACATCAGCACCCGGTCGACCCAGCCCCCGATATAGCCCGAGGCCAGCCCCACCGCGATGGAGATGATGCGGCTGAGCACCGCCACGGTGATGCCGAAGATCAGGCTGTTGCGGAAGGCGGCGGACAATTGCCAGAACAGGTCCTGCCCGCGCGAATTGGTGCCGAACCAATATTGGGCCGAGGGCGGCTGGTCGGGGATGGCCACATAGATCAGCGTCGGATCGACCGGCGAAAAGAAGCTCAGCGCGGCGAACAGCACCACGATGGCGACCAGCGCCAGCCCGATGGCGAATTCGATATTGTAGCGGATGAGGTCGCGGAGAATGGAAAACATGGCTTACTCCGCACGCACGCGAGGATCGAGCAGGGGGTGCAGCAGGTCGACGATGAAGATCGCCCCCGCCACGGCGGTGATCGAGACGGTCGACACCGCCAGCACCAGCGAATAATCGCCCCAGTTCACCGCATCGATCAGCAGCGAGCCCAGGCCGGGATAGTTGAACACCTGCTCGGTGATGACCGTGCCCGAAAACACCCCGCCAATGGCCATGGCCAGGGCGGTGATCTGCGGCACCATGGCATTGCGGATCACATAGCCGCCGGCAATGGTCGAGCGCTTGACCCCGGCCAGTTCGGCATAGGTCACGTAATCGTCGTTCACCACATTGCTGACCAGCGCCCGCATGCCCAGGAACCAGCCGCCGAAGCCCACCAGCACCAGCGACAGCGCCGGCAGGATGGAATGCTGCAGGATCGAACCGGCGAATTGCCAGGACAGCCCCGGCCGCACATCCATGGCAAAGCCACCCGAAACCGGCAGGATGGGGAAGAAATAGCCGAAGATGATCAGGAGGATGAACGCCACCACGTAATAGGGGATGGGCTGGATGCCCATGGCCACCAGCCCGAAGGCCTTGAGGAAGCGGTTGTCGGGATTGTAGCCGGCCAGCGCGCCGAGCAGATTGCCGATGATGAAGGTGATCATGGTCGAGGTGACCAGCAGGCCCAGCGTCCAGGGCATGGCCCGGCCCACCAGGTCCATGGCCGGCGTGGGGAAGGCCAGTAGCGACGGGCCCAGATCGCCGCGCAGCAGCCGCGTCCAGAAATTGAAATATTGCTGCAATATGGGCTGGCCGGTGCCGTACATCTCGGTCAGCGCCGCGCGCGTCGCCGCGATGGCCTCAGGCGAGAGATTGGAGCGCGCCGAAAGCCGGCCCAGCACCTGCTCCACCGGATCGACCGGCGACAGATGCGTCACCAGGAATGTGGCCGAGATGCCGCAGAAGATAACGGCGAGCAATTGCAGCAATCTCTTGCCCACGAACCATAGATAGCCCTGCATCTGGCCTCCTCAACTAACCTTCATATCGCCGCATCACGGCGCATCGTCGATGCTTCGGCGCGGCGGTCTTCAACTTTCATCGCCGCCCCAAGATATTCGCTCTGGGGCTTCATTGATCCACCGACATCGTGGAGGTCCAGGCATTGGCGCGCCGGAAATGCCCGCTCGACGAGGGAGTACACTTGCATGCTTGCCACTCTTGTTTTCCGGCTCCATCGCCTCCCTCCCCCCTTGAGGGGAGGGAATGAGGGTGGGGGTTCAGGCCTATCAGCAATCGCCACAACCATGTGAGTACGCTGCACCTCCAGAACCCCCACCCCGGCCCTCCCCTCAAGGGGGAGGGGGCGAAAGAACCAAACCTGCTACGCGAACCGAACCAAACCACCCAAACCCAAACACCTCCAAGCGGCCCGGCTTGCGCCGGGCCACCAGGGGAGGACCCTATGACGCCCCTTCGACGGGCGTGATCTGGGTGAAGATGTAGCGGCCGTTCGACCAATTGGTCACCGGATTGGCATAGGGGTTCTCGGCATTGGGCCAGCCGGTCCAGAACCGGTTCGACTGCACCGAGAACACGTTATAGGCCATGATCGGGATATTCGGCATTTCCTCCAGATGCAGCTTCACGAATTCATGGCCATATTCGATGCCCACGGGATCGTTGAAGTCGCTGTTCCGGATTTTTTCGATCAGTTCGTCCAGGCGCGGATCCTTCCAGCGCATCCAGTTGCGGTCGGGCTGGGACTGGCCGGGCTCCACCACATATTCGGAATGATAGCTGTCGAGGAAGAAGCTGAGGTCGGGGTGGCCGCCCCAGGTTTCCACGGCCCAGGCGATATTGACCTCGTAATTGCCGACGCGCTGGCGGTCCCAGGTATCGGAGGCCGCTTCCATCTGCGCGCCGACGCCGTTCTGGGCCCAGGTCTGGGCGATGATCGCGCCGAGGCGGTTGACCACGCCGTCGGTTGGCACCATCACCGAGAAGCTGAAGGGCTGCCCGTCCGGCATCATCCACTGATTGCCGTTCTTGGTGAAGCCGGCCTCGGTGAGCAGGGCTTCGGCGGTCGCGATATCCTGCTTCCACCAGCCATAGCCGAAGGCGTTGCGGATCGCATCTTCGTCGGTCGGCGCGTCGGGGAACTGGCCGCGGACCATGTCGGCGATCTGCATGCCGATGGTGGGATCGTATGGCTTGACCGTGTTGCCGCCGGCCGTGATCTCGTAGTTCGTCATGAACTCCTGCAAAGGCGCATGATAGTCGCGCGGATGCGTGCCGGTCGGCGGCACCGAGATCGCCGACAGCGTCGCCGCGCCGCGATAGGAGGCCATGGACATGGCGCGCGCATCGAGCATGAGCGCCAGGGCCCAGCGGACGCGCTTGTCCTGGAATTTGGGATTCTGGTGATTGAAGATGGCCATCACCAGCGTCGGATCGGGGTGGGCATAGGGGAAGCCCGGGAACCAGCCCTGGATTTGCGGGTCCTGCTGGATGATCGAGAACGTGGCTTCCGGCGACAGGTCATGCACCATGTCGAGATTGCCGTTGCGCATCTCGATCAGCCGGTTATCGGCATTGATATTGTTGCGATAGATGATGAATTTGGGCGTCGGCTCGCCGATCATGCCCAAGGCGGTGCGCTGCCAGTCCTCGCGGCGCTGCCAGATATACCAGGTGCCGTTCGGATCGTAGGAATGCAGCGTGTACGGCCCCAGGCTCACCGGCGGATCGTTCGGGAAGCTGAGGATGTCCTCGACGCCTTCGAAGTGATGCTTGGGCATAATCCAGGCGCCGGTCCAGCGCACCGAGAACAGCGTGTGGAAGCGCGAATTGGGGCCCTTGAGGGTGAAATGCACCGTATAGGGATCGACGGCTTCCACCGTCTCGACCTGGGCATTATAGGCGCCGTTCTGGGACAGGCCGGGCGTCGCCTTGTGCTTTTCGACCGTGAACACCACGTCGTCGGCGGTGAACTCGACGCCATCGCTCCAATAGATGCCCTGCTTCAGCTTCACGGTCATTTCCGTGAAGTCCTCGTTATATTCCCACAGATCGTCGGCCAGCGAATTGTAGATGGCGTTCTCGCTGGCGCCCTCGATGCCCGCATCGGGATCGATCAGCCAGAACGTGTCGGTGGTCAGCTGGTGCAGGCCGTTGGAAATGCCCGCGCCGGCGCCCACCACCCAATTGTTGAACCAGCCCGGATTGCGGATCACGCCTTCCGGATTGTGGATGATCAGGGTTTCGTTGCGCGGAAATTGCGCCAGGTCAGGGGCGGTGCCCTGCGCGTCCTGCGCCAATGCCAGCCCGTTGCCGGCCACCATCAGGGTGCCGACGGCGGTGCTGCCGATCAAAAAATGTCGTCTGTCCATGTAATCCTCCCACTTGAACGCGTTGCCGCATTCCTTTTGCGCGAGGCTCCTCGACCCCGCGATAAGTCATACTTTAGCGAGGGCTCTTTCTCTGTCAATGTGGTTTATGATGTAAATCCAGAACTATGATATAAAATTGAATGAGGGCCCATCGCTGCCGATGGACCCTCATTTCCTTTGGGTGCGGGGCTCAGTGCTAACAGTCTGCTAACCTATTGCCCCGCGATGCTAAAATGCGTTGGCCGATAATCGTGGCCGGCCTGCGCCTCAGATTTTGACGCGAACCATCTGATAGGAATAGGGCGGCAAGGCGACCGTCAGCTTGCCGTCGCCGATCCGGGCTCCGTCGCCCTTGCGCGGCGCCACTTCTTCCTGCGCCTTGGCCGTATTGACCGCCTTGAGGTCCGGATGCGTCATCACCTGATGGTCGATGATCGACGCATCGCCAAAGCCTTGCAGGCTGATTTCGGTGTCGATGCTGTCCGTGGTGTGGCGGTTGACCAGGAAGAAGGTCAGCCTCCCCTCGTCCTCGTTATGCACGCCCGACACGTCCACGAACGGCGTTTCGGCCGCATGGGTCGTTTCGTAGCCCGGCGAGCTGGCCACCAGCTGCAAGGCCGTGCCGCGACCGAAAACCGAAGCGAAATAATAGGGATAGTAGATCGTTTGCGCCCAGGCCGGCCCGCCCTTTTCGGTCATGATCGGGGCAATGACATTCACGAGCTGGGCGATACAGGCGATCTTCACCACGTCCGAGCGGCGGATGAAGGTGTTGAGGATCAGCCCCACCATCAGCACGTCTTCGAAATTGTAGATGTCTTCCAGCAGGCCCGGCGCATGCGGCCAGCCATTGCCGCCGTCGAGGATTTCGCGGTCCTTCTTGTTGGAATGATACCAGACATTCCATTCGTCGAAGGAAATGGTGATGTCCTTCTTCGACTTCTTCTTCGCCTTGACCTGCTTGATAGTCGCCGCGACCGTGTCGATATAGCGCTCCAGCTTGTGGCTCAGCCCGAGATAGTTCGGCGTATTGTCGTCGCGATTGGCGAAATACATGTGCAGGCTGATATGATCGACATGATCATAGGTGTGCTCGAGCACGATGCGTTCCCAATCGGGGAAGCTGGGCATGTCCATATGCGAGGAGCCGCACACGATCAGCTCCAGGCTCTTGTCGAACATGCGCATGGCCCGCGCCGTATTGGCGGCCAGCTTGCCATATTCGTCGGCATCCTTATGGCCGACCTGCCAGGGGCCGTCCATCTCGTTGCCGAGGCACCACATCTTGACGTTCCACGGCTCCTTGCGCCCGTTCTTGATGCGCAGGTCGCTCCAATAGGAGCCACCGGGATGGTTGACATATTCGAGGAAATTGCGGGCGTCGTCGACGCCGCGCGAGCCCAGGTTCACCGCCAGCATCATCTCGGTGCCTACAGTCGCGCACCAATCGGCGAATTCGTGCACGCCCACCGCATTGCTCTCGGACGTATGCCAGGCCAGGTCCAGCCGGGTAGGGCGCTCCTCGCGCGGCCCGATCCCGTCTTCCCAATTATAGGCGGAGACAAAGTTACCCCCGGGATAGCGCACCACGGGTACATTGAGCTTCTTCACCAGCTCGGCCACGTCGCCGCGCATGCCGTTCTTGTCGGCGCTGGGGTGGTCGGGCTCGTAGATCCCCTCGTAGATGGCGCGGCCCAGATGCTCCAGAAAAGCTCCATAGACACGATCGTCGATTTTGGAGATCGTAAAATTCTTGTTCGCGATAACGGTCGCTTTCACCGAGGCCTCCCACTAATCCCATTTTGCTGATTTATATCAGTTATGGTGTTTTTAGCGGCCGTCGCGGCGCGGTGCAAGCCTTATTGTATGATTTTTGCCATGCGTGTTCGTACGCGCCGTTCAGGGCTCGTGGAACGCCCGCTCAGGGCGCGGTATGCAGGCGCAGGATGATGTCCTGGTCGTAATTCCCAAAACCCCGGCCGAAAATATTGATGCCCCCCGGGTGTTTGGCATCGGGCTTCACCGCGATCCGCAACCGGATCGAGTGATGGTTGGCCAGGTCGAGATCGGTCAGCGAGACCGGCGAGATTTTCATGCCGTCCACATAGGTGCCGTCATTGGTCACCCGCCAGTTCTTGAGCTTGCCATATTGGCTGCCCTTCAGCTTCCACCAGTCCGGCGTATAGACCCCGCGCTTGTCGCCATAATCGCCGGTCGACATCCAGGTGCCGATTTCCGTGCCATTGACCGAAAGCGTGATGTCGCTGGGCCAGTCCGCCGAGGTGCCGGGCACTTCCGAGCTCAGCTCCATGACGAATTCCATCGTCGTGATGGTGTTCTGCGCCAGCTTGGCATTGTTGGGAAACTGGTATTCGAGGAAGCCCCGGGTGAACCAGATCAGCCCGGCCTTCATCCGGTCGGGATCGAGGAAGGTGTCGGGCACGTCGAGCAGTCCGATAATGCCGTCGCTCGAGCACAGCCCGCAGGGCGCCGATACTTCGCAGCTCGTATAGAGCCCGAGCGGCATCGCCACCTCGATCGTGTTCGAGCGCAGCGGCGTGATGTCTTCCTTGAACATCACCAGCACTTCATCGAACGTGGAATGGCAGATCTTCTGGTTGCCCTTGCGCGCCTTCTGCGTCTCGGTGCGGATCAGTCCTGCCGTTTCCAGGATTTGCAGATTGGTCGAGACCGTCGATTGCGGCAGGCTCAGCCGCTCGGCAATGTCATTGCCGTTGAGCGGCCCTTCCACGTGCAGCAGCTTGAGAATCTTGATGCGGATGGCCGAGGCGAGGCCCTTGAGCACTTCGAGCCCTTCCTCGGGATCGACGACCAGAAAATTACGGCTCATGGAATTTTGCCACGCGGGAGAAAAAGGACGGCAATTGTGTATCAGGAAACCTGAACCAATCAACCCCGCCTTGGCCGGCAGTGCCCTCAGGCCTTATCTCCGGCGCGCGAGCCTGGCTTGATCACCTTTCCCGATACAAACCAGTCGCCACACGCGCTACGCCAGCGGCTCGCCTTTGAACGCCCTCGGGTCAAGCCCGAGGGTGACGAGCGGTGGGTGTGGCAAACACCCGGCCCCCACCTCCCCCTTGATGGGCTTCGAGCCGTCCCGAAGGGCAAATCTCTCCGGTGGAGAGATTTGAGGCGAGAAGGCTATGAGCGCTATGCGCGAATGGCGGGGTGCTATCCCAAACACCGGCCCCCACCTCCCCCTTGACGGGGGAGGTAGCGCAGCTTGGCCGAAGGCCTAGCGGAGCTAGGAGGGGGTGCCGGCAGGCACTGGCGCTAGAAATTAAACACCCTGCCGCCCATCCCCCCACCCCATCCCTCCCCGCAAGGGGGAGGGTGCCGCATCGAGTTTGCCGAACGACCCACCCCAACGACCCACCCCCATGCACCGCACCCCCACCTCCCCCTTGATGGGGGAGGTAGCGCAGCTTGGCCGTAAGGCCTAGCGAAGCTAGGAGGGGGTGCTCCCAGGCACCGGCCTGATTTGGCACCCTGCCGCCCATCCCCCTCACCCGTCTCGGGCTTCG